>NZ_BAUU01000010.1 GCF_000513115.1 Halalkalibacter hemicellulosilyticusJCM 9152
TGTAAATTAGAGACTAGCAAAAGTTTAAAAATAATTTTATTAAATTAGTTAGCGTGTTACACGTTGAAATATAATTATAATGTTTTTTTGTGGGAAAGTAATTTGTTGGTAATGAATAAGGATTTATAATCGATTCCTATATTCCATGTTTTATGAAAAAAATGAGCTTGTCTCTACAAATTCAATGTGATTGTAAAAACAAGCTCTTCATATATAGCCACACTACAATGTATAATTTCAGAATTAACTTACGGATACCTCATTAAGGTGAACTAAATTCAATATCATCGGGAATTTCAAACACCGCATCGGGAATGATTTCTCCTACATTATGAATGGAGACTTGTAATTCTCCACTAGAAAATGGAATTTTGTGTTCTCCTGCTCCGTACTGTTCTGCCCATCCCCCTGTTTCTATGGCAACTTCTAAAATTCCAATATCTTCTGGTCTCACATTCTCTATTTTAGACCAAACAAGCTCCATGTCAGCATCTAGTTCTTCCATATATAAAGTCTGATCGTCGTAACGGTATATCTGGTTCAGAATCTTCTCCCCTGATATTTCGGTCATTTGGCGAAAGTATGGTGCACTGTCAAGATTTTTTGCCCAAATGTAAATATTCTGGTTTTCTTCATGGATAACCATTTCAAAATTTTGTGCATAATTTTCTACGTCCTGTGTTAACTCTGGTGGTTCTTTTATCGTTCGATTGTCAAAATACGCAATCGTTCCCGTCATTAGCACCAAAGGCATTGCAAACATTATGGCTATACCAATTACTGCAGCTATCTGGATAATACCATTCTTTTGTTTGCGTCCTCTCCGATGGAGTACAGTCTTAGTAAAGGCGCACGCCTGAAGTAAAACGACAAAAATAGCCATCCCAAGAAAAACATATAAGAACCAAATTGGAGGATACGCCCGCCAGTTAGGAGGCGAATATTGAAAGAAATAAAAAAGATACAATACACCGCGAATCATAACAATATAGAAAATAACATGTACTAATGTGGTGTGAAGCCACTTCCACGCAGATGCTCCGAGTAACTTTACTGCTCCGTCAAAAGAAGTAACGACAAGTAAGATGATCATAGGAGCTATTATAAGTCCCATCATGTTCATTATGCCAACTTCTGGTCTAAAGAGAATATATCCACCTACGTCTTCCATATATTCAAATCCAAATAATCTTGCCACATCCCAGCGCGCCCAACGGTCCCATATAGCGTAACCATGTCCGAAAGATAACACAGCAAACCATATACCCAATTCACGCCTCCAAGAATACAATCGTTTAATAGGGGGCCATAGTGTGGCAGCTGGTGAAATGATCAGGGTAAGGAAAAGAAGAACAAATGCCGCATGTGCCCATGCCCTCCAAAATGGATGATCAGCTCCCCAATCTGGGAATAAAGCAGGAACAACCCCCCATGCTGAATAAGATAGATAAAACAAATAAACCAATATAGCGGAAAATACCGCTACGCCTAGATGTCGAATAAAAATTAACCTTCTGCTTTCTATTCCATATATCATAATACATCTCCTATACTTTTTGAGGCTATAAAAGTCTGACAAATCAGCTATACACATATTTTGAAAACGCAATTTTTGTAAGGATCTTAAATATCAAGATGCGGATATTAGCTAGTATTCGTTCTTGTTTGCTTTATATCTTTTTAGCTATTCCTCTCCCTAAGGTAGTCATCACAAAAATCTAAGTTTCCTTGATTTCGCCTCTAGATTTTATATTCTAACCACATATTATAAATAAATTTTGTAGAAAGTTTGTAGAACGACACGTTTGTGTCTCCTTGATGAAAAATTATTAAGTGTTTTGTTAGTGGAATTGGAAAAAGGATATAACATATGAAAGAGAAGAATTCGATAAACCATCTGTTCTTTGATAGCTAAAAAGAGAAAATCTATTCATCGAATGTTCATAAAAAATTGTTATACTTAACTGTAGATTATAATTTGGAGGTTACCTAAATGAAAAAGTTTTCATCAGACACTAAAATTGATAAGGATATGGAAAATTCCGGCTCTGATTCTAACCATAGAACACCAACCTGGGTTAAGGTAATAGGAATCATTGTGATCCTCATAGCTGTACTAGTTATCATAATGATCTTCACAGGCGATCATGGACCAGGTCGCCATTTAGCGTCCGGAGGTAGTTATTAATGATTATGGTACCATGGTTTCGCAAATTAACACTCACGATACATATTACATCTACAGTTGGCTGGTTGGGAGCGGTATTTGGATACATAGCTCTCGTAATAGCTGCATTGACAACGCAAGATGTTCAAACGGGGCGAGTTGCGTGGAGTGCTATGGAGATTATTGGATGGTATGTCATTGTCCCATTAGCACTCGTTTCTTTTCTAACTGGGCTTGTCATGTCACTCGGGACCGCCTGGGGCTTATTTAGGCATTATTGGATTCTCTTTAAACTTCTTCTTACCATAGTTGCAACTGTTGTTTTGCTTTTAAATATGCCGACAGTTAGTTATCTAGCGAATATCACCCATCAGACTGGTGCTTTTAACTTTGATGGTCTGTGGGGCCAACTTCTTCATGCTGGGGGTGGATTAGTGGTGTTGTTTTTAACTATTATCTTGTCAGTATATAAGCCACAAGGAATGACGCGATATGGGAAAAGTAGGCAAAGTAAATTACGTAAAAACTATTAACAGTAAATGTCAGCTTATTTAGAGTACCTTATTTAGACATAAACTAACCGAAGAAAGTTTCCGGATTAGTAGGGATAACACAGATACAATTGAAGGTGTTTGATTAAGTTTTGTTTTTTCATAAAGAGTTTATTATTTTTTATATCTTTCATAGTTTCAACACATTTTAATCCTATGATAAATATGAACAATTAAAATATTAATTCTAAGGAGGAGTTTCATAGTGGATTTAAATCGTCCGAAGATAGCTAAAAACATCACAGAGTTAATCGGTAGAACACCCTTAGTTAGACTCAACGAAATTAGTGACAGCACATGTACTGAAGTTTTAGCAAAGCTGGAGTACTTTAATCCATTGTCTAGTGTCAAGGACCGGATCGGATTTGCGATGATAAGTGTTGCCGAAGAACAAGGTTTCATTAATAAAGAGACAGTCATAATTGAGCCAACCAGTGGGAATACGGGAATTGCACTAGCATATGTATGTGCAGCCAAAGGTTATCAGTGTACCCTCGTTATGCCTGAAACGATGAGTATTGAACGTCGTAATATTCTTAAAGCCCTAGGGGCAGAGTTAGTTTTAACAGAGGGAGCAAAAGGAATGAAAGGTGCAATTGAAAAAGCTAACGAACTAGTTGAAAGTACACCAAATGCGTATATGCCACAACAGTTTGATAATCCGGCTAATCCAGAAATCCATAGAAAAACCACGGCCGAAGAAATTTGGGCTGATACTGAAGGAGAGGTTGATATCCTAATTAGCGGGATTGGTACCGGTGGGACGATCACTGGTGTCTCAGAAGTACTAAAAAAACGAAAATCATCTTTCCTTTCTGTAGCCGTTGAACCACTTGCATCTCCTGTCTTATCTGGAGGAAATCCGGGGCCTCATAAAATACAAGGAATAGGTGCTGGTTTTGTTCCAAAGGTGTTAAATGTTGATAGCTATGATGAAGTTATTCAGATTAGTAATGAGGAGGCTTTTGAAGCTGCGCGTAAGCTTGCGAGGGAAGAAGGTATCTTAGTTGGAATTTCCTCCGGTGCAGCTCTTCATGCAGCTTCTGTACTAGGTAAACGCCCTGAAAACAAGGGCAAAACTATGGTTGTTATTTTACCTGATACGGGAGAAAGATATTTATCTACTGCATTATTTCAGGAAAAAGAGTAAAATTCATTACGAATATATACGTTCAAGTCGACTCTGGTTCCAAAAAGGACTAGGGTTGTCTTTTTTATAATTCATATCGTGTTATTTATCATAATGGTTTTTATAAGAAACAATGAGTATTATTGCTAAAAATGAAGAACACGATTTAACCACAAGAAAATAATAAAAAGGATTTTAAAAGATGAGTTAATGAAATCAGCAATTTAACAGAAACACTATATTAAAAAGAAAATAAGTATTCCCTAATAAATTTAAATTCACGTTTTCTTCAAATTTATTGTCTACAATTAAGATAAAGACCAATTCGTACAAAGCAGTAATAATAATCTGAAATGCAAAATACCGACCTTTTTATTTGTTTAATCTCTGAACTAGTGATAGGAATGATAGGATTTTCCTAAATTTCCTGAAGTCCAATAAAAATGGTAAATTAATATATAAAAGTTTGCCGGAAATGTTAGAACTCCTTTATTTCTCTATTTAGCAAATCAACTCGACAAATTATTGTGTGCCCTAATTGTCATTATAAGTAGTTCAATAGATAGTGGAGTCCAGAAATCAGCTAACAGTTGAAAGTTGAAAGTTGAAAACTCCTCAAAAAGAAAAAGCAGGAGGTAAATAGTGTTAAACCGTCTTGTGCATTTATTATTTATATTTATTGGAGGAACGTTAGGTTATTTATTCATTCCAGAAATTAGTAATGTTTTAAGAGAAATACCTTTATGGTTGATAAATCCTTATGTAGGTACAGCTTTTGGAGTAATTATTTTCTATTATACGACATTTGGGCTGACTCATTATATTGTCAATTTATTGAAGCTAATGGAGGAATCCATAATTAAAGCACCAGTAACGGATGTGATATTTGGTACGATGGGATTGATTCTCGGACTTATCGTTGCGTATTTAATTGGAATTCCTATTAGTGCCATTCAAATTCCTGTTGTAAGTACAATTTCACCAATTTTTGTAACGATTTTTATTGGCTACTTAGGTTATCAGATTGGATTTAAGAAACGTCATGAGTTAAATAATTTATTTTCTATAACAAGACACTTCAGTAAAGACAAGAAGAAAGCGGAAGAAGGAGCACATAAGAAAAACAGAATAGAAATGAAAATTCTCGATACGAGCGTGATTATTGACGGTAGAATTGCAGATATTTGTGAGGCGGGTTTTATAGAAGGGACATTAGTTATTCCAGATTTTGTGTTAGGAGAACTACAACATATTGCAGACTCGTCTGATAAATTAAAACGAATTCGTGGTCAGCGCGGTTTAGATATTCTTAATAAAATACGAAACAATTTACATGCTAATGTTGAAATTGAAATCTATGAAGGCAAATTTCCAGATATACAAGAGGTGGATAGTAAGCTAGTAAAGTTAGCAAAAGTTTTACCAGGTGTCGTCATTACAAATGATTTTAATTTAAATAAAGTATGCGAACTCCAAGGTATTAAGGTTCTGAACATTAATGATTTGGCAAATGCAATGAAACCTATTGTCCTACCCGGTGAAAAACTTAAGGTACAAATTATAAAGCACGGAAAAGAATATCATCAAGGTATTGCCTATCTTAATGATGGGACAATGATCGTAGTTGATGATGGCCAAGAACATATAGGCAGAATGTAATTGTTGTTGTTTCGAAGGCATTACAAACAAGTACAGGGCGATTGATTTTTGCAAAGCCTATTTGCAGTTAAATTAAACAGGTCCAAACAGGTGCAAACACCTATTTTCAACTCAGTCATTTTGTAGATATGAAATAAAGACGTAATGTTTTAAAAAAAGTTCTAGCGCTTATAAAATACTTCTAGTGGTTTACTAGTGCAATGGTAGAATAATGACCATCCTTTGAGGATATCTCATAGGCTTTTAGATTGTGAAATGTTACACTTAAATTAAATGAGCAGGACAGTGGTGCGTGTTTCTACCATAAATGGAGAATGATCGCATTACTCTGAGATACAAAAGCTTATATACAAACATAAAAATAAACATTGAAAAAGCTTAAAGTCTGAATGAATATAAATGTAAAAGGATATAAAAATCTGTACAAGATATCAAGTATCAAATGCTAACGAAAAATGTACATACGTTTTTTGTCTCTAAATTAAAACAAATAACGTATGTACATTGTAATTCTAAGACATAAAATTTTGTACTAGTAGAACAGTTTATGGAGGGAGAAGGAACCGTTTTGATTGGTAATTACAATTAAAGATTTTGGTACATAAATTCATGTCTTTACTGTACGTACTTTTTGGCTTTGAACATATAACAACAAATCTAAATTCTATATGTAGCTATCACCTTCAATTTATTACGTAAAATGTTGTTTTTACGTAATGAAATTTAAAGGATTTAAAACTTATTTATAGAATTACTTAAAATGAGGTGATTATATGGCAATAAATTCACAGCAACAAAATCATTATATAAAAATGCAGCAGTTACTTAAGGATTTGCCATGGTACGTAGGAGAGTTTATTGATCACAGGAGAAGAAAACTTTCTTCGAGTTCTCTGATGAATTACTGTCATGATTTTAAGATCTTCTTTAATTGGATTATATCTGAATCTATTTATCAAGGTAATATCAAAGAGGTCCCATTAGAAGTAATGGAGAAATTAACTGTACAACAAATGGAAAGTTTTCTAGGCTTCTTAGAATATGTATTGGAAAACAAAGAAATTACAGTCAACCGTAAACTTTCAGCCTTAAAATCATTATTCAATTATCTACAAAATATAGCTGAAACGCCTGATTTAAAGCCATATATTAGCAGGAATGTTATGGCCAAAATAGATTTTAATGTAATGAAAGACAGCATAGAAACTACTGCAAATAAAATGGAAGGGAAAATACTCATGGGAGATGAATATGAAGCCTTTAGGCAGTTCATCTCCCACGATTACGGTCAAATAAATAAAAACAACAAAAAAATATTTAACTTTCATATTTTAAATAAGGAACGAGATACAGCCATCATATCATTAATTCTAGGTTCAGGCCTTAGACTATCCGAAGTTGTAAACCTAGATTTGGCTGACATCGATTTTAACAAATTTACAGCACGCGCAATTCGTAAAGGGAACAAAGAGCAATTCGTTTATTTTAGTAAATTAGCGATGGACGATTTACAGGAATACCTAACAGTAAGAACCGAACGGTATAAAGTCGAGAAAGGTGTAAAAGCGCTTTTTGTATCTGCTCCAATGGGACCAAAGGGAACATCTCGAAGGTTAAGTGCCAGAGCCATTGAAAAAATGGTTGAAAAGTATGCACTTGCATATGGTAAACCTTCTCTTTCAGTTCATAAACTGCGACATTCTTTTGCAACAAGATACCATAGGGAAATAAATGATGTACCTAAACTAAGAAGGCAACTTGGTCATTCTTCTATTCAAACAACTATGATATATACACACATTAAGAATGATGATTTGAAAAATGCTGTTGATAATATGGATATACCTAAGACTGAAATTTAATTATGTTATAAATTGTCCTCGAAACTATTATAGAACCATTTCAAATTTGTAGATTTTTGAGCTAGTTGATCATTAACATATCTTAAATCATTTGTTCTTTTATACAAATTAATCGCGAAAGAATACCTTAGTCTTTGTGCAGTAAGTCCAACCATTCCAAAAGCTTCAGCATACTTGTCGATTATATTTTGAACTGCTCTAACACTAAGTGACTTCGCACTTTGAGAATACCTGGTTATGAATACATCAACTACATTTTCATTGGGATTATAACGCACCTTTCGAACCTTAAGATAGTTTTCTAAATCTACCTTTGCTTGTTCAGGTAAGACGGCAGTGCTTCGAGTGCAGTCATTAGTAATTATTTTATTTTTTTCTAAATCTAAATTCTCTAATTGCAGATTAGTGAGCTCCTTTACACGTAATCCACTTTCCAATAGTAAAGATATAATGGCAATATCGCGTTCTTTATTACGCTGATATAAAAGCAACTGTCTATTGTTCTTAATCATTAATTCATAATCTTTCACTATAAAAGTCCTGAATTTGTTATATTCTTCTTCAGTAAGAAATAGTGAGTCATCGAGCTTTTTAATACTATTGATATTTTCATTTTTAACTTTGGTTATTCTAATGTGAGAGACAGCATTGTAATTCAGATAAGGTTCACCATCATCAAACTCTGCTTTATAAGCTAGATAATTAAAAAGTGAACTCAATGCAGATAGCTTGCGTGAAACTGCAGAATCGCTCAGACCAGATTTATTATTTCTAGGATTGAAGATATTTGTCTCTAAGTATTTTTTAAATTGCACTATATCACGAGCCTTAAGATTTTGGAGATCTTTAAGAGAAACTTCCGAAATTAAACAGTTATTTAGCTTTGAATTCGATAGCCAATTAAAAAATGTTAGAAGATCAATAATATAACCTTCTTTGGTTTGTGTTACTAGATTACTGTTATCAAAATATTCTTTTACAAACCAAGGAAAACTATTTAATGTTTTATCTTTATTTTCTGAGCTAAGGGCCATGGTAATCAACCAACCTTTTTATTTAGTAAGACCTTTACACTAATATTAAATAAAATAGCTGATTGAATAAATAAAAAAGATTTACCAATTACTATTCTTAAAAAGGACACACGAGAATGCATATGAGTTTGCGTCATCGCTTTCGGTATGTATATAACTTTGATTCCCAACAGATAGAGAATAATGATGCTATTTAAGTGAAATTTCTCTTATGTATATAACTTCGGTTCCCATATGTATATGACTTTGCTTCAACGTACAGCCGGGCTTGACAACACTGTCGTGGAGACTGTGTGGGGGATTGGTTATAAAGTTCCTCAAATAGAGGGATTAAGTATATGAAATTGTCGACTAAAGTGAGCTTACTTGTTCTTTTGTCTATTGTATTAATCATAGTCATTATGAGTTTTTCTTTTTACACTGTTTCGAAATCATTTTACAAAACCCAACTCCAGGAGGAAGTTGAGCATAGACTTGCTGCACACCGCGAAGTAGTAGAATTGCATACGATGCCAGAAACGCTTGAACATGTGATGATTATGGAAAAAAGAAACCAAGATAATATATTTATTATTTTTGATGCAAATTTTAATGTTCAAAATAGTACCCAACAAGTTTCAAAGGAAATGATTGATCGATATAAAAGTTGGATTGTTAGTCTTTCTAAACGCTCGCATGAAAAAACAGAATTTGTTAACACCATGACCGAACATATTCCCCATATTTGGTCATACGAACCGTTCAAGATCAACGAAGAGTCGGCAGGGTATCTATTTATTGACCAAGATACTGGTAGCTTTGAAGAAGCTAGGTTAACTCTTTTAGGTATTACAATGTCAATGGGGTTGATTACACTTTTATTTTCGGGTATGTTAACAATTTTTTTATCAAAAAAGATTACGCTGCCAGTTACGAACGCACGGGATTTGACAAAGCAAATAGCAAAAGGGAACTTTGATGTCCAACTTTCTAGTAAGGGAAATGACGAAATAGCCGATTTATTAAGACATATTTCTACTATGGCAAGACAACTTAAAGAGTATAGAGATACAAGACAACAATTTCTAACCAACATCTCTCATGACATCCGAACACCATTAACATATATTAAAGGCTATGCTGCATTGTTAAGAGATCAGAAGGTTGAAGAAGGCCTTGTTCATGAGCAGGCGACAATTATTCATCAAGAAGCTGCACGAATGGAAAATTTAGTAAATGATATGTTTCAATTAATGAAGTTAGAGGAAGGGAAAATTTTGTTGAATATTCAGGAAATCGATATTGTTGATTTCATACAAGAAGTTAAAAAGAAAGTAACATTAGCTACTGAGGATAAGAAAATAGACATACTCTTTTCATACGCCTACCCCACTCTTCTTGCTAACATTGATCCAGATCAGTTTGAAAGAGCCTTACTTAACCTTTTGAATAATAGTATTAGACACACAACCTAAATGGGAAAATACAAGTTAGATTAGAGAAGAGAAACAAAGAAATAGTAATTGAAATTGAAGACGATGGCGAAGGAATTCCAGCTAAGGATCTTCTATATATGGGACCGTTTTTATCGAGTTGACAAATCGCGTTCCACGAAATACGGTGGTAGCGGATTAGGGTTAGCCATTACTAAGCAAATTATTGAACGACATGGTGGAACAATACAAATCAAAAGTATGGTTAGTGTAGGAACGGTATTCACTATTAAGTTAAACAATTCTTGATATATTGTTATCAAAAATGGATGGTATAATATGAAATCGTTTAGTATCAATGTTTGGAAGCTTTATGTTTTAGGTTAGGTAGTTCTTGATGTTTTCATTAAAATGTGAGCCAGTCTACTTAAAGTAAAGAGCTAACCATAAAAGGCTTAAAGATCGAGTTACTCTAAGCCTTTTAATGGCGTTTTTAACCTAAGCATAAACGCTAATCAATTGTTTCGTTATTCTTGTCCGCTTTCACTAAGAAATAAGCAGTAATCCAAGAGGTAATCGGAATAACGAGTGTTACGCCAATGCCAGCACAAAGAATGGTAATCATCTCAGCACTAAATATTTTAGAATTGACAATCTCGCCTAGTGAATAGGATAAATCTTTAAACCAAATAAGCAATGCTAAGTACCCTCCAAAGAAGGCAAAAAATAACGTATTCGTACTTGTTCCGAGAATATCTCTCCCAATATTTAATCCGGATGAGAATAAGTCTTTTCGACTAATAGATGGATTATGGTAATGGATCTCACGCATTGGAGAGGAAATAGAGATCGCTGTATCAATGATTGCCCCAATTGTGCTCATAATAATGACAGCAGCTCCAACTTTAACAAAATCGATTCCAATATGAAGGGAAAACATACTAAGCTCTTCAATTTCTTCTCCTCCAAACCCTTGAATCATCGCTTTATTTGTTACAATGAAAATGAAAAACAGTAATAGAACGGTAGTAAAAACACTCGAAATGAAAGCTGTTTTTGTTTTAATGTTCCAGCCATTAATATAAAATAAATTAATACAACTTATCACTGTACATGCCATTAATGTTAAGATAATGAGATTGACATTTGGGTCGTTCATAATAAAGATAAACACGATAAGGACGCCAAAATTGAAGAAGATAGCTAAAAAAGATCTTACCCCTTTTCCACCACCAATGAAGGCCATTAATAGAAAGAGAATCGCTGATAGTACGAACAAAGTATTCATGCTCCTGCCCTCTTTCTCTGAATGAAAAATATCGTCGTATAAATAGCAATCGGGATGGTTAACACGATTCCAATACCACCAGCTAAAGCCCGGGCCAATTCCAAGGAAAGGTTCATGGAAAGGGTAAACCCTAGTGGAGAATGATTTTTTAAATACAAAATAAGCATTGGGATGGAACCACTAATATAGACAAAAAATAAAATATTTGTCATCGTTCCCATAATGTCTTTTCCAATTTCCATTCCTGAAGTTTTTAGTACTTTTACTGAAATGTTATTATTCTTTTCGTATAATCCAAATATAGAAGAGGACATCGTTATCGCTACGTCCATAACAGCTCCAAGAGAACCGAGGAACAATCCTGCCATAAATACCATTTGATAAGGTCGAGTTATAAATTGCATCCCCTCATACCTAAGTCCATTTTCTGCCGTTACTTGAATAATAACATACGTAATAAGCAGCGAGATGAAAGTAGCAAAAAGGGTAGCTACAATCGCTGAAAATGTTTTTTCATTAAACCCGTTAACGAGTAAGAGAGAAATAACAGTAAATACAATAATACTGAATGCGCATATAAGTACAAGACTTATGTCTGAATGATTGATATATATATCTAAGGCAAAAGATAACAAGAGCGCATTTATGGCTAAACTTAAAATAGAAAATAGTCCTTGTTTCTTTCCAATAATGATTAAAGTGAAGATGAAAATCCAGGCAACTACTACTAAATATGTATCACGTTTAACATCTTTTATCATCCCTGTTAATGCTGTGTTTTCTTCTTCCATTGTAGTCATCGATACAAAAACGTGTTGCCCTACTTTATATTCGTGATCATAAGCTTTAGATAAGGAATATTCATTAGTTAGAGAGATGAGCTTTCCTTTGTCTTCACCATTTTTTAATATTGCGTTTATTTCCTGTGTGTATATACGATCTTCATTTCCGTACATATCAATAATTTCAGTTGTCTCTTGTAACTCTGTTTCGATAACTTCGGCAATGGGTTGGTCATATAAAGAATAATTGTTGTTAACAAAGACGATGGAAGCCAGAAAAGATAAGGATAATATGATAACTAGTAAGAAATGTTTGGTCGTTATTTTTTTTATGACATTCAAATCAAAACCTCCAATTATTCGATGGAATGATTTCTTAAGAACAAGCCTTTTTATAATACCATCAAATGTATTTTAGTTAAAAGAGAACAAAAATTCTTAAATTAGATATCTGTTCCAATTTCTTTGTGGTCATTTTTTAGAATAAGGTTTCAATGAAGGTAGATATCTTTTTTTTAGGGGGAGAATGAATCATGTATAATGCGATTACTGACACATTACATAAATTAGGGCTTTCAAATAAACCTGTATGTCTTCATTCATCATTACGATCATTTGGTTGGGTAGAAGGAGGAGCAAAAGCGATCATTAAAGGTTTTCTAGATCTGGGCTGTACAATACTAGTTCCCACATTTTCATATGACTTTTCCGTTGTTCCACCTGAAAATCTAAGGCCAGCTCGTAATGGATGTGGTGATTATAGTTGGTGTATGAATGAAGAGTCAAATGATAAAATATATACATGTGAAACGAATCAAGTCGATACAGATATGGGTGCCATCCCAAAATCGATCCTTACTATGAAGGGTCGTAAACGTGGAAATCATCCACTTAACTCTTTTGCAAGTATCGGACCTCTTGCGAAAGAGTTAATATCTGAGCAATCTCCAACAAATGTTTATGGACCATTAAAGAAACTGGTTGAGTTAAATGGTAGTGTTATACTCATGGGAGTAGGCTTAGAAAGACTAACTTTACTTCATCTCGCAGAAGAAATGGCTGGAAGACAGTTGTTTCGTCGATGGGCAAAAGATACGAATGGTTCAACAATATTGGTTGAAGTCGGGGGATGTTCAGAGGGATTCCATAAATTAGACCAATTGGTTTCTGGCATGACAAAAAATGTAACAGTTGATAAAAGTTTTTGGCGTATTTTCAATACAAAGTCAATTCTCGACGTGACACAATTAGCAATTAAAGAGAATCCGCTTATAACTCATTGCGGTAATTTTGATTGTGAACGGTGTAATGATGCGGTACAAGGCGGACCAATATTACTATAATGGTACTTCTATAATAGTCATCGATTGTAAGGAATACTTTCTTAACTGAGAAATGATACACGGAATTTTCCGCTTATAGACAAGTCGCACTTTCCTAACTAAAAAACCTATCGACTATCGCACTTTTGCGCGGCTTTGTCGATAGGCTGAAGACATTCCTATGAGCTGACTTTTTAACAGCTATTCTCTTGAGTAACAACATCCTGCATAACATCTTCTAACGTAAGACTTTTCAAAACCTTTTCCATTGCCAGTTGGGCTGTTATGAATAATTGTTCAACTGTATTCTGGATATTCCTGCCTACAGGGCAATTTGGATTAGAATTTTCATGTATGCTGAATAACTCATTCTCCTGTACAACATTCACAGCTTTATAAACGTCAAACAGTGTAATATCTGATCGTTCTTTGGCTAGTTTAGCCCCTGGAATCCCTGGCTGTACCTCTATTAAACCAGCTTTTTTTAACATTCCCATTAGTTTTCTTATTACAGCAGGGTTCGTGTTAACACTGGAAGCTATAAATTCAGAAGTTGTTACTCCTTTTTTATTAAATTCAATTAGAGTCAATATATGAATTCCGACAGAGAATCGGCTACTGATGGACATGAGTAGTCACCACCCTTTTTATAACTATTTCATTATTTAATCATTTCTCATCTGTAATTAAAATGGTTACAAGTTTATTATAACAAATTACGAACAAAATACTAATTAGCATGTAGCTGTTGACAAATGGACTACAAGTAACTAAAATGATTACATGTAATTAAAGTGGTTACAATAAGATCCAAAAGGGAGGAAATAGGCAATGAAAATATTAGTTACAGGAGCAACGGGGAAATTAGGTTCAAAGGTGGTAGATTCATTATTGAAGTCTATACCGGCAAGTGATTTAGCAGTGAGTGTGCGAAAACCAGAGAAAGCAGAAGGGCTTCGTAGCCGTGGTGTGGAAGTTCGTCAAGGTGATTTTGATCATCCTGAATCATTAGATCATGCTTTTTCAGGGGTAGATCGGTTATTAATTATTTCTGCTGATGGTGACAATGACACTAGGGTTCTTCAACATACTCATGCAGTTGAAGCGGCTGAACGTGCAGGGGTGAAATTTATTGCTTACACAAGTTTAGCAAATGCACAGGAAAGTAAAAATGTAATGGCTCCTCCTCATGTTGCTGCAGAAGACGCCATTATTAAGACTGGTATCCCATATTCGTTCTTGCGTAACAATTGGTATTTAGAAAACGAAATCGGAAGCATTCAAGGGGCTATCGCGGGATCTCCATGGGTAACTTCTGCTGGGTTAGGGAAAGTAGGTTGGGCATTGCAACAAGATTACGCAGATGCAGCAGCAGCTGTCCTTATTGGAAACGGTCATGAAAATACAGTGTATGAACTTTCTGGTCCTCTATTAACACAAGAAGAATTGGCATTAGCTCTTGGTCATGTATTAGGTAAAGAAATACCTGTACAACAAGTAGGAGATGAAGAATATGCACAGATCATGAAAGGATTAGGTTTACCTGATTTTGTGATTCCGATTGTAGTAGGAATTCAAGGAAGCATTCGGAACGGTTCATTAGAAGTTGAAAGCACTGATTTTGAGAAAGTACTCGGTCGTCCAGTTACGCCGATTAACGAAGCACTAGCCCGACTTCTTCATGCAATTTCATAACCTTGATAAATGAAATGAACACTACCTTTAGTAGTACAGCCCCCGTTCATGGCTTGTACTACTATTTTTTATAGTAGAAATGAAGTAATCAAAGGCTTGTTCTTTTACGAAAAGAATTTGGTGTGGTGCCAGTATATTTATTAAAGGTACGAAAAAAGTACGGCATACTTTGAAACCCTGCTTTTTTAGCAATAGTTTCTACAGTATCATGGCTCTCTCTTAATTCCTTCTTAACATAAGAAATTCGTTTAGTGATAATAAACTCCTTTACATTTACCCCCATTTGCCTTTTGAATTCCCTGCTATAATGAGGTGGCGAAACAGATGCTTGCTTTGCCAAGAATGTTAGTGACAGCGAAGATTGAAAATGAGACGAAATATGGTTGATACTTTCGTTTAGCCAAGGGACTGGAGAAGTGTCAACGTGACCTTTAGTAGGTATCGTGTGACGATAGATAGATAGTAACAACATATGAAGTAAAAGTGTAATCGCCATTTTGTAGTCAATCTTCTTTAGCGTCATTTCTTCTTTTATTTGATGAAGAATATGCTCAAACGTTAGCGCCTGTTCAGGTGAAATCGTGTATATGAAATCGACTTGATTATTCAACATATTTAAACATGTAGGTTTGTCTATACATTGAGGATACTCAAGTAAGTGAGGGTCGAAATAAATAATCGTTGACGTAATAAGCTCAGTAGCATCTGGATTACTAAAATGTACGGTGTTTTGTGGAATGATGACAAAATCTCCGGACATGACTTTAAAAGAACGATTATGAATGTAGAATTCGCCCTTTCCCTTATGTATATATATTAATTCATGCCAATCATGGAGGTGTGATGGAAGTTCTTGTTCAGGCTTCTTCGTATCTTGATCGATTAAAATGAATGGAAAGTTCACGTCCGATGGTATCTTTTTTCTTACGATCATCAATCTCACCTTTGTAGTAGGAATAAATGAATTATAGCATAGAGGTTAAATAAAGGTATAGATATATCATATTACGCAATTAATAAAACTTATTTTAACTGTTATGATAAAAAAAATGAGTGATTGGGGGCCCTTCATAGATGAGGATCGATGCACATCAGCATTATTGGAAAATGAGTCGAAATGACTATGGGTGGATAAAGCCAGATAATAAACGGATGTATCGCGATTATAGTCCAGCCGATTTACTTCCACATTTAAAGAATCACAAAATAAATAAAACCATTTTGGTACAGGCTGCACCAACTGTTGATGAAACGATGTTTCTATTAGAGCTAAGTCAAACAGAAGATACGATAGCTGCCGTTGTTGGTTGGCTAGATTTGGCTGAAGCTAATTATACAAAACAATTAGAAATTTACAAGAGTTATCAAAAATTTGCGGGTATCCGAGTGATGATTCAAGACATGGATGATGAAACGATTATTTTGAGTCCGCCTTATGTAAAGGCTTTTAAATATTTCGAAGCCATTCAATTACCTGTAGATTTATTAGTGACGCATGATCAGTTAGATACTTTGAATCAATTAATGGAAATAGTACCTACCCTAAGGGGCGTGATAGATCATCTAGGGAAGCTAATATTTCTAATAGATCGTTTGAAAATTGGTTCACTAACGTGAAAGCGTTATCAAATTACTCTAATCTTTATTGTAAAACCTCTGGCTTAATAACGGAAGCTTCAACAGATTGGCGTTGGAACGATTTTCACCCTTATTTAACTGCTGCTCTAAAGCTTTTTAGTATTAATCGGTTAATGTATGGAAGTGATTGGCCTGTTTGTCTTATGGCAGGTACATATAAAGATACAATTGATATTATAATAAAAAATTTGGCGAATCAATTAAATAGTCAAGAATTGCAAAAGCTCTTTGGTGAGAATGCTAGTGAATTTTATCAATTAGTAAAGTAGGTGTAGAAGACGATGGAATATAGGAGTTTAGGAAATACAGGTTTGTCCGTATCTTCACTTAGTTTTGGGGCATCATCGTTAGGTTCTGTGTTTCGAGAAGTGAGTGAAAAAGAAGGTATAAAAACGGTGAAAACAGCTGTAGACCATGGAATTAATTATATTGATGTTTCCCCTTATTATGGCCTAACTAAAGCAGAAGCGACATTAGGTAAAGCAATGTTGGAGCTAAACAGATACGAGATTGTTTTGTCCTCTAAAGCGGGTAGGTATGGCAAAGAAGATTTTGATTTTTCCTATAAAAGGATTATTCGCAGCGCAGAAGAAAGTTTAGAACGACTTCATACCGATTACTTAGATCTATTATTTTTGCATGATATTGAATTTGGTGATTATGCACAGGTGATTGAGGAAGGTATTCCAGCGATGCAACAGCTTAAAAAGGAAGGAAAGATTAGATTTTACGGAGTGTCTGCCTTACCTTTACCTGTTTTCACAAAAATAATAGAAGATGTTTCTTTAGATTTGATTCTCTCTTACTGTCACTATTCGTTAAATGATACTTCACTCTTAGAATTAGTACCGTTATTGGAGAAGAAAGGTATTGGATTAGTAAATGCATCCCCTTTATCTATGGGTTTATTGCATAATGGACCGATAGCTGATTGGCATCCTGCTGATCGAGAAATCATTGAGTTATGTAAAGAAACAGCTGCTTATTGTAAAGAACAAGGAGAAGATATAGCAAAGCTCGCTATTCAATTTTCAACTTCTAATCGTCATATTCCTACGACATTAATAAGTACGGCAAGTGAAACGAATATAGTAAAAAATATTAATTGGCTCAAGGAACCTATGAATAAGGAGTTAATAGAAGAAGTACACAAAAGACTCGCCCCAATACAAAACCGTACTTGGCCAAGCGGCAAAAAAGAATACCATCAAGCTATTTCTAGCATAGGAGGTGTATAAATTTGAAGCAAATTAGGTGTGAGAAGCCAGGACAATTGATAATGGTAGACACTGAAAAACCAGCTATAAAACCTGGTCACGCATTAATAAGAATTAAGCGCATTGGGATTTGTGGAACAGATATTCATGCGTATAGTGGAGTACAACCATTTTTTCGTTATCCAAGAGTTTTAGGACATGAGCTTTCAGGTGTGATCGAAGAAATCGGAATAAATGAAAATGATTGGAATGTTCATGATAAAGTGGCGATTATTCCTTATCACTATTGCGGGGATTGTAAGGCATGTAAACGAGGAAAAACAAATTGCTGTCAAGCTCTTAAGGTGACAGGTGTTCATATTGATGGTGGGATGCAAGAGTATATGACTGTTCCTATTTCTCACCTTGTAAAGGTGAATGACTTGTCATACGATGAAGCAGCTTTAATGGAACCATTAGCTATTGGTGCTCATGCTGTTAGAAGAAGCGGAATGAATAAAAGCGATACAATAGCTGTTGTAGGTGCAGGGCCGATTGGATTAGGTATTATGCTTTTTGCAAAAGAATTAGGTGCAACCGTTATTAGTGTAGATATGAATACAAATCGTCTTCAATTTTGCAAAGAATGGCTTAGGATTGAAGATACGGTAGATGCTCATTTAGATCCTATTCTTCAGGTTGAAAAAATAACAGCTGGTCATATGGCAGACATCGTTTTTGATGCTACTGGTAATAAACATTCAATGGAACAATCATTTGAATATAGTTCTTTTGGAGGGAAAGTTGTTTATGTTGGTTTAATTGAGGATAACATTCAATTTTACGATCCAGATTTTCACAAAAGAGAAACGACTTTAATGGGGAGCCGAAATGCAACGAGGGAAGACTTTGAACATGTCTATAAAGTGTTAAGAACAAGAAAGTATAATATGCAAAAGTATATTACTCATAGGTTTTTATTTGAAAATATGATTCAAGATTTTCCAGAAAGTTTAAAGGCAGATTCTACTATGATAAAAGCTTTGGTTGAAGTTTAGGGTATGAATGAGATAAATGGACAGAATGGGCACACAAGCTGAAAAAGTGAATGTGGATTTTTAGTAGGGAAGTGGATTTAATCGGATAATGAAAGCGTTTTCTCTTGTTTAGGAGGGGATTTCTTGTCTTTAAACAATCGATTATCTAAGACATTTAGAAGATACTTTATATCATATATGGTCATTTTATTATTTCCACTGATTACGGGTGTAATATCCTATCAAGTTTCGGTAAATGTTGCTAAAGAAAGTTCGATTGAGTCGAGTGAGTTGATTTTAAACAAAAGCAAGGAAATTTTGGAAAGTAGGATAATGGAGATAGACAGATTTACAAGGCAGCTTGCTCTTAATAATTTTAATCGACATCTATTGGCAAAGAAGGATTCGTATCAGCTTGATGTGTATAGTTTACTAGAAACTTCGCGTTATATTTCCACTTATGCACATTCTAATGATTTTTTGGATGATTTTTATTTATATTTCAAAAATTATGATGCTGTACTTAAGGGTGGTTCCGTTTACTTTAGAGCGGACCATTTTTATGAGCTGTATCATTATGATCACCTTTCTTATGATGAATGGAAAAAGACGATTTTGGAAGCGAACCATCAAGGAGAAATCATTCCACTTCGTTCATATTCAAGTAATAAAAGAAATCTATCGGTTATTACCTATGTTCAATCACTTCCTTTTAATACATTTTCCGAATCATTAGGTACAGCAGTTGTCACCATTGATCATCAGCAAATTGGTGTACTACTCGAAGGCTTAACGAAGCAGTATGGAGGGTGGGCTTTTATTGCTGATAAAGAAGGCAACCCTCTCACTATGATGGGGATTGGTGAAGACGGAATAGGGGATATTATTAGCAAGCTAGAAAGCGATATCAATTCAACCTTTGAGCTAGAAGATAATGAGGAGATGCTCATATCAATTGAGTCAGGCTTTAATGGTTGGAATTACGTTGCGGGAATTCCTAAAGAGGGATTAATGAAAAAAGCGAAAATGATTAAGCAAATAACGTGGGCTGTAACAGGTAGCACGTTATTTATAGGGGTTTTTATTTGCTTGCTACTTGCACACAAAGAAAGTACACCTATTAATAATCTCTTACATGTAGTAAAAGAGCAATTTGGTTCAGACCCTTCTAACCATAAAAGCGAATTTGATTTTTTACATGGAAATATTTCTAAGCTGATAGTAAATAATAAAACGCTAGAGAAGGAATTGTCTAGTCAAAATGAATTATTAAAAGACACCTTTATAAAGAGTTTATTGAATGGAGAAGTATATTCTCCAAAGGGAATAGCCAATCGAGCAGAACAATTACAGATTTTTTTTAGAGGAGAGGTAGGCATTGTAGGAATACTACAAATAAATGGTTATGGTGATATGGAAAATAGAGAAATTCACAATGAATTAAGTACATCGCGGTTTATACTAAAGCGTACACTTAGAAAACTAGAACCATCTATTCTTATGACTGACTTAAATTCAGACAAAGTTGCTTTTATTCTTACGGTTGATACTGAAAAAGAAGAGGTTATTAATAATGAAGCTACTCGTCTTATTGAGTCCCTCTCTTCATCGGTTGTAGAGTCATACCGTATAGCTGTTTCGGCTTTTATTGGGAACTCATTTAAGGGTTACCAGCAAATCAATCGATCTTATTATGAAGCAAGAGAAGCGTTCGATTTGGTCTCCACTAAAATTAATGAAAGAAAAATGATCTGGTATAAAGATATTGCTAGGGAGACAAACATCTTTTATTATCCAATTGATCTTGAGCTTCGCTTAATTAATTTGCTAAATGCGGGAGAAGCAAGTGATGCGAAAGACATATTAAAGCAAACCTTTCATGAAAATTTATGTGAAAAAGAGCTTTCCCCACAAATCGTAGGCAGTTACTCGAAGAAATAAAATCGACATTTATAAAAGCATTTCATTCAACTGTCTATAAGGGGACAGAAGAGTTGAAAATATTGATAAATAAAGTGTTACAAATTCAATTGAAGTTGGGCGTTACACAAGTTTGGGAAGAATTTGAATTTGTGATCAACGAATATTGCGGCTTAATAAACAATAGAAAGAAAGAAATGGATGATCAGGCTGTAAAAATGATTATTGAGTTTTTGGAAGAAAACTATGGTGATCCTGACCTATGTTTGTATCGGATCTCTGAAGAAGTAGGTTTACCCGAGAAATTTGTTTCTCAGCTTTTTAAGCAAAAGTTAGGTCAATATCTTTCAGATTATATTGAAACGTTACGTATGAACAAAGCTTCTGAGTTGCTTAGTACAACGAACAAAACCATTGAAGAGATATCGTTAGAGGTTGGTTATAATTCGTCCCATTCTTTTAGAAGAGCATTTAAAAGGGTTATACATGTAACACCGAAAGCTTATAGACAAGCTTATCAGGTAGATTCTTGGGAGAATAACATATTAGAACTAGAGAAACGTTCATAAAACAGCTAAATGAAAAGCATGGAAAGAAAACATTTGAGCTCTAATGGTGGAGGGGTGTGTCCTCACCGTTAGAGCTTTGATGTATGGACTTTTTTTATTATTTAAATGAAGAGATTGAAGCTTACTGTACCTTTACATATCAATTGTACCTTATGATTTTTCCCTTGTGGTATCAGGCTGTGCAAAGAAATTTCCTTAACTGTCCCTTTTGATTTTAATTGTACCTATTTAAAATGTTGAAGGTCGTGGTACATTCAACTCAACATTTTATTGTTAGCGTTTACAAAATTGATTGGGGTGGTTCATTTGAAAGTGGAGGTAGACAATCCTTCTACAATTTCGGTAAAGGAACTTGGAGCCAAGCAAACGATGTGGAGAAAAGCTAAAAAATCCTTTAATAGGCATTGGCAATTTTATTTATTAATTATTCCTCCGGTTTTATATTTTATCATCTTTAAATATATACCGATGGTTAATTCAATTATTGCTTTTAAAGACTATAATGTTGTCCAAGGGATATGGGGAAGTGACTGGGTAGGGTTGAAACACTTCCAATTGTTTTTTCATAACCCTCAATTTTGGGATCTGATAAGGAATACGTTTGTGCTAAGTGTGTACTCACTTGCAGTCGGTTTTCCTATTCCGATTATTTTAGCATTAGCATTAAATGAAATCAAAAATGGCTTCTTTAAAAAGACGATTCAAATGGTCACGTATGCACCTTATTTTATTTCAACCGTTATTATTGTTTCAATGCTAACATTAATGTTTTCTCCTAGACTTGGAATAGTCAATAAAATTTTAGGATACTTTGGGCTCGAATCAATTAATTTTCTAGGTAGGCCAGATCTTTTTAGAGATATTTATGTATGGTCTGATGTATGGCAGCTAGCTGGGTACTCAGCCATCATTTATTTAGCTGCACTCTCAAGTGTTGATCCGTCTCATTATGAAGCCGCTAAAGTTGATGGAGCGACACGGCTTCAAAAAATCATCTATATTGATTTGCCTAGTATTGTACCTGTTGCGACGATTATTCTTATTTTAAGTGTTGGTAATATAATGGCAATCGGATTTGAAAAAGTATTTTTACTACAAAATCCTCTTAATCTGCAAACATCTGAGGTTATTGCAACCTATGTTTATAAAGTAGGTTTATTAAATGCAAACTTTAGCTTTGCAACAGCCGTTGGTTTGTTTAATTCAGTTATTAATCTCATTTTACTCGTAAGTGTTAACGCTTTCGCACGGAAATTTTCTAATAGTAGTTTATGGTAATAGGGGGATTGAACAATGGTTGAAGCAAAAAGCAAAATCAAAGAATCATTTGTGGATCGGGTATTTCTTACGTTTGTGTACGTTTTTCTCATATTGGTGTTGATCACTGTATTATATCCACTCATTTATATTGTTAGTGCATCTTTAAGTAGTCCAGACGCTGTTTCATCTGGAAGAGTATGGTTATACCCAGTTGAATTATCATTTAAGGGTTATGAAGTTATTTTTAACAATCCTCAAGTTGTAACAGGGTATTTGAATTCACTGTTTTATACCGTTTTTGGGACGGTTATTAGTGTGACATTGACTGTTTTGATTGCGTATCCGTTATCTCGAAAAACATTTTTTGGAAGAAGCTTTCTGATGATTTTTATCGTATTCACGATGCTTTTTTATGGAGGGTTAATTCCTACATACCTTGTTGTGCAGTCATTAGGAATGATTGATACGAGGTGGGCTCTGTTAATTCCAAATGCTATTGCTGTTTGGCAAGTGATTATTGCGCGAACATTTTTCCAAACGTCTATACCAGATGAATTGGTGGAGGCTAGTGAAATAGATGGATGTAGTGATATCCGTTTCTTATGGTCAGTCGTCTTGCCGTTAGCTAAGCCTATTATTGCTGTTCTCGTTCTGATGTATGCAGTAGGGCAGTGGAATGCTTACTTCGATGCTTTAATTTACTTGAAAAGTCCAGATCTTCATCCACTTCAATTAGTGCTTCGAAATATTATTATTTTGAATACAGGATCTGCTGGAATGGATGCTTCTGAGATGTTAGAAAGACAGCAGTTAGCTGATTTGATGAAATATTCTTTAATCGTTGCTGCAAGTTTGCCTGTTATGCTCATTTATCCATTTGTTCAGCGTCATTTTGTCAAAGGGATGATGATTGGTTCAGTAAAAGGCTAATAGCAGCTTGGCTAAATGAGATAGTGGAAGGAGTGATGCTAAAACGTATATGAGATTTCTTATAAATACATGTAGTAGATTTTTAATGGTTCACGATTTAAATGAAAAGGGGATGAATTCAATGAAAAGGACAATGGCGCTTATTTTATCGCTCGTAATGGTTATGAGTATCGTTCTAGTTGGCTGTAGTTCAAATGAGACAGATGGGACACAAGAGGAAAATGGAGATGAACCGGTTCATATTAAAGTTTTTGCCCCACAAAATGCGGAAACAGATTTAGCAACTAATTCTTTTACGAAATTAGTAGAAGAGAAATTTAACATTGAGTTTGATTGGCAAGTAACGACATATGATGGGACTTCAGCAAGTGAGGTAAGGAATATAGCACTTTCTAGTGGTGATTATCCTGATCTTTTTCTTCTTATTCCTTGGGTAGATCAATTTTCGCAGACCGACTTACTTCGTTACGGTAGGCAAGGGGTCGTTCTTCCCTTAAATGAATTAATTGAACAACATGCTCCAAATATTAAACAAGTCATCGACGATCATCCATATTATGAGTCGATGATAACGGCACCAGACGGGAATATTTATGGATTGCCTCATTTGAACGAGTGTTTCCATTGCTCATATGGCAATAAATTTTGGATTAATACAGAGTGGCTTGAAACGTTAGATCTTGAAGTGCCGACAACACCAGAAGAGCTTAGAGATGTATTAACAGCGTTTAAGACACAAGATCCTAATGGAAATGGTATTGCAGATGAGGTCCCGTTAAGTGGGTCACCTAGCCTAATTGAATCCTCGATCATTCCGTATTTAATGAATGGCTTTATTTATGATGACTCAAGAACGCGGTTGCTGTTGAATGGAGACAGCGTGGAATTTGCAGCCAATAAAGAAGAGTGGAGGGAAGGGTTGGCTTATATCCATTCTTTATATGAAGAAGGGTTAATAGACCAAGGGGCATTCTCTCAAAATATTGAAGCGCATCAACAGTTAGGTAATAATTCGGAAGCTCAAATATTAGGAGCGTCTACAGCGATGCATCCAGGTATGTTTGTGACAAATGAGGAATATTCTAAGCACTATGATGCCATTGCTCCACTAAAAGGACCAAATTCTGAATATGCTACGTATAATTTCCCAAGTACGCCGGGTGGAGCATTTGTGTTAACAAATAATGCAAGTGATGAAGTTCAGGTTGCTGCTATTAAGTTAGTTGACTATATGTTTTCAGAGGAAGGGAGAATTCGTAGTTTTTATGGTGAAAAAGAGTTAAGTTGGAGAGAACCTGTTGAAGGGGAAGTAGCGATTGAGGAAAATGTAGAACCTATTGTAGCGCAAATTCCACTCGAAGATGATGAAAATCCACGAAATGATCGCTGGGAGTCGTTATCACAGTATTATCATTCAAGGGAATTTAGGGATGGACTTGTCCAAGCAACAGATATTTATACAGGAGAAGGATATGAGCGAAGATTACAGGAGGCCACACATTTATATGAAGGAAAAGAACCTTCTGAAGTATTTCCACATTGGGCCGTATGGATTGACCCTGATGTTGCTGATGAACTTGCGATGATTCAAACGAATATTCAGGATTATGTAGAACAGAATTCCATACAATTTATTACTGGATCAAAGGATCTAGAGACAGAATGGGAATCCTATGTTCAAGGCTTTGAACAGCTTAATCTAAACCGGTATCTTGAAGTCATGCAGGAAGCCTATGATAACTCTCAATTATAAAAAGTTTAACGCCGGTTCTACCGGCGATTTTTGTCATTGACATGTAATTAATTGGAGGGGAGGAAGATATGATGAACACGTATTACGCTATAAACAATATGAGGATGATCTATTAATTGAGTGTGCGAAAGGTCTAATCACTTTTTCTCCTTATACAGATTCAATCATTCGTATCCGTTATTAACGATAATCATAACCCTGTATCTGTGCAGAAAAAAATAATATATAACGGAAATGAAATATCTGTTAAGCTTTACATGGAAACTAGTAATCTGAAAAATGAGGTGTTTAAATGAGAAAGCAAGGATTTAATCCTTATCTTCCATCATGGGAATACATTCCTGATGGTGAACCTTATGTATTTAATGACAGAGTCTATGTATATGGGTCGCATGATCGGTTTAATGGACATGCCTATTGTTTAAATGATTACGTATGCTGGTCTGCACCAATTGAGGATTTAGCTGATTGGCGCTATGAAGGGGTCATATATAAAAAAACAGATGATCCCCTAAATCCTGACGGGAGAATGTGTCTTTATGCCCCTGATGTTACTGTAGGAA
The DNA here is from genome assembly GCF_000513115.1 of Halalkalibacter hemicellulosilyticusJCM 9152. Classification (GTDB taxonomy): domain Bacteria; phylum Bacillota; class Bacilli; order Bacillales; family Bacillaceae_D; genus Halalkalibacter; species Halalkalibacter hemicellulosilyticus. The sequence continues at coordinate 25,768 of NZ_BAUU01000010.1, forward strand.
CAGACGGAAGGTATTATTTATACTATGTGCTTGATAAGGTGCCAGTTGTATCTGTAGCAGTTTGTGACACACCCGCAGGGAAGTACGAATTTTATGGATATGTGCATGATTCAGATGGAGTGCGTCTAGGGGAAAGAGAGGGAGATGAGCCGCAATTTGATCCCGGTGTATTGACTGAAGGAGATAAAACATACCTATATACTGGATTTTGTGCAGTAGGTGATAAATCAAGAAGTGGGGCTATGGCAACGGTTCTTGGTCCGGATATGCTAACGATTTTGGAGGAACCAGTATTTGTTATGCCAAGTGAGCCATATAGTTCTGGAAGTAGCTTTGAGCAGCATGAATTTTTTGAAGCACCTTCTATACGGAAGAAGGGAGATACTTATTATCTCATCTATTCCTCTATCGTTATGCATGAATTGTGTTACGCCACTAGTAAGCATCCGACGAAAGGCTTTGTCTATCAAGGTGTGATCGTGAGTAATAATGATCTGCATATTGATACGTATAAGCCAGCAGATCAACCGATGTTTTATGGAGGTAATAATCACGGAAGTATAATTCCTATTAATGACAAATGGTATATTTTCTATCATAGACATACAAATGGGTCCAACTTTAGTCGTCAAGGCTGTATCGAGCCAATTGAAATTTTAAGTGATGGTACAATTCCTCAAGTAGAAATGACATCATGTGGTTCTAATTCTGGCCCACTGATCGGTAGAGGAGAATATCCAGCATACATTGCATGTAATCTCTTCTGTCGTGATGAGGAAAAGTATACAGGTGATCTATGGATGAATAGCCAATTTCCGAAAATAACCCAGGATGGAAAAGATGGCGATGAAGAAATCGGGTATATCGCTAATATGACTGATTCTGCAACAGCAGGATTTAAATATTTTGATTGCCAAGGAGTCAACAAAGTCAAGCTCAAGGTTAGAGGTTATTGTAATGGTACATTTGAAGTGAAAACATCATGGAATGGTGAAGCGCTTGGAAGTATACCTGTTCAATTTACAAATGTATGGACTGAATACTCTTCTGATATAGCTGTTCCAGACGGTATACAAGCAATATATATTACTTACAGAGGAAGTGGAAGAGCTAGTCTTGCTTCTTTTACACTTGAATGTGAGTGAGAAGTTGAGAGCGTTTTCCCCCTTCATTATGAATTTTCGCAGCGAAGAGTTAAAATGTGTCATTAACACTCTTAAGAGCAAGATATATAACAGGAAAGTCCTAGTAGAGAAGGGCTTTCTTATTTTTTATATAATCGGAATTTATAAGTCGTTTCCAAGAGGAATCTCTCCGGTGGACAGCGAAGGGATAGATGGAGACGTGACGTGGTCATAGATAGGTCATGTGCTTGTATATTTATGCTACGTTGTTTTCTTTCATTAGGGGCAGGAGGATTCCTTATTGTTGTGCTCTTTCACGCTCTGAGAAGGGAAAGAACAGAGTACGATGACGAGGCAGGTGACCTCGTGCGATATGTGTGATCCTCGTTCCTCTATTCACTCTGTATGTCCCTTTTTACTGTTGTTACGGTCTCCTCATGCCTCTATTACGGGTTTTATTCCTTCTTTTGTCCTTGTTTAGCTCAAATAGTGGAATAAGGATTCCTTTTTCTTCTCAGGAAGCTGGATTTCCTAATTTAAAGGCAGGAGGATTCCTTTTTTTGTTCGCTTTTGATGTTCTCTCCAGTGGACAGAGAAAGGAAGGGGAGGTCGAATCGCTGCCCTCACTTTCATGAAAAAAGTAAAGCGTTATCACGTCTCAGCGCAACGCGACGCTATCGCGTTTTTTCTGTGAAAATAAAAATCGGTGTATGCTTTAACCCTGGGGGATGAGTAGAGAATCATAAATGTTTCTTATTTTTTTATGTTTCTTTTATTTTAATAGTTTCGTTTTATTGTATAGAGGGTAATAGAAAGTATTGACTATTATTTAAAATACAAGGAAAAGTCGATATAAATGGTTGTCAGTGAAATTAATAAAGAAAGGGAAGGAGCAAAAATGAAAAAATATTTCGTTATACCTTTGTTCAGTATCCTTTTCCTATTAGGATGTTTTGCAAATGATCAACCGAACATGAAGTCGGAAGAGAGCAAACCAGTCAATGGAGGAGAAATCGCTGTAGAAGATGAAGAAGAGAGTCAAACAGTTAATGGATATGAAATCATTGCAGAGGATTTAGATATACCTTGGGCAATTGAAAAGTCTGAAAATACGATTTACTTGTCTGAGAGGCCTGGGAATATTGTCAAAGTAGAGGATGGAGAAACAGAAGCACAATCTGTTCATCTGGAAAAGGAATTAGCTACAGCGGCTGAAGCAGGGTTGCTAGGAGTAGTGTTGGATCCACAATTCCTGGAAACGCAATTGGCTTATGCTTATTATACGTATGAAGATGAGGATGGTCAGTTTAATCGTGTTGTTACCCTTCGTTTAGAAGATAACGTATGGCAAGAAGAAAGTGTCCTTCTTGACCATATTCCGAGCGGAAATGTTCATCATGGTGGGAGAATCAAAATCGGACCTGATGAAAAGCTCTATGTAGCAACAGGTGATGCGGCCGAGCCTCAAATCGCTCAAGATCGTGATTCACTAGGTGGGAAAATATTAAGAATGAACTTAGATGGCTCCATTCCCGACGATAATCCCTTTCCGAATTCATATGTCTATAGCTACGGACATCGTAATCCCCAAGGGTTAACATGGTCATCAAATGGGACAATGTATTCAAGTGAGCACGGACAAACAGCAAATGATGAAATCAATGAAATTAAGTCAGGGCAAAATTATGGCTGGCCAATAATTGAAGGACGTGAAGAAAAGGAGGAGATGCTGTCTCCTCTTTTCACATCAGGAAGTGAAGAAACATGGGCACCTTCAGGTATGGACTATTATGACGGGAAGCTATATGTTGCGACATTACGAGGGGAAGCTGTATTGGAATTTGATCTTGAAACAGGTGAACAGAGAGAAGTGATTAGTGATATTGGCAGAGTGCGTGATGTGTATGTTAATGGTAATTCTCTCTATTTTATAAGCAACAATACAGACGGAAGAGGAGAACCTGATGAGAATGATGACCGTTTATATCGGATTTGGCTAAAATACTATTAGTAAAAATAATCATGTTACATGCTAAAGGGATTACGTTTTGTTTTAAAAAACCATTGATAATACACTCTAGATAAATAAAAAGTGAAGGTTAATGAAATGAAAGTATAGTACCATTTCCAATTTGTATACTTAATAAGTAATGTGAACCTTTCAAATAATAGTTCGATTCCTGTCATTGAAGCTGAGTATAGAATGTGGTAAAGCAACTTAATAGATAAACTTTTTGTTATTGGATAGTACAAATTGAAAATGATACAAATGCTAGGAAAGACAAAATACTCAAATGTAAAGCTAGTAGCGTTAGCTCTTTTAAATAATCGTTTCGGATATTGTATAAGCTTGAATTCGACAACGATTAACCCGAATAACCACGTTAAAAGCTGCTTGAACAGATATATCATGCTTGCTTGTCTTATTTTATTGCGAGGTACAAATTTAAATAAACTTATAATGGTTATGACCCAAACAATGACTAAAAGGGTGTAGTTTATGGAATTGGATTGAATTTTTTTCATAGGAACTCCTTTGTTAAACCATTATCATCTCACTTTACTATAAGGTGTCCAAAATGAAAAAGGAGTATTCTCGTTTGCGAGCTAAATTGAATGTGTTCGTTTTAACTTAGGAACTGTTGCAGAGAATAGTTGGATGTTACTTTAACTCATCAGGATTTGGGATAGCATGATTTCGGTTTTTAATCTCATAGAAAAGGCTACCATCTACATCGGGCGATTGGTTTTGTAGTTGGACTGTTCCTCCCATCAACTTTTTAAATTCTCCGACAGTTAAAGGTTTTGAATCAGGAAAGAGCTCATACCCCAGTTGTCCATTTGGTTCAATCGTGGCATTTTTTATATCAGAAATATTAGAAATTCTTTGCTGACGTATTTGCATTTCTAATTTATCTATTGTGAGTCGGATCTTCATTAAATTTTGTAAATGAATTTGGCCGTCCTCAATAATGGAGATAGCTTTGCCAGTAAATAATTTCTCAAGAGAATTAAACTTCATTTGTAGATATTCAATGAAAACTAATATGCTTATAAATATGGCGATCGTGATCATTGTTTTGATAACACTATCTTCTATAATCGGTTGAACAATAATGGCGCCAATTGAAATCATGACAATCGTTGTTGTTATCGTCATTTGTGCAATTGATTTACGACCTGAAACTCTTAGTAGCAGAAATCCGGTGAAAATCATGACAATGGATTCCCAAATAAAATTCATGAAATATCACTATCCTTTAAGCTTTTTTTTATGTAGTATTTACTTATTTTCATTAAATGATGTGTATGTTGCATGAGTTAAAGAAAAGATGAAGCTACATTTTAAAAAACCTTTAACAATACAATCCAGTATTAAAACCCTAATCTTGTTTAACCATCTAAATAATGATAACGTTTTAATAGAGTTAACCAACCAAATGTATTGGAGGGGTTTTGTATGACACATGGATGGAAGTCTGAGTCATTTGATGCTTATTTATTTGTCCATTTTATTCATCAAGATATTGGTAGTTCTAATTCAGAGCAGGTTTATTTTTCTGTGAGTAAGGATGGTATTAAGTGGAGAACGCTGAATAATAAAAAGCCAGTTCTAACGTCTATGTTAGGGGATAAGGGTGTGAGAGATCCATTTATTATTCGTTCTCCTAAGGAAGGGAAGTTCTATATAATTGGTACTGATTTATCAATGCATTACCGTAAAGACTGGGATGAGGTACAAAGGTCAGGCAGTCAGCATATCGTCGTTTGGGAATCAAGTGATTTAATAGAGTGGTCGAAGCAACGATTGGTGAACGTTGGACCAGAAACGGCAGGGTGTGTTTGGGCGCCTGAAGCGATCTATGATAAGGAATATGATGATTTTCTCGTATTTTGGGCATCAAGAGAAAGGTTTGGAGCAGAAAAGCAACGAATCTATTATGCGAAAACGAACGATTTTAAAGAGTTTACAAAGCCCGAAATATATATTGAACGACAGAACGACGTGATTGATACGACGATTATTGAAGAAGATGGCGTGTATTATCGTTTTTCCAAAGATGAAACGGTTAAAAGTATTACAATGGAAAGATCAGATTCATTACTTGGAGAATTTCAAGAAATTGAAACGAATTTAAATCAAGTCGTTGGTGTCGAGGGACCGGCATGCTTTAAATTAAAGAACGAGGATAAATGGTGTCTCTTATTGGATCATTACGCAGTTGAGAAAAAGTATTTCCCTTACTACACAAATGATTTGAATACGGGGCAATTCACAAAAAAGGAAGAGGGGCTTGATATTCCTGTTCATTCGAAGCATGGTGGGGTTATGACGATTACTCGCGATGAATATGATGCATTAGTTAAAAAATATGGTTTGTAAATTGTTGTTTTTCAAAAGTTTTTAGAGCTTTCTTCATTAGACACGATGTATACCGTATGATACCATTTTATTGAATATTTCTTATATGAACAGTGAGATGAAACGTTGTTATACTAGCTATCTATGATTCGGAACGGTGAAATACGTACAACTTAATAGAAAAAAGTAAGCGTATTCAAAGTGATTGATAGGATAGGTCGAGAATGTGTACTCATTTGTTAAGTAAAAAAGACAAGAACGGAGTGGTGAATATGGCAAATAAGCTCTATCATGGTGCAGCTTATTATCCTGAGCTTTGGGACGAACAAGTCATAGAAGAAGATATTAAGCTTATGAAGGAAGCAGGAATTAACGTAGCGCGAATGGGGGAGTTCGCTTGGCATACGATGGAGCCAGAGGAAGGGAACATAGATATTAGCTTCTTCGTCGATATGATAAATAAGTTATATGAAAATGGAATTGAGACGGTGATGTGCACGCCAACACCTACTCCTCCGATTTGGTATACACATAATCATCCAGAACGAATGTATGTAAACGATGAGGGGAAAGTGATGGGGCATGGTTCACGTCAGCATTCATGTACGAACCATCCGTACTTTCGGAAAAAAGCGAATGAAATCACTGAGCATATTGCTAAAGCGATTGGTTCGTTACCAGGGGTTATCGGTTGGCAAATTGATAATGAATTTAAATGCCATGTGAGTGAGTGTATGTGCGAAACGTGCCGGACGTTGTGGCACCAATGGTTAGAGGAACGTTATGAGACAATTGAACAATTAAATGAAGCATGGGGGACGAAAATTTGGAGTGAGTATTATTATTCCTTCGATCAAGTGCCACAGCCAGGACCAGCTCCTTTTCTTCATAATTCTTCACTAAGTACGATGTATCGCCAGTTTTCCATGGAAAAGATTGCGGAATTCTCTGATAGTCAGGCTAATATCATTCGCCAATATTCAGATGCACCGATTACGCATAACAGTAATATTCCTTTTTCGGTTGATAATGAACGTCTATTTGAAAATCTTGACTTTGCCTCCTTTGATACATACGCGACTCAAGAGAACCGAGCTTCGTATTTAATGAATTGTGATTTATGGAGAAACTTTAAAAAAGGTCGGAATTTTTGGATTATGGAAACGAGCACGTCTTATGCTGCGTCGCTTGAAAGCTATGCGAGTCCTCATGCTAACGGTTATTTACGTGCAGAGGCTGTGGCGGCTACGCACTAGGTGGTGAGGCATTTTGTTATTGGTTATGGAGGCAGCAGCGTGCGGGTTGTGAGCAGCCTCACGGTTCGGTCATTAGTGCATGGGGGAAACCAACGATCGGCTTTCAAGCTGTTCAAGAAGTGGAAGAGATGAAAAAGCAAATAGAACCTTTCATTACTACAACCAAGCCACAGCAGGCGGAGGTCGCTATCACGTATTCAGATCAGGCGAAAGCTTTTTTCCAAACGGAGCCGTTGCAACAAATGGATTTCAGGGCATTGGTGACGAATTTTTATAATCATTTTGTGTCTTTGGGCGTTCATCGTGATGTTATTCCAGAAAAGGTTAGTTTAGAAGGGTATAAGCTATTGTTTACCCCATTTCTGCCATATATTTCAGATGACTATCGAAAGCAGGCAGTTGATTTTGTGAAAAATGGTGGAACGTGGATCATAGGACCGTTAAGTGGAGGGCGAACGAAAGAGCATACGATTCATACAATCGCCGCACTTGGTGTGCTTGAAGAAATCGCTGAAGTGGAAGCGTTGTACACATATCCTATCGATGGAACGGGTTCAATTGGGCATGCTTTTGGAGAGAGCGCGCCATTAGGATTGTGGAGTACGGTGTTTGAGTATGATGAAGAAACAGCTGTCGGTACAATTGAAGGTGGAAACTCAAATGGGAAAGCATTTATAACGGAATCAAAGGTTGGCAAAGGGAAAATCGTTCATCTTGGGTCTTTACCTGTAGGAGAAGAAGGAGACTCATTATTAAAGACGGTCATTGATCATTATGCAACAGATGTAAGGATCACTGTGCGAACAGATGTGACAAGTGGAACAGTTGTCGCTCCACGAATCGCTGACGATGGTAAGCAGTCGTGGGTGATTATTAATATGGATGGTCAAGGCGGACGTGTCACGATTCCGACAGTGGCGATTGATGCGCTGACGAAAGAGAAGGTACCAGAAGGCCGATTAGAAATTGGTGCTTATGAATACCGTGTTCTATCATTTTAAACTGTAAGAGAAAGGGTGAAAAAAGATGAATCGAGATCAAGTTGTTCAACAAATTGATTTACTCATGACGAATTTAACGACCATTCAAGATGATACAGGAGAATTTCTGCTAAACTTTGATGGGTTAGTCGTTGATGATAAGAGTTGGAAGGTGTGGAATTGGCCACAGGGCGTTGGACTTTACGGTATTTATAAATATTGGCGATTAACGAAGGATGATAAGGCACTACGCATTGTAACGGATTGGTTTCAGGATCGTTTTGAAGAAGGTGTACCTCCGAAAAATGTGAATACGATGGCGCCCCTACTTACATTAGCCCTTATATATGAAGATACGAATGATAAGGAACTAGTTCCTCATCTAGAAGAATGGGCTGAATGGGTGATGAACGATATGCCACGAACAAAGGAAGACGGGTTGCAGCATATGACGTACGGGCCAGAGAACAAAAATCAGCTTTGGGACGATACGTTAATGATGACTGTACTACCGTTGGCGAAAATCGGCATGCTTTTAAACCGTCTAGATTATATTGAAGAGGCGAAGAAGCAATTCCTCATTCATATTAAATATTTGAGCGATCGTAAAACTGGCCTTTGGTTTCACGGATGGACCTTTGAAGAGAATCATCACTATGCCGAAGCGTTATGGGCAAGAGGAAACTGCTGGATAACGATTGCGATCCCTGAAATCATTGAAATCTTAGAGCTAGAAGAAGGTGACGGCTTCAGAGCCTTTCTAATTGATACGTTAAACAGACAAGTCGAAGCATTAGCGGAACATCAGCATGAAAGTGGCTTATGGCATACACTTATTAACGATGATACGTCTTATTTAGAAGCATCCGCAACAGCGGGCTTTGCTTATGGTATTTTAAAATCAGTTCATAAAGGCTACATTGATGAGAAGTATAAAGAACTCGGCTTACAATCGGTTGAAGGACTTGTCAACGAAATCAATGAAGAAGGAGCTGTCCAAAAGGTATCAGTTGGAACGGGCATGGGCGATACCCTTGATTTTTACAAAGAAATTAAGATTACTCCAATGCCTTATGGACAATCGTTATCGGTGCTTGCACTTGCAGAGTATTTGCAGGAGTTTGAATAGAGTGATTTAAAGGCTCATAGAGGGAGTTTTTCTTAGGGCTTGTCATGACTCTATTTTTCCTTTATTTTAATTTTCTTGTCGTTACGACTCCCTTATGCCTCTATTCCGGCTTTTATGGCTCTGTTTGGACTTATTTAGCTTTAATAGCGGAACGAGGATTCCTTTTTCTGCTCGATAAGCGACGTTTTCCTAATTTAGAGGAAACAGGATTCCCTTGTTCTTTTTGATTTCTGTGACTTTACTCCTAATTCACCTTGACAATAGTCAACTAATTATGTTAAAAATAAAATGAGATCAATAAAGAAAACGATTACATTTGTGCAAATGACATAAGGATTGTTACTGTTCGGCAGGCAAAACCTAAGTTTGTATAGAGATCCTAGGGATTTCTGTATACAAATTTAGGTTTTTTTTATACCTTATCGTCCTCTTGAGCGAATAAACCTCGAAGGTGCGTTTATAATGAAATGGAAAGGGTGCGATGATGGAAAGGTCATGAGGATGTTGAGGTGTATATAGATCATTAAAGGCAAGGGGGGAACATCGTTGAAAATTAAAAAGGTACTTAATAATAATGTTGTTGTCGCGAATAATGAACACAATCAAGAGCTTGTTATTATGGGGAAGGGCCTTGCGTTTCAGAAGAAAGTGGGACAACTAGTTGAGACAGATAAAATAGAAAAGACCTTTATTTTGGAAAGTCAAGGAGTATCAGAGAAGCTAGCAACCTTGCTTCGTGATACGTCTGAAGTATATTTAAATATTTCCTCCAAAATTTTAGACTATGCGAAATCACAGCTCCCATACAAATTGGATGATTATTTGTATGTTGCCTTAACTGATCATATTAGCTTCGCCATTAGTCGTCATGAACAAGGAATTGAATTGAAAAACGCACTCTTTTGGGAAATTCGTAAATATTATAAGCTTGAATATGAAGTAGCGCAGCATGCTCTTCATATTATTGAAGAAGAAGTTGGTGTCAAGCTGACGGCTGATGAGGCCGCATCTATTGCTTTGCACTTAGTAAACAGTCAAATTTCTGGTGAAAACATGGACATGGTTGTTCAAGTGACAGAAATGGTCAACAATGTCTTAAATATTGTTAAATATCATTTCAAAATGGAACTAGATGAATCAACGATTAACTTTGAACGTTTTCTTACTCACCTTCGTTTCTTCGCGATGAGGTTTATTCGTAAAGAACGAGTAGAGGATACAGGAGACCATTTCTTATATGATCAATTAAACCGAAAATATCCGGAAGCTTTTCAGTGTAGTAAAAAGATTAAGACGTATTTAGAGAAAAGTTATAGTTGGTCGATTTCTAAAGATGAACAAACCTATTTGACGGTGCATATTCACCGCGTGACGAAGCGTCATGAATACCAACAGTCGGAATAAATTGAAAAAAATAAAATTTTGTCGAAGAAAGCGTTGACAATATACTAGCATTAATTTATAATAAAATTACAAAGTTAACAAAATATACCTAAGGAATGTTACCTTAAGTGGGCATAACCTGGTCTAGTTTAAACGCATCGTATAAATGTGTTTAAATTGGCCAGGTTTTTTCTTTGCCCTCATTTACAAAAAATAGGAGGCATGAGATATGAAATATGAACAATTAGCTAAAGACATTATTGAAAGAGTCGGCGGAAAAGCAAATGTGAAGAGTGTGGTCCATTGTATTACACGTCTTCGCTTTAAGCTCAAAGACGAAAGCAAAGCTGAAACCGAAGCTTTAAAAAATATGGATGGCGTTGTCACGGTTATGAAGAGTGGCGGACAGTACCAAGTTGTTATCGGCAACCACGTGCCTGATGTTTACAAAGCGGTTACCGAAGTCGGTGGATTCGCAAGTCAAGCACAACAGGAAGATGATGCTGAGGACGATAAAGGTGGAAGTTTATTTAATCGCTTTATTGATATTATCGCTAGTATTTTTACCCCTGTGCTCGGTGTTTTAGCAGCGACGGGTATGATAAAAGGTTTTAATGCGCTTTTCTTAGCGACAGGACTATTAACGGAAGAACAAGGAACGTATATGATTTTAGATATTATTGGTGATTCATTATTCTATTTCTTCCCGGTGTTCTTAGGTTACACAGCTATTAAGAAATTTGGAGGATCCCCATTTATTGGGATTGCGATTGGAGCATCACTCGTGTATCCAGCGATTGAAGGGATTTTAGCTAGTGAACCACAGTATGTGTTGTTTGCTGGTACAGTGTTCGAATCACCTGTACACATTACATTCTTAGGTATTCCTGTTATTCTAATGAGTTATGCAACTTCAGTTGTACCAATTATTTTAGCAGCTTACTTTGCTTCTAAAGTCGAGAAGCTTTTGAGAAAGGTTATTCCTGATGTAGTCAAAATGTTCTTAGTCCCGTTCTTTACATTGCTTATTGTTGTTCCGCTGACATTTATCATCATTGGCCCAATTGCAACGTGGGCAAGTCAGCTTTTAGGACAAGCAACGATTTTCGTATATGATTTAAGTCCGGTCATTGCTGGGATATTCATCGGTGGGTTATGGCAAGTCGTTGTTATTTTTGGTTTGCATTGGGGACTTGTACCGATTGCGATCAACAACTTAACGACAACAGGTTCGGATCCAGTATTGGCGATGATGTTTGCAACGACCTTCGCTCAAATTGGAGCAGTGTTAGGGGTTTATTTAAAGACAACGAATCAGAATTTAAAAACATTAAGCATTCCAGCCTTTATTTCAGGGATCTTTGGGGTAACAGAGCCAGCTATTTACGGGGTAACGTTACCGAAGAAAAAGCCATTTATCTTTAGCTGTATAGCTGCTGGTATTGGTGGTGCGATGATTGGTTTCTTTGGAGGTAGGGGGTATATGGTTGGTGGATTAGGTATTTTCCAAATTCCTACTTTCATCGGTCCAAATGGCTTAGATATGACCGTTTGGGGACCTGTTCTTGCGGCCATTCTAGCGTTTGTATTATCGCTTATCGCAACCTATTTATTCGGTGGTGTGAACAAAGGTGAAACACCTGTAGAAGAAAGTGATTCAGCTGATCAACAGGCTCGAGAAGTCACGGTTGAAGCAGGTACAGTTCTTAGTCCGTTTACTGGGAAAGTGATTTCTTTATCAGAAGTGGAGGATGAGGCGTTTGCTACAGAGGCACTTGGGAAAGGTGTGGCAGTCGTACCGACGGAAGGGAAGCTTGTCTCTCCAGTTTCAGGTACGGTATCTGTCTTATTCCCAACGAAACATGCAATAGGGATTACATCTGATAATGGTGCTGATATTCTTATTCATGTTGGGATGGATACGGTTCAGTTACAAGGTAAGCATTTTACAGCTCATGTGAAGCAAGGTGAGCGTGTGGAAGTAGGACAGCTGTTAACGGAATTTAATATTGAAAGAATTAAGGAAGCGGGCTTCTCCATTGCTACACCTGTTGTCATTACAAATCCTGATCAATTTGAATTGCTTACGACTGAAGAACAAGACGTGAAGCAAGGAGATCGGTTAATAGAATTGAAGAAGTAAATAAGGCGAGCTGTTTAAAAAGAGAACACATCTATTATAGAAGGGCATTGAAAAAGGTTGATTTTATCTTTTTCAATGCTCTCATAGAAAAAAGGAGTGGAGTATGTTGTCAACGTATCAATTTCCAGAAAATTTCTTATGGGGCGGTGCCATCGCTGCCAATCAAACTGAAGGTGCTCATTTAGAAGACGGAAAAGGATTAACGTCCGTCGACTTGTTACCGACAGGTAAGAAGCGTTGGGACGTGATGTTAGGGAAACTTGATCAACTAACACCGATAGAAGGTGAGTTTTATCCTTCGCATGAAGCGATTGATTTTTACCATCGCTATAAAGAGGATGTCACTCTTTTTGCCGAAATGGGATTTAAGTCATTACGTGTATCGATTGCGTGGTCTCGTATTTTTCCAAATGGAGATGATGAAACACCAAATGAGGCAGGTTTAGCTTTTTATGATGCGCTTTTCGGTGAGCTGTTGAAGCATGGTATCGAACCAGTTGTGACGATTGCTCATTTTGATGTACCTGTCCACTTAATTGAAAAATACGGAAGCTGGAGAAGCCGTCAGCTCGTTTCCTTCTTTGAAACGTATGCGAAAACCATATTTGAGCGTTATAAGGATAAAGTAACGTACTGGATGACCTTCAATGAAATTAATATGTTGCTTCATTTACCTTATGTTGGTGCTGGTCTCGTATTTGAAGAGGGTGAGGATCAAGAGCAGGTCAAATATCAAGCTGCACATCATCAATTAATAGCGAGTGCATTAGCGGTGAAGGCGGCATGGGAGATTAATCCGAAGTTTAAAGTCGGATGTATGCTAGCGGCAGGAATGACTTACCCGTATACATGTAATCCAGATGATATCGCTGAAGCGATGAATGTCGATCGAGAATCGTTCTTCTTTATTGATGTACAAGCAAGAGGAGAATATCCTGGCTATGCGAAGCGCTTCTTTAAAGAGAAGGATTTATCGATTGTGATGGAGCCAGGAGATGAAGAACTGTTAAGGGAATATACGGTTGATTATATCGGCTTTAGCTATTATGCAAGTCGGGCAACGAGTACGGATCCGAAAGTATTGGAAAATCAAACGAGTGGAAATGTCTTTGGTTCCGTATCTAACCCTTATTTAGAGAAATCTGAATGGGGCTGGACAATTGATCCGAAAGGGTTCCGGATTACGGCCAATCAATTGTATGATCGCTATCAGAAGCCCCTATTTGTCGTTGAAAATGGCCTAGGCGCGATTGATGAAGTAACGGAAATAGGTGAGATTCACGACGATTATCGAATCGACTATTTACGTCAGCATATTGAGCAAATGGGTGAAGCGATTGAAGATGGGGTCGATATCATCGGTTACACAAGCTGGGGACCAATCGATATTGTGAGTGCATCAACGGGTGAGATGAAAAAACGTTATGGCTATATTTATGTTGATAAAGATAACGATGGGCAAGGAACGTTAAATCGTACCCGAAAGAAAAGTTTCTATTGGTACAAGAAAGTCATTGAATCTAATGGACAAGATTTAGAATCGCTATAAAAAAAGGAGTGCTATCAATGAGTCAATTAGCTAAGTTTCCAGAAGGGTTTTTATGGGGAGGAGCCGTTGCAGCTAATCAGTTAGAAGGAGCGTATCAAGAGGGTGGAAAAGGCCTCTCGACTGCAGATGTATCACCAAATGGGATTATGAGTCCTCCTGATTTTTCGATGAAGGATTTCAATTTGTATCATGAAGGTATTGACTTTTACCATACGTATAAGGAGGATATTGCTCTTTTTGCTGAGTTAGGCTTTAAAGCATTCCGCTTTTCCATTGCGTGGACGCGTATTTTCCCAAATGGGGATGAGCAAACACCTAATGAACAAGGATTACAATTTTATGATAGTGTCATCGAGGAATTATTAAAGTATGGTATTGAACCGGTCATTACGATTTCACATTATGAAATGCCTGTCCACCTTGTGAAGGAATATGGTGGTTGGAAAAATAGAAAAGTCGTTACGTTTTTTGAACGTTTTGCAAAGGTGTTATTGGAACGTTATCATACGAAGGTTAAGTATTGGATGACCTTTAATGAAATCAATGTGTTGCTACATGCGCCTTTTACAGGTGGAGGGTTATTATTTGAAGACGGAAACAAGGATGAACAAGCAATCTACCAAGCGGCACATCATCAATTTGTTGCAAGTGCGCTTGCGGTGAAGGCGGGTCATGAATTAAATTCTGAGTTACAAATTGGCTGTATGATTGCTTCAATGGTGACATATCCGTATTCCTCAAAGCCTGAAGATATGTTTACTGCGTTGTCACAGGATCGAAAGACGTTGTTCTTCTCAGATGTTCAAGCACGTGGCCACTATCCAGCTTACATGAAGAGCTACTTCAAGGAAAATGGGATCGCCATTCAAATGGAGGATGGCGACCTAGATATGTTGCAGCAGCATACCGTTGATTATATTGGCTTTAGCTATTATATGTCGTTTGTTGCGAGCACGGATCCTGAGCATGTAAAGCAACAAACATCTGGCAACTTGCTTACAGGAATAAAGAATCCTTATTTGGAAGCATCTGAATGGGGCTGGCAAATTGACCCGGTTGGTTTACGTACTGTCTGTAATATGCTCTATGATCGTTATGAAAAGCCACTCTTTATTGTTGAAAATGGCTTAGGAGCAGTTGATACGGTTGAAGCGGACGGCTCGATTCAGGATGACTACCGAATCGATTATTTACAAGCTCATATTCGTGAAATGAAAAAGGCGATTGGTGATGGTGTCGATCTCATTGGTTATACGTCATGGGGGCCGATAGATTTAGTAAGTGCGTCAACAGCTGAGCTGAAGAAGCGTTACGGCTATATTTACGTCGATCGTGACAGTGAAGGTAAAGGATCGAATAAACGTATTAAAAAGAAGAGCTTCGATTGGTACAAGCATGTCATTGCGACAAATGGTGAAGACCTGTAATGAATGAATAGCTAGCTTAAGGTAGTTTTCCTTGAGTTAGCTTTTTTACTGTTTAAACGTTATAGGTCATATTCTCTACCTTTCCTCATAATCATACAGTTATTTAGTTCTGTTTTTTACTGAATGGCACAGTAGACATCTTATAAAATGTTAATATTAGTAAGTTGTGTTAATAGAGATAAGGAGTGAGGAGAAATGGAAAAAGTAAAATGGCTTTTATTTAGCGCTTCCGTTTTACTACTGGCAGCTTGTTCAAATAATACGAGTGTTGAAGAAGTATTTGCATGGGGAATAGAGGCTCATGAGACAGTTGAGTCTATGCAGCTTGAAACGGAAGGGACAACGGAGTCGATTGATATCCAGTGGCTCGCTCAAATGAATGTAGATGAAGGTGTATATTCTTTGCTATATGACGAGTATTTAGAAGTGTATAAAGATGATGAATTAGTTGTAGGGGTGATTGATGATGAGGAGCTTGACGAATATAGCATTGGCTTTCTCATTGAGAAGGTCATTAACGAGTACGAGTATGTACTAAAGCGGTTTGATCATTATGTGGAAGATGTGAATGAAGCTTTTGAACTTGAAGTGGAAGAAGAGCACTATATCCTAACCTATAATGGTGACGATGAACAGCAACAGCAATTAGCTGAGCAGTTGGTAAATGATAGTATGAAGATCCTTGTAGGGGAGGATGTTGAGATTATATCAGTTGATGTTGAACAGTTGGAGTTTACTTTCACGATAGATAAAGAAACCAATCTTATAGCAACATTTGAGCAAAAAGTGAGTCTTGATGTTCAATTTAATGACGAATGGTTTTTAGAGGATCGATTTTTATATGACGAGCATTTGACGACAACGTATACACAATATAATGAAATGAATGAAATTGAAAGACCTGTACAAGCAGAAGCGACCGTAGCTGAAGTTGAGGATGATGCTATATCCATTGATCTTTCTGCAAAAGAGATTGAAGTCATTGAAGAAGAAGCAGCTACTTATGTTGATGCTCTAATTCAGGCGACGGTCTTTCAAAATGCTGATGGCTTTGGAGAAATAGTTGCCGGCTCAAGGTCAGATGACGACAAGCAGGCAGATGGTGAATTTCAAAGGGATTCCTTTGTTGAATTCTACCGTCAAAACACAAAAAGAAATATGGGCGATCATGTGAGTGATGAATTAATTGATGAATTAGCAGATTCTTATATGAATGCATTGTCCCAGACAGATTACGAGGTGATTGATGCGCAGTTGATTGATGACGAGCAAATCATCGTTACGTTATCTATTACAGGCTTATTCGACTCCCTTATTATGTATGAAATTGAACATGAACTAACAGAGGCCATTGAATTAGGAGACGAAAATGTTGATAATTGGTTGGAGTATCAAGTGGAATTAATGATTGATGCGTACAATGGACCGTTTGTCGAAGGCCAAACAACAGAAGCGACTGTGCACGTACTTCGTGACTCGGATGGGGCTTATCATGTGTTAATGCAAGATGAGTATTTGCTTGGTGGATTTGTGCAGTGAGTCTACTAATCGTTTAAAACGATTGACTGATTGATCAAATGAGACAATCGTACATATATATGCCTTAGTTTCAACTGATCAAGGCTATATATATAGGGGAAATGAAAATCACCAGCCATCTAAATGAACTTTATGGTGGCTGGTGATTTGAACTTTTTACACTCAGACGTAGAAAGGGTTGTATCTTTGCATAAAAGAATTTTAAGTATGACCCCGTCCCGATAGCGATGGTTTTTCTCTTTCTTATGAAAGTATGTCGGGCGTAATTGAGCAATATAGAAGAAGTGACTTAGTGAAAAGGCTGTTATAATGATAGGAAGAAGGGAAAGGAGATGTGAACAGAATGAAGACTCAACTTCAAGCATTTATTGAAACATTTAATCAAGCTTTTGCAAATGTAGATTTAGATGTTATTGCGAATAGTGTAACAGATGATGTTGTTTGGAAGATGGTTGGAGATCGAACCGTTACCGGGAAAGAAGAGATGATTCGTTTGCTGAAGGAAATGGATGATGGACAGTCTTATAAGCTAACGATTGAGCATGTCATTACACATGGGACAACAGCGGCGGCTAATGGGAAAATGAAAACCGTTCGTTCATCTGGTGAAGTGAGAACATTTGAATTTTGTGATGTCTATCAGCTAAATAAACATAAAGGTGGCAAGATTAAGACATTGACATCCTACGTTATGGAGGCAGTAGAGGAGTAATATGATTGAGCGTAAAGTCATTTATTCACAAATGGTCTCACTTGACGGATATATCGAAGGACCCCAGCATGAAATCGATTGGGGAAAACCAGGTGAACAATTGTTTCGACATTTCAATGAACAAGAAAAGGTCTTTGATACACATCTATACGGACGAAAAACATATGAGAATATGAGAGATTATTGGTCAGAACGAGGACAGGCCCGTGATGCATCGAAAGACGAAGTGGCATTTGCACGTATATGGAATGAGATCAAAAAAGTTGTGTTTTCAAATACGCTTAAGAAGGTAGAAGGCAATAGCATACTCGTTCACAATGATATCGAAGCTGTCATCAATCAATTAAAGGAACAACGAGGGAAGCATATGTCACTTGGTGGAGCAACGCTTGCTGAAACGTTTATGAATTTAGGGTTGATCGATGAATATCATTTATACATTCATCCTATTCTTCTCGGTGGAGGACGCCGTTTGTTTCCTAGTTTGCGAGCGAAAACAAACCTAAAGCTGATTGATTCAAAGGTGTTCGATCAGACTGTGGTGATGCTACGTTATACTCCGATAAAAAAGCATACAAAAGAGGAAGGTTGAGTTTCAGCTTTCCTCTTTTGCTGCGAGTTTAAATCATAAGTGTCGCTTAAATGTGTATATCGTTTCGGTAAGAACGTTCATCACATCTTTTAACTTCCTTGTGTAATCAGGCTGCTGAGCTAGCCAAAGCGCGGATTCATTCATCGCCCCAGATAGAATATGAGTAAGAGCTTCGATGGAGGTCGGTTTAAGATGTCCGTTTTTTTGCATGGTGTGAAGCTGCTCATTTAGTAGCTTCATTGAATACAATGCATCCATTTGTCGCCATAACTCCCAGCCAAGAACGGCTGGGCCATCAATAAGGATGATTTGTCTATTTTCTTCATTTATAGCAGATAGGATAAAAGCGTGACATCCGTTTAATAATTGCTCCCATACATCTGTGCTTGTTGCGGCCTCACTCTCAACCTTTTTAGCCATTTCGCTTTGTATTCTTTCAAATACAGTGAGAAATAAATTCTTTTTATTTGTAAAATGGTGATAGAGTGCGCCTCTTGTAACGCCAGCTTCTTTAACGAGCTCCTCAAGAGACGTTTTGTAATATCCTTGTGCCGTAAATTGTTTACGAGCTGTGTTAATTAGTGATTCAATCGTTGCTTCGGCTTCAGCTTTTGTTTTCTTCATTGTATGGATACCCCTTTTACATCATGTATGCTCTCCTATGGTTTACTTGAGATCATTTAATATGTTAAGTGCTCTCCCGTCTCCTTGCTTCTTTAATGTCCGTAAACCTTGCTGGATAACCCAATTGTTATAGTCAATGGAGCCTGTCATCACATGTTGAATCCAGCTTAACGTTTGTTCGGGATGGCTTTTCGTTAAATCATTGATATGGTTGGCAACTGATTTTCTGACATAAGGCGAAGGATCGTTTAATAACGGTTTGAGAAGCTGGAAGTGGTATGGAATTTCCCCTTTTAGTACATCAATCTTCTTCGCCCATGGTAGGCGAGGGCGCGTCCCTTCACTGACTAGACGGCGGACGTGAGAGTTTGAATCGTTTAACCATTTTGTTAAAATTTTTAATGTTTGATCTGGGTCATGAGCTAAGTATGGACGTATGGCATATTCTGCGGTATGTCGTTTTGTAATCTCATAAAGAGCTTGCATCGATAAATGATAATGGCTAAGACCATATGTTTCAACAAAGTGTGCAAGTGGCATGAGAAAGTATCCGTTTGTAAACATCCCTTCTTCTGTCTTGTTTTCCGGACCAAGGATGTTCATCAAAATGGCTAAAGCATCTGGATATCTATTTGGTAACTGTTTCTTCAAAGCTTGACTAATGACGGCTACCCTCGCTTTTAACTGTAGTGGTGAGACTTGTTGTTCGACAGAATGAATAAAGGCTTCGGACTGAAACGAAGGATAATGTGGAACGATTAGTTCTGAAAGATGATGAGCAAGCTCCTCGTTGAAATAGTTCTTTAAAGCTACTGACTTTGTCATGATTTTTCGTCCCAAATGTTTTCATTGTAATGCTGATTATACGTGTCGTCTGGAGGGATGATTTTAATGATATCAAGTAATATTCCATTTGGATCACTCGTAATAAAGTGACGTTGACCAAACGCTTCATCACGAATATCTAAGTGTAGTGGTAATTTTTTCTTGTGGATTAATTCCTCGTAAAGCGTGTCAACATCATCGACTTCAATATTGAGAATAAGACCTTCAGTTTTTGCTCGGAATCCTTCCGGAATAGTCGCGTGAGAATCGTTTAGAAGGGCGAGTTCAAAAGAATTTCTTTGCAAGCTGACGTACCAATCGGCTTCAAATACCGCTTTAAAGTCAAAATGCGTTTGATAAAATTGGCTACTTTCGGTCATTTTGTTTGTTAATAGAACAGGGTAAAAGCTTTTCATCATTTAGACCTCCTAGGAATATAAATATAATGGGAGTTTAACATACGTACAGTATGTATGTAAATAGAGCAATAAAAAAGAAATATAGGAATCTACTTCTTGTTATGATGGTGACAACAGTAAAACGTCATTCTCTGGAAAGGATGAATATGATTGAGAAAGGTTATTTTATCAATGGTCATGTCTTTAGATGGGTTTATTGAAACGAGGAATAGAGATATTTCGTGGCATGTTTGGGATGATGAGATGCAAGCGTATATGGATGAATTATTAGACGATATTGATACGTTGCTGTATGGTCGTGTGTCCTATGAAATGATGATTGATTATTGGCCTGCTGCGGAAATGAATGAACGAAACAGCGAAGAACATCGTGCTTTTGCTCGAAAAATGAATTCGCTCGATAAAGTTGTTTTTTCTCATAGCCTAAACGAAGCAACGTGGAATGCACGCATTGTTAAGGAAAACATTGAAGATGAAATTCTTACTATGAAGCAGCAAGAAGGAAAGGATATTGTGTTGCTAGCGGGGCCTAATCTTGCAGCGACGTTGATCAAGCATGACGTTATAGATGAGTATCGCATCATTGTGAATCCAGTTGTATTAGGTGAAGGTCAGCCGTTGTTTAAAGAAAGGCCACGAGCGATTGAGCTAGTGGATTCGAAGTCTTTTCAATGTGGAAATGTGTTACTCATTTATAAAGCAAAAAAAGATTAGTTTTATATTTGGTAGAAGGAGGATTTTATATATGAATTTACAAAAAACATACGTTGAAGAATTCAAAAGGGAAATAGCGATGACACGAGATTCGTTGAAAAGAATACCGGAGGATAAGCTATCTTGGAAACCTCATGAGAAATCAATGTCATTAGGTCAATTAGCGTTACACATAGCATTAATCCCTGGCCAGTTAACACAACTGTTCAGTGAGCTTGAACGAGAGGTTCCGAATGTTCCGCTCCATGAGGCTAGATCAATTGATCAACTTTTACATGCATTAGATGAAAATGAAGAAATAGCGAGGAATCACTTAATGAACTGGAATGCAGAAGAGCTTGAAGCCGACTGGTCAATGGTTGATGGTGGACAAATACTTCTTACAGAACCACGATGGGTGATGATTCGCTCGTTAATGTTTAATCATTTGTATCATCATCGTGGGCAACTGACTGTTTACCTCCGCTTATTAAATATCTCTGTACCAGCTATTTATGGAGCAAGCGCCGATGAATTTGAATAATATTTACAATGAAGAGTACTAAAAAAGATAAAACTACAATTTTTACGATTCGGCTACAAAGTGCTACTTCATTGAAAAATACTGTAAGAAGCATTTTGCTTTTCAAATGGACAGACATACATTTCAACATTGTGCGATATGTTTAGTGTGAGAAGCTAAAGGAGGAATCGTATAATGAGTTCATTTGAACAAATAGCAGCATTTGAAAATGGGTTTTGGTTACAGGTGCTTGGTGATCATGCACGATTCATTCATGATGCGTTAGCACCAAGCGAAGGAGAGAAGATAGCAGAAGCTATGTATTTTATTGATGCATTTGATCAATTGCTTGCTAATGTGCAAGATGAAGACCCACTTATTTTAAGTAAAATTGCATCAGAGGAAGTTGTAAAATTAAGGGAGTATAAACTTAGTATTATTAAAGCGCATTTAATTGGTGAAATCAAAATTGGTTTAGGTCCTACGTTTCTTAACCATATGGTCAATGAGCTAGATGAATATATGATTATTTTAGAATATTTGACTAAAGGTGAGTCACCTCCAATGTTTCATGAGCTCCATCATCATTTAGTTTGGCTGTTGGATGCAGCTGGGCATGCTGGGGCCATTACAGATAACATGGATCGGATTGAAAAGAATATTCGCGATAAAAGTGGGGCATTTACGAAGGACTTTGAAGAGTTTTATTTAAAGGCAGTTGAATTAAAAGGATTTCTTCGAACGAATCTGTCGACTTTTCCTGCGTTAGATCGCTTTAACCATGATGTAGCATTAGAAATGCACCTTTTTCAAAGCTTTGTTGACGAAATCGAGGAGCTTGAACTAAGTAAACAAGCGTTAGGGACATTTGCACCATTAATGGCTGACCATATGATGAGAGAGCAATGCTATTATTTAATCAAACTAGCAGAGTCAACGGACATAGAAGATCCCAATTGTGATCCGACAAAACCTCGGTTAGAATCGTAATTTATGATTTTTCATCTAGTATGTAAGCTTAATACGAGTTCATTCTTGTATTAGGCTTTTTAAATGTTGTCATTAGGTAGAGCTTGTTTCATTCATAAATTAGTCACATTTATTTGGTTTAAGATCGTCTGATTATGTGAATAGAAGGGAGGAATTGAAATTTCAGATGCGGATGGAGGAAAAGGCTAATGAACGGGCTATTAGAGCGCTCTAAGCTGTTTTTAATTTTGTTTTTATTGTTGGTTATTGTTGGTGTTTATACATTTATTACTGTATCACAGCGTGAAATTCCGGAAACGACATTAAATATTGGTACGATTACAACGATCTATCCGGGAGCGACGGTTGATGCAGTGGAGCGACATGTAACAAATCCCATTGAGGCAGATCTACTAGCAATTGATGGAATTGAAGAAGTAAGCTCTGTCTCAGCTGCTGGTGTATCTTCGATCGTTATAACAGTAGAAGAAAGAGTAGATAAGTCAGAAGTAATGGGAGAAGTGCGACAATCGGTTGCAAATGTTTCAGTCACATTTCCAGATGAGGTTCAGTCTCCTACTATTTCAGATGTGCAATCGAATATGCCAATTTCCTCTTATTTTGTAACAGCAGATGATCCTGAACAGTTACAAACATTGTATTCGGAAATAAAGAGATGGGAAGAAGCAGTGAGTCGAGTTGCTGGAGTTGCGGATGTGATCGTCAAAGGAATTGAAGAAGAACAAATTATTCTTACGTTAGACTCTGAAGAACTTGGGGCTAATGGTTTTGCCTTTCCAGATGTTATCAATGCATTAGAGAATGAATTTGATTTGCCACCGCTTGGGAAGCAAGAAGTGGAAGGCTCTTTATACCAATTGAAAATCGATGAAGCAAGAGAAATTGCTGCTCTAGAGCGTATATGGATTGGGGAAAATTTTGCTGGGGATGCTGTCTTCATAGAAGATGTTGGCTCAGTAACGGTAGAGGCAAAACAGCCGAATGATCGGATATCGATTGACGGAACCTCGGCTATTTCATTCACAGTGGTTGTCCAACCAGGTGAGGATATTCCAACTGTACATAATCGAGTGGACGGTAAGGTACAGCAGCTATCAACTTCATTATCAGATGAGTTTGAGTTAGTCTCTTATTATTCACAAGCGGATCTAGTGAACGAGATATTTAGAGGGCTCTTTATGTCGCTAGCGATTGCGGTAGTCGCTGTAGTTGTCACAAGTTCCTTAGGTTTAACGTTATCTGGTGCGGTTGTTGTTGCACTAGCTGTACCATTATCAGTATTGATGGGGATCATTCCACTTCCGTTTGTTGGAGTGGATCTTAATCAGATTTCAGTTATTGGACTCATTATTGCGTTAGGGATATTAGTGGATGATTCTATTGTCGTTAATGATAACATTCAACGTCGATATGCGTTAGGTGACTCTGCGAAATTAGGAATTATTAACGGAGTGAAGGAAATATGGGTATCGATCGTGACATCGACATTAGCTATTGTCTTTACTTTTTCACCACTCGTTTTTCTAAGTGGAGCAAACGGTGATTTTATTCGTGCAATGCCAACGATCTTAATTACGACGATCCTTGCTTCGACTGTTGTGGCTTTAATATTTGTTCCAATCCTACGCTTTTTGCTTTTTCGAGTAGAGAAAAGAAATAGGAGGAAGAGGTCAGCTGGCTTACTTGGAACGTTATTTGAACGGTTGCAAGATTTCTATGCGGATACATTACTGAAGAATGTCGGAGAAAAGCCTGTGGCTGTTTCAGTGGTAGGCTTACTTGCGACAACGGCTATTTTTGGTCTCGTATTGTTAACGCCATTTGAGTTTTTTCCTGCAGCAGATCGTGAAGAAGTGACAGTTACCGTGACGTTACCTGCGGGAACTACACTTGATGAGACGTACGAAAGGTTAGAAGAAATGGCTCTTTATTTTGAGGAAGATGAAGGGGTTTATGAAACGAGTATTTTCGCAGGAAGTGGCCTACCGAATTTATTTAATAGTTCACTTGATCAAAGCGGTGAATATACTGGTCAGCTCGTTGTAAGAGTAGACCGTGAGAATCAAAACGCACAAGGATTGATCGAACAATGGACAGAGCCTGTTCGCGAGCAATTTCCAGAGGCAACGATCTTTTTAGAGACGATCGAACAAGGGCCACCAAGTGGAGCTCCTGTAACCGTTACTTTAACAGGATCGAGCATGGAGAAGCTAATTGATATTCGTAATGATCTTACAGAAGAAATTCAAGCGCTAGGAGCGGAATTAGTCGTGGATGATGTCGGGGAATCGGAGCCGACCATTGTTTACAGTGTCGATCGTGAACAAATGGAGGAAAGGAATATTCGCCTTCGTGATATTACTCAACGGATTGGACTTGTGACGGATGGTGTTCCTGTTCGAGCTTTTGATGATGGAAATGAAACAATGGATATCGTCATGTTTGTAGACCGTATTGAAAGAGGAAATGAACTTCAGCTTGATGAGCTTGAGTTAGCTGGAACATCACAGGGAGAGCAAGGCCCACCAGAATTAATGGCATTGTCTGATTTAGTGACAGCTGATTACACGGAAGAGCTACGAGCGATTCCACATTTGAATGGTGAGAGAGCCATTACGATTAGGGCGTTTCCAGGTACAGCTACTGATTTCGAGGCGAAAGTAGCAAATATCGTTGAGACGTATCAAATGCAGTTAGGTGATAGCCAATATGACATCGTTTTAGGTGGAGAAAATGAAAATCAAGATAATTTCTTTGCGGAAATTACTGTCCTATTTATCATTGTTCTTGTGCTCGTCTATTTGCTAGTTGCATTTCAATTTAACTCTTTAACGCGACCGTTCTTAATCTTAGTGGCTGTCTATTTAGCGATTGCTGGAGCCATTCTTGGGTTATTTGTGACGCAAACGCCGATTAGTTTTTTAGCTGTGATGGGAATGGTTTCATTGACGGGAATCGTTGTACGTAATGCGATTGTCTTAATTGAATTTATTGAGCAGCGCCTATGTACAGAAATGAATCTATTAGATGCCGTAAGAGAAGCGGGGCGAGCGCGAATTAGACCGATTCTCTTAACGGCGATTACGTCTATTGTTGCGTTGATGCCGATTGCGTTAAGTGGAGATGCGCTTTTTACACCATTAGCGATTACGATTATTTCAGGAATCTTATTTTCAACATTGCTAACACTGCTCATTGTACCAGCTTTATATGTGGCGATGGTTAGGAGGAAATATAGTTAGTTTATGAGAGCCTCCTCAAAGTCTTTTGACTTTGAGGATGCTTTTTTATGTTCTTTCTTAATTTTAGGAAATTTTGAAAACTTAAACAAAACTTAAACTACGATTAGTAGGATAAATGATATGAGTGTACACATACATGAATAGTGATGAAAGAACTATGTTTTTAGATGAATCGAAAAGATAACAGTTGGTTATTCGAACTCGTTTTAGCTATAAAGCCACAGTATTAAGATGAAGTCGTCAAATGGAGAGGAGACAAGGAAAAAATGAGTAAGCTACGTTATTTCATGAAAAAAATTGGAGTAGTTAGTTTAGTGTTACTGTTAATCTATTCAAGTGTTTTACCGATCGAAACGGTCATTGCAGAAGAAGTGAGTAATTTAATGATCAATGAGGAAGAGGATGGCTTGTTAGATGTTGAAGAAAATGTTAATGAAGAAGAGGATACTTCTGACCTCGATAAAGAGGAAGCTAGTGAAGAGGCTGAGGAAAAGGATCAGGAAAAGGATCAGGAAAAGGATCAGGGTGAGGACATTAAGGATAAGCAAGATGATCCGTCATCGCAAACATCTAAAATAGAAGAAGCTGAGGAAGAGTCTGTCATGGAATTAGCAAGTATAAGTTCAACGACGATGTATTCTGGTGGTGATGGATCTGCAGGAAATCCGTATATTATTGAGACGGCTGAGCAGTTGAATGAAGTTAGAAATAATTTAACCGCTCATTATCTGTTAGCAAATGATATTGACTTAGTAGCATACAGCTCTGGACAAGGCTGGGTGCCGATTGGGGTCAGCTCTAATCAATTTAATGGAACATTTGATGGAAATGGTCATGTTATTAAAAATTTAACAATCGATCGAAGTAACACCAGACAAGACGAGCAAGGACTATTTGGGGTGCTTGGTAGAGGCGGTGTGATAAAGAATGTTTCTTTAGAAGACATAGAAATTAATAGTAATCAAGGTTTCTCTATTGGTGGATTAGTTGGCCTTAATTATGGTGAAATTAGTGGAGTGAGCATCAATGGTACGGTTGAGGGAAGATATTATGTTGGTGGAGTAGTAGGTAGAAACCATGGAGATGTTAACCAAACATATGTTGAGGGTCTTATTTTTGGTTTTAGTAGAGTTGGTGGATTGATTGGAGAAAACTATGGTGATGTTTTTCAATCGTCCGCTGAAGCTTATGTAAACGGGGATGACTATATTGGTGGGTTAGTTGGATTAAATTTAAGTAATGGAAATGGAATAAGTCAATCATTCGCCAAATCTACCGTAAAAGGAAATCAAGATGTCGGTGGCTTAGTGGGACAAAATCAAAATACTATAGTTCAATCATATGCTGAGAGTACTGTAGAAGGATATCGAAATATTGGTGGCTTGATAGGAAATCAATCATGGAGCAACAAAAAAGTAAGTGAGTCCTATTCCAATAGTATAGTAACAGGAAACGAGAGCATTGGTGGTTTAGTAGGTTTAAAGCATGATGTAGCAACTATTGAAGCTTCTTATTGGAATAGGAGTGTTGAGAATGGAGGTTCTTTAGATAATGGATTTGGAACATCTTTAACTGAAGAAGAATTAAAACAATTTAGCACATATGATGATTGGGACACTACGAAGACGTGGTATGTCTATCATGATCAAACGTTTCCCTTTTTACAGTGGGAAAATCCATTGGAAGAAGTAGACATTGATTTATCTGAGTTGAAGGTTGGGGATATGCTCAGTTAACAGTTACCGCAAACCATCAAGAAGGTTCATTTGACGGAACGATTCATGCTAATTTTGAAGTAACAGAAGGGGATCACGTTGTTGAGATAGATAAAGATGGTGTTGTAACAGCAAATGAAAGTGGTGAGGCTGTTATAACCGTTACACTTTACGATGAAGTGGCTACAATGAAAGTAACAGTTGAAGAGGACATGTTTGTAGATGGAGATGGCTCTGCAGAAAATCCTTATATTATTATGACAGCACAGCAGCTAGATGCTGTTAGACAAGATGTAGTGGCTCATTACAGGTTAGGTAATGATATTGATTTAGAAGCATACCTTTCAGGAGAGAGCTGGGAGCCAATCGATCACTTTAATGGTACATTTGATGGTGATGGTTATCAAATAAAAGGGTTAAAAATTGATGGAAATAATAATAATCAAGGGATGTTTGCAAGAGTATATGATTTTGGAGTGATTAAGAATGTCACTTTGGTTGATTTGGATATAACTGGCCGTCGGGATATCGGTGGATTAGTTGGGAGGACTTTTACGCTTGCTCGAATTGAAAACTCGTCGGTAACAGGATCTGTGTCGGGAAGTAATGAAGTCGGCGGGTTGGTTGGATCAAATTCTGGAAGGATTAGTGGATCAGTTGCTTCGACTACCATTTCAGTGAGCGGGTCCAGTGGTGGTGGTCTTGTTGGTCTAAATGGAGGAGAAATTAAAAATTCGTATGCTAGTGGGGAAATATCAGGTGATAGCGGTATTGGTGGCTTGGTAGGAGTACATCCAAGGGATTTTAACAATAGGAAAATAATTAATTCCTATTCAAACAGTATCGTAACGGGGAATAAGGATATTGGTGGATTAGTTGGTTATGTTCATGATCCAACCTTTATAGTAAATTCTTATTGGAATACGAGTGTATATGATGGCGATTATCCAGACAATGGGATCGGTACACCTATGACGGAAGAGCAGTTAAAACAATTTAGCACATTGGGTGATTGGGATTTTACAAATTCTTGGTACGTTTATAATGGTCAAACGTTTCCGTTTCTACAGTGGGAAAATCCGATTAACAATATCGAAAGTGAAGTAGACTCTTCAGAAATTAAGGTTGGTAAAAATACCCATATTTCAGTTACCGCGATTCATCAACAAGGTACTTATGATGGAACACAACATGCAGAGTATAACGTGACAAAAGGTGACGAGATCGTTGACGTAGATCATAATGGGATTGTAACAGCAAATGAAAGTGGTGAGGCTGTTATAACTGTTACACTTTATGGTGAAGAAGACACAATTGATGTAACTGTTAAAGGACCAATCTTTACAGAGGGTGATGGGACAGCTGAAAATCCTTATATTATCACTACAGCAGAACAACTAAATGCTGTAAGAGAAGATTTAGGGGCTCATTATAAGTTAGGACATGATATCGATTTAGCAGCGTACCTTTCTGGAGAGAGCTGGGAGCCAATAGGTCGTGCAGGTACGCCATTTATTGGTACATTTGATGGTGACGGTTATGAAATTACAGGATTACAATTCGACAACGAATTTAGGGAAAATTCAGGGTTTTTTAGTGCACTCAAAGACCCTGGAGTGATTAAAAACGTTACATTAGTAGATGTAGATATTAAGGCTACTAGGCACACTGTTGGTGGTTTAGTTGGTATTAATTTAGGAACAGGTAGAATTGAAAACTCATCTGTAACAGGAACTGTGTCAGGGGGTATGAATGTTGGCGGAATAGTCGGAATAAATTATGGGATGATTAGCGAATCAGTCGCAACTACTACAACTTCAGCACGAGGCTTCAGAAGTGGTGGCCTTGTAGGCTTGAACTCTGGAGAAATTATAAATTCATATGCTAATGGACGAGTTTCTGGTGATGAACGTGTCGGAGGTTTGGTGGGAGAACATGTAAAGCACATTAATAGTAGCAAAATAAGTGAGTCCTATTCAAGCAGTATCGTAACAGGTAATAATAATGTTGGAGGTTTAGTCGGAACCAAGGATGATTCAGCACGTATTGAACATTCTTATTGGAATCAAAGTGTATACAATGGAGATTATCCAGACAATGAGATAGGTACTCCATTGACAGAAGCGGAGTTAAAGAAGCTGACCACGTTTAGTAATTGGGATTTTACGAATACGTGGTACGTCTATAATGATCAGGTGTTCCCATTTTTACAATGGGAAAATTCATTGGAGTCAGTAGAAGTGAAACTCGATTCTTCAACGTTACAGATTGGTAACAGCACGCAAATAACCGTCACTGCCCATCACGAAGAAGGGTCATTTGATGGAACAAGTAATGCTGAATATGGAGTTACTAAAGGAGACGATCTCATCTCCATAGATGAAGATGGGCAGGTAACAGCCACCGCGCCAGGAAATGCAGAAATAACTGTCGAATTATTCGGTGAAGTGAGCACGCATGAAATTGAGGTTCTTTCATATCAGATTTCAAGTATAGAAGAGTTTCAACCTATTACTGTGGACAGTGGAACTGAAATTGGCCAAATTGGCTTGCCAACAACGATACAAGTGACGGTAAGTCCAGGAGATGAGTTGCGGGATATTAAGGTGCAATGGACTGATGCAGATGAAGACAATCCGTATGATGCAACTAAAGCTGGAACGTACACATTTATCGGTACTTTAGTTGATTTTTCAAATGATGTTGAAAATCCAAATCATTTAACTGCAAGGATAGATGTGATTGTCGATGTGCCATTTATAACTGATGTTGAAGCAATAGATAGTATATCAGTTGAAAACGGAACGAAACGTGTTGATCTGACATTACCTGACGAAGTTCAAGTTACATTAAATAATGGTGAGACGGCACAAATTGGTGTGAACTGGGATAACGGGGAACCTCTATATGACGAGTTGAAGGCTGGGACCTATATGTTTACAGGGACCTTTGAATTGTCAGAGGGAGTGATAGAACAAGTAACAGCCTTTGTTGCTTCACTTATAAACAGTGAATTTGACCAGTCTTTAAAGGTGAAAAATCCTAGTAACATTACAGCAACTGTAGAAGTTGAAGTTAAACAACCACTTATAACAGAGGTTGAACAATTAGCAGCGATTCATGTCGCAAACGGGACGGAGCTTAGCAAAGTTGGATTACCAGATCAGGTTAATATAACGTTAAATAATGGTCAAGATCTTGATGTTTATGTAGATTGGAATGAAGGTGTTCCAGAATATGCGAAGATGACAGCTGGAGTCTATCAATTCACAGGAACGTTGAAACAGCCTGAAGAGATTGAAAATCCTGATCAAAAAGTAGCAGTCGTTGATGTAGTTGTCGGCGAGCCAATCATTACAGAAGTAGGTACAATAAAGGCTATTCATGTGGCAAATGGGACAAAGCATTCAGAAATAAATTTACCAGAGCAAGTAGAAGTTACAGTTAATAATGGAAACACGATTAACGTAGGCGTGATATGGGATAAAGGAGATCCAACATATAATGGAATGCGGGCTGGCACTTATTTGTTTACGGGAAAGCTGGAATTACCAACCGGTGTACTGAATCCGGATAGCAAGCAGGCCAAAGTCGAAGTGAAAGTTGATAAACCATTTATAACAGAGGTAGAACCATTAAGAGTGATTCAGGTTGAAAATGGAACGAAGCTATCTGAAATCGACTTTGCAGAACAGGTTATGGTGACGTTAAATAATGGCGAGAAAGAGACTATTAATGTGACATGGGATGAAGGAGGCATGGACTATAACAGATTAAAGGCTGGCACTTATCGTTTCACGGGAAGCTTGGAGCCTGTAAGCGAGATCGAAAATCTGAATAATGTAAGGGCAGTGGCAGAGGTAAAAGTAGGGCGACCGTTCATTATGGAAGTGGAGGTGTTAGAAGTAATTTCAGTAGCAAATGGTACAAAGTTTGCTCATATTGGTTTACCAAAACAGGTCGAGGTGACGTTAAATAATGGCGGTCAAGCAACCGTTGATGTGGAATGGAACGAGAGTGTTCCTAAATATGATGAAAAGAAAGCAGGAGTCTATCATTTTACGGGAATGTTTAAGCAGTTAGACGATGTTGAAAATCCAAATTTTAAACACGTATCTGTTGAGGTGATGGTCGATCAACCTGCTATTGTAGAAGTAGGCGATTTAGGGGATATCGCCATCATTAGTGTTGCGAACGGAACGAAACGATCTGATCTTACGTTACCGAAAAAAGTGGAAGTTATTTTGGATAATGGTGAAGCAGTAGAAATGGATGTAACGTGGAATGATGGTCATCCTCCATATGATGAGAAGAAGGCCGGAACGTACACGTTTACAGGGACCTTTGTACTGTCACAAGGGATGTTAAGTAGTTTAAGAACGTCAATTGCTACGATTTTTACGAGTGAATGGAATCAGTTTAGCGAAATACAAAATCCAGAACAATTAACGGTAACGGTTGATGTAGAAGTTCAGGAGCCATTTATTACTGAAATAGAACAATTGGAGCGGATTTATGTCGAAAATGGTACTGAACGGGCAGATCTTGAATTACCACAGTCTGTTGAGGTGATGTTAAACAATGGTGATAAAATAAATGTTCATGTAATTTGGGATGAATCTGTTCCAATGTATAATGAAAAACAGTCTGGAGCCTATCTATTTCATGGAACACTTGAACAACTAAATGGTATCGAGAATCGACATAATGAGCAAGTGACTGTTGAAGTAATTATGGATAATCCGATTATTATGTCAGTTGAATGTTTAGAGGAAATAACGGTTGTGAATGGAACGAATCGGGCAGACTTAAAGTTACCGAAGTATGTCGAGGTACTATTAAACAATGGAGAGACAATAGGAGTGAATGTGACGTGGGTTGATGGGAAGCCGCAGTATGATGGAATGAAAGCTGGCTCCTATGAGTTCATTGGAACGTTGGATCAGTTGACTGATATACAAAATCCTTCTAGTATCCATGCAAGCCTAACCGTTTACGTCTCTGAAAGGGTAGATCCAATTAAGGATGCCCCCCATTTAGAAGACCCTTTCATTAATGAAGAACATCATCATGAAAATGAGCATTCTCCAAAAAATCAAGAGATTTTAAGAAGAGAACATGAAGAATACACACCTTTGAGTGAAGAGGAAGAACGATTACCAGAAACAGCAACTCCATATTTAAAAATATTATTAGTTGGATTGTTTCTTGTAGTATTTAGCAGAGTTTTGCTGTTTTTGAAAAGAATGAAGCAAAGTGGAACTGAATAAAACAGTGGTGGCTGTGAACGAAGGACTATTTTCGTATTGAAATGGAGTTCGAAACCGTTGCCTTCTTTGAAAAGATTGATACGAGTGGGTTTCTCGTATCAATTGAGAAACGAGTGAAGCCATTGCTTGTCAAATCAAAGGTACTGAAAAAGTTGATTTGTACTTTTTCAGTGGCCTCGAAAGCGAGTGGCTGGAGCGCAATGGAACGAATCTGTGACAGCCACTTATTTAAGGAGTAAGCCGGAGAAATTTTACGATAAGTAAAATTTCTCCGGCTTTTTCAATTTAGAGGAGGATTTTGTCTAGCCTCATTATGTTATTTCGGTTATAACGTCTTTTGATCATCAAGAAAAATATATTGACAAAATAACTAATTGTTATTAGAGTATTAACTGTATTAATATGAATGATACAGTTGGATCAGATTGAGAAAGAGGAGTGAGACGATGATCGAGATAAATAATCTATCTTTTTCCTACAAAGTAGGAAAAGGAAATAACAAACAAGTTATTCCTGTTTTGAAAAAAAATAATTTTATTATTAATGAAGGAGAGATGGTTTCAATTGTTGGACGAAGTGGTTCTGGTAAATCGACGTTGTTAAGTTTATTGGCAGGGTTTATGCCTTTAAGTGAAGGAAGTATCAGCTTTGATGGACGAGAGGTAATGGCGTTTTCTGAAAAAGAATGGGCTCAATTCCGATTGGAGCATATTGGGTTTGTTTTTCAAAATTTCCAGCTGATTTCAAGTGCGACGGTTTTTGATAATGTCGAATTACCGTTGATTTTAAAAGGTGTCAATAAGAAGGAAAGAAATAAGAAAGTGCTCGACATATTACAAGAGGTTGGCTTAAAAGATCACCAAAATCATTTCCCAAACGAGCTTTCTGGTGGTCAGCAGCAGCGTGTAGGGATTGCACGAGCCATTATTACGGAACCTAAATACGTGTTTGCAGATGAACCAACTGGGAGTTTAGATACAAATACAGAACTGGAAGTTTTAGCTATATTAAAGAAGCTTAATCAAGAACGAAAGATGACGTTTGTGATGATTACTCATGATGAGGAAGTGGCGGCGATTGCAGATCGCACCTTACTTTTGGAAAATGGAGAGCTTCAATCAGGGGGAAAGCAGCATGCAATTTAATGATCAGTTTCAATATGTAAAACGGAATATGGGGAAAAATCGATTACGCTTATTTATGACAGTTCTAGCTACTACGATGGGGTGTGCGTTCTTAATCGTTCTTGCTTCAGTCGGCTTTGGGCTTCAAGACTCGATTGTTGATGAGATGATGCAGCATCAAATTATGAATGAGATTTCGATTTACGGGCGAGAGGAAGGTGAAGATTGGAAGGAAGTAGAGGAGAGTGATATAGAGGAAATCCGTCAGCTTGAGCACATTCAAGCGATCGTAACTCGAAGTCACGTAAGATACCCAGTGGAGATCTCTGTTGGCTCATATTCAGGTTCAGTAACGACACAGTTGACGAACTTAGAAGAAGAAGAGAAATCAGGCTATTCATTGTTAGATGGACGTTTTCCTGAACAGGAAAATGAAATCATTGTCGGATATCATACGAATGAAATATTATACGATTCAGATGAAAACGAAGAACCTACTTCTTATCAAGGTAGCCTATTAAATGAGACTGTTACATTAACCGTTTACGACTGGGAAGAAGATATTAGATATGAAGAGGAGTTTGTTATTGTAGGTATTGGAGCAGAGCCTGAACAGGAATGGCGACATGATTCATCTGTATTTATTTCTGAATCCATGTCAGGAAGGGAGATCCTTCTTTCTGAAGAAATAGACGGTGAAGTGTATTCATATGAATTAGACGTGATAAGTGTATATGCAACTGACGCTCAACAAGTTGAAGGCTTATCTAATTCGCTTAAGGATAAAGGGTTTATGATTGATTCAGTTAGTGAACGTATTGATGGAATGTCGTTATTTTTTACAGCGTTAAAAACGGGATTAATTATTGTTGGGACAGTAGCGGTCGTTATAGCTTCGATTGGAATCTTTAATACGATGACAATGGCGGTAACAGAACGAACGCAAGAAATCGGGATAATGAAAGCGATTGGAGCTGACCCGACTGTGATTAGGAGATTGTTTTTAATGGAAAGTGCGATTATAGGCTTATTAGGTGTCGTCATTGGTGTGATTCTTTCTTACGCAATTAGTTTTGCCGTTAATTGGATTATTCCAAGAGTACTCGTGGAAGTAACAGAAACCCCTGAATTTATGGATGTGACGTTTTCAGCGATTCCGATTCAACTCGTTGCTATTGCAGCATTTATTAGTATGACGGTGGCCATCGTATCAGGAATACGTCCAGCTAAGAAAGCAACAAAAATCCATGTGCTATCTGCATTAAGAAGAGAAGCATAATGATTTTGAGGTTGGAACAAAAAATGTTTTAGCCAAAGAAATGTAGTCCAGTAAAATTTCAATCTCCATATATAAAAGGTTCAGCGTTGTATTTGTTGGTAGTTTATTTTCTGAAATTAGGGGGAGGTGCAGTCTGACTGCTCCTTCCCCAATACTTTGCTTCCGTGAGAACAGAGCGAGGTCACGAGCGAATGCGGTTCCTCGTTCCTCTATTCTCGCTTTATTTCGTCTTTTCGTATGGTTTCGGTTCCTCGTTCCGCTATTTTGTCTTTTCTAGCTCATTTCGGACCTTTTGTACTCAACTAGAGGAACAAGGATTCCCTTTTCCATCATTGTAAGTGCGTTTCACCTAATTAGAGGAACGAGGATTCCCTTTGTCCTCTCTACTTGGCGTTTAGAGCGGCGGAGAAGGGCACGTGAAGACACGAGCTTCCTCGTTCCACTTTTCTCGCTTTATTTCACCTTCTCACGTGGTTGTGGTTCCTCCTCGTGCCTACTTACATTTTGCCTGGTCTATGGTATGTCTCTGCTTGAAGAGGAGATAACCCCTATAGCGAAGTGTATATTCTAAGAGAAGATCAGAGCAGGGTATCCATGTCTGTTTAATTGTTTGCTCTTACGTTGTGACACTCATATAGTGGAAATGGCTTTTAAAACGCATTTTCGTTGGCGAGGTCCATCGAATTCACAAAAATAGACTCCTTGCCATGTACCGAGCAAAAGTTGTCCATTTGAGACAATAATCGTTTGAGAGTGGCCGACCGTACTTGCCTTTAGATGAGAAGCGGTATTCCCTTCCATATGACGATCCTTTGGGTGGTTCCATGGATATACTTCATCTAGTCTCATCAGCATGTCTGTCTTCACATCAGGGTCGGCATTTTCATTAACGGTAATTCCTGCTGTTGTATGTAAAGAGTTGACGATAATGATTCCATCCTGAAAGTTAATGGATCTGATCCATTCTTGTATTCTATGCGTTACTTCAACCATTTGATCACGAGCTTCTGTTTGAATATGTAGCGTTGTTTTCATTTTCTTCTCTCCTTTCGTTTATATTTAAGTCATATCAAAAGGAAAGCTTGCTTTCAAGTGGGGAATAGGATATTTCTCGGGAAATATCGACAACGCCCGTGTGTGGTGGTATTAACGTGTGGCTTAATCCTTTTTCAATATCCTTTCTTCTAAAATCAGAAATGACTTTCATAATAACTTAAGAACGTTGCGAGCAACGCTAGAAAAAGGTCTATCCAGAGGATCGAATTAATCCTATGGAAGACCTTTCTTTTTTTATTGATAAGGAAATTGTGATTGGTATCCTGAAAATTGCTGATATGCTTCTGAAAGCTTTTGTTGTTCAGCTGCTTCTAAAGCATAAAATCCTTTTTTGAACATGACATTATAAATGGTGCGTTGACAATTTTGGGTTTCGTTATAAATGGATGAAATGTCTTGATAAAGCTGATCGTGACTTAATTCGTTTAATGCCACAGTATAGGCGTTTGACATATATTTTTCCGTCGCTAATTGATCATTGATAAAGTCACGTTCAGACATTTGTGGTGTTTTTGGTACTTGCAGTTCAGGATTTTTAATTTTTTGTTGATTCATCTATTGGCCCTCCCTATTATTGAACCGGTATTGATTGCTGTTGATTTTGAGTCGCATTCAAGTGAGTTAATATTTTTTCGTAATGGCGTTGATGCATGGATCCGGCATTTTCAAGGGCTTGAATAATGTCTTGGTCTTGACATTGCTGAGCGAAGAAATGAGCCTTTTTCATCGCTATTAAATTCCATGAAAGCATGTCTGTTAAATACAATTGGTCTTTTGTTGAAATAATCGCTGGTGGTTGCTGCATAATAGCTTGATTTTGCTGGCTTTGTTGGTTTGGGATTTGTGTTTGCTGCATGTTGATCCTCCTTTGGAATGCTGCACTTCATGCAGCGTATCCTTATGATTTGGATACACACTTAGTTTTAAGGAAATGGCAATAGTCTATTCTAGTGAGAAGTTGTTAATATTGAAACATATTGGTTGTGGTTTTACATGAATTAAGCAATACTAAGAATGAATAAATGAGAAAGGAATGTTTGTAATGGCAATAACTTTTTATCATTATCCGAAGTGTGGAACATGTCGAAAAGCTAAAAAATGGTTAGAGGAAAAAGGGATAGAAGTGAATGATGTACATATTGTCGAGAATCCACCTACTAAAGATGAACTAAAAATCATGGTGGAAAATAGTGGTTTAGATATTAAGAAATTCTTTAATACGAGTGGAAAGAAATATCGTGAATTAAATGTAAAAGAGAAACTACCAACAATGACAGAAGATGAAGCGTTAGAATTGCTTGCTTCTGATGGAATGCTCATTAAGCGCCCGATAACGACTGATCGGAAGAAAGTGACGGTTGGTTTTAAAGAGGACTTATTTGAGCAAAATTGGAAATAGGCTGTTTTTCTTTTCAACATTATCACGTTATACTAAAGAGAAAAGATGAAAAGTAGGAGGTTAACCATGAGTCAAGTACCAAAAGAGTTAACGTATTCGAAAGAGCACGTATGGGTGAAAAAAGAGGATAATCAAGTACGAATTGGGGTCACTCATTTTGCACAGGAAGAATTAGGGGATATAGTATTTGCTGAATTGCCTGAAGCGGGTGATGAACTGACAGCTAATGAGCCATTTGGGAATGTTGAGTCAGTGAAAACGGTTTCGGAGTTGTATGCTCCAATCAGTGGACAAGTGGTTGAAGTAAATGCAAATTTAGATGATTCACCAGAGCTTGTCAATGAGTCTCCGTATGAAAAAGCATGGATGCTTCTTATTAAACCAAGTAAGGAAGCTGAGTTAGACGAGCTTATGCAAGCGGAACAATATGAGGAAATGATTAGTCAAGAGTAGAAATGACAATGTAGAGGTTTCAAAGGATCTAGGTTTAAATCTTTTGGAACCTCTTTTTTATAAAGAAATTCGGTAAACATTAACAGCCGACGCTTTCTTAGAAAGTCGGCTGTTAATCGTTATGATAAGTTTGCTTATTCTGGGGAAACTATGCGTATCTTCTGTAAAATAAGGAGGAGGTGCTTACGTGAACTTGGAATTTGTGAAGGTTGATGTGACCAGTCAAGTGAAGGGGAAGTATGAAGGCGGGAAGCTTAGCCTGTATATGGGTGAAGCTAAGATTGGTCAAGTAATAGAAACAAACCAAGGCCTGCAGCATGAAATGGCAGAGGGCTTTGAATTTGATGAAGATAAAATATACAGATACGAAAATAAACAACGTAACGATGTTCAATCCTATGTAGAAAATTGTGATGAGGGTTGGTGCTAATTTGTGAGCGGTGTCCCGAAAGGGAAGTAATCCCTTTTGGGTCATTAACATAAATGGCTATTCACAAAATTGGCAAGAAATACTGATCATCATTCATTGACAGTTGATTTTTTCCTATGATATTATTCATAGGAGCTAAAATATTAGTATTTTCATATAATAAAAACTCTTATTGCGAGAGGCGGAGGGACTGGCCCTATGATGCCCAGCAACCGATAAGATGATTCATCATCTTATAAGGTGCTAAATCCTGCAAAGTGTTTACCACTTTGAAAGATGAGAGGAAGGACGAATGTATCATCCTTTCTGTCATGCGCAGGAAGGTTTTTTTATATTTAATAATATAGGCTTTTGTTTAAAGTTTTATAAGGGAAGTGGTTTTCGGTGATTTCATTAAAAGGAATCAAGAAACGTTTTAATACGAAAAATGGGCCAGTTCAAGCAGTGGACGGTGTCGATTTAACGATTGAGGAAGGTGAAATATTTGGTGTGATTGGTTATAGTGGAGCAGGTAAGAGCACACTAATCCGCATGCTAAATATGCTGGAAAGACCGACAGAAGGTAAGGTGATTGTTGGGGATCGTGATCTGTCCTCTTTGTCAGCAAAAGAATTGCGAAAGGCGCGTCAAGAAATTGGCATGATCTTTCAACATTTTAACCTTCTATGGTCACGTACCGTGCGAGAAAATATTGCTTTTCCTCTGGAAATTGCTGGTGTCGATAAAGCGCGAAGAAAAGAGCGTGTCGATGAATTAATTGAGCTTGTTGGACTTGAAGGACGTGGTGATAGTTACCCTTCCCAATTGAGTGGGGGTCAAAAGCAACGTGTCGGCATCGCTCGAGCATTAGCCAACAATCCAAGTGTGCTTTTGTGCGACGAAGCTACATCGGCTCTTGACCCGAAAACGACAGACTCGATTTTAGAGCTATTAGTTGATATTAATCAAAAGCTTGATTTAACGATTATTTTAATTACTCATGAGATGCATGTGATTCGAAAAATTTGTCATCGGGTTGCGTCATGGAAGAAGGACAAATTGTTGAAATGGGTCCTGTTCTTGAAGTTTTTCGAAGACCGCAGCAGAAGATGACAAAAGAATTTGTGAAACAAATTACCGAGCCAGAAGAGACCGTTGAGGCGATAGCTACCTTGGCGAGTGAACCAAATAGCCGAATGGTTCAATTAACGTTTGTCGGGGAGGAAACAGAAAGCCCGCTTATTACCGAATTGATTCGAGCATTTGATATTGAAGTAAATATTGTTCAAGGTAAGATTACAAAGATTCAAAATGGTTCATATGGGACGTTGTTTGTTGCACTTAAAGGGGAAGAGCACATAATCAATGATGCGATTGCCTTCATCAAAGAGAAAAAGGTTGATGTGGAGGTGATCAAGAATGATCAATGATTTTCTTGAGGAAATTAAGGTCGATCGATTATGGGAAGCAACTGTTGAAACAATTTACATGACAACGATCTCCGTTGCCGTTACATTTGTATTGGGAATCATACTTGGACTTATTTTATATGTAACGAGTAAGGGTGGCTTATGGGAGAATGCCATTATCCATTTTATTTTTAGTACGATTGTCAATGTATTCCGCTCGATCCCATTTATTATCTTGCTTGTACTACTCATTCCATTTACAAGGGCGATTGTTGGGACGATGTTAGGTGCCAATGCAGCATTGCCAGCATTAATTATTGGTGCTGCACCTTTTTACGCTCGAATGGTAGAAATTGCTCTTAGGGAAATTGATAAAGGGGTCATTGAGGCTTCACAAGCAATGGGGGCGTCCTCATTCACTATCGTTCGTAAAGTATTAATTCCAGAGGCAATGCCAGCTTTGATTTCAGGTATAACGGTTACAGCGATTGCACTCGTTAGTTATACTGCTATGGCAGGTGTTATTGCTGCTGGCGGGCTTGGACACTTGGCTTATTTAGAAGGTTTTCAACGTAATAATAGTATGATTACTTTGGTGGCAACAGTAGCCATCCTGATTATTGTTTTTATCATTCAATGGATCGGGGACTACTTTACACATAAAACAGACAAACGATAAGAGTGGGGGAAAGAAAGATGAAAAAAGTAGCAGGTTTAGTTGCAGCGTTAGGGTTATCAGTTACATTAGCAGCATGTGGGAATGGAGCAGATGAGGATACGTTAGATACGTTACGTGTTGGAGCATCAGCTGTACCACATACGGAAATATTAGAAGCTGCGGCTCCTTTATTAGCGGAGAAAGGGATCGACCTAGATATTACAACTTTCTCTGACTATATTCTACCTAATGAAGCGTTATTGGAAAATGAAATTGACGTCAATTATTTCCAAACACCTGGGTATTTAGCTTCGCAAATGGATGATAACGAAGCATATGATTTTGTTAGTATTGGTGAAATTCACTATGAGCCAATTGGTGTGTATTCAAAAGAATATAACAGTTTAGATGAATTGCCAGACGGTGCAACGATTATTATCAGTGATTCGATTAGTGACCATGGGCGTATTTTACCGATTTTTGAGCGCGCTGGATTAATTGAACTTGATGTTGAAGAAGGAGAGCTTGCACGTGTGGAAAACATCGTATCGAATCCGAAAGACTTAAAATTTGATGAATATCAAGTCGAAGCAAGAATGTTAGCTCCTTCATTTGAAAATGACGAAGGTGATGCGGTTGTGATTAATACGAACTATGCACTTGAAGGTGGAGTTGATATTGAGGCCTTTGGAATTGCTTTTGAGGGTGAGGATGTTCTCCAGCCAAATCTATTAGTTGTTCGTGAAGGTAATGA
The DNA here is from genome assembly GCF_000513115.1 of Halalkalibacter hemicellulosilyticusJCM 9152. GTDB lineage: Bacteria > Bacillota > Bacilli > Bacillales > Bacillaceae_D > Halalkalibacter > Halalkalibacter hemicellulosilyticus. Next base: position 66,807 of record NZ_BAUU01000010.1, read on the forward strand.
AGAGGGTGAATTAGTTCAAGCTTTATATGAAGTGTTAACTTCAGATGAAATTCGTGAATTTATTTATGAGCAATATGATGGAGCGGTTATTCCTGTTCAAAACTAAATGAACCATATAAAAGCACTAGAAACGAGCCACTGAAAAGTACAAATCAACTTTTTCAGTGGCTTTGATTTATTTGGCAATGGCGTCACTCGTATCAAGCTTTAAAAAGTAACGGCTTCGCACATTGCTCGTATATCTTACAACCTCCCTGTAAATAATACGGATGTTTAAAAGTGATTAGGAGGGATTAGGAAATGGATCAGCAACAGCAGCAAGATCAACAGGATCAAAGTCCAATTCAAATGGCGTTACAAGACTATAAAGAAGGAATAGGTGTATTTACAAAAAAAATGCCTACGATAGCGAAGAAATACAATGCTTTTACAGAGGCGTGCTTTGAAAAAGGAAAGCTAGCGAAGAAGGAAAAACAGTTAATTGCCTTAGGGATTAGTATTTTTTCTCAAGATGAATATTGTATTATTTATCATACTAAAGGATGTTTAGATGAGGGCTGCACGGAGGATGAAATTTTAGAAACGGTTGGCGTTTCAGCCGCATTTGGTGGTGGTGCAGCTATGAGCCAAGCGGTCACACTTGTTCAAGAAGCTATGAAAGAGCTAGGAGATAACCAACCTGTACAGTAAGAAATAAAAAATAGGATGATTCGATTTCGCTTGGTTCAAATTTTATGATAAAATAAAACAGAGTAGTGCCATCGGTGCTACTCTGTTTTCAATGCTTATTATAAAAAAGATAAGGTGAAAAGCCACGATCAGTCAGAGGTGGTTTCTTGAATTTTATCTAGATTTGTTATAAGATTGTAATGAGAATAAATTGAGAATCAACAATCAATTACATTTACTCGCTAACGATGAGAAATTAGCGAAATACATTGGAGGTATGGGAATTATGTCAGCACCATTTTTGAAGATTGAAAACTTGCAAGTGTCTATCGAAGGTAAAGAGATCTTAAAAGATTTCAACCTTGAAATTAAAGGTGGCGAAATTCACGCTATCATGGGTCCAAACGGTACAGGTAAATCAACTCTTGCATCGGCTATTATGGGACACCCTAAGTATGAAATTACAGGCGGATCTGTTCATATGAATGGAGAAGATGTTCTAGAGATGGAAGTGGACGAGCGTGCCCAAGCAGGATTATTTTTAGCGATGCAATATCCAAGCGAGATTAGTGGGATTACTAATTCTGACTTCTTACGTTCAGCGATTAATGCGAAGCGTGAAGAAGGAGACGAAATCTCATTAATGAAATTCATTCGTAAGCTAGATGAAAAGATGGAGTTACTTGAGATGGATGAGTCTTTCTCACACCGTTATTTAAATGAAGGATTCTCTGGTGGGGAGAAGAAACGTAATGAAATTCTTCAACTGTTAATGCTCGAACCCCAAATTGCAATTCTTGATGAAATAGACTCAGGTTTAGATATTGACGCCTTGAAAGTCGTTTCAAAAGGAGTTAATGACATGCGAGGGGAAGAATTCGGTTGTTTAATTATTACGCACTATCAACGTCTACTGAACTACATTAAGCCCGATAAGGTTCACGTTATGATGCAAGGTCGAATTGTCAAGTCTGGTGGATATGAATTAGCTGAACGTCTAGAGGCTGAAGGTTATGACTGGATTAAGAATGAGCTTGGCATTGAAGACGAGCGTGTGAATCAAGAAGCGTAAGAGAATTGAAGAAATATACGTAAAAGGTGGGTATATGTATGTCAGTAGAGACGAAAATATTGATCGGAAAAGATCAAGTTCAGGCATTCTCTAAGAAGAGAAAGGAACCTCAATGGTTAGAGGAACTTCGTTTGAAAGGATTAGAGCTTTCAGAAAAAACGGCTCTACCAAAGCCAGAAAAAACAAATATAAAAAATTGGAGCTTTCAAAAGGCTACATTTGATTTAGCTGAAAAAGAGGTTGTTTCAAGCGTTAATGAGCTACCAGCTACTGTGAAAGAGCTTATAGATGAAGAAGCGAAGGAGCAAAACCTTTTTGTTCAACAAGATACGACAGCAGTGTTTAAAAAGGTTACGAATGAATTGGCCAATAAAGGTGTTATTTTCACAGACCTTCAAACAGCAGCTCAAGAGCATGCAGATAAATTGAAGCCATATTTCTTCGGTGAAGCTGTGAAGGCAGAAGAAAACCTGCTACTTGCACAACATGCATCTGCTGTTAATGGTGGCGTATTTATTTATGTCCCACGCAATGTACATGTAGAAGTACCGTTACAAGCGATTTTCTCGTTTGAAACAGCTGAAGCATCGTATAACAACCATGTAGTCGTAGTTGCAGAAGAGAATAGTACAGTAACATATGTTGAGAACTATGCTTCACAAACAAATAGCGAAATGGTTGCGAATATCGTTGCAGAGGTTTATGCAAAGCAAGGTGCGAAAGTGGCATTTGGTGCAGTTGATAACTTAAGTAGCAACGTGACAACTTATGTTGTACGTAGAGGCCATGTTGAAAAGGATGCACGTATTGATTGGGCTTTAGGTCAAATGAATGATGGTGATACGATCTCTGAAAATACGACTCACCTTGTAGGAGACGGATCATGGACAGATACAAAGACTGTTTCCATTGGTCGTGGAGATCAAAAGCAAAACTTTACAACACAAATTTTCCATCATGGTAAGCATTCTGAAGGGCATATCTTAAAGCATGGTGTTATGCGCGAAGCGGCAACATCAATCTTTAACGGTATTACGAAGATTGAACACGGTGCAACAAAATCTAATGGTGTTCAAACTGAGCGTGTACTAATGTTAAGTGAAAAAGCACGTGGAGATGCGAACCCGATTTTATTAATTGACGAGGATGATGTAACAGCAGGTCACGCTGCTTCAGTTGGGCAGGTGGATCCAATCCAAATGTTTTACTTAATGAGTCGTGGTATTTCTCGTCAAGAAGCAGAGCGTCTTGTCATTCATGGCTTCTTAGCACCGGTCGTCGAACAGCTACCGATTGAATCTGTCAAGTTACGCTTAAGAGAAGCAATTGAAGGGAAAGTTAAATAATGAATGCAAAAGAGATTAAGCAGCTGTTCCCGATATTGAATCAAGAAGTAAACGGCCACCCGCTTGTTTACTTAGACAGCGCAGCAACATCTCAGAAGCCTGTTCAAGTCATTGAAGCGCTCGATCGCTATTACCGTGAGTACAACTCAAATGTTCACCGTGGTGTGCATACGCTTGGTACTCATGCAACGGATGGCTACGAAGGTGCACGTGAAAAAGTGCGTTCATTTATTAACGCTTCTTCAACTGCTGAGATCATATTTACAAGAGGAACGACGACGGCGATTAATACGGTCGCTTCAAGTTATGGCAGAAGTCAATTAACAGAAGGTGATGAAATCGTCATTACCCCGATGGAGCACCATAGCAACATTATTCCATGGCAACAGGTTGCAAAAGCAACTGGAGCGACGTTGAAATACGTGAAGCTCCATCCCGATGGGACAATTGATTTAGATGACCTCGAGGAAGTTCTGTCAACGAATACGAAGATCGTTTCTGTTATGCACGTATCAAATGTGTTAGGTGTTGTAAATCCTGTAAAAGAAATAGCTAAAATGGCTCACCAAAAAGGTGCTATAATGATAGTAGATGGGGCACAAAGTGCACCACATTTTAAAGTCGACGTACAAGATTTAGACTGTGACTTTTTTGCCTTTTCTGCGCATAAAATGTGTGGACCGACTGGAATAGGAGTTCTTTATGGAAAGAAAGAGCTGTTAGAGAAGATGGAGCCAATTGAATTTGGCGGAGAAATGATTGATTTCGTTGGTTTACAGGATTCAACCTGGAAGGAGTTACCTTGGAAATTTGAAGGGGGAACACCGATCATTGCGGGAGCGATTGGGTTAGGTGCAGCCATTGATTTTCTAGAGGAAATTGGCCTTGATGAGATTGCCCGACATGATCATGATCTAGCTCAATATGCAGCAGAGCGTTTAACGGATATTGAAGGAATGGCCATTTACGGTCCGAAGCAACGTACAGGTCTTGTTACATTTAATATCGATGATGTGCATCCGCATGATGTTGCAACAGTACTAGACACGGAAGGTATTGCAGTTCGTGCTGGTCACCATTGTGCTCAACCATTAATGAAATGGTTAGATGTCACAGCGACAGCGCGTGCGAGCTTCTATTTGTATAATACAAAAGAGGACATTGATGCACTTGTAGCAGGATTAGTGAAAGCAAAGGAGTACTTTGGAGATGTCTTCTAATCTTGATACACTTTATAGACAGGTTATCATGGATCATTATAAAAACCCACGCAATCGTGGTGAATTTGATGGTGATGCTGTAACAGTTAATATGAATAACCCAACATGTGGAGATCGAATTCAGCTTCAATTATTAATTGAAGACGGTAAGGTGAAAGATGCAAAATTCGAAGGTGAAGGTTGTTCAATTAGTCTTGCTTCTGCTTCGATGATGACACAAGCTGTAAAAGGTTTGGAAACAGAAGAGGCAGTAGCGATGGCTGATATTTTCTCTAATATGATGCTTGGTAATGAATATGATGAAGAGCGGTTTGATCTTGGTGACATTGAGGCACTTCAAGGTGTGACGAAATTCCCTGCACGTATCAAATGTGCTACACTTGCATGGAAAGCGATGGAAAAGGGGATTGAAGATAATAAGTAGTGCTTATTTATAAATAAGGAGGGTTCAACATGGCAAAAAAAATGCCAGATATCGGGGAATACAAATATGGGTTTTCGGATCGTGACGTATCAATTTTCCGTTCAAAACGTGGTTTGACAAAGGAAATTGTTGAAGAAATTTCCCGAATGAAAGACGAACCACAGTGGATGTTAGATTTCCGTTTGAAATCATTAGAAACGTTTTACAGTATGCCAATGCCACAATGGGGCGGCGACTTAGGTGAGCTAAACTTTGATGATATTACGTATTATGTTAAGCCTTCTGAGAAGTCTGAGAAATCATGGGATGAAGTACCGGAGGAAATTAAGAATACGTTTGACAAGCTTGGAATTCCAGAAGCGGAGCAAAAGTATTTAGCTGGGGTTTCAGCTCAATATGAATCAGAGGTTGTTTACCATAATATGAAGGAAGACCTTACAGAGCTAGGCATACTTTTCACAGATACGGATACGGCTCTTAAAGAGCATGAGGACATTTTCAGAGAACATTTTGGAAAAGTGATTCCTCCTTCTGATAATAAATTTGCGGCTTTAAACTCTGCGGTTTGGTCAGGTGGATCGTTCATTTACGTACCAAAAGGTGTGAAAACAGATACGCCATTACAAGCTTACTTCCGTATTAACTCAGAAAACATGGGGCAATTTGAGCGTACGTTAATCATTGCTGATGAAGATAGCTCCGTTCACTATGTAGAAGGGTGTACAGCTCCTGTTTATTCAACAAACTCGCTTCATAGTGCGGTTGTTGAGATTATCGTTAAGAAGGATGCGTATTGCCGTTATACAACGATTCAAAACTGGGCGCCAAACATTTACAATCTTGTAACGAAGCGTGCGGTTGCTGATGCTGGCGCAACAATGGAATGGGTTGACGGTAATATTGGTTCGAAGCTAACGATGAAATATCCAGCTGTTATTATGCGCGGTGAGGGAGCAAAAGGTACGATTCTTTCCATTGCGATTGCGGGTAAAGGGCAGCACCAAGATGCTGGCGCGAAGGTCCATCATCTAGCACCGAATTGTTCATCGACGATTGTATCGAAGTCGATTTCGAAGCATGGTGGTAAAGTAACGTACCGTGGAATCTGTCACTTTGGTCGTAAGTCAGAAGGGTCGAAGGCGAAGATCGAATGTGATACGCTTATCATGGATAATGAATCAACATCAGATACAATTCCATACAATGAAATTCTAAATAATAACATCACTCTTGAGCACGAAGCGACGGTTTCAAAAGTATCAGAGGATCAATTATTCTATTTAATGAGCCGTGGTATTCCTGAGCAAGAAGCAGTTGAGATGATTGTAATGGGCTTCATTGAGCCATTTACGAAAGAACTTCCTATGGAATATGCGGTTGAGATGAATCGTCTTATCAGCTTTGAGATGGAAGGTTCTATTGGATAACTTGTAATAAGTCTGTTGCTATAAAAAATGCTTGATTAAGGATAATTCCTTATCAAGCATTTTTTTTGATGAAATACAGCAAGTAGATGATTAGCTATTTTACTTGAGCGTCAAGCAGTAGTAGCGATATGGTTACAAACCATTGGTTCTGGTTTATCGGCTTTTGGCTATAGCTTGAAGTCTTTAGAGATAAAGAGAAAGAAATTCAAGGAAGAAAATTAGGTATCATTGGTTCGTGGTTTGAAGCATATGGATCAGCAGTAGAAGCTCTTGTTGAGACAGCCTTATTGAGAGCTGATATTGAAGAGCAAGTTCCGTTTTGATGTGTAAATGTTTGAGAAAAACGATATAGGTATTGAAAGATTCGGTATGCGTTAATGGGAGCGGTTTTCTTATTGCCATGTGGAAATCAGGTTCACTATGGATGAGTATAGGTCTTCATTGGGGTGGTAATTTCACGTTTTATCTTCTGCTCACAAGCCAAGGATTTTTCCCATCATCGACTGATCTTTTTACTCAAGATAGCTTTAAAGGGTGGGTTGGTGCAGTGTGCGCTTTGCTCTTGTTAATAACGATTATGACATTCTTTAAATTATATAAAAGAGAGAAGAGTGTATCTATATGTCTAGATGATGGCTCAATCATAAAGAGGGATATTTAAATACAATTAATCTCTTCACTTTTTCCGGTGTCATCTAGCAAGGCTATGACTGAGGACATTGAAAAAGCACAAGTTAACTTTTGTAGTAATTTAATAAGACTAGCAATAGCTTCACTCGTTGCGCGCTTGATACGATAAATCCACTCCTATCAAGCTTCTTAAAACAGGAAACCAAAAAAGTTGATAACCAAACTTTTTTAGTACCCCTCTTATGACTCGTTTGTTTTGAATAGGAATGGTATGATAGGATTATTCAATTTGTAAGTTTACATAGGAGGAGCATGACAATGATTTATATTGGCCTTGCTGGTTGGGGAGACCACTATTCATTGTATAAAGGTGAGACAGGGGCAAAGCTGCAAACATATGCAGGGCATTTTCCTATTGTTGAGTTAGATTCATCATTCTATGCGATTCAACCGAAACGGAATATGGAAAAGTGGGTAGCTGAAACTCCTGAGCGCTTTCAATTCATCGTCAAGGCTTATCAAGGGATGACAGGTCACCAGAAGGGGACGGATCCTTATGAAACAAAAGAAGAAATGTTTGAGGCGTTTCGCTTGTCGATTGAACCATTACAGAAAGCTGGCAAGTTAGCGATGGTGCTTTGTCAATTTCCGCCTTGGTTTGATTGTAAAAAGGAGCATGTTCAATATTTACGGTATATGAAGCAAGAGCTTCGCGATTTGCCTGCTGCTTTAGAGTTCCGTAATCAAACATGGTTTACACAAGAGATGAAAGATAAGACGTTAGCTTTTATGCGTCAAGAGAAGTGGATACATAGTATTTGTGATGAGCCACAAGCTGGAATTGGCTCCATTCCAACTGTTCTTGAAAGTACACAAAAGGAAAAGACGTTAATTCGTATGCATGGTCGTAATGTACATGGATGGAATGATCCTGGAAATGGGAAGTGGCGCGACGTTCGTTATTTGTATCGTTATCGAACAGAAGAACTAGAAGGGTGGCTCATTCTATGAAGCAAATCGACTCGAAGGATGTCTATGTCATATTTAATAATAACTCGGGTGGAGATGCAGCAGATAATGCGGCACAATTTATAGATATGCTACATATTGAGTATGAAGGGCTAGCACCAAGACAGCTTGATCTCTTTGGTGAGTAATCGGTAAATTGGAGAGGGTAGAATGAAAGAAAAACAAGTACGTCTTTTTCATACGAATGACATACATAGTGGATTCGAGTATTGGTCAGGCATGATTGCTCATATAAAAGCAAAGCGGGATTCTAATACATTGTATGTGGATATAGGTGACCATGCAGATCGAAGTCACCCAATTACTGAGGCTTCGCTAGGGAAGGGGAATGTGGCCTTATTGAACGAAGCTGGGGTTGATTATGTAACTATTGGAAATAACGAAGGAATCACATTTTCATTTAAACAGTTAAATGAGATGTATGATCAGGCTCATTTTCAAGTACTATTAGCCAACCTAGTTGATCAAGATGACCGAAGGCCTATTTGGTGTAAACCATATGATGTTTGTATATTAGAAAATGGTGTGAAGGTTGGTTTCATTGGTGTCACTGCACCATTCGAACTTTTTTATGGACAGCTAGGTTGGAAGGTTCTCCCACCAATTGAAGCTATATTAAAATGGTTACCCATTGTACAAGAGGAAGCAGATGTAATTGTACTTCTATCTCATTTAGGATTACGTTCGGATCGTAAGCTTGCAGAAAGCGTTGCTGGACTTGATGTGATTATAGGTGGACATACACATCATGTGCTAGAAGAAGGAGAAGTCATCAATGAAACATTAATTGTACAAGCTGGAAAGCATGGTGCTTATCTAGGCGAGGTGAACCTTATCCTTGATGTTGATCAGCATACGATTGTTAGCAAACGCGCATGTATTCATTCTAGTCAGAACCTGTTATCAACAGATGATAAGTCTGATACTTGTCTCAAGAGATTAGCAGAACAGGCACAGCAACAACTATTACAAGTTGTGACGACATTGCCGAACAGTTATGAAGTAAATTGGTTTGAGGAAACAGAAATTGTAACGAGACTATGTGAGGCATTAGCCAAATGGTGTGGACAGACCATAGGCATGATTAATGCGGGTGTTATTTTACATTCTTTAACAAGTGGTGATATTTCTAAGGCGGACATCTTAAGTGCTTGTCCCCACCCAATTAACCCATGTGTAGTTCAACTGTCAGGAAAGGCACTCAAAGAAGTGATTATACGTGGGGAATCAAATGAAATACAAAAATTAGCGCTGAAAGGATTTGGCTTCCGAGGGGAACTACTAGGGAAAACAATCTTCACAGGATTATCGTATGACTGTGAGTTAGGCGAGGTTCATTCGATTGAAGTACTTGGAGAACCGTTAAAGGATCATGACATCTATTCCATTGCAACTTTGGATATGTACACCTTTGGCCATTTGTTCCCAGCCATTTCAGAAGCGAAGGAGAAAGTTTATTTCATGCCAGAAGTCTTAAGAGATGTATTTGAAGTAGCTTTGAAGGAAATTGGGTCTTAGTAATGCTCACATAAGAAGATGATCATTCATACCGTACTATAGAACGTTATATGAATGAAAGGATGTGGGTCTTGTGCTAGAGATGACACCCATTCAAATTAAAGATCAAACGTTTATTGCTGTAACGTTAAAGCTCCCTAAAACAAATTTCATGGCTGTGACGAATGATGTCGGATATATTATGTGTGGTGCATTAGATGTTGCTTTATTAAATGAAAAATTAAAAGATCGAAAAATTGTGGCCGGACGTGCTGTCGGAGTTCGAACAATTGAACAATTATTGGAAGCACCACTTGAATCTGTGACATCAGAAGCGGAGCAGCTTGGCATTACTATTGGTGAAATAGGGAGAGAAGCCCTATTAAAAATGAAATAAATGTCGAATGGTGCAAGGAAATGGTTTTTTATTGTTATTTCCTTGCACTTTTCTTTGATTTTCGTCAAATACTTTCATAAAACTAAGGACGAGTAGACTAGAAATGATGTAAACTAAAGAATGAATAATGGTAAAATATAAAGGGGTAGTACATCATGAGACTAGTTTCTACTCAGGCAGTGACTGAAGGGGATATATTAGCAAAAACGATACATAATGATAGTGGACAGGTTCTCCTTCAAGAGGGCATTTCTTTGTCTAGTCGAATGATTGGTCGTTTACATGAACTCGGTATTTCGTTTATATATATAAAGGATGATCGAACGGCTGATATTGAAATTGAAGAGGCGATACAACGAGAGACGAAACAAAATGCAATCAAAACGATTAAAAGAGAATTTCGTGTCGTTTCAGAAAAATCGACATTAAACAAAGCGTTCAATAGTCCGCAGATGAATAAACATTTTAGTAAAGTTATTGATGAAATATTAAATGATTTAAACAGTCACCAACAAGCATTATCGATTTTATCTGATGTCATCACATATGATAACTACGTTTTTACTCATTCCTTAAATGTAACGGTTTATACGCTAAGGCTTGCGCTTGAATTAAACTATAATGAGAAGCAGCTTAAAGAGATAGGACTTGGAGCGATCCTACATGATGTTGGGAAAATGATGATCCCGTTAGAAATATTGAATAAGCCAGGTAAATTAACGGATGAAGAATTTAGTATGATTAAAGCCCATGCGAGTGAAGGCTTTGAGTATTTGCGTAAGCAACATGATGTGCCTTTGCTCGCTGCCCATTGTGCGTTTCAACATCATGAACGTCTTGATGGATCTGGATATCCACGAGGAATTCAACATAATGAAATACACGAGTATGCAAAGGTGATTGCTATCGCAGATGTATTTGATGCCATTACATCACAACGAGTCTATCGTCACGCAATGCTACCAAATGAGGCATTAGAATTATTGTACGCAGGAGCTGGTACTCAGTTTGACCAAAGTTTGGTTGAAGCTTTTAGGAGTGTAGTTGCATTGTATCCAGAAGGGCTTTCTGTTACGCTAAGTGATGGTAGAGAAGGCATCGTTGTTAAGCAAAATCAAAGTTTAACGACGCATCCGATCGTACGTATTATAAGAGAAAATGGATGTGATCTTCAAGATTGTTATGATCTGGATTTAGCGCAACAATTAGATGTGACGATTGTGAAGATCGAATCTATATTAGCAAACACTGTATAGTGAGGGGATCAAACGATGGAGCAATATTTAAATTTATGTAAGCATGTACTGGAAACAGGAAATGAAAAAACAGACCGAACTGGAACTGGTACAATTAGTACATTTGGCTACCAAATGAGGTTTGATTTAGATAAAGGTTTTCCGTTATTAACGACGAAAAAGTTGCACTTACGTTCCATCATTCACGAATTATTATGGTTTTTAAAGGGTGATACGAATATTGAGTATTTACAGGAGCATGGTGTTCGAATATGGAATGAATGGGCGGATGAGAAAGGAAACTTAGGTCCTGTCTACGGGAAGCAATGGCGGTCATGGCAAGGAGCAAATGGCAAGACTGTAGATCAAATCAGTGAGGCCATTGACCAAATTAAAAATAACCCTGATTCAAGACGGATCATTGTTAACGCTTGGAATGTGGCTGAGATTGATGAAATGGCATTGGCGCCTTGCCATTGTTTGTTTCAATTTTATGTGAATGATGGGAAGCTATCGTGTCAGCTATATCAACGAAGTGCAGATATCTTCTTAGGTGTACCATTTAATATTGCCTCATATGCTCTTTTGACGATGATGATGGCACAAGTTACTGGATTGAAACCTGGTGAATTTGTACATACATTTGGAGATGCACATATTTACTTAAATCATATAGAGCAAGTTAAATTGCAATTAACACGTGATGCACGGCCATTACCTAGAATGGAGATTAATCCAGAGAGAGAATCTATTTTTGATTTTGAGTTTGAGGACTTTCAATTAGTTGGTTATGATCCACATCCGCATATTAAAGGAGCTGTTTCAGTATGATTTCCTTTATTTTTGCAATGGACCAAAATCGAGCAATCGGCTATCAAAATGACTTACCGTGGCACCTTCCTAATGATCTTGCCTTCTTTAAACGTGTGACGACAGGACATACAATCGTAATGGGGAGAAAAACGTATGAGTCCATTGGTCGTCCGTTACCTAAACGTCGAAACATCATCATTACTCGTAATGATGCGTTTGTAGCTCAAGGGTGTGAAGTGGTTCATACGAAAGAGGAGCTTCAACGACTGACAGCTCAAGAAGATGAAGTGTTTGTTATAGGAGGAACAGAAATCTTTACCCTTTTCTGGGATGCTGTTGATCGATTGTATGTCACATATATTGATGATACATTTAAAGCAGATACTTATTTCCCGAATATCGATCCCAAAGAGTGGCACTTGAAATCTACTGAAAAAGGTACGGTTGATGAAAAAAATAAACATCCTCATGAATTTCGAATATATGAGCGCATTCGCCATTAAGAATTTTTTTCATTGATTGGCTTTGTACTTATTTTTTTATCAAGCTAGGCCCCCTTTTTGCATATAAATTATGCAAAGGGGGTTTTGAGCGTGAGAGCACCAAGAAAAATACGACCAAGGACACGTAAAGGCCCACTGCCGTTTCGGTATGTCCTTCTTTTGTCTTTTGTTATTTTTATTATTTTAACCGTTCAAGGCCTTTGGATTGTAGATCAAGGGATTCGACCAACGCTCATTCATATAGCGACAACCGAGACAAAGGTCATTGCAACTAAAGCCATTAGTGATGCTGTTAATTCACGAATTACAGCTGAATTAAATCAGGAGGATTTATTTATTCAGGAGTTTGGAGACGATGGAACGATTCGATCGATACAATTTAATACTCAAATTTATAACCAAGTCGTACAAGAATCGCAGCAGCTTGTTCAAAATCATTTAAAAGCAATTGAGAGAGGTGAGGTTTTCTTACCGAGTTATAATGATGAATTTGATGGAGAAGGTGGAATTGTTTACCGTATCCCGTTAGGTCAAGCGACTAAGAATGTGTTATTGGCTCAATTAGGACCGCAAATTCCTGTGCGCTTCTCAGCTATTGGAGATGTACAAACCGATTTGGATGCTCAAGTCATTAATACAGGAATTAATAATACGACCATTCAAGTGAATTTTCATATAGAAGTTGATGTGAAAATTGTTATTCCATTTGCGACAAACACAGAGGCTGTTAGTACGACGATTCCTATTGGTTTAGTGACAATTCCGGGAGAAGTTCCAGATGTATATTCAAGTGGAGGTGGACTTGTCATTCCATCTGATATTTCTAATTAGTAATAATAGAAGAGGAGAATGTTTATTTTGGAGGCTGCTGAAAAGTACTAATCAACTTTTTCAGTACCTTTAATTTGAATAGTAACAATGACTTTGCTTTTTGCTTGCCAGATATGAGAAACCTAATCGTATCAAGCTTTTAAAAATGGGTCGGTTTCGTATATTTCTTAAAGGGCACCGAAAAAGTTAAAAACAAAACTTTTCGGTGCCCTTCTATTTTGACCTTTTGCTTCCTCGATTATAACCTGAATTCTTATCGATTACGTCGAGATTCTTTCTCCCAGCTTTTCAATGATGGATAAGGATCAAACGACCATTCGGTGTAACCGTTGTCTCGATACATACCATAGTGAAGGTGTGGAGGGAATTTCCCTTGGGTTCCTGGTTTTCCGTATCCAGAGCTTCCACAATAACCGATGACATCACCTGGAGCAACGACCTTCCCTTTTTCAATTTCTTTTTCAAAACCGCTTAAATGCGCATAGTAATGATACACATTATTTAAGTCACGAATTCCAATTCTCCAACCGCCGAATTTATTCCAACCTTTTATCTCGACGATACCGTACGCGGTCGCTAAGATTGGCACGTTGTAATTGGCAAAAATGTCTGTTCCTTCGTGTATTCGCCTTCCTCCCCATCCTCTACGATCTCCCCATGTATTTTTATAACTATAATTGTGATGAAGGGGCATTGGGAAAGAATGATCATCAAGATCTAAAGTATCGAATTGTTGGTACACTTTTGCATGACCAAAGGGAATATTAACGGATTGTACACGGTTGTATCGCTCCCATAATGCAATTTTGAAATCAGATTCAGTGACACCGTACCCTTCTAAATAATGCGCAAATGTATAGAGTACGTCCTCATCATCTTGTCGATCAGCCTTCCCATCCCCATTGCCATCAAGTCCGACGCCGTCAAAGAACTGTATAGAAATAGGGTTCGTATCTTGACGATTGGGGTTCGTAACACCAGACCATTCTTCCTCAGAAAAATAAATGGCAATAAACCCATCCTCGTTAGGACGATCTTTTTGTGACCTTCTTAAGCCACGCTCAAATGTATCAACAGCTGCTAAGTAGTACCAAGGAACATTTGTAATGGCTTCGGTTTTAACATATAAAGCCATTCGATTTTCATATATGTCCTCAGTGGACAAATCTTTTGTCTCTTTGGCAAGAACAGCTAGAGGGGATGAAACGACAATAAAGCAGGTTATAACGAGAATATATTTTGCAATAGTCATACAATGCTCCTTTCCTTGCCACTCTACTAGTCATTAGTGTGTTAAAATAATGAAAAATCATCATAGTGAATCATTGGTAATTAGTTCACATCGTTTGGTCATTTACGAAAAATCATGGTAAAGTATAAGATATGAGAAATATGCAAGCTTGGATGGAGTGAATAGAATGGCAAAGAAGGAAGAGCATCTTCGAAAGCCGGAATGGCTTAAAATAAAATTAAATACGAATGAATCCTATACAGGCTTGAAGAAAATGATGCGCGAAAAGAAATTACATACGGTTTGTGAAGAAGCGCGTTGTCCAAATATTCATGAATGCTGGGCAGTTCGTAAAACGGCGACATTTATGATCTTAGGTGATATTTGTACTCGAGCTTGCCGCTTTTGTGCAGTGAAAACAGGTTTACCTACCGAGTTAGATTTACAGGAGCCAGAACGAGTTGCAGAGTCAGTTGAACAGATGGGGTTAAAACACGTCGTTATTACGGCGGTTGCACGTGATGATTTAAAAGATGGTGGGGCTGCTGTCTTTGCAGATACAGTACGGGCAATTCGAAAGCGTAATCCATTTTGTACGATTGAAGTATTACCGTCAGATATGCTCGGAAACTTTGACAGCTTAAGGACTTTAATGGATGCAAGGCCAAATATTATGAATCATAATATAGAAACAGTACGTAGGCTAACACCAAGAGTTCGTGCTCGTGCAACGTATGAGCGAACGTTAGAATTCTTAAAGCGTGCAAAGGAAATCCACGAAGATATCCCAACGAAATCAAGCTTAATGATCGGACTTGGTGAAACGAAGGAAGAAATTATTGAAACGATGGATGATCTTCGTGCAGTGGATGTTGATATTATGACAATTGGTCAGTATTTACAACCTACTAAGAAGCATTTAAAAGTACAGAAGTATTATCATCCAGACGAATTTGCAGAGTTGAAAGAAATAGCGCTTAGCAAAGGGTTCAGCCATTGTGAAGCAGGCCCTCTTGTCAGGTCATCCTATCATGCTGATGAACAAGTGAATGAAGCACAAGTACGTAAAGAAGCTATGAAGGTTCAAAACTAAAGAGAAAAGAAGGGTTGTCCTGTAGCTGGACAACCCTTCTTTCGTTAATCAGCTTCTGCGTCGTAGTTGCCTTGAGGAGATTGCTTAAATAACTCAATGGTTTGTTCAATGGAGTCCTGAACGTTTGAATGAGCACTTAACCCTTGGAATCGCTCAATCTCATCAAAGTGGTGTTCATTATCTGAAATATATACCTCATAATAATGAGGGACGATAGAGATAGCTGAACGTTTAACTTGATCTGCAGTCAGTTCTCGATCATCTGACGTCGCAGAATATGCAACGAGAGCGTATTGATCAGTGACAAGAGTTGCAGCTTCTTCAACATCGTTATTGGTTAAAACTAATCGTGTAATGCTATCTGAAAGCTTTTCACGATTGACATAAATAATCTCTTGTTGCTGACCATTTGGTTCAACATCATGTTTGTTGTAACGAACATAGCTGTAATCGTTAAAATCGCCAACACTCATGCGGTTATAAGGTTGAGATCCATGGTTTTGTTGAGTTATTTCACGATCCATTTGAACACGTTGCATTGTTTGCGGATCATCGGCTAAGTGACAGCCTGAGAAGATAAGTAGACATGCTATTAATAGTATGGTTTGTTTCGTTTTCAAAACGATCCCTCCTTTAGTTTCAGAGTGCCCGATAAATGATTTTTTAAACGAAAAGGATGAATGTCATTCTTAGAAGTAGGTGATGGAAAATACCAATTCAATCAAGGGTAGAGTATCGGCAACGTATGCTCAATATTTAGCTCATTTTTACTAAAGTAATAACTGCTCACGATGTCTCTGAGACAAGAAGTTAGGCATTTTCTTAGCTAAAAAAAGAGCTGGCTGTTGTCTTCGCTTTCATATGGTATAATTCAAATCAGAGTGAAGGATTGAGGTGAAAAGTATGGTTCGATTGCAAGGGCTACAATTTGAAGTCATTGAAGATGTAAAAAATGGTTGGAATGAAGAGGCCTTTAAGGAACGATACAGTGAAGTTTTAAATAAGTATGATTACATAGTTGGTGACTGGGGCTATAGTCAATTGAGGTTACGAGGTTTCTTTGAAGACAAACATAAGAAGTCGACATTTGATACAAAGATTAGCACACTCCCTGACTACTTGTATGAATATTGTAATTTCGGATGCGCTTATTTCGTGATTAAACGAGTGAAAGATAAAAGTAAGCCAAAGAAAAATAATGGCGCTGCAGTTTCTTCATAGTTTCAAGAAAACAAATGGAGTCTTTTATGAGAATGTAGGCTGACTCTTCTTAGATGTTGAATCAAGTAGGAAGTAGGCGGGTTAGTGGGAGCGACGGCTTCACTCGTTACACGCATTTTTGAAAGAACCCCACTTTCAAAAATGCTCAACACATTGTAACGGCTCAGCACGGCGCAATTAAGAAAAGACTGCTGCGCAGCTTTTCTTAGCCATCATGTGTTGGATGGGCTCCAGGGTCTTTTCGCGGAT
The DNA here is from genome assembly GCF_000513115.1 of Halalkalibacter hemicellulosilyticusJCM 9152. GTDB lineage: Bacteria > Bacillota > Bacilli > Bacillales > Bacillaceae_D > Halalkalibacter > Halalkalibacter hemicellulosilyticus. The sequence goes on from NZ_BAUU01000010.1 coordinate 83,694, forward strand.
TGTTCTCGTGTAATGATTTATTTTCGTAATTAAAGGCGCTATAAGGACGTTGACCTTTCTTAAACGGGGTTGTCTTATTGGAAACAGGCTTTTCTTTATTGAAAGGTGATCCATATGGCCCTTCAGGTGTTTGTTCTGGTACGAGAAAATCTCTCATCGCTTCAACATTAGCGAAATCAGAGTAATCTTCCTTTTGTTTGTTCTCTTTCTCCATTGCGAAAGCACCTCCTTATGGTTAGCGTACCCAAAGGAGGTGCTTTTCAAAAGATCATGTTGAGTGAAATAAAGGAAAATGGATTCGTATAAACAGATACTATAAGAGCTCTTTATTGTAAAAATAGTTTAACCAATGTAAGTGCGTGGGTGAATTCTCCGTAAGTTACACACAATTTCTGTAGAGCTCAACTTGACTGAGCACAACGCGTAGAAGAAAAGACCGCTACGCATGTTTTTCTTATACGACTTCGTATAGAAATAATTTAAGTTCTTCTGCTTCTTCATTGTTGAGGTTGAAGGCAGTTTCTATGTAATTAGGTTCGTCTAGGTCGTCTTGACCAATAATCGCAAAACGGTTGGATTGAATATCAAGAACAAGCTTCTTCCCATAGTAACGACTTGATTGAATAATGGCTAAATCAAAGCGGCTTGCTTCTCCCATAAAGCTAATAAAGCGGATGTTTGTTTCTTCGGTATCATCATAAAGAAAAAAACGTTCAGACATTTTATGCCCCCCAGTTTTGTCAGAGTTTCTTATTTACAATAGCTGAAAGTGTGCAAGTTTGCAATAAAGGCAAGAGAAGAATGACGGAAAAATAAAACGTAAGGAGTTCGAATGTATGTATTTTGTTGATCGAAATCAAATTGAGGTAGCATTAACGTATATGGAAACATCAATTGAACATTTTGAGACATTAACGAATATAGAGGAGTCGTTTACGGATCAGCTTGCACTTGAACGAATCGCAATGGTTGTGATTGAATCGATCATTGATGTCGGTAATAGTATGATTGATGGGTTTATTATGCGCGACCCAGGGAGCTACGAGGACATTGTTGATATTTTGGAGGATGAGAAAGTGATTGATCATAAACAAGCTAACGATTTGAAAAAAATTGTCAGCAAACGAAAAGCGCTTGTACAACAGTTTCAAAAAATCGATCATCAGTCTTTAAAGGAGCTGATGAATGAGCATAAAGATGCGCTGTTAAGCTTTCCTACTCAAGTAAGGCGTTACCTTGTTCAAGAGCTAGGCCCTGTATCTGCATTTATTCCCAAGTAAGATCAATAGTCGAAGCTTCCCTTTTTGTGTTACAATTGCTAACAATAAAAAGGAAGGATGGTGAACGCTGTGAAAAAGGATACGTCGACTCGTCAATTAATCCTGTCCATTTTAAAACGGAACGAGGAGCAAACGATAGCCGACCTTGCCACCCAACTAGGTATTACTGAAATGGCTGTTCGCCGTCATATAAAAGAGCTAGAAAAAGAAGAGCTCATAGAATCTTGTTTGAAACGTCAAACAATGGGACGACCAACATATATCTATTCATTAACTGAAAAAGGAAAAGAGTCATTTCCGCGGAATTATAGCGACTTGTCAATTGGAATATTAAAAGACATAGAACAGCTTAGTGGCAAGGAATTAGTAGATCAAGTATTTGAAAAAAGGCGAGATCGTCTTTTTTCAAATTATGCCTTAGAGATGGATGGGAGCTTTAAGGAGCGCATCGAAGCGTTGGCTCGTATTCAAAGTGAAAATGGTTACATGGTTGAATATAAGGAAACAGAGGATGGCTCATTTGAATTCACTGAATATAATTGTCCTATTGCTCAAGTAGCTAAGGAATATCCGGTTGCATGTAAATGTGAGCATGAATTATTTAAGAAACTTTTACAGACAGATGAGGTTGAGCGTACGTCGTGTATTGCGAAGGAAGGTTCTACTTCATGTGTTTATAAAATTAAAGAACAGCGAAAATGAGTGGAGAGGTTAATAATATGACAAAAGCATACAAAGGCTATTTAATTGACTTAGATGGAACGATGTATCGAGGTAGTGAAAAGATCCCGGAAGCCATTGAATTTGTGAAGGAACTAAAACAGCAAGAGATTCCTTATTTGTTTGTCACAAATAATTCGACTAAGCCTCCATCCGATGTTGCGAAGCACTTGCGCGAAATGGATGTGCCAGCTGATGAAAAGCATGTATTTACAACAAGTATGGCAACCGCAACATATATTAGTCAAATTAAAAACAAAGCAAAGGTTTGTATGGTTGGTGAAGAAGGGCTTAAATTAGCATTGCTTGAAGAAGGCCATGAACTAGTAGAAGAAGGAGCAGACATCGTTGTCATGGGGCTCGATCGACAGATTACGTATGAAAAGCTGGCAAAAGCAGCATTGAATATACGTGCTGGAGCAACGTTTATTGCGACCAACGGGGATGTAGCGTTACCGACAGAGAGAGGACTTGTACCAGGAGCTGGTTCACTAATATCGGTGTTGTCAGTTAGTACAGGAGTTACACCAACGTTTATTGGGAAGCCAGAAGCCGTCATTGTCGAGCAAGCGTTAGATGTCATGGGTTTAACGCATAAAGAGACCATCATGGTGGGTGATAATTATCATACAGATATCTTAGCCGGTATTCGTACACAAATGGATACGTTGCTTGTTTATACAGGTGTTTCAACAAAAGAACAGGTTGCAACATATGACGAGTCGCCTACTTTTGAGATCGATTCATTATCTGAGTGGAATATCGTGAAATCATAACCTCATGAAAAGAACCGCGTGTCCTATTTTAGGATGTGCGGTTCTTTTGTTTAGGATATCGCGCTTTTCTATTCGGTATTGGCTGCACTGTGTGCAAGCCTACTTGATGCTGCCGCTGCTATGGCTCCAACAATATCATCTAAAAATGTATGACACTTCCCTGAGCTTTTATCATTTAAGTGTTCTAAAATACCTGGCTTTTGTTTATCAATATAACCATAGTTTGTAAAGCCTATAGAACCATACACATTAACGATTGATAGAGCAATGATTTCATCAACACCATATAGCCCCTCGTCTCTATCGATAATGTCTTGAAGTGGTTCTTCTAGCTTCTTTTGTTCGGCCAAAATATCAAGCTGAATACCGGTAAGAACGGCATTTTGTACTTCCCGTTTACGTAGAACTCGGTCTACATTCTCTTTACAGTCTGCCATTTTCAAGTCAGGATGGTATTTTGCTTGTAAGTAGTACACGAGTTCTGCGATATCATCTAATGTTACGCCTCGTGCATTAAGTAATTCCCGCGCCTTTTTCTCTACGACGTCCATTTGTCTGTTAGTCATTTGTACACCTCGTTCTTCTTGTAAGTTAAAAAGTAAAAAATTCTAGAAGTCAAAATCATGGGAGACGAAAGCTTATTCGGTTAGAGCTTCGGCTTCATTCGTTACATGTTTGGATGAATAAAGCCTAATGTTGATGGTACGGCTGTACGCTAGTAAAGAAAAGACATATAGCAGCCATCATTGTTCATTGTGACAGAAGAAGTATGTTTAGTCTACTGTGCACATACACAATTTATTCACACTAGGCATAGACTGAAAAAAGGAATGCCTAGAATAGGAGGGGTGTTGATGTTTGAACGTACGATATATGATGCTTATGGAATTTATTGCGAGGGGCGATTCTCATTAAAAGGCTATGATGGATTTTATACGGGGAATCAATCGTACTTACTTTTTCCGAAAGAAGAATGTTTAATTAGTGAAAAAGAAATGCTCGATTTTACGAATTATGTTCGCTCACTTGGAGATTTTTCTGTTCTTGAGCCATTAATGACAAAGTACAATAAACGAATTGCGTTAGTAGAAGGACAAGAGGTTTATGTTAGTCCGTTGCCTAATGAACGCTCTTCCTCAGTCGTACGGATTCAATCAGAAAAGGAAAGAGGTGCCCACTTAGCTCAACTGCATCACTATGGAAAGAGACTCTCATATTCGAAAAACAATGAATTTTTTGGCCAATGGCCTAAGCTTTGGGAGGCTAGGCTAGAGCAATTAGAAGGCTGGTATCAACAAATTCTTTATTCAGGCCCTCAATCAGAGGTCGATGAGGCATTTTTATATACGTATCCTTATTTCATGGGTTTGACTGAAAATGCGATTCAGTACGCTGTTGATGCTACGCTTGATGATCCGAGTCGTGACCAGGAAACACCGACTATTGCTCATCGCCATTTCTCAGAACGAACATGGATGACGATTTCAGAAGATGGGACGATTGTGAAACGGCCAACGGAGTGGTTATATGATCACCCTTGTCGCGATATAGCCGAATGGCTACGTGATCAACGACTTCGAAACGAAACATTCCCATGGGAAAAAGCAAATGAATTTTTGTCGGGATATGAGCATGTAGACTTATTATCAAGTTATTCAAGACGATTGTTGTATGCCCGCCTATTATTCCCGCTTCATTATTTTGAAGCAGTTGAATTATTTTATTCGGCTCAGGTGAAAGAGGAACGAATGCAAAGAGGACAACAGCTCATGCAAATGTTAATGAATGAGGGAAGTAACGAACAATTCTTAAAGGATTTTGCAGTCTACTTCTTACAATCAAGATCAGAGGCAGCGTTAACTATTCCTACGCTTGAATGGTTAGGTTAAAGGTCATGAGAAACAAATGATGTGATTTAGACCACTAAATACTTTGGTGGTCCTTTTTGTTGTTTAGGAAAATTTATACGAATATCTTTCTTTCTAAATCCTCTTTTGAGGTGCTCGTTCGCTATTTATTTACTTGTCATATCGAATCATTTAAAATAAAGAAAGCGCCTTCTCGAAATTTTTCTAATTTTATCGAATTTGTCTATTGTAGTTCCGTAAAAAGAGGTCTATAATGTCCTTTATAGATAAACATTTGTGCATTTTAGGAATACAATATAGAGTGGCGAGAAGGAGTGTAACAGAATGGCAGCAGAAGTGCGTGTTGGTTTAATTGGATTAGGTACAGTAGGTTCAGGTGTGGTTTCGATTATTCAAAGGCACCAAGATGAGTTACGTCATCAAGTCGGTTGTCCTGTAACAGTGAAAAAAGTAGCTGTACGTAATCTAAATAAACAAAGGCCTGTCCATATTGACTCAAATATGATGACGGATCAAATTGAAGATGTACTATTCGATCAAGAAATTGATGTTATTATAGAAGTAATGGGTGGAGTCGATACGACAAGAGAGCATGTGCTCAAGGCGCTGCAAAATGGAAAGCATGTTGTCACCGCTAACAAAGATTTAATGGCCGTACACGGTGCGGAACTATTACGTGTAGCTGCGGAGAATCATTGTGACCTATACTATGAAGCGAGTGTGGCAGGTGGTATTCCAATTATTCGTGGTTTGAGTGATGGGCTATCGGCTGATCGCATTAAGAAAATTATGGGTATTGTAAATGGAACGACAAATTACATTCTAACGAAAATGTCTCAGAATGGAAGCTCGTATGATGATGTATTAAAAAAGGCTCAGGAGCTTGGGTTTGCTGAAAGTGACCCGACAGCAGACGTCGAAGGTCTTGATGCAGCAAGGAAAATGGCGATTTTAGCTACGCTTGGATTTTCGATGGATGTAAGTCTTGATGATGTTAGTGTAAAAGGAATTTCATCTGTTACAGAAGAAGACCTAGATTACTGTGATCAACTTGGGTATACTATGAAGTTAATAGGTTTAGCGCAGCGTGATGATGGCCGTGTTGAAGTAAGTGTAGAACCGACTCTATTGCCGAAGCAGCATCCACTATCTTCAGTGCATAATGAGTACAATGCGGTTTATGTATATGGTGAAGCGGTTGGTGAAACGATGTTTTATGGACCTGGAGCAGGATCATTGCCAACAGCAACTGCTGTTGTATCTGATTTAGTCTCCGTTATGAAGAACATGCGCTTAGGTGTTTGTGGCAATGCGATTCAAGAACCGTTGCATAAGCGAACGTTAAAGGAAGATAAGGAAATTGACTCAAAGTATTTCTTACGCTTACGTGTGATTGATAAAGCGGGTACATTTCAAGCTGTTACGAGCTTATTTGCTAGTTATGATGTCAGCTTCGAGAAGCTGTTGCAATTACCAATTGAAGGTGAAGAAGTAGCTGAAGTGATTGTAATCACACACCATACAAACAAAGAAAATTATTTAAAGCTTTACAAAAAACTATCTGAGCTTGATGTCATTGAATCGATTGAAAGCTGCTATCGTGTTGAGGGAGGAAAATAAATCATGAGTCGTTGGAAGGGATTACTTCAAGAGTACAAAGATTTTTTACCAGTAAATGAAGAGACACCATTATTAACATTACAAGAGGGGAATACACCACTTGTACCACTTATCCACTTGTCGAAGGAGTGGGGGGTTGATGTGCATGTGAAATATGAAGGAGCAAACCCAACGGGATCGTTTAAAGACCGTGGAATGGTTATGGCGGTTGCCAAAGCAAAGGAAGAAGGCAGCGAAGCGATTATTTGTGCGTCAACAGGGAATACATCAGCTGCAGCGGCTGCATATGGTGCAAGAGCTGGATTAAGATGTATCGTTGTTATTCCTGAAGGGAAGATTGCATTAGGGAAGCTTGCTCAAGCTGTTATGTACGGAGCTGAAGTTCTTGAAATTCAAGGTAACTTTGATAATGCTCTTGATATTGTTCGTGAAATTAGTAAGACAGAACCTATTACTCTTGTAAATTCAGTCAATCCATATCGGATTGAAGGACAAAAGACGGCAGCATTTGAAGTGTGTGATGTGTTAGGAAAAGCGCCGGATGTATTAGCAATTCCAGTTGGGAACGCAGGCAACATTACTGCTTATTGGAAAGGGTTTAAGGAGTACGATGAGCAAAAAGGAACAGGCTTACCAGAAATGCGTGGATTCGAAGCGGAAGGTGCTGCTGCTATCGTTCGCAATGAAGTGATTGCAGAGCCAGAAACGGTTGCGACGGCAATTCGAATTGGAAATCCAGCAAGCTGGAATCAAGCAGTAGCAGCAGCAGAGGAGTCTAATGGTAAGATTGATTATGTAACAGATGAAGAAATTCTTGAGGCGTATCAGCTGTTAGCGCAGCGTGAAGGTGTATTTGCAGAGCCTGCGTCTTGCGCGTCAATTGCTGGTTTGATCAAACAAATTAAGTCAGGTGAAATTAAAAAAGGTTCAAGTGTAGTATGTGTCTTAACAGGGAATGGGTTAAAAGATCCGAATACGGCGATTGACACAGTTTCGGTTAAGCCAACATTATTACCGAATGATCGTGAAGCATTCCTTTCCCATCTTAAGGGTGGTGTATCATCATGAGCCAAGAGCCTTTTATGATAAAGGTTCCGGGAAGCTCAGCGAACTTAGGACCGGGATTTGATTCGGTAGGACTTGCGGTTAATCGTTACTTAACACTAGAAGTTCAACGAGCGAATTCATGGTTGTTTACATCGTCCTCACCTGGACTTGAAGACGTTCCGAGTGGAGAAGATAACTTAATTTGTGAAGTAGCCTTACATGTTGCAAAGGAATTAGGTGGGGTATTACCAACATGTAAAGTAAATATGATTAGTGATATTCCGTTAGCGCGTGGCTTAGGAAGTAGTGCAGCAGCGATTGTAGCTGGAGTTGAGCTAGCTAATCAGTTACTAGGAGAACCTTTAACGTTAGAGGAGAAGGTGCGTTACTCATCTTTGTGGGAGGGGCACCCAGATAATGTAGCAGCTTCTGTTTATGGGGGACTTGTTATTGGCACACATACTGAGGAAGCTACCGATGTCATTTATGGGGGGATTCCTGAAGTAGATCTTGTTTTACTCGTTCCTTCAGAGGAATTGAAGACGAAGAAGGCACGAGGGGTTCTACCAACTGACCTCACCTATAAAAGCGCTGTACGCGCGAGTAGTGTAGCGAACGTACTTATTGCTGCATTACTACAAGGAAATTGGCAACTTGCAGGAAAGATGATGACAGAAGATTTGTTTCACCACCCTTATCGACTCGCACTCGTACCTCATATGGAGGAAGTCATACGAGTTGTTCAACAAGAAACGATTGCTTATGGAGTCGCATTGAGTGGCGCTGGTCCTACGATGCTATGTTTAGCGCCGATGAATCGTGGAGAAGAGTTAAAAGAACAGCTTCAACGAACATTCCCATCATTAGAAGTGCAAGTGATGCAACCAGCAGTTGCTGGTATTGAAGTGCAACGGGAGTCCTTGCACGTCAGTGAATAATGGATATGAAAGCGGGCATTCTATAGAAAAAAGGAGGATGCCCGCTATGTTGTCTTTAAATGATCTAGTAGAAGGTCAACAAGTGTATGTTATTTATCAGAATCCACATACCCCTTCCGTTTCCACGATACAAGAAGCGACGATTGCAAGAGATCCAGAAAATCCTGAAATGCTTTCATTGTTATTATATGATTTCTATCATCCAATCGAAGAAGATGATGCGATTTTTGCGACGTATGAATCGGCTGAATTACTCTATAATCAATTCATTATGTAGATAAGAATAAGAGTAAGGTGCAATGTTAGTTATCATATTTTCATGAAAAAAAGGAGCCAATGAATGAACATTGGGCTCCTTTTACTCATCAATTGAAGGTAGCATCACACCAACCAAGACGAAAAAGGTCTTTGTCTATGATTAGAATACTTGCTCGATTTCTTTTACTCCCGGTACTTCCTCAAGAAGAGCGCGTTCAATACCTGCCTTCAACGTAATGGTTGAACTTGGGCAAGAGCCGCAAGCACCAAGAAGACGTACTTTAACAATACCATCTTCTACGTCAACAAGCTCAACATCTCCACCATCTCGTAATAAGAATGGACGAAGCTTATCTAATACTTCTTTCACTTGTTCTGTCATTTCAGTACTTGTTGCCATATGAAACAACTCCTTTCTATACTCTTTATTATAAAGGTCTAACGAAAAAAAATCCATGAATCTGCTTGTTTTTTTAGAATAGAGCCAACTATTTCATTTTTATTATTAGGATGTAAAAATAAGTCCTATGAGCCAGAATGATATTTATACATCCATAGAACGCCACTCTTTAACACACGTGGTACTCGCCCAAGTAATGTACGCTCTCCCATCAATCCGAAACCGTGTTTTTTTCCTAAAGAGCCTAAAACCCCTTTGAGCTTAATTTTTGGTAACTGTTCAGGTAGTGGTTCATTATTCCATTGTTTCTTTAATATCGTGACAATTTGCTCGCCTTGTCCTTCAGCAAGCTGCGCGCTCGGAGCATGAGGTAAGCTAGCGCAATCACCTACAACAAATACGTCTTCATCTGTCGGCAGAAAATGCTGTGGAGTTAGAATAATTCTATCATGTGCATCTTTTTCGACATCTAGATTACGAACGACTTCAACAGGTTGAACGCCTGCTGTCCAAATAATCGCATCACTCTTTATTTTCTCATCATGGTTATATAAACCATCTTCCTCAACTTTTGTAATGTTTGATTTATTTATAACTTCAACGCCGTGTTCAATAAACCAATCTTGAACATATGTGCTTAATTTTCGTGGAAACATGGAAAGGATAATTTCACCACGATCAAATAATTTAATCGTTAAATCGGGTCTGCTTTCACGTAATTCACTTGCTAATTCTACTCCACTTAAACCTGCACCGACAATCGAAATAATTCCATTTGGTTTAACATTATTGATCGTTTCGTATGTCTTACGAGTTGCGTCCATAGACTGAATACTATGAGTAAATTCCTTTGCACCGGGAACATTGTGATATTTATCTTCACAACCCAGACCAATGACCAGTTTGTCATACGTCAGTACACTTTCGTCCTTGAATTGAATCTGTTTGTCTTGAAGCTGAATAGAAGTGACTGTTCCATAGCGAATAGAAACACGTTGATCATCAGGAAAAGCAACACGTAGGTTGTGATCAGCCGCTGTACCGGCAGCAAGTGCATAGTATTCTGTCTTAAGACAGTGATAGGGAAGTCGATCAACTAATATAATTTCAATATTGTCTGGTAAGTCAGGAAGTAAGCGTTGGATAATTCGCATTCCACCATATCCACCACCGAGAATAATTAATTTCTGCATAAGAGTCTCCTTTGACATGAAAGTGAAAGTAAGAAAATTGCAAACGATTGCATTTAAAGGATTACCTTTACTTAATGATATTGTCAGTTTGATTATATCAATTTGAGATAAAATAACAACAAATTGGTGAACTTTTTGATTATTGTGTGTATTGTGAAAAAAGATAAACTTAATTGACTTCTCCCATGAGCGAGAGTAGCATAAATGTTAGATCAAATGAGGTGAAAGTATGCGACCAATTATTGAATTTTGTTTAAGCAATTTAGCAAGTGGCTCTCAGGAAGCGATGGAAATGCTAGAGAAGGATCCTAACTTAGATATTATTGAATATGGATGTTTGAATCATTGTGGTCAATGTGCACTTGCTCCTTTTGCACTGGTAAATGGTGAATATATTACCGGAGAAACCAATGAAGAGCTTGTCGATCACATCTATGAATATTTGGAAGAGAATCCGATGTTCTAATGAAGTGGGAAAATGAGGAGAGATAAAAAATGGAGATGATTCCTTTTACTCATACGTGGCCATATGAGATGATGATGGGAGATATTTATTTCCAATCATGTCCATTTTGTCATGAAGAACAAGTGAGAACCAATATGAAGAAAGCAGAGTTTCAACGAGCGCACGAAGGAATTAAAACAAGGCTAATCATGCCCTGCTGTCATGGAGTTATGACGATACTAGAGGCTGATGATGATTATTTTTGGACAGACAAGCCATTGCGAAAGGGGTAACAGATATGCAATTTACAAAGATGCATGGACTTGGAAACAGTTATGTTTATGTTGATGTGTTTAAGCAGTCATTAAATGAAGAGGAACTACCAAAGCTTGCGATTGAAGTGGCTGATAAAAATAAGGGAATTGGCTCTGATGGATTGATTTTAGTAGCTCCATCAGAACAAGCTCCAGTTAAAATGAGGATATTTAATAACGATGGCTCTGAAGCAAAAAATTGTGGAAACGGGTTAAGGTGTGTGGCAAAGTTTGCTTATGAGAACGATTATGTGACAGAGGAGACCTTTACCATTGAGACACTAGCAGGACTTGTGGAAGCAGAAGTACATGTGGAAGCAGAACGTGTCACAAATGTCACCATTAACATGGGCAAACCGATTTTGCACCGGGAACGTATTCCGATGCTTGGAGAACCGATTGAACAGGTAGTAGCTGAACCATTTTTAGTAGGTGAAGAAACTGTAGATGTAACGGCTGTTTCAATGGGAAACCCCCATGCAGTTATGTATGTTGACGATATTGATCAAGCTCCTGTTTCGACAGTTGGTCCTTTAATGGAGAAGGATGAACGCTTTCCTGATTGGGTAAATGTTGAATTTGTTGAAGTTGTTTCTGAACATGAGCTTCATTTTCGAGTTTGGGAAAGAGGGTCTGGGATTACACAAGCGTGTGGAACTGGAGCGTGTGCAGCTGTTGTTGCTTCTGTACTTAATGGATATTGTCATAAAGGGGAAGAGGTTGTTGTCCACTTATTAGGGGGAGACTTACGCATTACTTGGAATGAGGATGGTGATGTACTCATGACAGGTGGAGCAGAAGTAATTTGTGAAGGGATATTTAAACGTAAGTAATGAATAAGAATTTATAAGTGGTTTCCAAGATGAATCGTTCCCAGGGACAGTGGAGGGATAGAGGGCGTGGTCGTAGAAAGGTCATGTGCTGTATGCGGTTCCTCACTCCTCTGTTTCATTTTTGCTGCAATATCGGCAGGGGGATTCCTTATTGGCGTGCGCTCTTTCATGCTCTGAGAGAAGAGAGAGAAGGCCACTGAAAAAGTTAAAACGAAACTTTTTCAGTGGCCTTATGAAAGAGCGGAGTACGACGACGAGGCAGGTGACCTCGTCTGACATGTGTTCCTCGTTCCTCTATTCACTTTGTATGTCCCTTTTTACTGTTATTACGGTCTCCTCATTCCTCTATTTCGAGTTTTATTTCTTCTTTTGACCTTGTTTAGCTCAAATAGCGGAATGAGGATTCCTTTTTCTTCTCAGGAAGCAGGCTTTTCCTGATTTAGGGGCAGGAGGATTCCCTTTTTTTTGTGCGCTCCTGATGTTTTTTCACCAGTGGATAGAGAAAAGAAGGTGTAGACGAATTCGTGTGGCGTTGGTATCGCTCGTTACGCGTTTTTCTGACAGAACCCCGCTTTCAAAAAAACTTAACCCAGTTGTACGGCTCCACACAACGCTAATAAGAAAAGACCGCTACTGGAGGATACCGAAAAAGTTAAAAACCAAACTTTTTCAGTGCCCTTGCTACTGCGGTCTTTTCTTAGGTTAATATTCTTTAATAACGTTATAGAATGTATCTCGTTCAACAGGCGTTTTGCCTGCGCTCTTTATAAGATATATCAGTTCTTCACGTGTAATTCCTTGAGAGGTTAGAGCACCAACCGAGTGAGAGATGCGCTCTTCAATTAAAGTTCCATGAATATCACTTGAACCGAATGTTAATGCCATTTGCGTTAATTGAACACCGATATTAATCCAATATGCTTTAATATGGTCGAAATTATCAAGCATCAGACGACTTATCGCGAGTGTACGCATGTCATCAAACGCACTAGTACGGCGTTTTAAGCCAGCTTTTACACTGCGGGGCTGCATCGCTAATGGTATAAAGACCATAAAGCCGTTCGTGCGATCTTGAAGTTGACGCAGACGATCCATATGAATAAGACGCTCTTCCATTGATTCAATTGAACCATAGAGCATAGTAGCATGTGTCTGTAATCCAAGTCCATGAGCAATTTCATGTGCTTCAAGCCATTGATCAGTTGATGCCTTCTCAGGGCTCATCTTAGCACGGTATCGTTCCGTTAAGATTTCTGCACCGCCGCCAGGGAGTGTATCAAGTCCAGCTTTCATTAATTCTTCTAAAACTTCCTTCATTGTTAATCCTGATATTCTAGAGAAAAATTCAATTTCAGCACCGGTATATGCCTTTACTGTTACGTGTGGATAATGCTTTTTCAATGTGCGTATCGTGTCTAGATAGTAATCAAAGGGAAGTTCATTGTTATGGCCACCAACGATGTGGAATTCACGAATGTTATCGTTCCAGCGTTGTTCAACATACTCTAATAATGCTGCTTCATCCATCGTATAGGCGCCTTCCTGTCCTGGCTTTCGTTTGAAGCCACAAAAGCCACAGTTCGCTTCGCATACATTTGTTGGGTTAATGTACATATTTTCAATGAAATAAACACTTTGACCATTTTTCTTTATGTTCACTTGGTTGGCTAGTTGTGCGATACCAAGGAGGTCAGGTGATTCAAATAGGTACAAACCATCTTCCATACTTAAACGAACCTGGTTATGTACTTTCTCAGCAATTGCTTCTAGTTTTGTGTCAGTTAACATGATGCTCATATATTCGTTCCCCCATTTCCTTAGCCTTTAATGCTAATTCCATATTAAATTAATTAAGAAACTTATGCAGAAAAAGAGGGCTACACCCTCTCAATGTCGAAATAATTGATATATCATTGACGTTTAGAAAGCTCTATTTTCTATTATACTATTAGTTTGAAGTGAATGAAAGGAAGACATCTATTCCACATTGTAACATAATTGTTCGTAAAAATATGGAATCGTATTGGTAATTATTGCGTTCTAACTGTTAGTTTTGTAAACTAAAGGTAGCTGAAGAATCAGTATTTGGAGAGAGGTGATAGGGATGTGTAATGTAAGCCATGAAGCCTATTTTAAGAAAATAGAGGACCTACGTTATAAGATGATTGATGCTGCGAAAGAATATGGAATGAATCACCCTATTGTCCTACAATACAGTCAAAAATTAGATCATACGCATAATGAACTAATGATGATTACCAATACAACTTCTCAGTTAAACAATCATTGATGTTGTTCCATAAAATGAAGTCGTCTTCCTTGAGTGGTAAGGAGTAAATGACGTATAATAGAAATAGTGTTAGGAGGAGGGATGTTATGATTAAAATAACGGAATCCGCCGTGAGTCAAATCTTAAGTATGAAAGAAGCAGAAGGTGATGACACTCTTATGCTCCGTTTTGGAGTAAAAGGTGGGGGCTGTAGTGGTCTTTCATATGGTATGGGTTTTGACAATCAAAAAACGGAAGATGATGAACAATTTCACATTGATGGATTAGATGTGTTAATTGATAAGGACAGTATTCCTATAGTGAAAGACGTAGTCGTCGATTATAAGCAAAATATGATGGGGGGCGGATTCACAATTGATAATCCAAATGCGATTGCCAATTGTGGCTGTGGCTCATCATTCAGAACAGCAACTAATGCTGGAACACCAGAGGAATGTTAATACTACGTGAAAACGTGGCTATCTATAGAGGTAGCCACGTTTTCTCTTTATATATAAGATTAATCAAGGGCAAAGTCGATTCCCAGATGCTCCATATAACGATCATCCACGAATGCTTTTAAAAAAGGCTTGTGCTATGTCCAGGGAATACTTTTGCAGTCGGATCGATGTATGTTTTGGCGTTGTTAATCGCAGTAGGAGCCTCTCCAAAGCCAGTTGCAATTAACTTAACCTTACCTTCGTATGTACAAACATCACCTGCAGCATAAATACCAGGAAGGTTTGTTTCCATTTTAGTATTTACCTTGATAGCATTTCGCTCAATGTCCAGGCCCCATTTTTTGATTGGGCCAAGAGAAGAAACAAAGCCGAAATTAACAATGACAGAATCGACATCTATTGTGTGTGTCTGACTCCCTTTGATCTCAGCGAGTTTGACTTGATTAATCGCCTCTCCATTCCCAATTAACTCTTGAATTTGGAACGGTGTTAAGATTTTCACGTTTGATTTCTTTAACAAGTCGAGGCTGTGCTCATGAGCACGGAATTTGTCACGGCGGTGGATAAGAGTAACTTCCTTTGCAATCGGTTCAAGCATTAATGACCAGTCGACTGCGGAATCCCCTCCCCACATACGATTACGCGCTTCCCTGCGAAAGCACTCAAATCTTGAATGAAATAGTGTAAATTCTTTCCTTCGTAATTACTGGCGCCTTCTACTTCTAACCGTCTAGGCTGAAAGGCACCAGCACCTGCTGTAATGATAACAGCTTTGGTAAAATGAGTATCTTTATCTGTTTGGATAATATAAGATTCATCTTCTTGTTTAATCAATTCTTGTACAGACTGCTCTAAAACAATCGTGGGGTTAAATTGACTTGCTTGTTCAGCAAGGCGGTCAACTAGCTCTTGGGCACGAACCTTTGGAAAACCAGCAACATCGTAAATATACTTTTCAGGATAGAGGGCAGATAATTGTCCCCCTAGTTGTGGCATACTTTCAATTATTTTGACTTTTGCTTGTCTCATTCCACCATAAAAAGCAGCGAAGAGCCCAGTAGGTCCTCCTCCGATAATTGTAATATCATACATATTTGTTGAATCTGACATGTTCGGTCACCTCCGAGTATTCATATGAATTATTATATGCACAAATAGAAACAAAAAGAAAGAAAGTAAGGGGAACCTTCTTATGAATATTCCTCATTGTGTTCGCTTACATTAAGAGTAGGTAAAATATAAGAAGATACGTCATGGTATTTATTGAAATGTTTAAAAAGTAGTTGAAATATGTCAAGAAAACGCATATTATAGTACTGTGTTGAGTGAATTCTTTGCGAGATTATCTGACAAACTATTTCTTTGTTTCTATTCGTGAAATTATTCACAAAAAGTTCGTTGCAATTTTCTATGAAAATCTATACAGAAAGCGGAAGTGATTTTGTTGAAGAAGCCCAATATTGTCCTTTTAGGTGCCGGATATGGTGGTATGATAACGGCAGCTCGTTTATCAAAGAAGGTAGGTCATGATGCTAATATTACACTAGTTAATAAGCATGATTACCATTACCAAACGACATGGTTACACGAACCAGCAGCAGGTACATTATCAGCTGATCGTACTCGTATGCCAATTGATAGCGTTCTTGATTTAAATAAGATTAACTTTGTAAAAGATGAAGTTGTAGAAATTAAACGGGAAGAGAAGAAAGTTGTTTTAAAGCAAGGTGAATTAGAATATGATTACCTTGTTGTTGGATTAGGTTCTGAAGCAGAGACATTTGGTGTTCCGGGTGTTCATGAGTATGCTTATTGCAAATGGACAGTAAACGGTGTTCGTGAAGTAAAGGAGCATATTGAATATCAATTTGCTAAGTATAACAATTTATCTGAAAAGAAGGACGAGTTGTTAACATTTATCGTTGCAGGAGCTGGATTCACTGGTATTGAATTTATTGGTGAACTTTCTGAGCGCGTTCCAGAGCTTTGCAAAACATACGATATTCCACAAGAAAAAGTAAAAATGTATGTGATTGAGGCAGCGCCAACAGCACTTCCTGGTTTTGATCCAGAGCTTGTTGAATATGCAATGAACTTACTGGAGAGCCGTGGAGTTGAATTCAAGATCAACTGCCCAATTAAGGAAGTGACAGAGGCTGGCGTCATTCTTGCAAGTGGTGATGAAATTAAAGCCGAGACGGTCGTTTGGGCAACTGGAGTTCGAGGCAGCTCGATTATCGAAAAATCTGGCTTTGAAGCAATGCGTGGTCGTATAAAAGTCGAACCAGATTTACGTGCACCAGGTCATGAAGATGTATTCGTCATTGGTGATTGTGCGCTAATTATTAATGAAGAAATTAATCGGCCGTATCCTCCAACTGCTCAAATTGCGATGCAAATGGCTGAAACCTGTGCAAGCAATATAAAAGCATTGATGGATGGAGGTTCATTACAATCATTTACTCCAGAGATTAAAGGGACTGTTGCTTCATTAGGTGGGAAAGAAGCAATTGGAGTCGTAGGATCGAAAAAGTTATTTGGATCAACTGCTAATTTCATGAAAAAGATGATTGATAATCGTTATTTATTTTTATTAGGTGGACCGGGACTTGTCCTAAAGCGCGGTAAGAATCCTATGTAATAAAATGTGATAAAAATGGCGTAAGAGGTACTCCCTTTTACGCCATTTTTTTAACACCAGTAGGGTGGCGTTGCTCGTTTCAAAAGCTTGTTAGGTAGTTTTTCTTAAAAGCTAAGAATTTATAAAGTTCGAGGAAGGAAATGTGAGAAGAATCGAAGAAGCTAGTGGGACCATTCAAAGAAGAGCGTTAGCTTCGCGCGTTACACGTTATTCTGAAAGAACCCCACTTTCAGAATAACTAAAAACCGTTGTAACGGCTCCGCGCAACGCAATTAAGAAAAGACTGCTGCGCAGTTTTTCTTAATGTAACAATTTGTTCATAACGTATGTTATTGACTGTCATTTTAAATGTTGATTAAATTATAACAGGTACTATTGGGGGTGCAATGGGTGAGTATACCACAATTAATTATTTCAATTGTGCTATTCCTAGTTCTCTTTTTTGGGATAGGTTTTTTGTTAAATATGATTTTACGCTCAACATGGATCATGGCATTTATTTATCCTCTTGTGATTATATGGATTGTAAATGATGCTCGTTTAGTTGAGTATGTTACACAGCCTGCGGTGGCGTTTTCGTCTATTGGGGAAAGCGTGTTTTCTTTGCAGCCTGTCGATTTGATTATTTTGTTAAGTGGTTTTGCTGGAGCGATTATTTCAGGTGTAGTGATTAAAATGCTTCGTGTTCGTGGCTATCAGATGTTTTAGCAGAAAGGGTATGGTAAAGGAAACTTTGCTGTACTCTTTTTTGTGCTGAAGATCCGTCTGAAATCCAAAGCGAAAACGACAACTCCTGA
Source organism: Halalkalibacter hemicellulosilyticusJCM 9152 (assembly GCF_000513115.1). GTDB lineage: Bacteria > Bacillota > Bacilli > Bacillales > Bacillaceae_D > Halalkalibacter > Halalkalibacter hemicellulosilyticus. The sequence continues at coordinate 101,554 of NZ_BAUU01000010.1, forward strand.
GATGAGGGCACTGAACTAACTGGCTACGCCTGTGGATTTCAGCATACCCTAAGAGCACTTATATGGAAAAGCGCATGTCAAATTTCGATTTTTACGTATAAATCATTTTACTTCTGGGGATGATGATTTCATGAGAGGAGTGAAATCGATTGGTGCTTATCAAAACGTTAAGTCGAAATTTAGTTGTGTTTGTGCTATTTATGACAGCATTATTGACGACGTTTGAAACCTTCTCCAATGTGAGTGCGGCTGAGCTGCAACGATGGATTTACGAACAAGTGAAAAATTCTCAAGATGAAGAATTACATACAGCAAGAGACAGTGGTGAAAAACGGTCGTCCTTATCATTAAGATCTTTACCTTTTTTGTCAACGAGCGAGAAGGCAATGTCTCAAGAGGTTGTGGAGTCAGATCCTGTTTCTTTGGAAGACGCGATAGACTGGTCACAATATCCTTCAAATCGTGTTGTAGCAACTGGATATACAGCAGGGTATGAATCGACAGGGAAAAACCCTGATCATCCGAGCTATGGCATTACGTATTCTGGTGTACGAGTGAAGAGAGACCTTTATTCAACGATTGCAGCAGATACAAGTATTTATCCGATTGGAACCATTTTGTTCATCCCAGGTTATGGGTATGGAGTTGTAGCAGATACTGGCTCTGCTATTAGAGGGAATAAAATTGATCTTTACTATGAGACTGTTAGCGATGTGTATGATCAATGGGGGAAGAAGGAAGTGGACGTCTATTTAGTAAAGAAAGGCGAAGGACAGCTATCAGAAGAAGAATTAATTGATATGAATGAAGAGGAAACGGTTCAAGTATTTCGTAACCAAATGGAATTTTAAATGAAAAAGAGTGAGATACGACTATAATATACCGTACCTCACTCTTTTTTTGATAAAAAAGTCAGTGCGTTTTTTAATGTACGATCGCGTGTAAGGCGAGTGTGAGAATAATACCAAGTAATGCTCCGAAAAAAACCTCAATTGGCTGATGTCCTAATAGTTCCTTAAGCTCTTTTCTTTTTTCATTCTCTTCCTTTTTCGGCCACGTTTTTACTTCAGACAATAGTTTATTAAAATCAGTTACGAGCTGATTAATGACAGTGGCGTGGTAGCCTGCGTGTCGTCTAACTCCCGTTGCATCAAACATGACAATAATTCCAAAAACAGCAGCGATCGCAAAGACCGATGAATCAAGTCCGAACTCGAGCGCAATCGCTGTTGATAACGATGTAACAGCTGCAGAATGCGAACTTGGCATACCACCAGTGCTCGTTAATAATGACCATTCGATTTTTCGTGTTGCAATGAAATTTAATGGAACTTTCACAAATTGGGCAAACCCAATCGCAAACAGTGAAGCCCACAAAGGGAAGTTTTGGAATATTTCCATAAGTGCATATACGTCCTTTCGCATCTATCTGATAAAGTCGGTTCTTATTATTAATATGTGGATATTTCTATTGTTTTACTATAGAAAAAGATAATAGAAGCATCAAGATTTCATTAAGTTTTTATTATAGCACAGTCTTATTTGCCTGTCTTTTTTTGAAGGAAGTCGCATACATAGAATAAAGGCGTGTATTTGTATGTTGACTCCAGATAGAAGGAAGGAGGGATTCAAAGTAAAGTATAAATTAGTGGTTTTAATGTTATATCCAAATATTTCAATATTGATATGGAGTATTTGGGATTATTTAGATGCTGAGAAGAGTATCTTTTTAGCTCAGTTGTATGACTTTGTCTCACACAGCAATATGCAATCTTATCCGATGTTAAGCCAATATTTCGCATTTGAGCGCAGTTTGTGAATTCTGTATCATAATATATATCGTTGCTTTAAACGTTTACATTATGTTGGTGACGTTTGAAGAGAGGAGGAGAAAGGCTCTTGGGAGTTCTGAAGAAGCTTGATCAATGGGTGATTAAGATAGAAGAATGGATTCTTAGCTATGCCATTATAACCATTGCCGTTATGGTTATTGGAAATATGTTAAGTCGAACGATAACAGGATCAAGCTGGGCTTTTTCAATGGAAGTGAGTAATTTTGCCGTTATTATTGCTACTTTTTTAGGGATTAGCTATGCAGCTAGGAAAGGAAGGCACATTAGTATGTCTGCTTTCTATGATTTAGCTCCTTTCCCTATTAGAAAGGCATTAGCCATTTTTATACCAGCTGTAACAGCATTGACGTTATTGGTCTTAGCATGGTTTAGCTTTAGCTACTTTCAGGCGTTGTATGAGTCTGGTCGAGTAACTACAGCCATGCAATTACCTGCTTATATTTTTGCGTTTTTTGTACCGATAGGCTTCGTTTTTGGCAGCATTCAATTTATGCGTAATATGTGGATTAATATTAAAGAAAAAGATGTATATTTAGCACAGGAACGGAAAGATTATTCTTAATATTCTGAATCTATAAAGACTGTGAGGAACAATGTATGCTAGCGACTATGCTAATCGTAATGATCATATTGCTTTTTTTGGGGTTTCCAATGATGATTCCTATATTTGTCGCGTCGATCATTGCTGTGTTATTTTTCTTACCTGTAGATCCTTCCTTTTTAGCGCAACAAATGATAAATGGTATTTCTTCTTTTGAGTTACTAGCCGTTCCGTTGTTTATTTTTGCTGCGGATATTATGTCTTCCGGAAAGACATCTAAAAGGTTGCTAGACTTTGTTGGAGCATTTGTTGGGCATATTCGTGGTGGCTATGCGATTACGACAGCGGCTACATGTACGTTATTTGGATCTATCTCAGGTTCTACCCAAGCTACCGTAGTGGCAATCGGTAGACCTATGAGAGAACGGTTGTTGAAGGTTGGTTACAAGGATTCAAGTGCGATTGCTTTAATTATCAATGCTAGTGATGTTGCACTTTTAATACCACCAAGTATTGGTATGATCATCTATGCTTTATCTGCCCCACGTGTATCTTTAGGTGATCTATTTATCGCTGGGATTGGTCCAGGAATTTTAGTATTATCTTTGTTTGTGATTTACAGTTATATTCACGCAAGAATATTTAATATCCCATTGGGAGAAAAGCTACCTTGGCGAATGAGAGGTAAATTTACGGTTAAAGCTCTCCTGCCACTTGGTTTCCCCGTTATTATTATTGGTGGTATTTATTTAGGCTACTTCAGTCCGACAGAAGCAGCTGGGGTTTCGGTTTTATATGCACTTATTCTAGAAGTACTTATTTTTAAAACGATAAAAATACGTGATATCTCAAAGATTGCACTATCTACTGGATTAGTAACAGCTGCGGTATTTATATTAGTAGCAGCAGGGCAAGCTTTCGCTTATGTCATCGCGAGAGCACGTATACCGCAAATGTTGTCAGAAACGGTTCTCGGTAATGATCCGTCGGCCTTATATGTGCTATTAATTGTCGCAATATTCTTCTTTGTTGGGTGTATGTTCGTCGATCCGATTGTCGTTATTTTAATTTTGACGCCGATCTTTTATCCAGCAGCCATTGCGGCTGGTGTCGACCCTATTCATTTAGGAATTGTCATTGTATTCCAGGCGGCATTAGGTTCTGCGACTCCTCCATTTGGAGTCGATATATTTACAGCGAGTGCTGTATTTAACAAATCATACTTAGATGTTATTAAAGGAACACCACCGTATATTATTATGTTGTTAATAGCAGCGGTGTTGATTATATTATTTGAAGAAATATCTCTATTTTTGCTATAGGAGATCATTTCTTTTAAATAAAACTATATTTTTATAGGGGGAATTAGATGTTTTTTAAGAAAAAAGGTTGGAAAGCTTTTGCAGTAGCAGGTGCTCTTTCAGTTGCATTAGCAGCGTGTGGAGGAGAAGATACGGATGGCGATTTAGGAGAAGATCCAGTAGATCCTGATACGAATGGCGATGAAGCTCCTGCGGATGAAGGTTCTGATGGTGCAGCTATTGAAGAATCGTACCACTGGGATTTCGTAACTGAAGAAGTTGATGGTCAAGTTCAATATGAATATGCGCAGCAATTTGCTGATCTCTTAGAAGAAAAATCAGATGGAAAAATTACAATGGATGTTTGGGAATATGGTGCATTTGGAGGAGCTACAGAGGTTGACCAAGTGGAGTCACTTCAAATGGGCGATGTAGAGTTTGCGATTGTTTCACCTGGTTTTACCGGTGGAATGGTTCCTGAGGGCCAAGTGTTCGCTCTTCATTTCCTTTTCCCAGATGACTTAGAGGTAACACAAGAAATTTTGAATACGAGTGAAGCATTAAATGTTCACTTAGCAGAAATGTATGAAGCACAAGGCATTAAGCCACTGGCATTCTTCACTGAAGGTGCGATGCAATGGACCGGTAACCGTGAGTTACGTACACCAGACGACTTTAATGGTTTCCAAATGCGTACACAAGAGTCTCCATTAATTATGAGTTCCTATGAAGCGTATGGTGCTGATCCAGCTCCGTTAAGCTGGGGTGAGTTATACTTAGCTCTTGATCGTGGAAATCGTGATGGACAAGAAAACCCTATCTTCTTTATTGAAGATGCTTCATTCCATGAGGTTCAAGATCATATGACGATTTCTAACCACAATAACTATGTGGCGATGACAACAGTGAACCCTGATTTTTACAATGAATTACCTGATAACGTTCGTGCGTTAATTGATGAGACGGTTGAAGAGATGCAACCAATTGTATTTGACATGCAAGCTGGAATGAATGAAAGCTATTTAGACTCAATTATTGATGATACAGAAACACCAACAGAGGTTATTACATTAACGGAAGAAGAGCGTGAAGCTTTCCGTGAATTAGCACTGCCAATTCGTGATGAATTCCGTGACAGTGTTGGTGAAGATGGTGCAGCGATGTTAGACTTACTAGAAGAGGAAATTGCGGCATTCGAATAATTCATGCTTAGAATGAAGAGCGCTTCTTTAAAAGGGGCGTTCCAGCCTGTCGGCAAGTCTCGCAAAAGCGAGATAGTCGACAGGCTTTTTTGTGATTAGAGAGTAAAGTCCCTTCTGGGAGGCACGCACTATCCGGAGAACATGAGAGCTAGTGGTAACTTTAAAAGGCTGTTGCTCAATATTCTTAATAAATATGAAACTAAATGATGCTTTCATTCGTTTATATAAAGAGAGACATTAAAGGAATGAAGGAAATGGAAAAAGGAAGAATATGTTTATGGTTGTTGGTCGGTTTTTTATTATGTGGGTGTCAAACAAACTCCATGCAGGAAGAGGTTATCATAAAACAATTTGATCAATTCTTTGAGCAAATTCGAGTTCTCTTTGGTCACCATATTAAGGAAGATGGCGTGTTTTTTAATGAGCATTATCATACAGAAAACGATATAAATGAGAAGCTGGCTCCATTAATGACTGACGAAGGAATGGATCAGCTGTTAGATGAATTATATGAATTTAAAACTGGAAAATACGTGTACAATGGTAAGCTCCAAGAATATTTACATGAGAGAAGTCAAGCTGACTATTACCCGACTTTGCGAAGCACTGTATTTAATCCTGGGATTCGAATGATTCTCGAGGAGGATTTGAACATTTCAATAGAAGGAAACAAAGCAAAAGTGATAGCAGAGAATGCACCTGTCCTATATTATGATGAAAATAGTCCATACGGGCAGCACCATTTTGGCATGTTAGGCTACCCTGCGATAGATTACTTAACGGTTCATGTTGATATGGAACGTGAAGGGGAGGAATTTTTCATTTCATCCTTTTCAATTGAAGCAAGTTCATCATTGAATTAGGGGATAACTGAAATCGATAATAAATTCCGATTAGAATATGAAAGAAGTGTAAGCGGACTGAATTAGTAAAGGCTTGGATGATGAGAGAACTCTCTTCATCCAAGCTTTTATGCTTATGTAACGCCTTTTTCGTTGTCATGTTACGAATCCTGGGGCTTTAAGCAGCTTTTGATCGACTTGTTGGATTTGATAATTGCACCATATGATAGACTCGTTTCGCTAGTATAGCTGCAAAGCAAGTAAAGATAAAATCTTTTACAAATGGGGCTGCCATCCAAGCCCAAACGGTTCCATAGCTGACCGCTTCTCCGTCTGCTAGCAAATTTAGATTCACGTACATGTAATTTGTTCCGAGTAAATAATTGATTAATAGACCAACAAAGCACGCGATGAAAAAGGTCGAAATATTCTTCTCTTTGCTCTTCTCAATGATCCATCCAGCTACAAACGCTAAAATAATAAATGATAGCAAAAAACCAAAGGTTGGACTGACAAAGGTAGAAAATCCGCCTCTAAATTGTGCAAACACAGGAAAACCAACTAACCCTACGACAATGTAAACAATCATAGAAATAGATCCTAGTCGTTTTCCTAGTAATGCTCCTGCCAACATTGCAAAAAACGGTTGCAAAGTAATAGGTACAGAACCTATTACGAGAAACGATGTGACATTTGCACCAATGGTCATTAATGCGGCGAATAAAGCTACGTATACAATTTGTCTTGTTTGAAATGTCTGTTTGATCATAATCACCTCCTTGTAAGTGCTCTATAGTAGAATAAAATGGAAAGGATTAATTGTCAACCTAATTTAATTTTATGTTGACAATTAATTTTGCAAAAATGGTGGCATTCAATTCCATTAATTTGTATAATAAGAACAGTTTGATAATATAGGAGGTTTATAGAATGACACAAAACCCAGCAGGATTTTGGATTCGCTTAGGGGCGAGTATTCTTGATGGTATCTTTATTAACATCGCATTTTTCGTTATCTTTTTACTTATACCCTTACCTGGTGCAAGTGTAGAGTTATTTAATTTAGAGGATATCATTGTGTACACGCAAGAACAATTATTAAAAGATACGATTCTGGGAATTGGAAATCTTTTATATATGCTAGTGATTCCAGTCGTTTGGTTTGGTTTTACAGTTGGTAAACGTATTTGTGGTGTTCGTATCGTGAAATTAGATGGTTCGAAATTGGGAATTGGAGCGATGATTTTACGAACAGTCGTTGCTGGAATACTTTACACTGTATCATTTGGACTTTTGTTAATTATTAGTGGTCTAATGGTTGCATTCCGTCAAGATAAGCGTAGTATTCACGATTTCATTGCTGGAACATATGTGACTCGTGATTTACCTGAACAAATTGCAGAAAATGAATAATGACTAGAAAGAAGTTGATCTTGCTTAAGCAGGATCAACTTCTTTCGTTTACTTAACAGCTTCTTTCAATTGTTTTCCAGCTTTGAAAGCAGGGGTTTTCGTCGCTGCAATATCAATTTCCTCACCAGTTTGTGGATTACGCCCTTTTCTTGCTGCTCTCTCTCGAACTTCAAAGTTACCAAATCCGATTAATTGAACCGTTTCACCTGATGATAACGTTTCTGAAATGACCTCAAAAACAGCGTTAACTGCAGTGTTTGCATCCTTCTTAGATATTTGTGAACGTTCAGCTACAGCTTGTACGAGTTCAGTTTTATTCATTGCCTTTCATCTCCTTATTTTCAATGAGTATTGCTACTTTCCTGCTACCATCATGACCATTTTCTCCTGTTTTATACGTTTAATATGAAATTTAATAGCTTTTTTTGTGTAATCAGAACCGAAGAAGCTAGTGGGACAATGCAATGGAGAGCGTTGGTTGCGCACGTTACGCGCTTTTCTGAAAAAAACCACTTTCAGAAAAACGTAAACCCGTTGTAAAGACTACGCAAACGCAATTAAGAAAAGACGCTGTCGCGTTTTTCTTATTAAAACCTCTTTGTTCTGTGTAATTCATATAAGACAGCGTTCACTTGACCGCCAACAACAAGAATGATACCAGATAAGAAGAACCATAGCATAAGGACAATGACTCCACCAAGACTCCCATATGTAGCTGAGAAATTGCCAAATTGACTAATGTAAGTAGAAAATGCAATCGAAATAAACTGCCAACCTATCGTTGCTACAAAGGAACCTATTAATACTTGCGAAAAAGTCAGTTTCACATTTGGTGCTAATCGATAGATAATCATAAGAAGAAAGGACATTAATGAAATCCCAATAATCCAACGTAACATCTTTAATACTGTTGTCGTTTCATCTGGAAGAAAGAAGAAACGATCCAATATTGTAATGATCAAGTTTCCGAAAACGGGTAATAGCAGAGTGATAACAATCACAAAGATCATCGATATCGTTAAGCCAATAGAAAGTAAGCGAAGCTGTATGAAATTTCGGGTTTCCTCTACATCATAGGATCTGTTTACAGCTCGAATAAGGGCATTAATTCCATTTGATGCAGACCATATTGTAGCAAGAATCCCAAATGACAGCAGACCGCCTTGTCGTTCGCTGACTACTTCAAAAATGGTTGTAAAAAGAACATCAGCCAATTCGTCTGGAACATAGTCGGTAATGAAATGTTGTAAGCCATCTGTGTCAAATTGAAAGTATGGAACAAGTGCTAGTATAAAAATAAGCAATGGAAAGATTGAAAGCATAAAGTAGTAAGCTAAAGTTGCAGCCCAATCAAGAATAGGATCTGATTTGAGGCGATGTATGAGTGTCTTCGTGAAATGTGACGTGTTCAAATTCGTTTCTCCTTCCTAATAAATAGTGAATCCGTTTCTGTAAGCTCGTATCTACTACTTAGCATAAAATAGATGAAAAAGAATAGAAAGTGTTGGCTTGTATATCCCCTTCTTTTCCTTCGCTCAAACTTATGTATAATAGGGAGGTGAGAGGAGTGAAAAATGTATGTATAAAGCTAAAGAATCACCGTTTATTTGGATTGCATGGATTGTATTAGCATTAATGTATGGCTCCGTTTTAGATAATGGGTTTCAATATATCGCATATGCTAGTATTATCCTGTTTCTAGCCTTTTTAACAATTTCTTATGAGTTTGAGGTGAAGGAAGGTCGCTTATTGTATCGAACGCTCATTTTACGAAAGGTTATTGGGACACGAGAATTTCAAGTAACAGACATTAAGAAAATTTCTTTTATAAAATTCGCAAAGCGTACCCTTATCGTCATTCATCCAAAGAAAGGCTTACGAATTAAATTAAAACGCTTTGAGCCAGCTGGGTTGTCTGAAGAGATGCTCGAATTTTCGAATGAGCATGATATAGACAAAGAAGTATTTGGGAAAATGTCTTAATCATTTTAGAAATCGTGTTGCTATGTTACGATGGAGACAAAGAGGAGGAGGTATTCTCATGCCAACAGTTGAAAGCTTTGAACTTGATCACACAATTGTAAAAGCGCCATTTGTCAGGCCGTGTGGAACGATTCCAGTAGGATCTGATGGAGAAGTAAACAAGTTTGATATTCGGTTTTTTCAGCCGAATAAACAAGCGATGAAGCCTGATGTTATTCATACAATGGAGCATTTACTTGCCTTGAATATTCGTCGATTCGCTGAGAAATATGAGCATTTTGAAGTAATTGATTTGTCACCGATGGGCTGTCAGACAGGATTTTATTTAATTATGAGTGGGAAGCCAACGGTTGATGAGCTCATTGATATTTTGGAAGAAACGATGAACTATTCACTTGAGCTAACAGAAGTCCCTGCTGCTACGGAAAAGCAATGTGGGCAAGCGAAGCTCCATGATTTAGAGGGGGCAAAACGGTTAATGAGTTATTGGTTACAGCATGATAAAGCGGCGCTGAGGGAAGTGTTTGCATAATAAGGAGAAAGGTGAACCTATCCAGGGATTCACCTTTCTCTATATAAGGAGAGCAGGATCTAGTAACTCAGGCTCCACTCATTGCCAGGCTTGCAAAATCAGGCAACGGCGGCTACGCACATTACTTAAAGGCCACTGAAAAAGTAAAAATCATACTTTTTCAGTGGCCTCCTATGTAAGGGCAAGGAAAAATTAACAGCCAAGTGTGAGCGTTCTTCTCGATTAGGAAGTGTTATGAGGAGAACCATGGGCTAATGTCAGCTTTTAAGACATGTTTCATGAGTTCAAGCGCATGGTCATTTCGACTAGTCGTTTGTGAAGCGACTGCATCAGCCGGGATATGCAGGTCGTATCCGCGCATATAGCCGTCATTGGCCGTAAATTGAACACACATGTCGGCAGAGACCCCCGTTAGGATAAGTGATTGAATGTGTAAATGATCAAGTAATAGATGAAGTGGTGTACAAAAGAAACCTGAATATTGTGGTTTCAAAATGAAGTAGTCATCCTGTTCGGGTTGAAGAAGTTTAGCGATTGGTTGTCCTCTTACAGGCTGTTCTGCACAATGAGAAACGATATGACGAAAATCGGACTGCCACCTCCCATAATTATCATTTATATAAATGGTGGGTGTTCCTTCGCTCTTAAGCTGTTTCTTCATGGCTTTAATCGTATGTGCCGCTTTCATAGCGTATGGAATGAGCTGATCTCCGTGCTTAAATTCAAAATCATTTATCATATCAATAATTAGTAGTGCTTGCTTCTTTTTACTATACATAGGCTCTGAACGTTCCCTTCTGTTCTATAATAAGATAAAGAAATTTAGTTTTAGTAGGAAAAGCTATTCGTATCAAAGGGATGATATGTTATGATAAACAAAATACTGAGATACCATACATGTTTTTTGTAAGGAAGGGGCTAGGAAGATGGACGAGAAACGAATTGAAATATTACAAATAATAGAGAGTAACGGACGAATTCCCGTTGCCACTTTAGCGAAAATGGTAGATATATCAGAGGAGCAAACAGAAGCCATTTTAAAGCAACTAGAAGAAGAAAAGGTCATTCTTAGTTATTCGGCTGTGATTGATTGGAGTAAAGTACAAAAGCGCGAAGGCGTAACCGCAGTGATCGATGTGAAAGTTACACCGCAGCGTGGAGTAGGATTTGATCAAGTTGCGGAACGTATTTATCGTTTTCCAGAGGTGAAGGCTGTTTATTTAATGTCTGGCGCATATGATTTATCAGTTGTCATTGAAGGAAATACGATGCAAGAAACGTCCCGTTTCGTTTCAGATAAGCTGTCTACGATTGATTCAGTTATTTCAACAACAACTCATTTCCAATTGAAAAAATATAAACATGACGGTGTTGTTTTTGAACAAGGAGAAGAAGATCGTCGGATTGTGGTGACGCCATGATTCCTTCACATACAAAACAAAATAATCGTTTGTCTAAGCGTGTCCAAGCGATTAAACCGTCTGGTATTCGTCGATTTTTTGATTTGGCATCAAAAATGGATAATATTATCTCACTTGGTGTTGGAGAGCCAGACTTTGTTACACCCTGGCATACACGTGAGGCAAGTATTTCGTCATTGGAACGTGGTTTCACGGCTTACTCGGCCAATGCAGGTTTAATGGAATTGAGACAAGAGATTTCATATTATATGGAAGAGCGGTTTTCAGTTCAATATGATCCTGAAACAGAAGTGCTTGTAACAGTAGGAGCGAGTGAGGGAATTGACATTGGCATGCGGGCCATTCTAGATGAGGGCGACGAAGTGATCGTCGTTGAACCAAGCTTTGTATCCTATGCACCACTTGTTGAAATGGCAGGAGGAGTACCTGTTTCAGTGGGGACGTCGATCGAACATGATTTTAAAGTAACGGCATCAGCAATTGAAGAAGCAATTACCGATAAAACGAAGGCGATTATGCTCTGTTTTCCGAATAATCCGACGGGTTCAACGTTAAACCGTGAAGAGCTTAACGAGCTTGTTAATGTGATTGAAAAGCATGATCTTATTGTGTTTTCTGATGAAATTTATGCGGAATTAACGTATGATCATAAGCATGTTAGCTTTGCAGCTTTGCCAGGGATGAAAAATCGAACGATACTCATCCAAGGTTTTTCCAAAGCATTTGCAATGACAGGTTGGCGATTGGGCTTTGTGTTAGCGCCACCTGATTTATTAGCGGCTATGCTGAAGATTCATCAATACAGCTTAATGTGTGCACCAACTATGGCACAGTTTGGCGCTCTAGAAGCGCTGAGACAAGGGTTGGATGAAGTGGAACGGATGAAGCAATCGTATAAACAGAGACGGAACTTTGTCGTGAAATCCTTTGCAGAAATTGGTTTAACCTGTCACCGACCAGAGGGAGCATTTTATGCATTTCCTTCAATTGAAAAAACAGGTTTAACCTCAGAAGCCTTTGCTGAAAAGCTATTAATGGAAGAACGTGTAGCGGTCGTTCCTGGTTCCGTTTTTGGGCAAGGTGGAGAGGGACATATTCGTTGTTCATATGCGACATCAATGGACCATTTAGAGCAAGCAATCGAACGAATAGATGCTTTATTACAACGTTTGAAGTGAGTAAGTAAAAAGGAAAGGGGGTGTTTTAAAGGTTCGCATGTGACCTTTTAAGACATCCCTGAAATTATGTTAAGAAGATTATTTTTTTATGATGTAGTGAGTTTTCCTTTTTATGGGTGAGAATGACGAGGATCGGTCATACTAATGATAGGTATGTTTAGAAAAGAGGGGGAAAAGGAATGGGCTTTACATTTGGACAATTAAACGAATCAATTGTTTCTGTTTTAAAGGAATTACATATTACAGAGCCTACTGATATTCAAAAAAAGATGATTCCAGAAGCATTAGATGGTCAGAGTATTATTGCTCGTTCACAAACAGGTACGGGGAAGACGCTTGCTTACTTATTACCAGCTTTGAACAAAATTGATGAGCAAGTACAACGGTTACAGGTGCTTATCCTAACACCTACTCAAGAGCTTGCGATGCAGGTTGTTGATGTGGCTAAAAAAATAACCGAAAACGATCCAGTACATATCGGTGCTTTTATTGGTGGCGCGAATATAAACAGACAGGTCGAGAAATTAAAAAAACAGAAGCCGCAGCTTGCAGTTGGAACACCAGGTCGACTACTTGAGCTCATCCAAATGAAAAAACTAAAACTTGCTGATTTACAAGTGGTGGTGGTTGATGAAGCGGATCGAATGATGGGAGAACAGTCGTCTTGGGGAGCTACGATGGAAATTGCAAAGCGTGCTGGTCGTGACATTCAGTACTTGTGTGTATCGGCGACGATTCCAGATGGAATTACAGAGCAGATGAGGCAGGTCGCGCCATTTATCGTTGAGCTAGAAGCTGCAGGTGGTTTAGTTGAAGCAGAGAAAGTAAATCATTGCATACTACGTGTCGAGCAACGTGACAAAGTCGATGTGACGAGAAAGCTTGTTTATGCGGAATCCATTAAGAGAGGAATTGTCTTTGTTAACCAATTAGAAAAGCTTCATGAAGTAGCAGAAAAGTTAGTCTATAAAGGTCTACGAGTTCAGGCATTATCATCCGATCACAGTAAGCAAGAGCGCGAAAAAGCGATGAAGCAATTGCGAAATGGAGATACTGACTTACTTGTTGCAACGGACATTGCAGCTCGAGGACTGGACATTGATGATGTCACACATATTATCCAGTTTGATGTTGCAGCTACCTCTGATCAATATGTGCATCGTTCTGGACGAACTGGGAGAATGGGAAAGACAGGAACAGTCATTACTTTGCTTGATCGAAGAGATGAGTATAAGATTGAAAAATATCAAAAAGAATTAAAAATTGATTTTTCCGAGGTTGTACTAACTCATGGTCATTTGACAAAAAAATAGTAGTCTATTCCATGAACTGGAATGTGAAGTGTATATAGATCTCCTTTACTTAAATAGTAGTCCTATGTTAATATTAAAAGGTTAAAAATTATTTAGGAGATGTATATGTATGTCAAATTATGAAGTTGGTAGTATCGTTGAGGGAAAGGTTACAGGTATTAAACCTTTCGGTGCGTTTGTTGCCCTCGATGAAAAGAAGCAAGGATTAGTTCATATTTCTGAGGTCGCTCATGGATTTGTTAAGGATATTAACGATGTTCTTAAAGTGGGGGATGAGGTTCAAGTTAAAATTATGAATGTTGAGGAGGATTCTGGTAAAATTTCGCTATCGATTCGCGCTACACAAGAAGCGCCTGAACGTCCAGCAAGTAAGCCTCGTCCACAAAACAATCGTAAACCACAACAACAGCAAAAAACGCAACAGCAAGGCTTTAATACACTTGAGGATAAGTTAAAAGAATGGTTAAAGCAGTCTAATGAAATTCAAGCTGATTTAAATAAGCGTGCGAAGAAATAATAAAAGAAAAAAGGTGATCATATTATATTATGATCACCTTTTTTCTTTTTATTAAATGTGTCATGCGGAAATGAGCGGTCGTTTGATTTCGATGTTTCTATCTCACGTACCGCTCATAAGGAAAAATGATAGCCACTCACTATCCTTACTTTTGTGTTTCCGGGACTCGTTCAAGCTCTTCATCGGGCTTGAATAGAATAGAGATACAATATAAGCCAGCTAGTCCGACAATAGCGTAAATGACACGAGAGAAAGCAGCTGCTTGACCGCCAAAGATTGCAGCGACTAAATCGAAACGAAAGAAGCCGATAAGCCCCCAGTTAATTGCCCCGATAATCGCTAGCGTTAATGCTGTACGTTGAATACCGCTCATATTATTCACCTCCATTAATGGGTAAAGTGGACACAACCATTCAGTCATGCCTTACTGTATAGAATGACTAGCTTTTAAGTAAATTATACAAAGGTAAGTCATTATCGTTTACAAGGGTCATCTTTTTCAGCGATAATAGACGCGATAAGGAGGAATGAGACGTGGATCCATTTATATTTCATAATCCAACGAAACTAATTTTTGGGAAAAATCAAAATAAGCAGCTTGCAGAGCAAGTCAATCGTTATGGAAAGCGTATTTTACTCGTTTACGGTGGCGGTAGTATTAAAAAGAACGGATTGTATGACTTTGTGATTTCAGAGCTCACAAGTGTAGGTGCTGACGTGACAGAGCTGGCTGGTGTAGAACCAAATCCGAGATTATCAACGGTTCAAAAAGGGATTGAGATTTGTAAAAAAGAGCAGATTGAATTTATTTTAGCGGTTGGTGGAGGAAGTGTCATTGATGCGACTAAGGCGATTGCTGTAGGAGCAAAGCTTGATGGAGATATTTGGGCCGTGATTAAGAAGAAAGCTCAACCAACGGGTGCTCTTCCTTTCGGTACGATTTTAACGTTGGCGGCTACTGGCTCTGAAATGAATTCCGGTTCGGTTATAACAAATTGGGAAACGAAAGAAAAACATGGCTGGAGTAGTCCGTACTCGTTCCCTGCTTTTTCAATATTAGATCCCGTTAATACATTGACTGTCCCTCTTGACCAAACGATCTATGGAATTGTTGACATGATGAGTCATGTCATTGAAGCTTATTTCCATCGGTCAGAGGATACGGCCTTACAAGATCGAATCATGGAATCCATTTTAGTGACAGTGATGGAAACGGCTCCAAAGCTATTGAAGGATTTAGCTAATGAAGGTCTTAGGGAAACGATTTTGTATTGTGGTACGATGGCCTTAAATGGCATTACACAAATGGGACTTCGTGGGGACTGGGCGACACATAATATCGAGCATGCTGTATCAGCTGTCTATGATATTCCACATGCGGGTGGTTTAGCGATTTTGTTCCCGCACACGTTACGATATGCGCTTGATGAAAAGATCGAACGTCATGTCAAGCTTGCTGTAAATGTAATGGGTGTTGATCCGACAAATAAATCAGATAAAGAAGTGGCACTTGAAGGAATAGCGAAATTATCTGAATTTTGGACTTCATTAGGAGCACCAAATCGTTTAGCGGACTATCAAATTGATGATACTCAACTAGACAAAATGGCCAATCATGCGGCAGAGCGTGGAGCGTTTGGGAACTTCAAAAAGCTTGAAAAGAACGATGTGATTACTATTTTGAAGCAAGCGTTATAAATGGATGAAGTCGACATTCTTTACAATTCCGATAAATACACTCAACTTTCATCGGGAAATAGTAGAAATGTTCTTGATTCTTTTTTAACGTTCCGCTAAAGTGAATAGTGATTGAAACTATTGAGGAGGCTTATTAATGGCTAAAGTACAGTTTGACTATTCTAAAGCTTTAACGTTTTTTAATCAGCATGAAGTTGACTATTTGCAAGGTGCAGTAAAAGCAGCACATGAAGCCTTACATAATGGGACAGGTGCAGGAAACGATTATTTAGGTTGGATTAACCTACCAACAGATTATGATAAGGAAGAGTTTGCTCGTATTCAAAAAGCAGCAGAGAAAGTTAAGCAAGATTCAGATGTTCTACTTGTTATTGGAATTGGTGGCTCTTATTTAGGAGCTCGTGCAGCGATCGAAGCGTTACAACATTCGTTCTACAACATTCAAACAAAAGAAGAGCGTCAGACACCACAAGTATTCTTTGTCGGTCAAAATATTAGCTCCACATATATGAAGGATTTATTAGCACTCATTGAAGGTAAAGATGTTTCTGTCAATGTGATCTCAAAGTCAGGGACAACAACGGAGCCGGCTATTGCGTTCCGTATTTTCCGTGATTACTTAGAAAAAAAATACGGTGTAGAAGAAGCACGAAAACGAATTTATGCAACGACAGATAGCAAGAAGGGAGCTCTGAAAACGTTAGCGAACGAAGAAGGCTATGAATCATTTGTTGTTCCAGATGATGTAGGTGGTCGTTATTCCGTTCTAACAGCGGTTGGGTTACTTCCGATTGCCGTGAGTGGGCTAGATATTGAGAAAATGATGCAAGGTGCTGCTGATGCAAGTGCAGATTTCAATAATCCGAACCTTGCTGAAAATGAGTCTTACCAATATGCGGCTGTTCGAAATGTATTGTATAATAAAGGAAAAACGATTGAGTTAATGGTTAACTATGAACCATCTCTACATTTTGTTTCAGAATGGTGGAAGCAATTATACGGTGAGAGTGAAGGAAAAGATGGAAAAGGGATCTTCCCAGCTTCTGTTGATTTCTCAACAGATCTTCATTCAATGGGACAATATGTACAAGATGGTCGTCGGGATTTATTTGAAACGGTCATTTCGGTTGAAAAATCCCGTGAAGAAGTCGTGATTGAAAAAGCAGACAGTGACTTAGATGGGTTGAATTACTTAGCAGGTCAAACGATGGACTTCGTAAACAAAAAAGCGTTTGAAGGCACGTTACTTGCTCATACAGACGGGGGAGTTCCAAACCTAATTGTTAACGTACCTGAGTTAAATGAATATTATTTCGGTTACCTCGTGTACTTTTTTGAAAAAGCATGCGGAATTAGTGGCTATTTACTTGGCGTTAATCCGTTCGACCAGCCAGGTGTAGAAGCGTACAAAAAGAACATGTTTGCTCTACTAGGTAAGCCTGGGTTTGAGAAGGAAAAGGCAGAGCTAGAAGCACGTTTAAAATAAGTAAGGAAAGCTGTTAGGGACAAGCCCTAGCAGCTTTTAATGTATAAGTGTTCCCCGATTTTAGTCTCTCTGATGGACTACGGAGAGGTGGTCGCATGCGAGGCCACTGAAAAAGTAAAAATCAACTTTTTCAGTACCTTTGATTTGACTAGTAATGGCTTTACTCGTTGCTCGCCTGATACGAAAAACCCACTCGTATCAGGCTTTTCAAAATAGGCAACGGTTACGCACATATGCAGGGGGAAGGTCACGTGATATATGCGGATCCTCATGCCTCTATTTCTCCTTTATCTCATTTTTTTGTGTAGCTTCGGTTCCTCATGCCTCTATTTCGTTTATTATGGCTCCTTTTGACCTCATATAGCTCAAATAGCGGAATGAGGGTGACATTTTCTTCTCAGGAAGCGTCCTTTCTTTGATTTAAAGGAAGGAGGATTCCCTTTGTTTGTTGATTGAACCTGTGCAAGTAGGTTCGCAAAAGCTGTCGCTCATGCTTAACCCTATTGTAACGGCTTAGCACGACGGGATAGGGAAAGGTTGCTACACAGCTTTTCTTATGTATTCTTATTCCTTCATTGGACAGGATAATATTAACGAAGTTTGGAAGGGATGATTGAGATGCTTGCGATTGAATCACCAGTTGAAGGCACACAAATAAAGTTAAAAGCATTAGAAGATAAGCTAAAACCATTAGGCTATTCGATCGGTGGGGGCTGGGAATATGATCATGGCTATTTTGATTATAAGATCGATGATGAGGGAGGGTATACTTTTTTAAGAATACCTATTACTGCGATTGATGGGGAGCTTGATCAGCGCGGAGTTTCAGTCGAGCTTGGAAAGCCCTATCTTCTTAACCACCGCTATCAACAAGATCTTGATGATAATCCAGATGTTTTTAATGGTCTTGTAACGATTAATTTGAACAGTGCGATCAATCAGTTTACCGAGCCGGTTGAAAAAGATGGTGACATTGACCCGAAATATTTTCCAGTAGCAAAGAGCTTAATAGATGAACTAGAAATGACGATTTTAACCTGATTAAAAGAAGGATCCATACAAAAATTGTGTGGATCACTCCTTCCATAAATAATTGTCATAAGCCATGATCTTCAAATCTCTTTAGGTCATTTTTGTGACCGATTAAGATTAGGACATCATTTTTTAAGATGACGTCATGTGGATAAGGAGATACGTTTATATCCTCACCACGTTTAATAGCTAATATCGTACAGCCGTATTTTGCTCGAATATCAAGGTCGATGATCGAACGGTCTGCTATTTTGTCTGTAGCAAAAAACTCAACAATGCTGTATTCGTCCGAAAGCTCGATATAGTCAATGACCTTTTCTGATGTTAAATGCTGCGCAATACGGATACCCATGTCATATTCAGGGTGAATGATTTGGTCAGCGCCAATCTTCTCTAAAACCTTATGATGATAATTATTTTGAGCTTTTACCCAAACTTGAGGAACCTCTAATTCCTTCAATAATAACGTACATAAAATACTTGATTGAATGTTATCACCGATTGCTACGACTACATGCTCAAAGTTACGCACCCCGAGATTCTTTAATACTTTTTCATCGGTTGCATCTGCAATAACGGCATGGGTGGAAAAGCTCGTAAATTCATTCACTTTATCCTCATTTGTATCAATGGCTAGCACTTCATGTCCCATGCGGTATAGCTCTCTACAAACAGAGCTACCGAAACGGCCAAGTCCAATGACGGCAAATTGTTTTTTCATTACATTCACCTCTATTCGATCAAATTGTAAGAGATTAACTAAGGATTAATGTACTCTTTTATTTGTCGTCCGTCAACGGTTAGCTGATGATTTTTCGATAGGTCGTTTCATCGCAAATAATGTACAGCTTAGCATCGACAGGGATAGGGTCTTGAAGACGACGAACAATACTGAAATCCTCATGATCGGCAATTAACGTGGCCCCTCGCTTTTTTAATGCACAAAAGGCATCGTCGTATACACGCCAATCAAGTTGTTTACGAATTTCCCAAATATCATCACCTTGCTTACGGTGAAGAAGTTGCATAAATAATTTAGTTGAGCCATTGTAAATAGCCGATTGAGCCATTAGGTCAGAAAAGACTTCATTTGATAAAATATATTCATCAATGTTGGCGTGTTTAAAATTTGGAATATGCTTTTCATTTAATATTTCGGCAATGGTGTAAATGGGGTGATTGCGTTCGTTTGCAAAGCGTTCAATGGCGGAAGCAATCAATAACGTCCGGCCGTCCGATTCGACACTGTTATGAATCGGATCAGAGGCAAAAATACAAACAGATGTCGCATATAAAATATTGGCACGTTCGAGTGTTTCTCGCGAGGTAGGATCACCTTGAATATAGCTGATACGAGGGTGGCTACAAGGTGCTTGTTGCTTTGTATCGATGATGACAATATCACTTTTATTGATAAGTAATAACTCTTCAATCGTCTTAAATGTTTTACTTGACCAACCGATGATAACAAAGTGTTTTTTTCCTTTGTAATCCAACTTTCCTTCCTCCTTCAACGTTTGATATGTACTAAAAGCATCGACAATCTTCCCAATCATGACACCAATTAAAGCAATTCCACTAATATAGAGAAAAATCCCAAATGTTTGTCCTGCAACGGTTTTAGGAACATAATCACCGAAACCAACCGTCGTGATGGTAGTCATCACCCACCAAAATCCAACAAAAGGATTTGGAAATGTTTCAGGTTCAATAGTATAAATAATAAAAGCACTTATAACACAAAAGCCCCCCGTTGCGGCGAAAATAATCGATTGCCGAATTTGAATGACTTTCTTCATAAGCTCAAACATCGCGCTATCCTCCTCTGTATTCCCTTGTCAGTATAGCCATCTTAGTAGCGGATCAATCATCTTTTTGTTAAGATAAATGGGGTGAGGAGGAGATGCATTTGACGGCAATTATTTTTGCGCTAGCGATTTTTTGTGGTTGGTTTATTTTTGATTTTGTGAAGCATAAAAAAGTGACGATGGAAATGGTGATGAGCTCACTTGTCATTAGTGTGATAGCGGGTGTAGCCTGGTGGTTATTGGACTTTTTCTTCTAAATGGAAAAAGGCTTGCATGGTGAGTCGGAACCTTTTATAATTATTCTTGTCCACTATCATTTCGGGGCATTAGCTCAGCTGGGAGAGCGCTTCGCTGGCAGCGAAGAGGTCAGCGGTTCGAGCCCGCTATGCTCCATCTACCATTGATTAGTCACGACGCGGTGCTCG
This sequence comes from Halalkalibacter hemicellulosilyticusJCM 9152, assembly GCF_000513115.1. Taxonomy (GTDB): domain Bacteria; phylum Bacillota; class Bacilli; order Bacillales; family Bacillaceae_D; genus Halalkalibacter; species Halalkalibacter hemicellulosilyticus. The sequence continues at coordinate 122,099 of NZ_BAUU01000010.1, forward strand.
TTGGATATGCGAGGAGCCGTGTCGTTTTTTCATTCCTCGTTTTGTTCACAATCACTAGGATGTCGATTTATTTGTGAAATGTGAAAAAGCTACGTCACATTCGTTAAAATACAATTTGCGCCAAAATGGACCATTTAACGTTTGTGAGCTTCGTTAAATGATCCATACGGGTGGCTGGTGTTCTTCTCTACAGTGATAATTCGTATGCTGTGGTTCGCCCATTCAGTCAATTGACTATAAAGCTAGTCTGCATATCAACCTCTTTCTGCATCATAAACTATGCTAATTTTGACTCGATAATTCCTTGTCTAGATTTTCCAGACTTTTCATGGCTCCTTGTTTGTAAGTGTCTATTGATTCGCTTCCATCAAGTAAGACGCACAGATGATATACGGCTTGATTTATCTATTAAAAATAAACTTATTGGTTCATTTTCTTTGAAATTAGATTGAATGATGACCTATCCAATTACTCATGAAACCTATATATTAACGTTTTAAAAAAAACGCTTGACAGGTGACGCTATTCCGTATTACTATATACTTGTAATAAGTAATACCGAATACCGGTGTTACAGAGTACTGAAAGAATATAGTAAACTAAAAATGGGTGATGAATTTGGAAAATATCACAGAAATGCTTAAAGGGGTACTCGAGGGTTGTGTACTTGAAATCATCAGTCGTGGCGAAACTTACGGCTATGAAATCACTCAGCAGTTGCGAGAACTTGGGTTCACTGATGTGGTTGAAGGCACAGTTTATACGATTACAATGCGGCTTGAGAAAAATAATCTAGTGGACATCGAGAAAAAGCGATCTACTGTGGGACCGCCGAGAAAATTTTACACACTTAACGAAGCTGGTCAAAAGCAACTTGAAATTTTTTGGGTGAAATGGGAATTTGTCTCGAGCAAAATTAATGAACTGAAACAAATAAATTTAAAAGGAGAAGGAATATGAGTATTTTTGAAAAAATTATCGGAAGTCTAGATGACAAGCGGGAATGGAAGGCAATAGAGGCGCGTGCGAAGGCACTTTCAAGTGAGTACCGCAACGCTTATAAAGCGATGCAAAAATATCTCTGGAGCACTGGCGGCATGATAGATTGGCAAGAAACGAAATTCGTTTTTAATCACATCATCGACCTTCTTGAAGCAGCCGAAGCCGATGGCAAGAGTGTTAAAGAGGTTACTGGCAACGACGTAGCAGCCTTCTGTGATGAGCTCGTCATTGATACAAAATCGTGGATTGATAAGCAACGTCAAAAGCTTAACGATGCCATTAAATAATAGAACTTTGCTGAACAGCTTTAAGGAGGAGATTGTGATGAACTTTTTCGAAAAAATAACCGGTAGCGATATGACGAAAGAAATGAAAAGCTTTCAAGCACGAGCAAAAGTCTTGCCTGCTGAATATCAAGCTGCTTGGGGAGAAATGACAAATAATCTTTGGATTCACGGAGATTTCACTGGTCGTAATCTGATGCCGATTCTTGACAGTGCGCTTGAACTGCTTGAAGTTGCATCTGCAGACGGTCAGAGCGTCGAAGAAGTACTGGGAGATGATATTGAGGGCTTCTGTGCAGCTCTTGTTGGTGACGATGGCGCAAAAACGTATAGAGATAAATGGCGTGATCAACTCAACAAGAACGTAGCAAAAAAATTAGGAGGACTGAAATGAGTATCAAAAAAAGTATCCAAAAAATTATCGATGGTAAAAAAGAATGGAGAGCCCATGTTTCGCGTGTCAAGGCACTCCCACAAGATTATCAAATTGTTTATAAAGAGATCCAAAAATATCTTTTTAAAATCGGTCCTGTTGAGCTAAACGAAGGTATTGGACTGCTCGTAGAAATTATTAGCTTCTTTGAAGAAGGTGCAGCTGCTGGGAAAGGTGTGCTTGAAGTCACAGGAACAGATGTTGCTGCATTCTGTGATGCACTTATTGAAGATTCAAACACTTACGCTGATCTCTATCAAAAATCCGTTAATCAAAAGATCGATAAGCGATGAAAAAATAGAAGGAGCGTATTACTTGACGGTAAAATCTTATCGAACGTTTCCTAGGTATTGCGCAAACCTCGCAAACTTAAAAGTATCGTTTCATTTGATTCGGTATTATGGAGCCGATTGGAATAAGTGTCTTAATAGGTTATATCGTCTAAATAGCACGTAAATGTACCACCTTCAATAGGTTGTTATTTTTTTTAAAACAGTACTAAGTGTTACAGAATATCAGTCAGACTGATTAGTAGGGTATAGATAATCTAGCGCCAAGTAGCGCTTTCTATAAGGAGGACAAAAAGTATGAGTCATGCAACGATTACTGTAAAAGGGTTAAAAAAATCTTTTAAAAACAAGGAAGTTTTAAAGGGGGTGGACTTTGAGGTGCGACGTGGTTCCATTTTTGCACTATTAGGCTCAAATGGAGCGGGCAAGACGACGATTGTCAATATCCTTTCGACGTTGATGCAGCCTGATGGCGGCGAAGTAGGAATTTGCGGCTTCGATGTCCAGCATCAATCTGAACAAGTTCGCCAGAATATCAGTCTGACAGGACAGTTCGCAGCATTAGATGGTATTCTCACTGGTCGGGAAAACTTGCTGATGATTGCCAAGTTGCGGGGAGTTTCCAATCCTGCTCAAGTCGCCGACAATTTGCTTGCGAAATTCAGTCTGATTGATGCGGCCAATCGCCGTGCAGACCAGTATTCCGGTGGGATGAAGCGACGGCTTGATCTCGCCATGAGTCTTATTGGGAAGCCAGCAGTCATTTTTCTCGACGAACCAACAACAGGTCTTGACCCCGAAGCACGGATTGAAGTTTGGGATACCGTCAAGGAGCTGGCTGATGGAGGCACGACTATCTTGCTGACGACCCAGTACCTGGAGGAGGCCGAACAATTGGCGGATCATATCGCCATTCTCCATGGTGGAAAAATCATTACGACCGGAACTCTTATTGAACTCAAGGAGATGTTCCCGTCAGCGAAAGTGGAGTATATCGAGAAGCAGCCGACATTGGAGGAAATTTTCCTCTCGATCATCGGCAAAAAGGAGGAGATGTAAATGAAAAGTAAAACAGGGGTATTACTAGGGCGTTTAATGTGCAATATTATGCGCAGTCCAGATACAATTATTACGGTGGCGATTACACCGATTATGATGATGCTACTGTTTGTCTACGTATTTGGTGGCGCCATCGAAACAGGTACGGATAACTATGTCAATTATTTATTGCCGGGAATCTTGCTAATAGCGATTGCATCCGGAGTAGCTTACACGTCCTTGCGTCTTTTCACAGATGTAAAGAGTGGGCTGATGGCACGTTTCATAACCATGCCGATTAAACGCTCATCGGTATTATGGGCTCATGTGCTAACCTCACTTGTATCTAATGCACTTACTGTCGTAGTGGTTATTCTTGTCGCACTCTTAATGGGGTTCCGTACCAATGCAAATATACTGGAGTGGTCAGCGGTAGTTGGGATACTCGTGCTGTTTACACTGGCGTTGACATGGCTGGCAGTCATTCCAGGATTGACGGCAGGATCTATGGAAGGGGCTACAGCTTACTCATATCCGCTGATCTTCCTGCCGTTTATTAGTTCGGCATTTGTCCCGACTAAAACTATGCCTAAAATTGTCCGCGTGTTTGCTGAGAATCAGCCTGTAACTTCAATCGTGAATTCGATTCGTGCCCTTTTGTATGAAGGGAATGTAGATCACGATATTTGGATCGCACTTGCCTGGTGTGTCGGTATAATGGTCATTGCTTACTTGATTGCTAGTAAAGTATTTAAACGCCAGTTAGGGTAAGTAGTTCCGTAAGGGTCTAAACCAAAATTGAATTGCGAAAAGAGTATAAGATATTGTTGTTGACAGACTTAAAAAATTCGTATACGGTATATATAATTTAATAATCGGTAGATGATTATTTTCAACTTCTTAATTGGGTCTTTAGCATTCTTTTAATATTCTAAATATTGACTGGTGAAAAAGTTTCCTAAAGTATAAGAATGAGTGAGTAACGTAAATCGGTATATTTCTTAATCTAGGGGAATTAGATTAGAGATATACCGATTTTTTTTAGAGAATTTAATATGTGTCAATCATTATGACCAATAAGAAGGTAGCTCATCTACGAGGAAGATTTATACACTGGGGGTGAGCATAGGCAAACAAATTAAGTGTGTGTCAATGCTTGAATTTATTACTAGATTAGGTACAGAAAAAGTATGATATGCATTTGAATAAATATGAGGTCAAAGTCGTATAAAGGGAACTTGCTTTGTGAAAGATAACAGTATGAACTTAGCGGGATTAACGGACGGACTTTTTACAAGGGTGTTTCATGAAATTGGAGAAGAATATACAGACATTGAAAAAACAGTTGCTTGTAGATATCGATGTTGTAAAACTAGCAGATAGTCCAAAATTATTCTGCAAGTTTCAGTTGTTTCAAAACTGAAAACTCCTACAGTTTTGCTGATGAGGGGATTTTTAACTATTTTAATAAATACATGAAAAAATGTAAGGGGAGTTAGTTTAATGAATAAAAATACATCAAAAATTCGAAGTTCTGTTTTTAATGATATAAACCGTGCCCCAAATCGTGCAATGATACGGGCAACGGGGGTAAAAGATGAAGATTTTAATAAACCTTTTGTAGGAATTGCTAGTACATGGAGTGAGGTTACCCCATGTAATATGCATATTGATGAATTAGCTAGAGAAGCCAAAAAAGGAGCTTTAGATGCAGGGGGGACTCCTTTTATTTTTAATACGATTACAGTGTCAGATGGTATCTCTATGGGGACAGAAGGGATGCGTTTTTCCTTACCAAGCCGTGAAGTTATTGCAGATTCTATCGAAACAGTTGTAGGCGCTCAGAGCTACGATGGGGTAGTTGCAATTGGAGGATGCGATAAAAATATGCCTGGGTGCATGATTGCAATAGGACGTTTGAATTTACCTGCCGTTTTTGTGTATGGAGGAACGATTCGACCCGGTCATGTAGATGGAAAGGATATTGATATTGTTTCTGCTTTTGAAGCAGTAGGAAAATACAATAACGGAGATATTGACCGTGATGAACTTCACAAAATTGAATGTCATGCTTGTCCAGGAGCTGGTTCGTGTGGAGGGATGTACACTGCAAATACAATGGCATCGGCAATCGAAGCTATGGGGATGAGTTTACCTGGAAGCTCATCAAACCCAGCAGAAACAGAAGAAAAATTAGCAGATTGTATAAAAGCGGGAAATGCTGTTATGAAGTTGGTGAACAAAGGGATTACTCCTAAAGATATTATGACGAAGAAAGCTTTTGAAAATGCTATTACTGTTGTAATGGCTCTTGGAGGCTCGACCAATGCTGTCCTTCATTTATTAGCGATTGCTCATACAGTTGATGTAGAACTTAATTTAGATGATTTTGAACGTATCCGTAAAAAGGTTCCTCATATAGCAGACCTAAAACCAAGTGGTCGTTATGTCATGGAAAATCTATCTGAAATTGGTGGAGTACCTGCCGTAATGAAGCTACTTCTTGATAAAGGGCTACTTCATGGAGAGTGTTTAACAGTAACCGGTAACACAATTGAGCAAAATCTATCTGAAATTCAACCTTTAAAAGAGGGACAAGAAATTATCTCCTTTGACAATCCGAAACGTGAGACAGGTCCATTAGTTATTCTAAAGGGGAACCTAGCTCCTGAGGGTGCATTAGCAAAAATGTCTGGTTTGAAAATTAAACAAATAACAGGGCCTGCTCGTGTTTTTGATTCCGAGACAGATGCAACAAATGCTGTTCTAAATAATGAGATCAATCCAGGAGATGTCATTGTCATTCGATACGTCGGACCTAAGGGTGGACCTGGGATGGCTGAGATGTTATCAATTACAGCGATTGTGGTCGGTAAGGGTCTTGGAGAAAAAGTAGGTTTAATAACAGATGGTCGCTTCTCTGGAGGAACACATGGATTAGTAGTTGGTCATATTTCTCCTGAAGCACAGGTTGGTGGCCCAATTGCATTGATTAAAGAAGGAGATATGATTACAATTGATAGTGAATTACAAGAGCTTGCTGTTGATGTTTCTCCTGAAGAATTTCATAAAAGGTTAAAGGATTGGATTCCTCCAAAGCAAAATTTAAGGGGGATCTTAGCTAAGTATGCTAGGTCCGTTTCATCAGCTTCAAAAGGAGCAATAACCGATTAATTGTAAACAAGTATGTAGGAAAAGAACCACTTTAAGACTCCTTTAAGGGATATACGACTTTGCATGACGCTGATTGGTATTTGCACAGTAAAAAAAGAGAAGTTTTGTTCCGTGAAAAGTTTGGAAGTGAATTCGGAGCAAAACTTCTCTTACTAAATTATCTGCTTTACTTTAATCCACTTCCATGATCATTTTCAACAACATGCTTAAGAATAGATAGCTTGTTATTCCAAAATCGTTCATAGTATGAAAGCCACTGCTTGACTTCTGTTAACGGTTCTGGCTGTAATTGATAAATTCTTTTTCGACCGACTTTTTTTCCGTTGATTAAACTAGCGTCTGAAAGGACTTTAAGGTGCTTTGTAACCGCTGTACGACTTATTGGGAAATGAGAGGTTATTTCAGAAATCGTTAATTCTTTGTTCGAAAGTAAATAAAGAACCTCTCTTCTAGTAGGGTCAGCAATAGCTTGGAAGACATCGTGCTTTTCGGCTAGCATTTATGCTTCAACAACCTTTCGAAGTCGTTTATTAACTAGTTCAACCCATCCATTATCCATTCTTTCGCGAATAATAGAATTTTTCTCTCCCGATTTTGGAACAATCGTATCTGGAGATTTCCAGCCGCTATGTATAAGAGTAAATTCTGTTTTGTTACCTAAGTCCTTAAGTAAAAATGAAATGATCCAACCATCTGTATCCCATGAAAATGAAAGTTTGTTCGGTTCATCTACTTCTAATACTTTGCATGGTGATGGACCAAATGGGGATTGCACATGAAATTCATGTCCCACTATAGGTTGAAAGTCATTTGGCATAAACCATGATTCAATACCTTCAGAGGTAGACACTGTATCCCATACTTTTTGTATGTGAGCTTCAAAAATAACCGTTTGCTTAATATCTTCTAATGCTTTCATTCTTAATCACTCCTAGTCCTTAAATAACACCTTTTGGTTTCGTTTAAGAGTATATAACACCTTTTGGTTTCATGTCAAATGGAATTTGCATCACCTCTCCTTTGCAAGTAATAATCTAGAGTTTGCCCGGTTATACATAAATAAATAAGCAGGTTGTTCTATCATTTTTCCAGTGATAAGCTTTAGTTGAAACCGCATACAATGTTACTTCTCGATAAATTTTGACAAGTTTGTTAAGAATCTATCCTCCATTAAGCTTCTATTTAGACTACGAGTCTTCTTTTACTACTGAATGTTATTACCCTTTATGAATCAGTCAAATTGATACCGCAACAAATTAGAGAAAAATTATCGCCTTAAGATGGAAACCATTTTTCGTGTGCAATGATTAAAGTAGGCTTCCTATCGGGAGATGACTAATTATTTCAGAGAAAGAAATTTAATATGTACGATCAGGAATTGACATAAATATCTTTTAAAAAAGGAGATGGTTTTTTTATGAGGGAAGTAGGAAGAATGACGAAAATGTTGCTAGTCGTGATGTTCATAGTCCCGCTTTTGCTGAGTGGCCATTCGGCAGAGGCATGGACAGGAATGCCAATGGACAAGCTTCATGTAAGTGGTAATCAGCTTGTGAACAGTAGTGGCCAGACCGTTTTGCTAAATGGATGGCATCAACCATCTGGCTCCTATTGGACATATCAAGGTAGTAATTATTATTTGGATCGGAATGGTGGCAATCGACATGCTGCCAATTTGGAGTATTTGAAGGATATTAGTGATACCTTCACCGACACTTCACCAAAGTACGGAAACGATCACGGCTGGTATATGAATCAGATACGCTTATTCATTGATCGTGAAGATATGGGGGATGTTGCAGCTGGGACATACAATTTTGCGGGCTTGCAGGAAGTCACTCAAAATGTCATCATTCCTTATGTTGAATACGCTAAAACGAAAGGTCTTTATGTGACGCTCGGATTAGACTTCACTCTATTAAATGATCAAGCGACAACGCAATCGAATTTGGATAAGTTCAATGAAATTTGGGGTTATTTAGCATCTAGGCCTGAATTAAGAAGTGCTGATCATGTTATGTTTGAAATTGTAAATGAACCTGTTCTATCTTATGCGAATGGAAAGTGGGGTGGTCATCCATCTGATCCTGATTTTGTCGATCATTGGAATGCACTAAGAGATTTCCAGAATTCGATTATCGCAACGATTCGGAATCAAGGAGCGGATAACGTCATCTGGGCTGCTGGACTTGGTTGGGATCAATATTATCAATTGTGTGCTTCGCATCCGTTAACTGATCCATTGAATAATACGGGGTATGCTGTTCATTGGTATCCTGGATATGGCGCTAATGATGATTACGCTACCCTACAGCAGCAATGGGATACGAACATTAAGCCTTGTGCTGATCATTACCCAATTAATATAACGGAAACAACTTGGTATAAATGGCAACCAGGTGATCCGGAGTATTGGCACTTGTTCGATGGGACGAATGAAGGATTTGGAAAAAATACGAAGGCCATTTTTACTGATGCAGGAAATGTCAGTATTGCTGTTCATATGAATGGTTTCTTACTAGAGCCGGGTGTGCGTAGTACGTTCGCCGATCCGACTGCTGGTTTGAAGTACGATGGTGACCCAGCACGTGACGCTATGGCACGGTTTATTTTTGAGTGGTATTATGAACGCGCGCAGCTTTATCCGTGGAATGGCATATGGAATGGCATCCACAATGGGGCAACCTATAAGCTGCAAAATCGTGCATCTGGAAAAATGATTGATGTACCAGGTGGGCAGAATAATAATGGACTTCAGCTTCAGCAATGGGCAGACAATAATGCGACAGCTCAGCAATGGATCATCGATGATATGGGGACATATAATAATTTTTACAGGTTGACAAGCGTAAGCTCATCAGATAATAAGGTCATGGACGTTCGAAATGGGTCGAGCCATAATGGAGAGGCAATTCAATTGATGAGTGATTTCGGAAATAGTGCACAACAGTTCAGGTTAATTAGGCTGAGTAATGGTTACTGGAGTATTCTTAATGTGAACAGTAACAAAGCTGTTGAGGTGACTGGCTCATCATCGGCCGATGGTGCACTATTGCAGCAAAATATGTACCGTGGCGATTTACATCAACAATGGGATTTAATTAGAATTAATTAATGAAGAGTTATAAAGAGAAAAGGGTTCCTATGAAGGTAGAACTACCTTATAGGAGCCTTTTTTATATTGTACATGTTACTTAGTATTAACGGAGTCTGGGCTAGTTGCTGAAGATGGTGTTAATGTAATGATCAAGAGTGGCTGGTTGGATTTTCCGGCTTGTTAGTCTAGTAGAACGCCAAAAATAAAATATTCTATAAAAACCTAAAATTAACATAAAATTAAAAGAAACTAAATTTTAGTACAACAATTGAGGAGTAATATTGAGGTTGTACAAAAAATAACAAATTTTTTCAATTAATTGTATGTTAAGGAGGGAGATAAATGATCAAAGAACTGTCTGAAAAACAAGTGAAAATCTATGAAGTCATTTCAAAAGTGACAGGTTATCCAATAGATGACTTAGAAGAAGATTTTTATCTAGAGGGTGATTTAGGATTAGATTCAATTAAAATGATTACGCTTGTAAATGAGCTTATGAAGCTAATTCCTACGTCTAAGTATGAAATGTTTGTTAAAAAGTATCCATTTGAAGTGATTGTGCAGTTAGAAACCGTTGCTGAGCTTTGTGATTTATTCAATGTATCTTTAGTGGAAGAGAATAATACCCCTAAGATGATTCCTCAACATTCCTCAAATACAACTTACGTGTATCAGATGATCTCAGACATTACAGGCTATCCGATTCAAGATATGGAAAAGGACTTATATTTAGAAGCAGATTTAGGATTAGATTCAATTAAAATGATTACGCTTATGAACGAGCTAATGAAAAAAATACCTCCAGAAAAAATGACGGAATTTCAAGAGCAATTTCCTATGGAACGACTGATGACCTTTGAAACAGTTGAAGACCTTTGCTTATTATTGGATCAAGTTGATGGCTTTGAACAGGGTCAACCAGCTTTAGCGTCTACAAATCGAATACAGAATACAAATAGTGAAGAATGTTCAAATGAAGCGTTAGAGATAGCTGATGCTCAATATACATTTTTAATTTCTTATCAGGCCGTATCTACTCTTTCAATTACGACCGGAGTTAGGATTACAGGATATATGAATGAAGTACACCTTTGGGAAGCGTGGAGCAAATTAATTGAATATCACCCTATTCTTCGAGCTGTTTTTAGTAAACCACAACATGCTAATACCTTTAAAGAATTTCAACTTTGTCTACTAGATCATGTGATACCTCCAAAAATCATACTAGAAGATCTCACACATATGACTCCAAGTGCGCAACAACAATTTTTGAATGACTGTTTTAAAGACTCTTTAAATAAAAAATCTAATATATTTGAGTGGCCCCTTCATCGGGTACGATTACTTCGGTTAGGTGAAACGACTTTTCAAATGATCATTGAAAACATTCATTTAATATCGGATGGATTAGGAAATCAAATGTTTATCCGAGATTTACTAACTTTTTATGATGCGATAGTGTCAGGAAAAACGATAGAAAGCCCACCTCTTACTTCAATCGAATATAATGACATTATTTTTCAATTAAATCAATGGTCAGATGAAAGTGAACAGTTCCATTTAAAGAAGTATTTACAGGAACAAGGGCGAAAAAAGTATATCTTTCAATTACCTGAATATAAGAAGGAACATTCAGAAGGCGACGAGGCTATAACAACAGCGATACAAAAAAGAGTTCTTAATGCGTCAACAGTCGATCGTCTTATGGAAGTGGCAAAACAGCAACGAGTTTCTTTATTTGTATTATTACTAACAGCTTACTTAGAAGTGATAAAAGCTTACGGTGAAAAAGATGAGCAAGTTATACTGAATATTCCAACATCCGGGAAAATCTATCCAAATGTGGATGCTTCACCTCTTTTGGGAACATTTGCTCAAAATCTAGCCTTAACATTTGAATTGAGAGGGAGGGACGAAAGTTTAGAGGAAATGGTTCAACGTATTCAACGAGAAATGAATGGTCATCTTACATCAGGTATGGATCGAGCACAAAATCATCAAGCGGCACTTATGGCGAAGGAACAAATTCAATTAATAGATGGTGAGATGTCAACGACAACAAAAAGGTTTGTTCAATCTTCATTAAAATCAAACCTTTACTTATCTTATGTAGGAGACGTTCAATTAGATAAACAGTACGGTGAATGCCATGTATATGATTATGAATCATATACATGTACAAATCCTGGAACCATTGATTTACTCGTGGAATGCTTCCATGGGCAAATGATTTTCACCGCAAACTATGATCAATACACCTTTGATGCAGAGTTCATTACGAAGCATCTAGATAAATTAGAGAACATGGTAGAGACATTTACATATTTAGAACAGCTAGAAGAAGTGAAAGAGCTCTCATCTATTGAATATGTACCAGTTGTTAGAGAAAAAGTAGCTAATGTGTTGAGAGAAATCTGCGGAATTCATGTCAATGATGACAATATTAATAAAGATTTAGATGCAGAGTTAGGCTTAGATTCTTTAGAGCGTATCCGACTCGTAGCTAAGCTAGAAAAGCTATTTAATGGTGTGGACAGACAATTGTTATTTGAGTGTAGAACGGTTGTAGAATTTATTGAACAAATAAATAAGATGAATAAAGACATTTCAGTATTAGAAGAAATGCTGATTCATGAACAAATAAAAAAGCAAAGCGAAAAGACACCAAATGCTATAGCAATATCACATAGAACAGAACAAGTAACGTACAAAGAATTGCATGAACGATCAAATCAATTAGCACATTATTTACGGTCATTAGGTGTGCAAAGAGGTTCACATATTGGTGTCTTTGTTTATCCGGGACCTGCGATGATAGTAGGTATGCTCGCCGTTATGAAAGCAGGAGCCACGTATATTCCTATTGATCCAACGTATCCCGATAAGCGAATAGAGTATATTGTAACCCATTCGGAAGTGCAGACGATTATTTGCGATCAAGAAACGCTTCTCCAAGCAAATAATATGTATGTAACCTGTAGAACAGTTCAAGCTATTTTGACAGTAGATGATCTAGAAATGAAAATGAAAAGGGAACATCCTATTATTTCAAAAGCAGATTGGATAACAGCCGAGAAATCAGACTTAGAGCTAGCATATTCAGCTGACGATGTCATGGTTATTTTATATACATCTGGATCTACGGGTAACCCTAAGGGGGTTATGCTTTCGCAGCGTGGTTTTATAAATCGTCTGAGCTGGCATCAAAAGCAATTCCAATTACAAGAGGGAGACCGAGTTGCTCAGAAAACATCGTGTTGTTTTGATATTTCAGTTTGGGAATTGTTCTGGCCGCTTATGTATGGTGGTACCGTATGTCCAGTTGAAAATAGTATTGTTAAAAATCCTTGGAAGCTAGCAAAATGGATTGAAGTAAATCGAATTAACTATTTACATTTTGTTCCTTCCTTATTTGGTGAATTTTTATACGCATTGGAAGATGAACGTTATCAATTTAGTCATTTAAAATGGCTATTATTCAGTGGGGAAGCTTTGACAACCGCATTAATACGAAAATGGATAAATCAGCATGGGACGAAAGTAAATTTAGCAAACCTTTATGGGCCTACTGAAGCATCGATTGATGTTACTTGTTATGTAATGAATCGGCTTTCTGAAGGAAGTGACGAAAATATTGTCCCGATTGGTCATCCAATTGATAACGTTTCAATTAAGCTATTAGATGAGGAAATGAGAGAGGTAAAAAAAGGAGAAATAGGCCACCTGTGGATAGGTGGGTCCCAACTGGCAAAAGGATACTACAAGGATAGGAAAAAAACAGAGGAATCCTTTTACAAAAATCCATTTTCTGACGTGAAAAGTGAGTATATTTACAAAACAGGCGATTTGGCAAGAGAGGGGGAGGATGGCTACTTAGAATTTCATGGCAGGGTGGATTCACAAATAAAGCTTCGTGGTTTCAGAATTGAATTGGGAGAAATTGAAGCCGTTTTAGTGAAGCAAAAAGGTGTCGTTGAAGCAGCAGTTGTCGTTCAAGATACGAGTATTCAGCCTAAGTTAGTTGCGTGTATAGTCGGTAACGAAGATCATCTAGAGCTTTTACAAAGTCTAAGAAGTCACTTGCCAAGCTATATGATTCCTCACCGCATAGAGACATTTATTCGATTGCCCAAAAACTTAAATGGCAAGATAGATCGAAAGGTATTACTTGAGCAATTGACTGATAGCAATGGGAAAACCGCTTATACGTATCCACTTGCTCCAGCTCAAAAGTGGCTAACAACTTATTATGAGTATCCTTATAGCTGGACAGGCTATACGCAATTCATTTATAAGCAGCCATTACAGCTAGAGAAGTTTAATCAGTCTTTAACGATTGTTGCAAATCGATATGAGGTTTTACGTTGCTTTTTACAACTAGAAGGAAATGTGTGGAGGCAGCAAATTATTCCTTCAGTCGAAAAAATAGAAGCTGAATGGTATGATACGAGATTTATCCAAGATGCTGAACGTGAGCACCTTCAGCAAAAGTTAATTGATCAAACTATTCAGCGTTTAAATGCGGAACAGTGGCCTTTGTGGAAGGTTTTGGTATTGAAAATAGACGAGGATAGATATTCCATTGCAGTAGTCGGTCATCACCTTATTTCAGATGTGATGACAAATCATCTACTGTTTAAGGAGATATGGAGTGTTTACAGGCTGCTTTTGGAAGAAAAAGAAGTGAAACAACAGCCAGATCATAGTTATACACAATTTATTCAGGATGTTGAAGAAAAGAAAAATCGATTTAAATCGAATTATGTTTCCTATTGGAATGGACAGTTAATGGATTCTAATCGATTGCAAATGACTTTTGATTTCCAAAAAGGAGAAAATATCGAAGACTCAGCTCGCTTGGAGAGCTTTACATTATCGAAGCAGCAAACAGCTATTCTTCGAAATAAGGGTAAAAAGTACTTTCAAACAAACCTTTATCCAATCTTACTTGCTCCTTTGTATAAGCTCTTTCGTTATGAAACAAAGCAAGACAATATTATGATTAGTCATCGTGTTCATGGAAGAGATCTAGGAGATAACAAGCGTTATATAGAGGTTCCTGGCAATTTTTCAGTTAACTACCCTTTAGGTATTTTGGTGAATGAAAAGGATAGCTGGTTAGAGCTCGTTCGACGTATTCAAGATAAAATGGATGGAGTGCCTCTTAAAGGGGTAAGTTATGACTTAATTTCTGACCAATTATCTACTCATTTGTATCCTGATAACAAACTAACTGACATAAGAGTCAATTATTTAGGAAACAGAGATTTACCGCAGCTTGATTTGTTTGAATTTTCTAAAGAGAATATTGACCGCCGGTATTCAAATGCAAGTCAAAAGCGTGCAACGGTGTTTGAGTTTTTTCTGTCAGTCGTTGATGGACAATTCGCCTTGGACATTGAGTATTCTAATAACCTCTTTCAACGATCAACAGTTAAGAGGTTAGGAAACCAATATATGCGTTACTTAGAAGACCTACTTCATTCGACTTCGACTAATAAACAGTCAAGTGAAAATCAATCGGTACCATATGTGAAGAGATCTCCTATGCATAAAGTAGCTCTTATTACAGGTGGAAGTCGCGGGATCGGTAAAGCAATTGGATTAACGATGGCACGTGAAGGGATTGACGTAGCATTAGTGTCTAGGTCTGTCGCAACATTAGAAGAAGCAACTGAAGAATTTAGAAGTGTAGGGGTGGAACCATTAATTTTATCGGCGGATATTAGTCAGATGTCTAATGCGGAAGAGGCTGTGAATTTTGTTGTGGAACGTTACGGACAGATTGATATTTTGGTCAATAATGCTGGAATTACAAAAGTGGGTGCTATCAATGAAATGACACCTGATGAGTGGAGAAGAATTATCGAGGTGAATCTTATTGGAACATACCATATGTGCCGCCAAGTGATCCCACATTTTTCAGAAAAGGGTGAAGGCAAGATTATTAATATTGGCTCAGACTCTTCACTTATCGGATACCCTTTGATGAGTGCATATGCGGCCTCAAAGCACGCCATTCTCGGGTTGACTCGATCATTATCGGAAGAGTTAAAGGCTCATAACATTCAAGTTAATGCTGTTTGCCCGGCATTTGTAGATACTGAGATGACACCGTCCTCTTTTCGAAAGGCAGCGATACCAACTGAACAAATAGCCGATGTAGTAGCTTTTTTAGCATCAGATAAAGCAAATTGTATAACGGGAGAAGAAATAAAAGTATATGGGAAGCAAGACATGTATTGGTTTGGCTCAAAGCAAGTACCAGTACTAAAGGGAGTATTGAATTCAGCAAATATGCCTTAATAAGGGGAACGGAATAATGAATCAATTTAATAAGCTTTTTGGAGACCGTAAATGGGTGATCTATCATATTGCGCTTCTAGTTGGATTTGCGATGGGGACGATTGTTCCTATCGCAACGACATATATGACCCAGCTTCAGACGAGTAGTGTTTGGATTGGGATCATTTCCTCTTCCTTCTTCCTTACAATGGCGCTGGGCTCGATTTATTTAGTTCGAACTATAAATGGGAAAGATGTTTCAATGATTATTATTTTCGGTCTTGTTATGACAGCTATATGTTCAATAATTTTTCCTTTTGTTCTATCAACAATAACGTGGCTTGTTCTAATGTCTTTAATGGGGGTGGGGATTAGCTTTAATTTAGTTGGTGTACAAACAGTGATGCATTCACTTACACAAGCTGATTCAAAGGCTCTAGTTAGTGGTGTTTATTCTTTATTTTTTGCTTGTGGATTTGTTATTAGTGCGATCAGTGGACCGATTATTTATGATTGGAACAATTGGATGCCATTTTTTATCGCATCATTCGCTCTACTTGTGACTTCATGGTTTATTTATTTAAAGCTTAAAGGAGCCATCATTGTTCCTCATAATCAAAAAAGAGATGTGTTTACGCGCGTTAAATTACCTTTATATGGCGCATTTGTGTATGGCTTTATTGAAACGACCGTCATCGCTCTTTATCCCATGTATTTACTCATGCGTGGAATTGAAATCACGATGATTGGCTTTGCATTTGGAGTCTTTGTGTTTGGTGGAGTTCTTGGAACAATCCCGGTTACGTATTTGGCGGATCGAATAGGACGTGAAAAATGTTACGGGTTAACGGTGGCCATTTCTGTTTTATCCATAATCGGTATTATGACGTTCACAAGCTTTACAGGTATCCTTATTTTTTCCTTTATTACAGGCTTTGCAGTTGGGCCTTTGTATGCTCTTTCCTTAGCTTTAACCGTTCAAGATTTAAAGAACGATGAGCTTTCATCGGGTACAGCCCTGTTTACATTTACGTATGGTATCGGCTCGGCAGCGGGGCCGATCTTATCTGCAATAGCCATTCAGCTATTTGGTGTTAATCATTTGTTTACGGTAAGTCTACTATTTTTTCTATTACTATTTATTCAGCTTACATTAACCCAATTAACAATAAAGAAGAAAGCAGAGCAAATAACAGGGTGAAAAAGGAGAGTTTAATGATGGGTGAATCTATTTCAATTGGAAAGAAAATGATGGAAAAGTATACAAAGCTACACAACCTTGCTGATATTTTAATACGTGCTGCTGAGGGTTCGGAGAATGGGATTACGTATATTTTAAATGATGAAACGGAAGTGTTTATTTCTTATAAAGAGCTACTTGAACGTGCGTGTAGGCGTTTAGGAGGACTTCAAAGTCGAGGGATTAAGCCTGGGGAATATGTTCTAATTGTGCTTGAAGACAATCTTGAATTTGTGATTACATTTTGGGCATGTGTACTAGGAGGGATAATCGCTGCGCCTTTAGCCTATCCAAGTTCGTTAAAAGTGAAAAATACTTCATTGGAAAAGCTAGAAACGATATGGAAGCTACTTAAGAAGCCGACTATTATATCTGATCATAAATTAGTAGAAGGACAGCAAAATCAATTATTTAGTTATTCTAATTTGAATATAATCAACTCGCAAAATCTTGACGATGAACGAGATGGTATCATTTCATTAAGTCAAGCGGATTCCCCAGCGTTTATTCAATTTAGTTCAGGTAGTACTAGTACACCAAAAGGAGTCGTGCTAACTCACAACAATCTTCTCGCTAACATTGATTCTATTATAAGTTCAGCTAAGTTTACGAATGAAGATCGTTCCTTAAGCTGGATGCCTTACCATCATGACATGGGCTTAATTGGATTTCATTTTTCAATGATGCTGTTCAAATTAATCAATTCAATATGACGCCACTTAAATTTGTCAAGAAACCATTTTTATGGTTAGACCTCGTTACAAAACACAAAATTACATTAACCGGCTCACCGAACTTTGGTTACCGTCTATTTCTAGATCGTGTAAAAGAAAAACAGCTACAGCAACTTGAATTATCCTCATTACGTTTAATTTTTAATGGAGCAGAGCCGATTTCGGTTTCGATTCTTAACCATTTTGTTGAGAAGCTAGTGCCTTATGGATTGAAAGAAAATGTTATGTACCTGTCTATGGGATGGCAGAAGCGTGTGTGGCGGTTAGCTTTCCACCGTGTGGAACTGAACCAACGATTCACTATGTTAATCGTGAAAAATTAGCAAGTGAACAAATAGTTGAAACCGTTGATAAAGCAAACAAGAAAGCGATGGCATTGGCTGATGAAGGTTTTCCGATTGATGGCATGAGTATCCGCATTGTTAATGAAGATGGTCATGTAGTTGACAAAGGAGTGATCGGAGAAATACAAATTGTAGGACCGAATGTTACTTCAGGCTACATCAATAACAAAGAAGCGAATGCAAGGGCTTTTCAAGATGACTGGTTAAAGACAGGAGATACAGGCTTTTTATTAAATGGTCGTTTAACAGTTGTTGGTCGTATTAAGGACATTATTTTTTTAAACGGTCAAAATTTTTATGCTCATGATATAGAAGCGAAGGTTGAAGAAGTGAAAGGTGTAAAAGAAGGGAAGATGGCCGTATGTGGTTGGCATGATGAAAAAGAAGGTATGGATCGAATCGCATTGTTTACTTCTCAGCGTGTGAAAGTGGAAAGAAGTAAAGATTTTTATTCTGCCATTTTACGTCATGTTAATGAATCAATTGGAATTCCAATTGATTATGTAGTGCCAATTAAATCCATTCCTAAGACGACAAGTGGGAAAGTAAGAAGATTTGAGCTTATAGAAAGCTTTAAAAATGGCGAATTTAAAAACGAAACGATAGTGGCAGAAGATGTGATGGGGATTGTTGAAGAGGAAATAAAGAATAAACAAATGAACCATGTTTCAAGAGGAATGTACATTCCTCTCGTTCGTAAGGTGTGGGCTGAAATTCTTCAAATTCCAAATCATTCGATCCCTTTAGACCAGTCATTTCTCACATTAGGTGGAACTTCAATTAAAGCAATCCAAGTACTAGCAGCATTAGAGGAAGAATTACAAGTAACCTTATCTCATGATCTGTTAATTCAATGTCGCACAGTTCAGGAAATGGATGATTATTTATGTAGACATTTACAGAAGGAACGATTTCAAACGAAGAGAATGGATGAAGATGTGCCGGTCACATCACAAGGGCATCAACTTAATCAAGACATTGCTGTTATCGCCATGTCGTGCCGTTTCCCTGATGCCGATACGCCTGAACAATTTTGGAACAACCTCTTAAATAAAAAAGTAAGTATACGTGATATACCAAGTGATCGTTTTAATATCGATGAACTTTATAGTGAATCGAAAGAGCCGGGGAAATCCTATTGTAAAAAAGGTGCCTTTATAAAAGATCCATACCATTTTGATGCTGAACTTTTCTCTATTTCTGATGAAGAAGCTATGGTAATGGATCCTCAGCAAAGAATAATGCTTGAGCTAGTTTTTGAACTATTGGAGCGTGGAGGCTATACGAAGCAAAAAGTAAGCGGTCAGAAAATCGGTTTGTTCTTAGGTGCTGGGGTCAATACATATTATGAATATCATTTGAATAAGTTAAATCTACTGAAATTTAAACAGTTCTCGAGTTTCGCTTCATTAGATGCAAAGCAACAGGAACAATTAGTAACAGAATGGAAGCAAATATTTGGTGAGACAAGCGATCATCCTAATGTATTAGTCGATAATATTTTAAATATGGTTGCTTCTCGGGTATCACAGGAGTTTAATTTTAAAGGGCCAAGTATGGTTATTGATACAGCTTGCTCCTCTTCACTCGTTTCACTTCATATGGCATGTGAATCTATTAGAAAAGGGGAAAGTGAAGCAGCTATTGCAGGTGGAATTAATTTATTGCTAACACCGACTCCTTATCTGTTATTCAGTCAAGCAGGAGCTTTGTCTGAAACAGGAGAGGTGAAGGTATTTGATCGCGATGCAGATGGATTTGTACCAGGTGAAGGTGCAGGATTAGTTATGCTAAAGCCTCTCGAACAAGCAATGGCAGATGGTGATGAGATTGCTGGAGTTATTAAAGCAAGTGCTATTAATAATGATGGTCACTCTATTGGTGTTATGTCACCGAATCCAGATGGACAAAAACAAGTCGTAGAATCACTGTATGCTAAGCATCAAATCGACCCAAGTAGTATTCAATATATGGAATCACATGGAACAGGTACTAAGATCGGGGATCCTAGTGAGATAAGGGCTTTAGGGTCTGCTTTTAAAAGCTGGAATGTTCGTCAAAATTCGATCGCTTTAGGATCTGTTAAGTCTAACATTGGACATCTACTAGCTGCTGCTGGTATAGCGAGCTTTATGAAAGTGCTATTGTCATTAAAGCATAAAACAATGGTTCAAAATGTGAATGTTCAAAGTGTGAACCCTCTGCTTAAGTTAGATGAAACCCCATTTACATTGTTAGAAAGCGAATCTAAATGGGAGGTGGAGAACGGAACCATTCGTAGAGCGGCGATTAATTCGTTTGGGTTCGGTGGAACTAATTGTCATCTATTAGTAGAAGAAGCTCCAGAAAAGGTTCGAGAAGAAACGGAATCTCACCAGTCTCCTGCATACGTCGTCGGTTTAGCTGCCAATTCTGCTGCTTCGTTAACAAAAAAGCGTGAGAATTTGGCTCAATCTCTTCACAGGTTTAAAGAGGATAATTTAAAGGATATTAGTTATACCGAAAATGTGACTAGAAATCCTTTTCCATATCGAAAAAGCTTTGTCGTTTCTTCCTTAAAGGAATTAGAAAACAAGCTGCTAGTAAAAGACGAAGTAAGCAAAGTGAAAAAGCGTAAAATTGCGCTTATGTTTACTGGACAAGGCTCTCAATATGTCAATATGGCTAAAAAGATATACAATCATATGCCAGCATTTAGAAGATATGTAGATGAATGCGCCAAATTGTTTTTGCCCTACTTAAATGAGGATATCTCACGTTTAATTTACGGAGAAGAAGCGAACGATGTATTACTTGCTAGAACGGATGTGACACAACCAGTCGTTTTTACGATTGACTACGCTATAGGGAAGCTATTACTTGATTTGGGAGTAGAGCCTGAATGTATGCTTGGACATAGTGTCGGTGAATGGGTTGCAGTATGTTTAGCTGATGCGGTTTCACTTGAAGATGCGGTACGTTTAGTAGCTATTCGCGGAAAATTGATGAATGAACTTTCATTGCCTGGGGCTATGCTCGCGGTTTTCGCTAAGAGTGAACAAGTAGAAAACTGGTTAGAGTCGTTTTCAGGCGATGTATGGATTGCCGGCTACAATGTGACTCACCAAGCAGTTTCAGGAAAAGAAGAAGATATTGAAAAATTTTCAAGCTACTTAAATGAAAAAGGAATTCCTCATAAAAGATTAAGCGTTTCACAAGCTTTTCATACACCATTAATGGAACCGATGTTAGATCAATTTAGAAAGGAGTTAGAGCAAACTACCTTTTCAACACCGAAATATTCAATCATTTCAAATGTCCGAGCAGAATTTATTGATAGACCATTAGATGCTGATTACTGGCTAGAGCATATATTATCAGCCGTGAAGTTTGAACAAAGCATTCACTATGCCTTTGATCATGGATTGGATGTTTTTCTTGAAGCAGGTCCTGAAAAAGTACTAACAGGCATGGTAAAGGGGCTTCAAAAAACTCAAGAGAATCATGTGTTTCCTACTTTAAGTCGTAAAGAAGATGAATGGGTCTTATTTCTAAATACGCTCGGCCAATTATATGAATTAGGCGTAACCATTCATTGGGATGCTTTATATGAAGAGCGTACTGTAAAAAAATAGATCTCCCATTGTATCCTTTTGAGCACAAAGTTTATGCACCTGATTTTGGTACTCGTGGAAATGATCATTTCGCTTTTCATCGTGAGCATTATCATGAATGGAGTTGGAAAGTAGCCGAACAACGTACTTCGAGACCTTTGCAACCTGGAGCTATTGTTATATGTGCAGATGATCTGGAAAAAGCAAAAATCTTAAGTGAAAAACTAGATCATGATGTCCATACTCTTTACTTTGTAACAGGGAATTCTGAGAACAAAACGAATGAGAAGAACGTGTTTGTCATTGATCCTATAAATCAACATGAATATCAAAATATTGTGAGCGACATTCAGAAAGAAATTGTAGCCATTATTCATTTTTGGAACTATGAACAAGAAGCTAAAAGCATCGTTGATATGGAAGCTCAAATAAGAGCGGACTCAAAATGTGCTACAAGTTTAGTGTGTTTAGCTAAAGAAATGTATAAAAGTCGTTATAATACTAAATACATGATCATTACGAATCAAGCTTTTGCTGTATTAGATAATGACCAGATTCAAAATCCAATTCAATCTATTTCAACGATGTTCGGTCAAGTATTGGCGCAAGAAAACTCTCATATTATGACGACTATTTTAGATGTAAAGGAATCTGATGATCTAACTGATCATCAATTGATGGGCATGATCGTAGATGAACTAAATTATGAAGAACCGGAAGAGGCGATTGTTGCATTACGTCAAGGAGAGCGTTATGTTCGTCAGATCGTTCAAAAAGAGCGAGATCATTTACAATCGATTAAGGTTGAAGATGGTGATACATTCCTTATTACAGGAGGAGTAGGAACAGTTGGGAGGGAAATTGCATCGTTATTAGCTGAACAAGCAAAAGTAAATCTTATATTAACAGGGAGAACAGAACTCAACACGAGTATGGAACAAAAGCAACAGTGGATCAATCGTTTAAAGCAACTAGGAGCGAATGTCTCTTATTATGCAGTCGATGTTTCTCATTTGGAGCAAATGAAGAAAGTGCTACAGGATAGTAAACAATCTTATGGTTCTCTTCATGGAGTCATTCATGCTGCCGGAGTAATTGAAGGACATCAAGCTACTAATTTATTAGAAAAGGATATTGAATCCATTGAACGAGTCTTAAGACCTAAAGTACAAGGAACGATCGTGTTGGATCAAATAACGAGAGAGGAACCTTTAAAGTTTTTTGTTTCGATTTCGTCTGTGTCGGCCTCGAAAAAGAGCTGGGCTGCCGGCCTAGGTGATTACGCGGCAGCTAACTTTTTCCTCGATCAATATAGCTATTTTAGAAGCACACAACATGCACCTGGACGGTCACTTTCGATTAATTACTCATTATGGGATGAAAGTGCGATGGCAGCTGCTTTTGGCTCGGTGGCGTCAACGGTTGTAGAAAAACAAGGAATAAAAGTTTTGTCAAAAGAAAACGGTCGAAATGCCTTTATGAATGCACTAGGCTCTTTCCAATCTTCTGTTATTCATGTGTTTGAAGAACAATTGATGGCAATGAAGGTGGGAAGTCAGAAACGTTTTATACATCCAATGAATGAAGGAGAATTACGATCAATTGTCTATCAGCTTATATCAACTATTAGCTCTCTTCCAGTTGAGCAAATTGATACGAGTGCGAATTTTGAAGAGTTAGGTATTGATTCGATTAACGCCGTTAAATTTATCGAAACATTAAACAACAACTTACAGCTTGAGCTAAATCCAACATTATTATTTGAATATCAAACTCCTGAACAGTTTATACAATATCTTCATCAATCATTTGTGGAACGAAAAGAATCTGTTAAGGAAAAGCTGGTTGTTACGGAAAGAGAACAAAATAAAGATATTGCTATTATTGGTGTAGGTTTAAGAATTCCTGGTGCGAACAACCCTGATCAATATTGGGATCTACTCGTTCATGGTCGAAATATGATTCGCCCAGTTCCAGAGGATCGTTGGAACATGAAAGAGCAGGGGCATAACCGCCGAGACCTTTTGTACGGAAGCTATGCAAGTGAAGGAGGATTTATTGATCATCCATATGATTTTGATCCATTCTTCTTTGGGATGTCACCAAATGAAGCTGAAGTGACAGACCCTCAGCAAAGGCTATTTTTAGAAATAGCTTGGGAAGCGCTCCAAAGTGCAGGATATGGGAATAAACATCGTACGAATAAAATAGGCATTTTTGTTGGTTGTGAACAGAATACGTATATGGAGCATTTTATTGGATATCGATCGTACATGATTTTAAAAGAAAAATTGCTTCAAAGTAACGTATATCATTCGTTAAACCGAAGCGAAAAAGAAGAACTTATTGATATGATGATTCAAGTATTAAAGCCAGGAGAACTGCTACCAGATGTAGTAGCTGGTAACGGGTTAAATGAAGTTGCTTCACGTGTAAGCCATTACTTAAATTTAACGGGACCTAGTATGGTTGTGAACACAGCGTGCTCATCATCATTAGTCGCCTTACATCATGCATGCGAAAGCCTGCGAACAGGGCAAACTGAAATGGCCATTGCAGGAGGAATTAATTTGAATCTATCGCCTACTCCATTTGCGAGCTTAAGTAGGGTCGCTGCCTTATCATCCAGTGGTCAGTGCCGTCCGTTTGATTCTGAAGCAGATGGAATGGTGCTTTCAGAGGGGGGGAGCGCTGTATTGTTAAAGCCCCTTGAAAAAGCGAAAGAGGATAATGATTATATTTATTGTGTGGTTAAAGGTTCTGCTATAAATAATGACGGACGCTCGAAAGGGATAACAGCACCAAGGCCTCAAGGTCAGGCTGAAGCGATAAGAGAAGCATATGAAAATAGCGGTGTGAACCCCGAGACACTATCTTATGTTGAAGCGCATGGCACTGCTACACCACTTGGTGATCCGATTGAAATTGAAGGATTAACTCAGGCTTTTCGAACATTTACAAATGAAACACAATTCTGTGGGATTGGATCGGTAAAAGGATCAATTGGTCATATGCTAGCGGCTTCAGGTATGACGAGTTTAATTAAGGTTGCCTTATCACTTAAGCATAAAACGGTGCCACATACGATCAATTATGAGAAACCTAATCCGAATGTAGTATTTTCATCAACACCTTTTTATGTCGTTGATAAAGAACCAATAAAATTAGTTAACAAGGGTGAGACCCCTCTGAGAGCTGGGGTTAATGCATTTGGATTTGGTGGGACGAATGCTCACGTGATCCTGGAGGAGGCGAATGAATCGGAACGTAGTGTCTATAATATTGATGAGCAAAAAGAAGGTGAACACCAAAAGCAGCTTTTACAAATAAGTGGTCGTAATGAACATGTTGTGAAGCGAATAGCTCAAGATCTTAAGAATGTATTAAAAAAGAAGGAGAAGGATTCATTAGGGGATATTTGCTACTCGATGAATATGAGTCAGAAGGAAATGAATTATAAAGTAGCCATGGTTGTGAGTTCAAAGAATGACCTTCTTACATTACTTACAAAGCTTGAGTCTGGACAACGCTCAGATGCTATATTACAAGGGAAATCAAGTCCTTTCAAAGAAACATTCGTACACCTATATTTAAATGACTCAGTTTGGATAGAGGAGAAAGATATTGAAACTCTTTCGACTAGATTTCCTACGTTCAAAATGGCGTATCGTCATTGTATGGATCATGTAATTGAATATACAGAAGCAGCTGGAGCTAAAGAACTAAGGGAGAAATTAGCGCGATTTGCCATTCAATATGCTTATGGTGAAATGCTGAAAAGCTTTAGCTTAAAGCCTAAATCGATTATTTGCGAAGGAACAGGGATATGGGCTGGGGCAGTATTAGCAGGCTACGTATCGATCACAGATTTAATCGAGCAGCTAGTGAAGACTAAAGAGATGAGAACAGCAAAACCAAATACGGATCAAGACTTTCGTTGGGATTGTCTACTAATAACGCCTTCAGGAATTAAGACGAAAGAAAAAAATGTTGAATGGATTCAAGAGCTTACTGAAGAAATGGAAATTCCATTGAAAAAGGAAGAATTACATCCAATTCTTTCTGAGCGTGATTTGCTACTTGAATGTGGGAATATAAGCGTAAACAGTAGGGAATCCATTTCAGCTTATTTTCAAGAAGTGGTGACAACGAATAAAAGTTCGAATCCTATCGAATCTATTTTGCGAGTAATGGGGCAGCTTTTTGTAGCAGGAGTTTCTTATAACCCAGGACGAATTTTTCGTCACAATGAACGGAGAATACCACTTCCAACGTATCCGTTTGAGCGCAGCATGTATAAAGTAACGTATAAGGAAAAGGATACGTTCTTTAATCAACAAGAAGAAAACAAATATATAAATGAAGCTAGTGATCTAGAAAGTTTGACTAAAGATTTAAACGTATTTCAAGGTTTTTTTACTA
>NZ_BAUU01000009.1 GCF_000513115.1 Halalkalibacter hemicellulosilyticusJCM 9152
AAAAAATATGCTCTGAAATTAACATTGTGGGATATTTAAATATCTGTTGTTTTACGGGTGTGTGGGTATGAATAATTATGTAATTTTATGATTTTGTCTAAATGTTAGTTACTCCATAAAAGGGCGCGATTGTTGTAGATAATTTGTCTAATGCCTCGATAAAAATATAGAGATACTAGACTTTTTTCTGTTTTCGGTAGCAATTATTTATTTTGAATGATTCAGTGATATGAATTAGCTTACTTTAAAGATATTGGGTATTTTTTGACTCCAATACCTTATTTTTTGCCTTCTTAAATATCCACGGTGAACCGTACCATGTTAATAATCATTACAGACATAAGAATGTACCACTTCTGCCGTTTTTTCACCAGTTGCTACTAAACAGTTTACCAATGGGGTAACGTCAAGGCTTTGGAAAGTGAAAAAACCTAAATCCTTCTTATTTTTGATGGGGAATTAGGCTTATGGTCTTCCGCAATCGCCCCATTGTTGAAGATCATTTCTATTGAAGAGTATATTTGAACTCTACAATAATTTTTTTAGAATCCTCCTAATTAATTGGCACGAACGTTCATTCGTGTATAATAGAAAGTGTATTTAATCAAAGGAGGAATTAATATGAATTCAATTGATTTAATTATTTTAAATTTTAATGAAGTTAGAAGAAGAAGCGTAAAAGTCTGGACATCTATTCCAGAAGAAAAGCTCCACTGGAAGCCAGATGGTGAAGCATTGAGCTGCTTAGAAATGATTAGGCACGTACTAGAAAGCGAACATTATTATCACCTAGCTATAAAAAATAAAGGTAGTTTATCCATTTTCGATTCACCTTTCGAAAATCTTCCTTTAACATCTGTAAATGCTGAATTAGAATTTGCAGAACCTTATCGAAATCAGTTCATGGATACAATTAAGTCATTTTCAGAAGAAGATTTAATAAACATTAAGATTGATCGCTCAGAATCAGGTTACATAAGAGAGTTGGGTGACATGCTTTTACGTGTTGCTTATCACGAATCAGTTCATACTGGTCAGCTATTAGATTATTTAAGAACAGCAGATATTCCAAGGGTCCGTATCTGGGATTAAAACTATACAATGGTGCTATCACAATAGTGATGCACCTATTCTATTGTACAGTTTAAGTCTAATACGAAAAGACAATCACAGTTAATGCAATCGTCTCTTAGATGGGTTTAGTCTATTCACAGTATCGTTGGACTGCGTAACAAATGATTCTTTTATAAATGGCAGTTCTCGTTCAACAAATAAGGCCTATTTTGCTTTTATAAACAGAGAAAAGTATCTTTAACAATAGTTCCAATTTGTTGATAGATACTAGTATATAAATAACGTCCTATGTACGTTAAAAAAACTTTGTAAGTCCTAGAGTATGTGTATGTGTCCCAATCAAGGTAAGAATAGGAAGAATGAGTTCACCTCTGCATCCAAAATTAGTCAAGTTTTTTGGTGATATATTCCTTAATTTCATACAAGTCTCGTTTAGCAACAGGGTTTATACTAAACTTATACATATTGGTTAAACTCCAAGATCATCCTCAACTTGTTCTTCAGTTAGCCACTCATTCCCAGTTTTAATTGCCTCTTCAGCTTCCATAAGTTTTGAAAGCAATTTAATCGTAGCTTGGTTTTTCTCATATTCTTCAACAACGGCATATTTACTTCGCCCATTTTTCGTTAAAAAAAACTGGATCACCTACAGCAAAATCCTTTAAAACTTCATTGTAATTTCTTAAATCTTAAACTAGTTTAATGTTTGACATAATATCAAACTCCCTTCGCTGAATTTATTATTTCTATTTGTCATCAAAACACCTTACATGTTTACGTATTTCCCTCTCCCTTGTGAATAGTTGTAAAACTGCTAATATTGCAAATATTAGATGGACCACTACATCTATATTTATCAGTCAGCTCACAACACAAATAGTGTACTGCTCTTTTCTTCCCATCCCTTCACCCATGCCAGTAATTTATTTGGTCTCAAATTGGCCCCAGTTGTCCCAAATTTAGTGCATTATCCTGCATCATTTTGCAAAGTAGATAAAAATAAAAACCCCTTGAAACGTTGATGTAACAACATTTCAAGGGGTTTTTGTGCATTACTCTGCAATCTAAAAAGATTAACGAGAGTAGAACTCAACGATAAGAGCTTCTGTAATTTCAGCAGGAAGCTCAGAACGCTCTGGGTAACGAGTGTACGAACCTTGTAGTGATTCAGCATCAAATGTTACGTAAGCTGGAACGAAATCTGTTGCTTCAAGAGATTCTTTGATAACGTTTAGGTTGCGTGACTTTTCACGTACACCGATTTCTTGTCCTGGCTTAACGCGGTAAGATGGGATATCTACGCGGTTTCCATCAACTGTAATGTGACCGTGGTTCACCAATTGGCGAGCTGCGCGACGAGTACGAGCAAGACCCATACGGTACACTAAGTTGTCTAAGCGAGACTCAAGAAGAATCATGAAGTTCTCACCGTGAATTCCTGCCATTTTAGCAGCAGAATCAAAAGTGTTACGGAATTGACGCTCATTCATTCCATACATATGACGAAGCTTTTGCTTTTCTTGAAGTTGTAACCCATATTCAGAAAGCTTCTTACGTTGGTTTGGACCGTGTTGCCCTGGAGCATACGGACGCTTTGATAATTCTTTTCCTGTGCCGCTTAAAGAGATTCCTAAACGACGTGATAATTTCCAAGATGGACCTGTATAACGAGCCATAATGTGACTCCTCCTTGTTATTTTGATGTTGCAAAATAACAACCGTATTCGTAATCTCATCCAGTGTTCATTTTGTCTTCATGCATCTTCACTTCGACAGCTAGAAGTTACGCAATGCACCTCAACCGAATCAGCCGCTGTGAGGAACAAAATGAAAACAAAGCATGCTTACGCTGGCTGTCTTATTTCACACAAAGTACATTATATTCATTTTAAACTCGTATGTCAACGTTTATCATTGATTGTCATCAAGATAAATGTTTTTTTTGAAATATTTTAAAATTTAAAAATTATATAGAAATAGGATAGTTTTCGTACCATAATTGTTTTATAATAGGAATGTATAAAGTCCTATACATTGATTGTTTATTTGTTTCAATTCTAATATTTGGTTGTTTTGTAAGTCGTTTCAGTTAATTTTTGGCGTTTTTTGTTCACTCGGATAAGTCGAATTTACTACAAGGGATGAAGGCTGTGTGGTGATGAAAAAAGTGGCGAATGTAATTGTCGATAACAATCTTTTGAAGGAATATGAGAATCGGTTAAAGGAGATTGCAACCGTTTATCAAGAACAAACTGAAGTCAAATGGCCTGCATTATTTTTTTTAACCGAATCGAACCAAACTTTTTTTGTTTTTAGAAAATGTGGGAGAAATGTCTGAAACAGAATTAGGGTTGGCGAAGTCTTTAGTAGAATCTCACCCATATCAGAGCTTGTACGAGTGTAACGATTATTTTCAAATGAATAAGACTAAGTTGCCCAATATACGTACTAGCCATTTTAGTTATCAACTTTTTTTAGGAATAGTCACACCACTGAACAACCCAAACGGCCTAGATATGGGCTCTTTCATAAAAGGGTTAGCGATGTTGTTTAATGATCAAGATCTAAAGAGGCTGTTTTCGCCTTTTACTGTTGTGGAACTATTGAAGGACTCCGAATTTGACATCGAATTGCATTCATTAGTCGATACTTTTTCGTCTTACTATGAGAGGACTTGTAATCGATCTATTTTAGTGTATGAACGTCAAGATGATCACCTGTATGCCTTAACGTCTAATGTGACAATCCCTTCGATAATCGAATTGAGCGAATTTGGAGCTGCGCTTCAGCAAACGAACTATGAATCATGTTGCTTCATTCATGGAGATGCTTTATTCGCTTCATCTGATAAGACCTATATTATGTATCCAGTTTACTTGAATGGAGAGTTAATTCTAGTATTCTTTTTTCCGGTTGTAGTAGAAAACACCAATACGAGCCTTGACGATTATAAGCAGTGGTTTGAGTCATTTATACCTTTACTACAAAAATCATATGTATATGAACGAAGAAAGCATGAAAGCAAGCGTCGTGAAATTTTATTACAAGTTATGAAGAAATTCCATTCCACGATGATGAGTGAAGACGTGTTACATGAGATCGTGGAAGCCATACACGAGGCATTCCCTGGTTATCTCGTCTATTTGTTGCTTTCTCAAGAGTCGAAAGGGAAGGATGGGATACCCATTAAGCCACTGCTTTATGGAAATGAAGTAGGAAGTAAAGTAGTAGAGCATGCTTATGTGACTGGTGAAATCCAAATTGTCAAACGAAAAGACAAGCTAACGTTATTTGTTCCACTCCGAGGGAAGCAAGGTGTATATGGAGTGATGGAAATTAAAGCTCCACATACCTACCAACTTCCGAAAGGGGAGGTTGAATTTATTCAAATGCTTGCAGATACAGGTGGTAATGCGTTAGAAAATGCGGAGCTGTATCAACAGTCACGTCATCTTATCCAAGATTTACAACTCATTAATGAAACAACACATCAGTTAAATGAACACCGACGTCTTACTGACATCGTTTATTATATGACGAGTCAAATAATAGAATCATTTGGTGCAGAAGAAGTGGGTTTTATTTTGTTTCAAGACGACAATGAAGTACGTATGTTGGAGGGGAGTACCTGCTTATTCCATGAACAGTTGATCAGTTCACAGCTGTCACCATTGTTTGCTAAGATGAGAGTGGAGAAGGAGCCTATTTATATTGGTGAATTAGAGCTATACGATATTGGGAGAATTCCTGGGTTTCAATCGTTATTGGCAGTACCGATGATCCATAATCAAAAACTTACAGGAATGGTCATTGCTCTTCATCAAGAACCTTACCATTTTACGTTTGGACACTTTAAATTATTACAATCTATGATTCGACATTCGACATTAGCGATGACGAATTCGATGCTGCATGAAGAGTTAGAGCGACTTGTTATAACCGATCATTTAACAGAGCTTTACTCACGAAACTATTTAGATGAGCAAATTCAAAGCTCGATGGAGAAGGATCAAAAGGGAACCTTTCTATTAATTGATATTGATGATTTTAAACATATTAATGATACGTATGGTCATCAGGTTGGTGATCAGGTTATTATTCAAGTAGCTACTATTTTAAAAGATATGACGATTGATCGAGGTATTGCTGCAAGGTGGGGAGGAGAGGAGCTTGCCCTCTATTTGCCAGAAACATACGTAGAAGACGGTCGTCAACTAGCTGAAAAGATACTCTTTCGTATTAAGCAAGAATCGAACCCATCTGTTACCGTTTCAATAGGGATCTCGTATTGGGGTGAGTCTAGTGATTCTTCAAATTTAAATCAACTATTTCAACGGGCTGATCAATCATTATATGAAGCGAAGGAAACGGGGAAGAATAAATTTGTCACTAATGAATAGTCAATTATGTAAAGGTATGGCTTGATGCTAGATGTCGAGCCATACCTTTATTCGTGTTCATTCTAATGTTTAGGTTGAATTTACCTTTTTCAATGGTTTCCTAGTTCGAACATTCTATCCCTTTTGCTAACTCGTTCACAAACTGTTCTAGGTAATTTTGCTCTTCTTCTGTAAAACGGTTTAGCTCGGGACTATCGATATCAAGTACAGCAAAAATGTGCCCGTTTATAAAAAGAGGAATGACGATTTCAGATTGTGATGCAGCATCACAAGCGATGTGTCCAGGAAAATCATGAACGTTACTTACTCGTATCGTTTTCTTCTTTTCAAGGGAGGTTCCACAGACTCCTTTACCGGATGGAATACGTACACATGCTGGCATTCCTTGGAAAGGGCCTAACACAAGCCCTTTGTCCTCAACAAGATAAAATCCAACCAGTTGACGTCAGGGAGAAATTGATACAGCAATGAACTTGCATTTGCTAAATTGGCAATCGTATTATGTTCATCTTCTATTAAAGCTTTTAATTGATTTGTTACTAGGCTATATCTCTCACTTAATGTGCCATTGTAAGTCATTGATTGAAACATGCTCATAACCTCCATTATTTTCGAAAATGAAGTATATCAAGAACAGGAAAAGGTTGCAAGAAATTTGTCAAATGAAAAATGGGCGATGTCGAAGAGATGATAAAGGACTCAACGAAGAAAGAGCGAAACATTACTGAAAGACGGTTACACTGAGGTGAAAATCATGCAAAGAGGGATGGCAAAGGAAAAGATTGTAGAGGCAGCTACTTGGTTATTTCATATGAATGGATTTAATGGAACAACCGTCAGAGAAATAGCTGCTCGGGCAAATGTCAATGGGGCACTGATTTCCTATCATTTTGGTGGCAAGAAAGAGTTGTTTGAACAATTGAGTATACCATTTTTCGAAGGATATATTGAAATTGTCGATCGTTCATTAGAAGGAGAATGTGAGTCGGTAGAAGAACGACTTTTTTTATTAATTCGACAATTACTTGCTTATCAAACGAAGCATCTTTTCATTGCAAGGATGGTACATCGCGAATTGACGCATGATTCGACCTTTGTGCGTGAAATTATGGCGACTTATTTGCGAAAGGAGATGTATCAATTAGAAAATTTAGTGAAGCTAGGAATGAAAAGAGGAGAGTTTCAAAAGCAACCCGTGCAGTACATCGTGATCCAAATTCGTTCTTTTATCACAATGCCCTATATGTCTCCTCATTACTTCCAAGAAATGTATCAATTGAATCCTAGTGAACCACACTTTATCGAACGCTACTTGGAACACATTAAGAGAGTCATTAAACGTTGGTTATGTTCTTCTACAGAATCTCATTCTTCTGCTTACCGACCTTGATTCAAGGTTGCTGATGTCAATAGATGTTCATGAAATTCTAATGAATGATAGCCGTTGTTTAATTCTTTTACTTGATGTGCATCAGACCCATAAACGAGTGGAATATTCATTTGTTTGGCTTGATGGATCACAGTTGAATATGGGTACGGCTCTTTACATAGCGGCTTGATAACTCCAGCCCCATTGTAATCAAGCATATAACCCTTTGCCTTTATCTTATTTAAAATGGCTGTAATCTGATTTAGGTGCGAAGTATTTGTTCGGAAGCGTTTATGAAATTTTTGTACTAATGTCATATGTCCAATCCGTTGTGGTTTGTACGTACCTAATTCAGCTGAAACCGATTCATACACAGTCTTATAGTAAAGACGATGTACAGCATCAATAGAGCCTAGCTGATCACAGATTAGTGAAAAAGCATCTGGACTGTAATCAAGACAAACGTATTGATCCCCGATTTGAATAAAATGAACAGATAAAATGCTGTCATCTAAATAAGGACCATACTCCTCTAAAAATGCTTTTGTCTCTGTTTCAAATCCAATAATAAAATCGACTTCCAAACCTAAATAAATGGCTAAATGGTTTTGGTATTCTTTTTTTAATTGTTGAATCTCGTCTATATAAGTGTGTAGCTCAGATTGCTTCATAGCACTATCCTGATCAGGAGTAGGATCTATGAAGGAGGTGGGTAATGGGGCATGCTCAGCAAATGTTATCCCTGAACGACCGAGCCGAATTGCTTCATCACAATAGGCTGCTAGAGAATCTTTTGTTCCGTGTGGGCAGTAGGGGGTATGGACGTGTCCATCGTGTATATTCATTATCTTTTCACCTCTCATAAAGATAGAGTCTAAAATTATGGGACAAAATTAGCAATTTCATGGTATCATAATGGAAGTAAAATGAGGAGAGCTTTAACGAGCTCCTTTTTAAATTTACATACGATATTTTCGAAATCATTAAAATAAATTTAGAATTAGACGTTGATCGTTATGGAAGGAGTCTTGTATGAACTTAATTTATTTGGCTCTTATTATTTTGGTTTTATTATTTGTAGGTAGCTCTTATATGAAAAAGCGAGTTTATAAACGGGTTGACAAATTAGAAAGTTGGAAAAATGATATTTTGCATCGGTCTATTCCAGATGAAATCGGTAAAGTTAAAAAACTGACGATGGCTGGAGAGACGGAGGAGAAGTTTGAAACGTGGCGAATGGAGTGGGATGATATTGTTGGCGTCATCTTACCTGATATTGAAGAGAAGCTGTTCGATATTGAAGAATATGCTGCGAAAAATCGTTACAATAAAGCTAAGCAATTATTAGTGATGACAGAAAGTCGCTTATCAGGAATTGAGGAGCAATTAAAGATTATGCTTGCCGATATTCAAAAGCTCATTGAGAGCGAGGAGCAAAACCGAACAGAAATAGCTTCGATTCAACAAAGATATGAAACGTTAGAACATCATCTTTCTGAAAAGAAAGGAGCACTGGTAGAAGCTTATCCTCTTTTTCATGAACGATTACAGGAAATTAAGAATGAGTTGATGACGTTTGAAGAAGCAACTGAAAATGGAAGTTATTTAGAGGCACGAGAGTATTTAACCGACGCTGCACAGTTAACGCAAACGCTGGAGTGGCTTATGGAGGATTTTCCTAAGCTTCTTGTGCAGGTCGACGTCGTGTTGCCTGGAGAGATTAAAGAAATAAGAAAAGGAATCGAGGATATGCAAAAGGACGGCTATCAATTGGAGTCGTTTGCCATTCCTAAGCAATTAGAAGAAATTGAAAAGAGAATACAGGAATTAAGAGAACGTGTTGTGGCTTTGGAGTTTGATGGTGTTGAAGAAGCGGTAGAGGAAGAAGTAAAAAGACTTGAAGAGCTATATTCAATTCTAGAATATGAAGTGGAATCAAAGACGATCGTCTATAATAAGATGGCCGATTTGGAAACATTCATTGAAAAAGGTGAAAAAGAAGTAGAGGCTCTTCTGAATGAAACCTTATCGATTCAAGAAAGCTATCTGATCTCAATTGAACGTCTGAATCAGCAAAAAGAGATGCAAAAACGAATTGAAGATTTATCGAGCCAGCTTGTTGTCATTATTGATTTAATTGAAAACAAAAAGCAAAGCTTTACTTCTATTAGAGAATTAATTATGAATTGGTTAAAGGATATTGAGCAAGCATTGAACGAAATTATGAAAGAGAAAGAAACGATGTTCTCTATGAGAGAGGAAGAACACCAGTCTAAAGAACGATTGACTTCTTTAAGGGCTATGCTTTTTGATACGAAACGATTGGTACAGAGAAGTAATATTCCCGGGCTACCAACTGTTTGCCTTGAGAAGTTAGAAGTAGCTGAACAGAAGCTACGTGAATCATTTGCGTTATTAGATCAAGTTCCGCTTGAACTAGAGAATGTGAATCAACTCGTATCGGAAGCCGATGAATTAATTGATGAGACACATAATGAAGTGCATGATCTTGTACATTTAGCACAATTAAGTGAACGAGTGATTCAATATGGAAATCGATTTAGAAGTCGCTCAGATGATCTTCAAGGTCAATTAATGGAAGCTGAGCAATTGTTTAGACAATTTCAGTATAAAGAGGCTCTTGATTGTGCAGCACGTGCTGTTGAAGAGTTCGAGCCTAACGTTGTCACAATTGTTGAAGAACATATTTCCGCTTAATACTAAGAAGGATACAGGAAAGATGCCCACAATTCTCTTATGTGAGGCATCTTTTTCTTGTGGCATTAGAATTGTATGAATAAATCCGTAGAAGTTCATCAAATAGGATGGTATTGGCTCCGTCTGTAACAGGTAGGATAGAAGAACGAAAAATATAGATGTACGGGTTTTTAAAATGTAATAAGGAGACAATAGACTAGTCTAAGTTTCTATACCTATGCTAACATAGTGAAATGTCGACACGTTTCAAGAGGTGAAAATCATGATTTATTTAGATAATAGCGCAACAACTCGACCAGACCCAGCAGTAGTTGAAACATATATGAAGGCATCTCTTGGCTTCTTTGGAAATCCTTCCTCCCTTCATACGTTAGGAGTAGAAGCTGAAAGGTTATTGAATGAAGCTCGTAATCGAGTAGCTGCTTATTTAGGTGTTTCATCGAATGAGATCATCTTTACATCGGGTGGAACTGAAGGAAATAATTTAGCGATTAAAGGCGCAGCAAAGGCAAGAAAGCATCGGGGGAAGCATATCGTGACGACTTCGGCTGAGCATGCATCTGTTTTAGCGACATGTCAATCACTAGAAGCGGAAGGATTCGAGGTTACATATATTGATCTTGATCCAAGAGGGCTTGTTTCAGTAGAGTCTGTCATGGCAGCCGTTCGTCCGGATACAGTTGTCGTCTCGGTTCACCATGTTAATAATGAAATTGGTGCAATTCAACCTGTTGAAGATATTGGTAAACGTTTAATGGATTGGCCAAATGCGATGTTTCATGTTGATCATGTTCAAGGCTTGTCGAAAGTCCCGCTCTCATTAAATGATGCACATATTGACCTTTGCACAGGTTCAGCGCACAAAATTCATGGGCTAAAGGGGACTGGTTTTCTATACAAGCGAAAAGGAACGAACATCTCGCCATTGCAGCATGGAGGAAATCAAGAATTTAACGTTCGAACGGGAACGGAAAATGTAGCTGGAGCAGTAGCTTTAGCCAAGGCTTTACGACTTATGGGTGAGAGAGGCAGTGAATTGAAACGACTTGAATCACTTAAAGGTTATGTCATTAAAGAATTGAAAAAAATTGAAGGTGTAATCGTAAATAGTCCACTTGAAGGAGCGCCACATATTATCAATATGTCGCTACCTTGTATTAAGCCAGAAGTGGTCGTACAAGCATTAGCTGAAAAAGACATTTATGTTTCAACGAAGTCGGCATGCTCATCGAAAGAAAGTGAACCTAGTCATGTGTTGCAGTCGATGGGTTTAGCGCATGAGAGAACAGTAAGTGCGATTCGGATAAGCTTTTCTGTTGAAACGACAAAAGAAGAATTAGATCGATTTTTAATGGAATTTCGACAGTTAATTCCTGAACTTATGGAGGTAGCTCAATCATGATATATAATCATATTTTGGTCCGCTTTGGAGAACTAGCCTTAAGAGGGAAGAACCGTTCCTCTTTTGAGAAACAATTAGTTCAAAACATTCGCAGTGCGATGGGGAAGTTTGAAAATGTTAAGGTGAAACGGACGTTTGGCCGCATTATTATTCATTTAAATGGCCAGGAGCATGAACCAATTATTGAAACATTAAAAACGATCTTTGGTATCCATTCTTTTAGTCTAGCGTTAAAAGTAGAAAATGATGTGAAGGCTATACAAGAAGGAGCACTTCATGTCTTTCACGAACATCAAGAAACAACAAAGACGTTTAAAATTTCTGCGAGACGAGCTTATAAATCATTCCCTGTCTCCTCTCAGGAGTTGAATCATAAAATTGGTGGCTTTGTTTTATCACAAACAGAAGATTTAACAGTAGATGTCCATAACCCTGATTTAAATATTAATGTTGAGGTCCGGGAACAAGCAACTTATATTACAGCTGGTGCATTTTCTGGTGCTGGTGGATTGCCAGTTGGAACGAGTGGAAGGTGCTTATGATGCTATCTGGTGGCATCGATAGTCCGGTTGCTGGATACTTAACAATGAAGCGTGGAGCGAAGCTAGAGGCTATTCATTTTCATAGTCCTCCTTATACGAATGAAAGAGCGAAGCAAAAAGTATTGGACCTAGCTCGGACGTTAACGAAATTTGGAGGTGAAATAACCATTCATCTTGTCCCTTTTACAGAAGTGCAAAAGCATATTAGAGCGGAAGTGCCGAGTAATTTTCAAATGACGATTATGCGTCGAATGATGCTCCGTATTAGTGAACAAATTGCAAATAACGAACAAATATTAGCTATCGCTACAGGAGAGAGCTTAGGTCAAGTTGCAAGTCAAACGTTGCATAGTATTCATACGATCAACGAAGTGACTAATTTGCCGATATTACGGCCACTCATTACGATGGATAAATTAGAAGTGATGGATATCGCAAAAGAAATTGGTACTTATGATATTTCAATTTTGCCGTACGAGGATTGTTGTACGATCTTCTTACCGGACGATCCTAAAACAAAACCTAGACGTGATCAAGCGCATAAATTTGAGCAATATGTTCATATGGATCACTACGTTGCAGACGCTGTTAATCGTACGGAGAAAATACTTATTAGTGGCGAAATGAGAGATCAAAAGTCAATTGATTCATTATTTTAATTGATTGTTTTGTAACTCTCAACAATTACCAACAATCATTGTGCATGTTTTTCTTTCTTCCGACTCATTCTATGAGTACAAAGGAGGTGAGAGACATGGCTAACAATAACAGCTCAAACCAACTTGTCGTACCTGGTGTACAACAAGCACTAGATCAAATGAAGTATGAAATTGCTTCTGAATTTGGCGTTCAACTTGGACCTGATGCAACTTCACGTGCCAATGGTTCTGTAGGTGGTGAAATCACTAAGCGTCTTGTTCAGATGGCAGAACAACAAATGGGTGGTCAACAGTAATTAAATAAATGATGGATGGAAGAAGTCGCTGCTTTAAGGAATTTGCTCCTTAGAGGGCGACTCTTTTCGTATTGTAGCCAGTTTGAAAAATCTATTTTCATAAAGAGTAGACAAAAAGCTGATTTGTCTATCTCAGAGAAGATTATTTATTCGAATAACGCTTCTAAATTGCAAGTTTTGATCGATTCTGTCACGATATAGAGAAAAAAGGAGGAGTGATTGAGGTGGGGACGCTATGGTGTAATGGTACTTTCTATACAATGAAGGTAGAAGGCCAAACGGTTGAAGCGGTCTTTGTAGAAAACGGGACCGTTGTGGCGGTAGGTTCAAGACGTGAACTTGAGCGTGCATTTAAAGATCAGTTGGATGAAGTGATAGATGTTAATGGTGGCTATGTTTATCCAGGTTTTGTTGATAGTCACTTACATATGATTGGACATGGTGAAACAAAGGTTCGCTTGGATTTATCAGCTGTTACCTCTGCTCAAGAAATGAAGCGGCTGTTAAAAGAAAAAGCTACATCATTACAAGAGGGAGAATGGCTATTAGCTGAAGGGTGGAATGAGAATCATTTTGTTGATCGTAATATTTTACATCGTGATGAGCTTGATGAGATTTGCCCTAATCACCCTCTCTATATAACAAGAATTTGTCGTCATGCAGCGTTAGTGAATAGTCGAGCGCTGGAATTAGCGGGGATACATTTAGAAACGCATGATCCTGAAGGAGGAGTGATCGTCCGAGATCATAAAGGTGAACCGACAGGATATCTATTAGATGCAGCTACTGAGCTTGTGAAGGATGTCATACCGGAAGTAAGTGATGCTTATATTCGTCAAGCACTAGAGTTAGCAGTAGACGATTTGTTAAGCAAAGGACTTGTTGGAGGACATACAGAAGATTTAGCTTATTATGGTGGCTTTGAGAGAACACTAACACAATTTATGAATGTGATCGATGGGCACCGCAAGAAATTCCGCGCGCATTTACTCGTACATCATGAGGCATTAGATGAAATGAAGCAGAAGCAATATTTGTTTGGGGAGCAGACTCCTTTTATCGAATTAGGTGCAGTGAAGTTATTTGCTGATGGAGCACTAGGTGGACGCACCGCTCTCTTAAAGAAGCCATATTCAGATGATCCGTCGACTTCTGGCGTTGCGATTCATTCAGAACAGTCACTAAAAAAGATCGTTCAATTAGCTAGAGAATGTTCGCAACCTGTTGCGATTCATACAATAGGCGATGGGGCATTAGAGATGGCATTAGATGTGATTGAACAATATCCACTTAATCAAGGTAGAGATCGACTTATTCATGTGCAAGTGGCTAGTGAATCATTAGTTGAGCGAATGAAAGCATTACCCGTAACGTTAGATATACAACCACGCTTTGTCATTTCTGATTTCCCTTGGGTTATAGAGAGGCTTGGACAGGATCGAATGGCTTATTCATTTGCATGGAAAACATTACTCAATGCTGGATTAGCGTGTGCAGGTGGCTCTGATGCACCAATTGAACCGATTGATCCTTTATTAGGTATTCACGCAGCGGTGACAAGACGAAAACAGGATGAAACGCATGAAGGCTATTTGCCACATGAAAAGTTGTCCCCTTTTGAAGCGATTCAATTATTTACGAAGGGCAGTGCTTATGCAATTGGGAAAGAACATAGTCGAGGCTTTATTGCTGAAGGATACAGCGCTGATTTCACGGTATTAGATCAGGATCTATTTCGTATTGCTCCTGATGAAATCTTATCGACGACCGTTTTGATGACGGTGGTTGATAATACAGTGATGTATCATTATGAGTTTACATGATAAAAAGGTCTAAAACGATACTCATTCGTTTTAGACCTTTTTGTGAGGCGAGGCATTTGAGAAAAGCCGCTACACAGCCATTCTCATGCCAAGCGGATCCTCATTCCCCGGCTTTGCTCGTTACATGACTTTCTGAAAGAACCTCACTTTCAGAAAAGCTTAACAACCTGTAACGGCTCAGGACACCATAGCTTAGAAAAAATTTTGCTGAACGTTGCGCCAAAAATGATAATTATCTTTCTGAAGAATGTGAATCTGATGGTCAGCAAGTGAGAGTGAGACTTCTTTAGCGTGACGAATGCTCAATGCTTCATTGTCAACACCAATAATCGGATGGTCGTTTCCATCTTGGATAACTTTTAGAGTGAGTGTCCGGTCTGCATTAAGTACAAACGACGTCCCTAACGTCCGGTAATGGTTGTTATTAAGGGAGGCAATTTCACTTACTTGAATCGACGGTAAAGTTGGGTCAATAATGGCTCCTCTAACAGATTTACTGTATCCTGTGCTTCCAGATGGGGTTGATATAATCATTCCATCACCACGGAAGGTTTCAAAATGAAACTGATCAATATAGACATCTAAGACAAAGGTTTTAATGACATTAGAACGGATCGTACATTCATTTAAGCAATAAAATGGAGTTTCGTCATTGATAACAACTTGTAAAATCGGATTGCTTCGTACGGCTTGATGTTCCTTTGACATCATTTGAAAAGCGAGATCGAGATCATTCATCGTGAAATCGGTATAAAAGCCTGTTGTTAGATCAGGAGTAATCCCGATATACGTATGCTGCGGGCTAAAGTTGGTCTTTTGTGCTGCTTGGAGGAAGGCGTTGTCTCCTCCGATGCTAGCGATAATGGTAGCATCTTCTAGATGATTTACAATGGGAATATTAAGTTCTTTCGCTTTAGATCGAAAAAGCTCAGAGTATGTATTCATTTCATTGGTCTTCTTATAAAAAAGGTAAATTTTCTGCATCAAATCGTCCTTTCTTCATCGTTTCGTTGATTCTAGTTTAAATCAAGGAACGGTTCATGACAATGTATCACGTTTATCGATGTCAAATTAAGGTGAAACTAGATGGAAACATGAGGAAAGAAGGGGGTTCTAAGTGGTTTGGGTTTATATAATTGGTGGATGCATCGTTCTGTTTGTACTGCTGCTTTTATTGAAATTGAAAATTCACATTCACTATTATCATGAAATGGATGATGATCAGCTTGAGGTAACTGTCTATATATGGTGGATGAAAGTATATTCATTTTCAGCTCCTGTTATTAAATTCAATATGGAGACACTATCCTTAGAAGTAGAAGAAAAGCAAAAGGTTGCAATGAATCAGTCGGAGAAAAAAGGTGTATTGACACCTAAACGTCTTATCGAAGATTTACGTAAATTTCGTGATTTTTTGCAGCATGTTGTTGGCTTGCATACGATCGTCCGTCGCTTCTTAAAAAAGGTTCGTGTCAAACAGTTGAAATGGCACTCCGCACTTGGTATCGAAGATGCGGCCCATACAGCTCAATTAGCTGGTGCTGTATGGTCTTTAAAGAGTGTTATTGTTGGAGTTATCTCACACTATACTCGACTTGAAGATACTCCTCAAATGACAGTAGAGCCACGTTATCAAATATTTTATTCTCATACGAAGCTTTCCTGCATGATTTCGTTTCGTCTCGGGCAAGCTATCCTTGCAGGCCTAATGTTAGTTAAGCATTGGCGAAGAAAACCGTCTAATCAGCAAGCGAAGTCGGTTGAGGAAAATATTTAATAGGGAGGTATTACGTTGGGAGATCATCCGATTCAAGGTTTAATGAAAACGGCAATGGAAAATTTAAAGGAAATGGTAGACGTAAATACGATCGTAGGAGATCCTGTTGAAACTCCGGATGGTAGTGTCATCATGCCTGTGTCGAAGGTTGGATTTGGCTTTGCGGCAGGTGGTAGTGAGTTTATCATTGATCATCATCATGATGAAGAACATAAACATCCTTTC
This sequence comes from Halalkalibacter hemicellulosilyticusJCM 9152, assembly GCF_000513115.1. Classification (GTDB taxonomy): domain Bacteria; phylum Bacillota; class Bacilli; order Bacillales; family Bacillaceae_D; genus Halalkalibacter; species Halalkalibacter hemicellulosilyticus. The sequence goes on from NZ_BAUU01000009.1 coordinate 16,286, forward strand.
GGAGGAGGAAGTGGTGGTGGGGTTTCCATTACACCAATTGCGTTCCTTGTTGTGAATAGCAAAGGTGTGAAGATGGTTCACCTTGATAGCAATACTCATTTATACGAAAAACTCCTCGATTTTGCACCGCAAGTTGTTGATAAAATTCAAGATATGATCGGGCAGTCGGACCAGAAAAAAGGAGATCCTTATATAGCTGGGAACACACCGCCACCACCGCCACCACAAACAACTATGTAGGTTTAAAAGCTACTCTGAGAAGAGAAGGAAGGGCACTGAAAAAGTTTGGTTTTTAACTTTTTCAGTGCCCTTTCGCAATGTGTAAAGTCGTTGCCTATTTGAAAAGTTTGATACGAGTGGGTTTCTCTATCAAGTGAGCAATGAGTGCAGCCATTACTAGTCAAATCAAAGGTACTGAAAAAGTTAATTTGTCCTTTTCAGTGGACTCCGAGAAGTTTTGGTAGCTTTCTGGCTGTGACCTCATTCAAAACCTTCTTCGTTAATGTCCATATTAATTGCCATATTAAGGGTGGTCATGTACAATAGCAGTGATGTGACATAAATAATGAGGAGGATGAATGATGGCAGAAATTACGTTTAAGAATAATCCAGTTACACTGCTTGGCACTGAAGTAAAGGTTGGGGAAAAGGCTCCAGATTTTAAGGTGCTCGCAAATGATTTATCTGAAGTAACATTAGCGGATTCAAAAGGATCGGTAAGGTTGATTAGTGTCGTTCCGTCAATTGATACGGGTGTATGTGACCAACAAACACGCCGTTTTAATGAAGAAGCAGCTTCGTTAGATAATGTGAAGGTATTAACGGTAAGTGTTGATCTTCCATTTGCGCAAAAACGTTGGTGTGCAGCAGCAGGAATTGAAAATGTACAAACGTTATCTGATCATCGCGATCTTTCTTTTGGACAGGCTTATGGTGTAGCGATCGAAGAGCTTCGATTGTTAGCAAGATCGGTGTTTGTTATTGATTCATCTGATACGGTTGTGTATGCAGAGTATGTTTCTGAAGCGACAAATCATCCAGATTATGAGGCGGCAATTGAAGCTGCTAAAGCAGCAAAATAAAAGAATTGATTGTCAGAGAAGAGGCTGGGACATAACGAAAGTGTTTAGCTGAGAATTTGAACAATGTGCAAAGGGTATTTCGAGAACGGTCAATTTGCACAATGTGTATTTGTTCGGATTCTCATTTAGTAAACCACTTTTTGCCCAGCCTCTTTCTCAATGTTTAAAGTGACCAAAAATAGATTAGTGTGTAAGAGAATGAAAAGACGTAGGGATGAGTGCTATGGTAGTAGAACAATTGTATGATTACTTTGACAAGTGTGCGCTCTATTTAGAGAAAAAGGGTACGAACACTTATTTAGAAGGTTTAGCAGAGGCAGGAGAGAATTTATTTCAACATAAAATTGTACAACCGATTTCAGATGATGATCAAGCGGTGTTAAAACGGCTGTTAAATAATGTAGATAAATTAGAGTATAAACGTGAGGACGTACGGAAGGCGCTTCAGCTCGCTGTATTGAAGGGAATGAAAGGTGCGGTGCAGCCACATCATTCCATGACACCTGAGGCAGTTAGTGTATTTGTCCATTATTTATTTTATAAATTGCTTGGAGATAAGGAGAAGGCTACGGTCCTTGATTTGGCTGTAGGGTCTGGTAATTTACTGTATACGATCTTGAATCAATCGAAGGTCCCTTTGGATGCACAAGCCTTTGAAGTGGATGAGACGTTATTAAAATTAGCGTACATTGGCGCAAACTTACAGCAGCATGAAGTGAACCTATATCATCAAGACAGTGTTGAACGACTATCGACCCCAAAAGTCGACTTTGTTGTGACAGATCTCCCTGTAGGTTATTATCCTAAAGATGATGTTGCCAGTCACTATGAGTTAAAAGCGGAAGAAGGACATTCTTATATCCATCATTTAATGGTTGAGCAAGGCTTAAATCAAGTGAAAGACGGTGGATTTCTTCTTTTCTTAGTGCCGAATTTCATATTTGAAAGTGAGCAATCAAAGGCATTACATGAGTATTTAAAAAAACATGCTCACATCTTATCGTTGCTACAATTACCGCAATCGATGTTTTCATCGGAACAATTCGGTAAAAGTATTTTCGTGATTCAAAAGAAAGGAAACGGCACTAAATCGCCGAGTCAAGCACTTCTAGCCGAATTACCTTCTTTTTCAAAGAAAGAAGCGTTAGCAGATATGATTCAGAGGATTAATAAATGGTTTGCTGACGAATTGGGAATCTTATAAAAATAAGCCTAACCTCCAAAAGGTTAGGCTATTTTCAAAAGACAAAAATTCTAACGTCACTCCAGCTGGATGTAAGTGAATAATGAAAACGCTACGAATTGTTCTTTGTAAGAGTATTCATTTCTGAATTGTTTGAATATGGAAAGAAATCGGTACTTTTACTTGAAATAAGCTTGTTTCGGTGCTTAAATGTAAGATGATCTATTAACAAAGGAGCGGGTTAAAAGAATGTCAAACATCTTAGCAATTAACGCAGGTAGTTCTTCTTTAAAATTCCAACTGTTAACAATGCCAGAAGAGGAAGTTGTGACAAAAGGATTAGTTGAACGCATTGGGCTTGACCAAGGAGTATTTACGATTGAAGTAAATGAAGAAAAGAAATCAGATACACTAAATATTCCAGATCACGCTGAAGCGGTCAAAATTCTATTAGATAAATTAACGTCACTTGGAATTATACAATCATTAGATGAGATTGATGGTATCGGGCATCGTGTCGTCCACGGAGGAGAGAAGTTTAACGATTCTGTTTTAATTACAGATGAAGTCTTACAAGGGATAGAAGAGGTGTCTGAGCTTGCTCCATTACACAATCCTGCCAATATTGTCGGAATTAAAGCATTTAAAGAAGTACTACCCAATGTACCGGCGGTTGCTGTGTTTGATACGGCGTTCCATCAAACAATGCCTGAATCTTCTTACCTTTACAGCTTGCCATATGAATATTATAAAGAGTATGGAATTCGCAAATATGGTTTCCATGGAACTTCTCATAAATACGTCTCAAACAGAGCAGCAGAGTTGTTAGGGAGACCAATTGAACAGCTACGCTTATTATCTTGTCACTTAGGAAACGGTGCGAGTATTGCCGCGATTGAGGGTGGTAAGTCAATCGATACATCAATGGGTTTCACTCCGCTTGCAGGAGTAACAATGGGTACTCGTTCAGGGAACATTGATCCTGCTCTTATTCCATACATTATGGGGAAGACGAATCAAGATGCAAATCAAGTGTTAGATACACTTAACAAACGAAGCGGTCTGTTAGGGGTTTCTGGTTTTTCTAGTGACTTACGTGATATTGTGAATAAGGCGGAAGAAGGAAATGCACGTGCACAATTAGCTTTAGATGTTTTTACTTCTCGTATTCATAAATATATTGGTTCGTATGCTGCGCGAATGAGTGGAGTGGATGCAATTATTTTCACAGCTGGAATTGGTGAAAATAGTGATGTGATTCGTGCACAAGTGTTAAAGGGATTAGAGTTTATGGGAGTATATTGGGACCCAGCTTTAAATCAAGTGAGAGGTCAGGAAGCATTTGTGAATTATCCTCACTCTCCGGTTAAAGTGTTAATTATTCCAACAAATGAAGAAGTCATGCTTGCTCGCGATACGGTTCGATTAGCACAGTAATTATTTTTGATCAGGGGTTATATAAAGAGTGAACGAATACTCTTCATATAACCCCTTCTTTCTTTGCAAACTTTTACATACAATAGAAAGGAAAAGCTGATTCATACTTAAGGGGGAGTTAGTATGATATCTAATTGGAATGAAGGAGAGGTCATTGTTCATTTCTTTTATATTCGTGAAAGAGAAGTGAAGCATGCTGCAAATGGGAGTGATTATGCAACCTTTGTATTGGAACGGAACCTTCAGCGAATACAAGCTATTCTTTGGGATGTAACTGCTGAACAAGCTCAACAATTTGAACGACATGCAGTTGTTAAGGTTGAAGCGACAGTAGGTTCGTATCGCGGACAGAAGCAATTAACCATTCAGCGAATGCGCCTAGTGACGAAAGAAGATCAAGTGAAAGTTGCGGACTTATTATCGCGAGATGGTGTCGATCGAGAGGACTTGTGGCAGGAATTGAGGTTGTATATGGAAGAAATACAATCAGATGTGCTTAGAACAATGATTAAAACAATCTTTGGTAAGAAATCATTTCGTGAACGTTTTACAACGATGCCAGCTGCGAAAATGTATCACCATGCCTATTATGCAGGCTTACTTGAGCATGTAGTAGAAATAACGAGGAGTGCATGGCACTTATTCCCGGTTTATCCAAATTTAAATAAAGATGTTGTCATAACGACATGTTTGTTACATGATATAGGTAAGACCAAATCCTTTTTAGATGCTACAGCTCCAGAGCTATCATCGGAAGGGGAATTTTTCGGTCATGTTTCAGTTAGCCTAGACATGATCACGCAGGCAGCCTACAGTGCCGGACTTGACTTAGATCATCCAGAGATCACACATGTAAGACATTGCATGGGAAGTCAATTAGGTGAAGTGAGCCAAGGTCTTGGAAGTGCAGCTTCTCCTAAAACAGAAGAAGCTATTTTCTTCTCTTTATTAAAACATTTAAATTGCCAATTAAATAACATGTCGATGTTGAAGGAGCAATCTGTCGAAGAGTGGACCTATTCTCCACTGTTTAAACGACGTGTGTATACTAAAAAAGAAAGGGAGTAGATGGACATTGGAACATCACTGGGATGAGCTTGAACAATGGGAACGGCGTTATTTTGAAAGAGAACAATCTGACCTTGGAATTTTGTACAATCAGTGGCAAGAAAAATGGCTTAAATCATTAAATCAGAAAAGAAAGCGACAAGTGCTTTCTTTATTAGATAATTGCCTCGTTCATTTGCAGGCTGGGTTGCTACATAGTCGTTCATTTGAAGAGACGAAGAAACGTGTCTATACGCATGCACGGATCTTTCACCCTTCCATTTCAAGTGCGGAAGCATTAAGGCAACTTTCAATTGAACAAGCGAATTATTTAGCTGATCAGCTTATGGCAAAACAAAGGCTCTTGTCGGTAGGTCAAGGAGGTGTAACGGGCTTAGGTGGTCTATTCTTTCTTGCCGCTGATCTACCTGCTTTGATGGCCATTCAATTGCGGTCATTGCAGCAACTAGCATTTGTATATGGTTATGATTGTCACCATCCTATGGAGCAGATGGTTATGCTGAAGCTCTACCATTTGGCGACATTGCCGAAAAAATACCAAAAGTCAGAATGGGACAAGCTATTAGAGGAAAGTCTCGCTCATCAACAAGCGATTTTCTATGAGGGTGATGACTCGATCATTCAAGAGGAGTGGTTACAGCGATTTACCCCTCAATTAGCAAAGAGCTTCCTCATTACAATCTTACGAAGAAAGACTGTACAGTTTGTTCCATTATTCGGGGTGGTTGTTGGAGCAGGAATGAATTACGCGTTAACGAAACAAGTGATTGAGGTTGGACAACATTTTTATTTGAAAAGGAGACTATTAGATCTAGCCTCTGATCGTATAACGTAATAAAAGGAAACATTCTAATCGTTCTCGTCCATTAATTCAGGCTAGGAGACATTATGATGCCCTAGCCTCGTTATCTGATTCTTATAAGGAAGGCGTTACTCGAAATAAGATCCAGAGATCATTAATAATGGATGCGAGTTCAGCCATTTCTTCATTCAGTTGGCAGGATTTCTCGAAATCTTCTTCATTTGAAAGTTGCGCATGAACGGATTGAATTTGATTTTCCATTTGCTTGACTCTATCCGGAATCGCACCACGTATTTGTTCCCATTTGTTAAGCGTGTTTGCTTTCGTCTGCTCATCTAAATGATCCCATTCTTGTTCGATATGAGGGACGCTTATTCCTAACCGTAGATCGTATATAAATTTCACATGCAATTAGATCACCTCCGACATTGATCATATCGAAGATTGCTATATTTGAAAATAAAATCATTCAAAAAAGATGCAATAAACACTTGCCAAATTGAACGTTGCCTGTTAAAGTAATGAATATTAATAAGAAATGCAGTTAGATTTATGCATGAATAGTGCGCTAAATAAAAGCACTCTTTTTTTGAATAGAAATGTATAAAAATAATATATTAAGTATTAATATTCACTGGGGGAATGAGAAGATGAGTAAAGAAAAAGTAGTATTAGCTTATTCAGGTGGTTTAGATACGTCAGTTGCGATTAAATGGTTAGCAGATCAAGGATATGATGTGATTGCAGTTGGTTTAGATGTAGGTGAAGGAAAAGACTTAGATTTTGTTAAGCAAAAAGCTCTTGATGTTGGTGCCATTGAATCATATTCAATTGATGCGAAGAAGGAATTTGCTGAAGATTTTGTGTTACCAGCGCTACAAGCTCATACAATGTATGAGGATAAATATCCACTAGTTTCAGCTTTATCGCGTCCGCTTATTTCAAAGAAACTCGTTGAAATTGCTGAGCAAACGGGTGCTTCTGCGGTTGCACATGGGTGCACAGGAAAAGGGAATGATCAAGTTCGTTTTGAAGTGTCAATCCAAGCGCTTAATCCAGATTTGAAAGTATTAGCTCCTGTACGCGAGTGGGGCTGGTCGCGTGATGAGGAAATTGAATATGCCAAGAAGAATAATGTGCCAATTCCGATTGATCTTGATAATCCATACTCTGTTGACCAGAACTTATGGGGGCGTGCCAATGAGTGTGGAATTCTAGAGGACCCTTGGGCAACTCCTCCTGAAGGAGCATATGAACTAACGGCAGCGATTGAGGATACACCGAATGAAGCAGAATATGTAGAACTTGCCTTTGAACAGGGTGTGCCTGTTTCTATTAATGGAACGAACTATCAACTAGATGATTTAATTCTTGAATTAAATCAAATTGCTGGTAAGCATGGTGTTGGACGTATTGATCATGTGGAGAATCGTCTAGTTGGGATTAAATCGCGTGAAGTATATGAGTGTCCTGGTGCGATGACATTAATTAAAGCACACAAAGAGCTTGAAGATATTACATTGACGAAGGAAGTTGCTCATTTTAAACCAGTAGTATCACAGAAATTATCAGAGGTTATTTATAATGGTCTTTGGTTCTCGCCGATTCGCGATGCTCTACAAGCATTTTTACTAGAAACACAAAAAACAGTAACAGGTGTCGTGCGTGTTAAGCTATTTAAAGGGCATGCGATTGTGGAAGGACGTAAATCTCCTTATTCTTTATATAATGAGAAGCTTGCAACGTATTCGACAGACGATGAGTTTGATCACAGTGCAGCAGTTGGTTTCATTTCATTATGGGGATTATCAACGAAGGTAAATAGTAAAGTCAATAAAGAGAAAAAGGAGGTCAATCAATAGTGTCGAAGCTTTGGGGTGGACGCTTTACGAAAACAGCTGAGGAGTGGGTCGATGCCTTTGGTGCATCGATCGGCTTTGATCAAGCATTAGTGAATGAAGACATAGAAGGAAGTATTGCCCACGTAACGATGCTTGGTAAATGTGGTGTTCTTCCAAAGGATGAGGTTGAACAAATTAAGAATGGCCTTCAAGCTCTTCGAGAAAAAGCAGCAAAGGGTGAACTAGAGTTTTCTGTACAACAGGAAGATATCCACTTAAATTTAGAAAAGCATCTAATTGATGAAATTGGTCCTGTCGGTGGAAAGCTTCATACAGGTCGTAGTCGAAATGACCAGGTGGCAACAGATATGCACCTCTATTTGCGTAACCAAACGAAGGAAATAATGGATGGGCTAAAAAAACTACAGCAAGCTCTTGTTACGCAAGCAAATCAGCATGTAGAAACATTAATTCCTGGTTATACTCATTTGCAGCGTGCTCAACCGGTCTCATTTGCTCACCATTTGCTTGCTTATTTCTGGATGCTCGAAAGGGATTATGGGCGTTTAGAGGATAGCTTGAAGCGAGTGAACGTGTCACCTCTTGGTGCTGGTGCACTTGCAGGAACGACATTTCCGATTGATCGTCACTATTCTGCTGAATTATTAGGGTTTGACGATATTTACTACAATAGTCTAGATGCAGTGAGTGATCGAGACTTTATTGTTGAATTTCTAAATGCGTCCTCAATGATTATGATGCATTTATCACGTCTTTGTGAAGAACTTATTTTATGGTCTACACAAGAATTTCAATTCATTGAAATGGATGATTCATTTGCAACTGGAAGCAGTATTATGCCACAAAAGAAGAATCCTGATATGGCTGAATTGATTCGTGGAAAAACAGGACGAGTATATGGTCATTTGTTCTCATTATTGACGACATTAAAAGGGTTACCTCTTGCGTATAATAAGGACATGCAAGAGGATAAAGAAGGAATGTTTGATACGGTTGAAACCGTTAAAGGCTCTTTGAATATTTTTGCTGGTATGATCGAAACAATGACGGTGAACGTTGATACGATGGAGAAGGCGGTTCATCATGATTTCTCTAATGCAACCGAGTTAGCCGATTATTTAGCAACAAAAGGAATGCCTTTCCGTCAGGCTCATGAAGTAGTTGGAAAGCTTGTATTAGTTGCAATTCAAAAAGGTGTCTTCCTTCTAGATTTACCGTTCTCAGATTACGAAGACGCGAGTGAACTTTTTGAAAAGGATATTTATGAAGTGCTTAACCCAAAGACTGTTGTTGCACGCCGAAATAGCGCTGGCGGTACCGGCTTTGAACAAGTACGAGTTTCTTTACAAAAGGCAGAGCAACTTTTGGCGAACTCACATAAATCATAGGTTATTGCCTCATACTAGGCTTGTAAATTGAAGTCTAGAAGGAGGTATTTAGGCTGTGAAGGAGCATAAGTTAACGAATGGTTTGTATGATCAACAAGGCGAGCATGTTGTCCATCAACAGTTGCTTGACTCATATAGTAGTGGTACATATGAGCAAAGGCACTTAGATGAAGCTAAGACGTATGAGCAATCTGAAAGAAGTGATAAATAACAAACAAGGTCTAAGGCTGGCATGCTGTGCTTGCTTTGGCCTTTTATATTTGTGTGGATGAATGTATATTATACCAAAAATTGCCTCATTCTAATGAAGAGGTGATGAGATGAAAAAGCTTATGATCGTTTTCGTTGTTATGGTAAGCTTACTAAAAGTAATGGATGTAGCTGCTAGTGGAACAGAATTGATGAGTGCTTATTCTCTTCGCATATCAGCTGTCGTGAATGGTCAACAGTATGAATGGGAATATGACAGTCCGAGAAAATATGAATTCGAAAAAGGTACACAAGTGATAAAAGGAAATAAAGCAAAAGAGCAGGTGGAAGAGATTGTGAGGCTCTTGCAGATAAACGAGAATCAATCGATTGACGAGTATGTGAGCAATATGAAGGTGGAATATTCTCGTTTATCAAAGTTAGACATTCGCTATATGAATGAGGATGGTCAGTTATTTACTTGGGTTTGGAATGAAGAAGAGTAGCATGGATAATAAGATGGGCGCTAAAAAAGTGTTTTTTACCTTTTTTAGTGCTCTTAAGCATGTCCATATATGCTATTTAAAAATCGAGAGCTCATTTCCCGCTATCTCTTGATCATATGATAAAATGAAAAGGAGATGGAGAGGAAGCGATTGCATGAGGACTTTGATCGATTATGTATCGCCGCTTATAGGTTTCGTCTTAACTGTTGAATTCGTGACGGAAACAACTGGTATTAACAAGCCGTACACTTTCATATAGTACAGCTTAACACGTATACGTTTTGATGATTCAATAAAAGGGAATGGAACATCTTATATCGAATGAAAAAGATAAGGAGACTACAAGAAGGAGTGTGTAAAGATGAACGTAAGCTATCATGGACATTCAGTTGTCTTCATTGACACAAAAGGAACAAAAATTATTATTGATCCATTCATTACTGGTAATGGTCTAACGGATTTAAATGCTGACTCACTCGAAGTGGATATTATTCTGTTAACCCATGGCCATAATGACCATGTAGGTGATACAGTCCAGTTAGCAAAACGAAATGATGCGTTAGTTGTTGCCCCGTTTGAATTAGCAACATACCTAGGCTGGAAAGGTGTAAAGTGCCATCCGATGCATATCGGTGGTTCGCATACATTTGAATTTGGGACAGTTAAATTAACACAAGCTTTTCACGGATCATCCTATACCGAGGAAGACGACAAGAGAATTGTTTACACAGGGATGCCAGCAGGAATTTTGTTAACAGTTGAAGGGAAAACGATTTTCCATGCTGGAGATACTGCATTATTTAGTGATATGAAGCTAATTGGGGAGCGGAATACGATTGATCTGGCGTTTTTACCGATTGGAGATAATTTCACGATGGGGCCTGAGGACGCAGCAGTGGCTGCAGAATGGCTACAAGCGAAACGGGTTGTTCCAATCCATTACAATACATTTCCGGTTATTGAACAAGATCCTAATGAGTACGCTGAGCATTTATCAGGAAAGAAAGGTTTGGCTCTTAAGGTTGGCGAAGGAATTGAACTATAGAAGCATTAGGGAAGAGGGCACCGGATCAGTTAAAAAGTAAACTTTTTTCAGTGCTATGTAGGTACTTCTTTTGGGAGGTACCTCTTTTTTCAAAGAAAAAGAATGTTCTAGAATAGAATCTGGTGGTGCGATCTTAAAAACATTTCAGTGAGCTGAAGGAAAAGTTGCTGATTGTACCTCTTATAATCAATATCGTAAAGCGATGAAGTCTTTAAAACGATCGCTGTTCGTATAAGTGTCCTTGCTCGAATGGGATAGAACACGTATACTTATGGTGGTTAAGCATAGTAAAGGTCGTTAAAAGTGGAGGAAAAAAGTGGCTACGAAGCACGAACAAATTATTAATTATATTACGAAACTGCGAATAGGTGAAAAAATCTCTGTTCGTTCAATTGCTAAGGCTCTAATCGTTAGTGAAGGAACCGCGTATCGAGCTATTAAGGAAGCCGAAAACCAGGGGATTGTTAGTACAATCGAACGGGTTGGGACGATTCGGATTGAGAAAAAGCGTAAAGAAAATATTGAACGGTTAACGTATGCAGAGGTCGTTAACATTGTTGAAGGGCAAGTGCTTGGAGGTAGACGAGGCTTACATAAAACATTAAATCGATTCGTCATTGGTGCTATGAAGGTCGATGCGATGATGCGGTATATGGAGGTCGGGAATTTACTGATTGTCGGTAATCGTGAAGAAATACATAAAGTTGGGATTGAATCTGGAACAGCCGTATTAATCACAGGTGGCTTTTCTACGAGTGATGAAGTTATTAGACTGGCTGATGAACAGGAGTTGCCTATTATTTCAACGAGTTATGACACATTTACGGTTGCGGCGATGATTAACCGAGCCATTTACGATCAATTAATTAAGAAAGAAATTGTCCTTGTTGATGATATATTAATTCCGCTTGCCAATACATATTATTTAAAAACGGGTGATACGGTTGAACGATGGGATCATTTAAATAAAGAGACAGGACATAGTCGATACCCGGTTATTAATGAATCGATGAAAGTGCAAGGGATGATTGCGGCGAAGGATGTAGTAGGGGTTGACTCCAAAACGAGAATTGAAAAAGTGATGACGACTGCCCCGATTACCGTAAATGAACGAACATCAATTGCCACTGTCGCTCATTTATTAGTATGGGAAGGAATTGAATTATTGCCTGTCATTGACCAAGCGAAGAAGCTTATTGGTGTCGTAAGCAGGCAGGATGTGTTAAAGGCGCTACAAATGGTTCAAAGGCAGCCACATGTTGGTGAAACGATTGAAGAAATTGTCACAAGAAGATTACAGGATTGTTCTACAGAAGAGCGGTTTCAATTTACTTGTGAAGTAACACCACAGATGACGAATCAATTAGGTTCAATATCTTACGGTGTATTTACGATTCTAGTAACAGAAATAGGGAGAAGAGTACTCCGTACATATAAAAAAGGCGATTTAGTCGTTGAAAATATTACATTGTATTTTATAAAGCCTGTACAAATGGAAAGTGTGCTTCGAATTGAACCGAAAGTGTTGGAGATGGGGCGGAAGCATGGAAAGATTGACGTTGAGCTTTATCACGATACGAAAATTGTTGGTAAAGCTCTTATGATGGCTCAACTGATCGATTAACCAAGTTGTTTTTGCGCGCAAATGGGAAATGTCAAAGAATCAAAGGAGCTGGAAGTGGATACAGCCATTATGTATGTATAAGGGCATCTTATATAAAATTCGAGAAGAAATATGAGAAGAACTGAAGAAGCAAGAGGGATCATTCAATGAAGAACGTTGGCGTCGCTCGTTACGCGTTTTATGAAAATATCCCACTTTCATAAAAACTTGATCCTGTTGTAACGGCTCCGCACAACGCTAATAAGAAAAGACGCTGTCGCGTTTTTCTTATGGTAATTGGTTGACGTAGTGGCGTCGTGCTTTAAAGCCATAAACGAGATTTGCAATACCGAAAATGAGGAAAACAATCCCAACGAGCCAATCGATGGTGTTCCTCGGTGATATTAACAAATTAGCACCAAATGCTGCTAAGAAAATCCCTAGGCTTAATGTCGATTTGGATTGATAAATACGTTTTAAAAGTGGTTCTGATTGGCGCCATGCTTTGATCCTATTGTAAAGGAAAAATACGACTGATAAGACAATAATAATAATAAATAGTTTTTCCATTCGTTCCTCCTGCACGTACAGTAAATTCACTTATGTCATCTATTGTAACGTTAACAAGTGAAAGATGCTAGTGAAGGAAGCGTGAACGAAATGAGGAGAGGAGAAATTAATGAATAATGAGATCAAATCTAAAATAGAAAAATACGAGACGATCATCATTCACCGTCATGTTCGTCCTGATCCAGATGCAATTGGAGCACAGATAGGTTTGAAAAAGGCGATCCAAAACCAATACCCAGAAAAGTACGTTTATGCAGTAGGTGAAGAAGAAGAGTCGTTACGCTTTTTGGGCGAGATGGATAAAGTGGAGGATGACATGTACGAAGGTGCTGCTGTCATCGTTTGTGATACCGCTAATGTTGAACGTATTTCTGACTCGAGGTTTAAGAGAGGCTCGTATTTAATAAAAATAGACCACCACCCTAACGAAGAGCCTTATGGTGATATTGATTGGGTGGATCCAACGTACAGCTCAACTTGTGAGATGATTGTTGAATGGATGCTTCAGCAAAATTGGGAGTTTGATCAAGAGATAGCGAAATTACTATATGCTGGGATTGTTGGTGATACGGGAAGGTTTCGTTTTGATAATACAACATCAGATACGCTACGAAGAACGAGTGTCTTGCTAGAGTATCCTTTTGATCGAAATGAATTCTATTCACAGCTACACAAGAAAGACTTACGAATGCTCCGTCTAGAAGGGTATATTTTGCAAAACTTTAAAGTGATCGAGGGCTGTGTTGGTGCGATGTATTTAACAAAAGACATCCTGAAATCATTTGAGGTCACGTCCAATGAATCTTCACAGTTTGTTAATCTATTCTCGGATGTAGAAGGATTAAAAACATGGGTTTTCTTTGTTGAAGAAGAGGATCGAATAAGAGTGAGGTTAAGATCAAAGGGGCCGACGATTAATGATATTGCAGTTGACCATCATGGTGGAGGGCATCCGAAAGCATCTGGGGCAACAGCATTTTCATGGGATGAAACGGATGAAATTTTAGAAAAGCTTATTCGTGTTAGCCGAAGCAGTTGACGATAAGTAGCTCGTGATTTCGAAGTAATCATGAGCTACCTGCTGGTATGACCGTAAGTTCAATACGTAACGTCGTGAAAAGGTAAATTTCTTGTACATCCACTTGGAATTCATTATCGTCAACGTTAAATACTTTATTTTCAAGGGCACGAATCATTAAATCCTTCATATTCGCAACGGTTTCAATGTCTTCTCGTTCTAAATGTTGGAGTTCTTCAATGATTTGTGTACGTAACTCTAATTGTGTTAATTGATTCAATCGTAAACGTCGAGCATTCTTTAATTCAACCTCAATCGTTTGAATCGTCAATTTTTTTTGATTCTCTTCATTCAATTTTGTTTGTTCACTATTCAGCTCGGCAATTCGAGCTTCTAATGTAATAATTGTCGAGCGTTGTTCGGAAAGCTGAATCATTAATGCATTATAAAGTTGTCCATATTGAAATAGAAAAAAAAACCACCCGCAAAGTACACCGATCATTAATCCAGCGAGAAAACGTTGAAATGTGGTACGTTTATACAAAGGTGGGATTCTCATGAGGAAACAGACTCCCCAACAAGCCATTGAATTACGGTTATACCTGTTTGAGCTCCGCATAATGCAGCAAAGATCATGAGGCCTGTTTTGACAATATCATCATGAATTCCTTCAAATAGCCCTCTCTCTATACTTGAAATAGCGTCAAATGTACCGCCTATAGCTGCGACAATGGCCCAGATTTTTAAATTTCCTGCGAGATTATGAATGACAGAGAGTGGTGGCTTGCCAATTAAAAATGCACCGATTCCCCCAATGAGTGCACCGCCGATGATGACACCAAAGGCAACGAAAAAATCAATGATTAACGTAGCGAGAAGCTCACGATTTAGCAAAGGGCTCATCCTTTCTACATAAATGATTCTTAACAAAGCAAAGCTTGTTGAAGGTATGTGTTAAATAAGACTGTTCAGCGTTGTAGCTTTTCTATTCTGTTGGTAAAGCTTATTTCTATATATAGTCAGATTGAATGAAAGTTATGACAAGCATTGAATAGAAGGGGAGGATGAACAATGGAAGTTGTACCGATTCACGTGTTAAGTGAATATAGTCTTCTTTCTTCAACAAATCGAATTGAAGAGCTTGTACAGCATGCTCACGTATTAGGCTATAAACAGCTAGCATTAACGGATAAAAATGTTTTGTATGGTGTTGTTCCCTTCTATCAAGCATGTAAAAAGCGAGGAATCAAGCCAATCATTGGATTGGACATATCGGTTCAAGTTCAAGCTGGCTCAGTTCAAAATATGCGATTATATGCGAAAAACAATGAGGGCTATAAGCAATTAATGCTGCTTTCTTCCAAGTGGCACCATAAAGAAAGGGAGGATCGATTCTTAACTAAAGAAGAGCTCACAAGCTCAATAGAGAATGTGGTCGTCGTCATCCCTTTTGAACATGGTCCAATCACTCATATTGTTCGAAAGGGTGATTGGAATAGAGCGATGATTTGGTTGGAGGAATGGATTCCTAAACGAGCGATTAGTCACACATTTATTGAAATCCATTGTAATGAAGGGCAGAATGATCAATACCTTGAACATTTACAGTCAATTTCAGATCAAACAGGAATCCGTTTAATAGCTGCACAGCCGTGTTATTATTTAAAAAAAACTGATGTCCATGCATACCATGTGTTACGAGCGATTCGCGATGGAAAGAAATTAGAAGAAACAGAGCTACTCACACAAGAACGCCATTATTATTTAAAGGATCCGAGTGAAATGGCGGCAGACTTTCGTGGTTGGGAGAAAGCTTTAGAAAATACATCTCTCCTAGCTGAGGTGTGTAATGTCAAGCTAGAGTTGAATAAGGTCCAATTACCAACCTATCCAACAGAGTATAAAAGCGCAGATGAACAGTTAGAGGAGCTTTGTTTGCAAGGATGTAAGCAACGTTATGAGAACGTAACAGCAGCAATAGAACAGCGCCTAAAAAAAGAACTTACCGTTATTTCTGAGATGGGATATAGCGATTACTTTTTAATCGTTTGGGATTTTATGCGTTATGCAAAAGAAAAAGGTATGATGACAGGTCCTGGCCGAGGATCAGCAGCAGGCTCGCTTGTCGCATATTTATTAGAAATTACAGATGTGGACCCGCTTCAATACGACTTGTTGTTCGAACGATTCTTGAACCCAGAACGGGTTTCGATGCCAGATATTGATATTGATTTTCCCGATCATCGTCGCGATGAGGTTATTGAGTATGTACAAAAGAAATATGGGCGAGATCGTGTGGCTCATATTTTGACATTTGGGACACTTGCGGCTCGTGCGGTCATACGCGATGTCGCTAAAGTATTAGGTGTACAAGCCTATGTGATGAATCAGCTATTGAAAGAGATACCAGTATCACCGGGGATGACCTTGGATAAAGCGTGGGAAAGTAGTGAGAAATTAAAGTCACTGCTTGCAAAGTCGGAGGAGGCGAAGCAATTATGGGAAATTGCTACACAGTTAGAAGGACTGCCGCGACATACGTCTACTCATGCTGCTGGTGTTGTCATAAGCGCTGAGCCACTCACAAATGTACTTGCTCTTCAAGCAGGTACAACAAATGTTTCTTTAACTCAAGCAACGATGGACGTAGTCGAGCAATTAGGTTTGTTGAAATTTGATTTTTTAGGACTTCGTAATTTAACATTACTTGAACGTATTGTCTATTATATTGAACAACAAACGGGAACAAGGCTTGATGTCGAGCGAATTCCATTAAATGATCGAAAAACCTTTCAACTATTAAGTGATGCTGATACAACGGGGGTTTTTCAATTAGAATCTAATGGCATGAGACGGGTATTATCATCGCTACAGCCAACTGAATTTGAAGACATTGTTGCTGTTAATGCTTTGTATCGACCGGGACCAATGGAATATATACAGACGTATATTAAGAGAAAATATAAGCAAGAAGAGGTTACGTACCCGCATTCAGATGTACAGCCGTTACTCGAACAGACATATGGTGTTCTTATCTATCAGGAACAAATTATGCAAATGGCGTCAACATTAGCAGGTTTTTCACTAGCTGAAGCGGATCTACTTAGAAGGGCGATTAGTAAAAAGAAGAAGAATGAATTAGAAGAACAACGAATAACGTTTATTCAAGGGGCAGTAAGAAAGGGGTATTCAGAAGAAGTAGCAGCTAATGTATTCAGCTTGATTGAACGTTTTGCTGATTATGGATTTAACAGAAGTCATGCTGTTGCCTATAGTTTAATTAGTTATCGTCTTGCTTATTTGAAAGCACATTACCCGTTACCTTTCTATACAGCTCTACTTTCTTCAGCTTGGAATCAGCAAGATAAATTGTATAGCTTCATTCAGGAAAGCAAGGAAAAAGGATTAGACATACGGCCGCCGTCTTTGTTAAAAAGTGAGTGGTTATTTTCAATCGAGGAGCAATCGATTCGATTTGGATTATTACCGATTTCCCATGTTGGTGTTCAAGCTGCTAAAGCGATTATGACTGTTCGAAACAAAAAGATGATAAACGACTTGTTTCAATTAATGGTTGAGCTTTATCCAAGCTTGTCAAAGAAGGCACTTGAATCTTTAATAAAAGCTGGCGCTTTGGATTATATGGATGAAGATCGTGCCGTGTTACTCGCTTCGGTAGATGATTCTATTGAATTTGCTCAAAATGTGAAGGAATTTCAAGAAGAGACAGAAGGGTTATTTACGTTAGATATGGAAGCTCCACTCTATCAGCAGGTAGAACCATTTACAGAGCATGAGCGATTGGAATTAGAAAAGGAAGTGCTCGGCTTCTATTTATCTGGACACCCGTTAGAGAAGTATAGCGAGAAACTGGCTTCTATTGGTCGAGTGACAATTAAAGAAGCGTTCACGCAAGGTGGCTCAGTTATCCTAGCGGGGAAGCTTGAATCGATTAAGAGAATTCGGACAAAAAAGGGCGATGCTATGGCATTTGCTGCTATTGTCGATGAAACAGGAACAATCAATGCAACTTTCTTTCCACTGGTGTGGTCAAAAGTACGAGATTTAATAATTGATGGGGAGATGTACGTACTTGAGGGCAGAACAGATTTTTCTCAGCAACGAAAATCACTTGTAGTGGAACAACTTGATCCTGTCGATACGTTGAGGGAGAAAGCGAGTCAGCGACTTTATTTACGAATTATGAATGATACTGACCCAGAAAGGTTAAACATGTTAAAAAGGATTATTAAACAATATCCTGGAGACATCCCGATTATTTTGTATTACGAACAAACAAATCAAACAAAATATTTGTCGAAGGAATACTTAGTAAACCCTTCAGATGCTTGTCTTCATGCTCTTTATCAACTGTTAGGTAAAGATAATGTTAAGATTCGGTCATAATTGTTACTTGGCTAATGAGAAAAGTTTATATATAATTAGGGAAGTTTTTCGAGGTGGTCAGACCAATATGGACGATCATGAGAAAAGGAGTGTTCGCTTGTGACATCATTCAAAGACGAAGCCTTGAAAATTCATCGAGAGAACCGTGGCAAATTAGAAGCAAAAGCAAAGGTCCCAGTACAGAATGCACATGATTTAAGTTTAGTCTATTCTCCTGGTGTTGCAGATCCTTGCGAAGAAATTTATCGAAATCGAGAAAAGGTTTATGAATATACGATGAAGGGGAATTTTGTTGCAGTGGTAAGTAATGGGACAGCTGTTCTTGGTCTTGGGAATATTGGCCCTGAAGCTGCTTTACCTGTTATGGAAGGGAAAGCTGTCTTGTTTAAGTCATTTGCTGGTGTTGATGCATTCCCGTTATGTATTAAGACAAAGCAAGTTGAAGAAATTGTCATGACTGTGAAGCAGCTTGAGCCGACATTTGCTGGAATTAACTTAGAGGATTTTGCCGCGCCGCATTGCTTTGAAGTTGAGAGACGTTTGAAGGAAGAAATGAATATTCCTGTTTTTCATGATGACCAGCACGGAACAGCAATTGTGACATTAGCGGGTTTACTAAATGCGTGTAAGCTGACAGGTAGAAATCTTGAGACAGCGAAAATAGTCGTCAATGGTGCTGGAGCTGCTGGTATAGCCATCATCAAGCTTTTAAGAAGTATGGGGGCTAAGCATACGGTTTTATGTGATTCTCGTGGAGCGATTTACGCAAACCGTCAAGAGGGGATGAATAAGCAGAAGTTAGAAGTTGCAACGTTCACAAACCCTACTCAGCAAAAAGGGAAGCTTGATTCGATCGTGAAGGGAGCGGATATTTTTGTAGGCGTTTCAGTTGAAGGAGTGCTAACAAAAGAAATGGTTCAACGAATGAATTCGGAGCCTATTATTTTTGCTATGGCGAATCCTAACCCTGAAATTACGCCTGAAGCCGCATTAGCAGCAGGTGCAAAAGTCATTGGTACAGGTCGTTCCGACTATCCGAATCAAGTTAATAATGTTCTCGCTTTTCCAGGTGTATTTCGCGGAGCTATAGATGTACGTGCAACTGATATAAATGAAGAAATGAAGGCTGCGGCTGTTTATGCAATTGCGAACTTAATTGAAGGGGAGCTTGATTCTAATTATGTCATTCCCGCACCGTTTGATAAACGTGTGTCACCAGCTGTTGCAGCTGCTGTTGCTAAAGCAGCTATGGATAGTGGTGTAGCCACCGTCCACGTTGATCCAAAAGAAGTAGCAAAGAGAACAGCGGAAATGGCTACTATAAAGCCTGATATGAATTAAACGAGGGGTTCTTGTCGATGCAGTCAAAGCGTTATTTAGAGATCATTACACAAATTCAAGATATCATCGAGGCTGATCGACTTACAGAAGGAGATCGGCTTCCCTCTGAACGTGAGTTGAGTGAGCGTTTAGGGGTTGCTAGATCTTCTGTTAGAGAAGCGCTGAGGGCATTAGAATTACTAGAGTTTATTGAGACGCGTCGTGGTGAAGGAACGTTTATGAAATCGGCAAATAGCTATCGATTAGTTGAGTTATTATTATCTTTTCTTTTAAAAAATGAAAAAGCAAAGCAGGATCTTTCAGAAACAAGGAGAATAGTTGAAGTTGAAGCTTTTAAATTGGCGTGTGAACGAATGGGACAAGAACAGATTGAAAGACTGAGTCAATTAGTTGAGTCGTCTGAGCAGAGTGAGATGATGACAAGTGATGATTATGCCTTTCATAAAGAGCTTGTTATGAATAGTCAAAACCGTCTTTTGACTAACATTTGGGATTCACTTGTCCAGTATAATAAAGCAGCTATGACACGTGCTGTTCAAACCATTGATTCGGTCAAGCATAATGTTGAGCATAAACAGATCATTCACGCCTTGGTGAAGGGAGATCACGGATTGGCTGTTCGTATACTAAAGGAGCACTTAAAAAAAAGCCCTTTTTAATATAAATGTGAGAATATAGAATGATGAAGCAGTGAGGTGTAAAGATGCTTAAAGATTTTTTGAAAAAGAAGCGTAAATATGCAACGATTCCGTCTGAGCGAGCAAAGCAAGAAGTCCCTGAAGGCTTAATGACAAAATGTCCTTCATGTCGGACGATTATGTATACGAAGGAGTTAAAAAAAAATTTACTCGTCTGTCATTCTTGTGGATTTCATCATCGAATGACAGCGCCTGAGCGAATTGCTAGTTTAATGGACGAAGGGTCTTTCGTTGAGACAAATAAGGACATGCTTAGTAAGAATCCATTAGAGTTCCCAACATATGAAAAAAAATTAGAATCAGACCGCAAGAAAACGGAATTGAATGAAGCGATTGTAACAGGTTATGGTACGATCAATGGTTTACCTACTGTTATGGCCGTAATGGATGCACGTTTTCGAATGGGAAGTATGGGTTCTGTCGTCGGTGAAAAAATTACAAGAGCTGTTGAAGATGCGATTGAAAAAGGCATTCCTTTTATATTGTTTTCTGCTTCAGGTGGGGCAAGAATGCAAGAAGGTGTTTTAAGCTTAATGCAAATGGCTAAGACGAGTGCTGCGTTACAGAAGCTAAACCGACAAGGTGGATTATTTATTTCGATTATGACTCATCCTACGACAGGAGGGGTTTCAGCTAGCTTTGCTTCACTTGGTGACTACAATTTTGCTGAACCAAAAGCATTAATTGGATTTGCAGGGCGAAGAATTATCGAACAAACGATTCGACAAGAGTTACCTGAGGACTTTCAAACAGCTGAATTTTTATTGAAGCACGGTCAGCTTGATCGGGTTATTCCACGAAATGAAATGAAAGAGACATTAACGACGATTTTAGATATACATCAAGGAGGTGAAACCAATGGCGACTAATTTAGGCTTTGAGAAACCGATTGTTGAATTAAAAGATAAAATTAACGAGCTTCGCTCCTTTACAGAAGAAAAGGAAATCGATTTAACAGATGAAATTAAAAAGTTAGAAAAGAGACTTCAACAGTTAGAGCAAGATATTTATGGCAATTTACAACCTTGGGAACGTGTTCAAATTGCTCGTCATAACGACCGCCCTACGACTCTTGATTATATTGAGCACTTATTTACTGATTTTCTTGAAATGCATGGAGATCGATTGTATGGCGATGATGCAGCGATTGTTGGAGGGATTGCGAAATATAAAGGGACTCCTATTACCGTTATTGGTCACCAACGCGGTAAAGATACAAAAGAAAATATTCACCGCAATTTTGGCATGCCTCATCCAGAAGGCTACCGTAAAGCGTTGCGACTAATGAAACAGGCTGATAAATTTAAACGACCAATTATTTGTTTTATAGATACGAAGGGTGCTTACCCCGGGAAGGCAGCTGAAGAACGAGGACAAAGTGAAGCGATAGCTAGGAACTTACTAGAGATGGCAGGCTTAACTGTTCCTGTTATTTGTATTGTTATTGGAGAAGGTGGAAGTGGAGGCGCATTAGCATTAGGCGTAGGAAATCATTTGCATATGCTTGAGAACTCAACATACTCCGTCATTTCTCCTGAAGGTGCGGCTGCTTTACTATGGAAAGATGCCTCACTCGCTCAAAAGGCTGCAGAGACAATGAAGATCACTGCTCCAGACTTAAAAGAATTAGGTGTAATTGATGAAGTTGTACGTGAAGTTAAGGGCGGCGCGCATCGTCATGTTAAAGAACAAGCAGAAGCGATTGATGAAGTGATTGAACGCTCGCTTTCTGTATTGAGCCATCTTAGTGAAGAAGATCTCATTGAACAGCGGTATCAAAAATACAAAAAAATTGGACAATATTCTAGTGTAACCGATACCATGCCTATAAATTAAAGAAAAACTACATCCTCACGATAGGGTGTAGTTTTTCTATTTGGTAGGTTCTGTATTGTATTTGTGCAACGAAAGTGTTATTTTTAAAAACGGGATACGTTTGAGCTTCCTGTTTCATGTCAATAGTAATATTGAACCGATCTGTTTTTAGAACGAATAAAATGATATGATTTTGTTAAGTTATCGTGTAATAAAATGGAGGGTAAAAGTACACAAGCATGCAGCATTGTGGAACTTTTCGCAATATATGATGATTGATTAGAGGAGGATTGTTTGAATATGAAGAGAATTGGAGTGTTAACAAGTGGTGGTGACTCGCCAGGAATGAACGCTGCTATTCGTGCAGTTGTTCGCAAAGGAATTTATCATAACCTAGAGGTATATGGGATTTATTATGGTTATGCTGGCCTAATGGCTGGTGACATAAAAAAAATGGAATTAGGCTCAGTTGGTGATATTATTCACCGTGGTGGTACGATGCTGTATACAGCTCGTTCCGAAGAATTTAAGACACTTGAAGGTCAGAAGAAAGGAATTGAACAGTTAAATAAATTTGGGATTGAAGGTCTAGTCGTCATTGGCGGAGATGGGTCATTTAGAGGTGCACAAAAACTAACAGAGCATGGCTTCCCAACAATTGGTGTTCCAGGTACAATTGATAATGATATTCCAGGAACTGATTTTACAATTGGTTTTGATACAGCATTAAATACAGTCATTGATGCAATTGATAAAATTCGTGATACAGCTACATCTCACGAGCGTACATACGTAGTTGAAGTAATGGGACGCCATGCCGGTGATTTGGCATTGTGGTCAGGATTAGCCGATGGTGCGGAAACGATTGTCATTCCAGAAGCAGATTATGAAATGAGTGACGTAATTGCACGTTTGAAACGTGGACAAGACCGTGGTAAGAAGCATAGTATTATCGTTGTAGCCGAAGGTGTAGGAAGTGGCTTTGAATTTGGAGAGCGCATTAAGAAGGAAATGAACTTAGAAACGCGTGTGACTGTATTAGGTCATATACAGCGTGGGGGTTCTCCAACAGCATTTGATCGCGTGCTAGCGAGTAGACTCGGGGCGAAAGCGGTTGACCATTTACTTACTGGTAAGGCAGGAATCACTGTAGGAATTGAGAAGAATGAGCTAGTGTATCATGACATTGATGAAGCTCTTTCTCGTAAGCATACGATTGACCTAGGAATGTACACTTTATCTCAAGAATTATCAATATAGAGAGCGTGGAATGGCTCCGTTTGCTACGCGTCTTGTGGCGAGAAAAGTACTCACCACAAGACTTTAAAAAGATGTAGCGACTACACTCAAAGCTTCGAGGTCATTCAAAAATGAAAAAACGCCCTTTTGAACAACCTCTAGAATAAAAAAATAGGAACAAGATAATGGGAGGCAATTATGCGTAAAACCAAGATTGTTTGTACGATAGGACCTGTAAGTGAATCAGTAGAAAAGCTTGAACAATTAATTCAAGCTGGAATGAATGTGGCTCGTCTTAATTTTTCGCATGGGGATTTCGAGGAGCATGGTAACCGAATTAAGAACATTCGTGAAGCCGTGAAACGTACGGGGAAAGAAGTAGCAATTTTACTTGATACGAAAGGTCCGGAAATTCGCACACAAACACTTGAAGGTGGAGCAGCTGAACTAGTATCTGGACAAGAGTTGATTATTTCAATGACAGAAGTGGTAGGGAACAAAGATAAGATTTCTGTTACTTACCCTGGGCTTGTTCAAGATGTCGAACCAGGCTCTCAGATTTTACTAGATGATGGTTTAATCGGCCTTGAAGTGAAGGAAGTTCGTGAAAATGAACTTGTGACAACGGTTTTAAATGATGGTCTATTAAAAAATAAAAAGGGAGTTAATGTACCGAATGTAAGTGTTAATTTACCAGGGATTACAGAAAAGGACATTGCGGATATTAAATTTGGTATAGAACAAGGTGTCGACTTTATTGCTGCTTCATTTGTACGTCGTGCATCCGATGTTCTTGAAATTCGTGAGCTTCTAGATGGACATGGTGGTAGTGAAATTCATATCATCTAAGATTGAAAATCAAGAGGGTGTCGATAATATCGAGGAGATCCTTGAAATCTCTGATGGATTAATGGTGGCTCGTGGAGACCTTGGAGTTGAAATCCCTGCTGAGGATGTTCCATTAGTTCAAAAAGAGCTCATCAAACGCTGTAATGCGGTAGCAAAGCCTGTTATTACAGCAACTCAAATGCTAGATTCAATGCAGCGCAATCCGCGTCCAACTCGTGCAGAAGCAAGCGATGTGGCTAATGCGATTTTTGATGGTACAGATGCAATTATGCTCTCAGGTGAAACGGCTGCGGGGGATTATCCAGTTGAATCGGTTGAAACAATGAACAATATTGCAACTAGAACAGAAAGCGCATTGAATTATGATGCAATTCTGCGTAAGAAGACAAAGGAAGCACAAACATCGATCACGAGTGCGATCGGTCAATCAGTTGCCCATACCGCATCAAACCTGTCAGCTGCTGCGATTTTAACCGCAACAGAAAGTGGCCATACAGCACGAATCGTATCGAAATATCGTCCGTTGTCTCCTATTATTGCAGTAACGAGTAATGACAAGGTCATTCGTAAGCTGAATCTTGTATGGGGAGTCAAGCCTGTACTTGGAAAATCGGCTGATTCTACAGATGAAATGTTTGAGTCAACGATTGACTTTGCGATGAACACAGGTGAAATCAAGCAAGGTGATCTTGTCGTTATTACAGCAGGAGTTCCAATTAATGAGCCTGGAACGACGAATATTATGAAGGTTCACCTTATTGGTGAAGTTGTTGCTAAAGGCCAAGGTATAGGACGTCGTACAGCAGCGGGACGTGTGGTAATTGCTCGAAATGCAGAAGAAGCAAATGAAAAAACAACCGAACATTCGATTCTTATTACGTTTAGTACAGATAAGGACATGATTCCTGCATTTGAAAAAGCAGCAGCTGTTATTACCGAAGAAGGTGGATTAACTTCTCATGCGGCAGTTGTTGGCTCGATTTGAGTACTCCTGTTATCGTTGGAGTTGAAGGAGCATTAGGCTTGTTTGAAGAGGGAGAAGAAATTACCGTTGATAGCTCACGTGGTGATATTTATCGCGGACATACGAGTGTACTATAATAAATAACGACTTATGATGGAGGAGGTGTTCCATGAGGTTTATAATGAAACCTTTTTGGAGCACCTTCTCTTCCATTTTAGGGCTAATTAGAGGTAGAATGGACATATCGCTAAATGAAAGAAGGGAACGCTTATGTTTCGATTTCTAATCTTACTCTTAATTGTAGTACCTGCACTTGAAGTGGGACTATTAATTTTATCCGGATATGCACTAGGAATATGGCCAACGATTATACTAATTATTTCGACGGGTGTTTTAGGCGCATGGTTAGCTAAAAGAGAGGGATTACAGGCGCTGAAGGTTGCACAATTGCAAATGCAGCAAGGGCAGCTACCTAATAATGTGATTTTGGATGGCCTTTGTATTTTAGTAGGCGGAGTCGTGTTGTTAACACCTGGTTTCTTAACAGATGCATTTGGTTTCTTCTTGCTTATACCTAAAACAAGAGGCTATGTGAAGGCCTTCCTTACAAGAATCATTCATAAGATGATCCAAAATGGGAATTTTATAATTATGACTAGAAGGTGATTAGTAAAATTAAATCTTCAAAGAAATAGTTTGAGCTAAAACGTTCACAAAATAGTGAATAATCGTTATAATGGAACATGTGAGTTATTTCTAGTACATAAAAGGTGCTTAATCCATTGTAAATATGATGAGAAATGTAAGCATTTACTAGTGTGTGGAGGCTAAGACAACAAAGGAGAAAAGGAGAGGTTTACGTGAGTACTACTCGTGGTCTAGAGGGTATTGTAGCAACGACGTCAAGTGTTAGTTCGATTATCGAAAGTGTCTTAACGTACCAAGGGTATGACATTGATGATTTAGCAGATAATGCTAGCTTTGAAGAGGTTATCTTCTTATTATGGAACGGTCATTTACCAAATGAAGAGGAATTGCGTCAGTTGCAAACAGAATTAAGGAACCATGCGCCTATTCCTCAAGAGCTAATTGATCAATTTAAGGTTTATCCAATTGATAAGGTTCATCCAATGGCAGCTTTGCGTACTGCTATTTCAAGCTTAGC
Organism: Halalkalibacter hemicellulosilyticusJCM 9152; assembly: GCF_000513115.1. Taxonomy (GTDB): domain Bacteria; phylum Bacillota; class Bacilli; order Bacillales; family Bacillaceae_D; genus Halalkalibacter; species Halalkalibacter hemicellulosilyticus. Next base: position 42,517 of record NZ_BAUU01000009.1, read on the forward strand.
TCTTTACGATGAAGATGCTGATATAATGGATGAGGAAGCAAACCGTTTGAAGGCCATTAAGATTCAAGCAAAGATTCCTACGATTGTGACAGCGTTTTCTCGAGTTCGTGACGGTCTCGAACCTGTGGCACCTCGTAAGGATTTAGGATTTGCTGCTAATTTCCTTTATATGCTTACTGGTGAAGAGCCAAACGAGATTTCGATTAATGCATTCAACAAGGCTTTAGTTCTACATGCTGACCATGAGTTAAATGCATCCACGTTTACTGCACGTGTCTGTGTAGCGACTTTATCTGATATGTATTCAGGTATCACGTCTGCAATTGGTGCTCTTAAAGGACCTTTGCATGGTGGCGCGAATGAAGCGTTATGAATATGTTAAAGGAAATTGAAAAAGTAGAGAATGTGGAACCTTATATACGCAAAGCACTAGATAATAAAGAGAAGATTATGGCTTTGGCCATCGTGTATACAAAAATGGTGATCCACGTGCTAAACATTTGAAGGAAATGTCAAGACGTCTCACTGAAATTACGGGTGAAACAAAGTGGTATGAAATGTCAGCAAAGATTAACGAAATGGTTACAACTGAAAAAGGTTTACTGCCGAATGTAGACTTTTACTCAGCAAGCGTGTACCATAGTTTAGGGATAAAGAGTGATTTATTTACACCGATTTTTGCTGTAAGTCGTACGTCTGGTTGGACGGCTCACATTTTAGAACAGTACAGCAATAATCGTCTCATCCGTCCGCGTGCGGAATATGTTGGCCCTGAAAAAAGAAGTTATGTACCACTGGCTCAACGTTCATAATGGAGTACGGAGAGGGAGCAATTGTCTCCCTCTGTACATAGATTAAAAGTTGGATAGGTTTAATTATTATTAGGAGGGAAAGTAATTATGGCAAACGGAGAAGTAATTAAAGTAAATAATGGTGTGTTAAACGTACCAAATAATCCTGTGATTCCATTTATTGAAGGAGATGGGACAGGTCCTGACATTTGGGCAGCGGCTTCACGTGTTATCGATGCAGCAGTTGAGAAAGCATATAACGGTGAGAAGAAGATTGAGTGGAAAGAAATTCTTGCTGGTGAGAAAGCATTCAACGAAACGGGTTCTTGGTTACCTGATGAAACATTAGAAGCGGTTCGTGAATATATTATTGCAATTAAAGGTCCTTTAACAACTCCTGTTGGTGGTGGAATTCGTTCATTAAATGTTGCTTTACGTCAAGAGTTAGATTTATATACGTGCTTACGCCCAGTACGTTATTTCCAAGGTGTTCCTTCACCAGTTAAACGTCCTGAGGATACGAATATGGTTATTTTCCGTGAAAATTCTGAGGATATCTATGCAGGAATTGAATTCCAAGAAGGTACGGATGAAGCTAAGAAAGTGATTGAATTCTTACAAAATGAAATGGGTGCTACGAAAATCCGTTTCCCTGAAACGTCTGGTATTGGTATTAAGCCAGTTTCAAAAGAAGGAACAGAGCGTCTTGTGAAAGCCGCTATTCAATATGCACTTGATGAAGGACGTAAGAGTGTTACACTAGTACACAAAGGTAACATTATGAAATTTACTGAGGGTGCATTTAAGTCTTGGGGTTATGAAGTAGCTGAGCGTGAATTTGGTGAAAAAGTATTTACATGGGCTAAATATGATGAGATTGTCGAGGCTGAAGGTCGTGAAGCGGCTGATAAAGCACAAGCTGAAGCTGAAGCTGCAGGTAAGATCATCGTGAAAGATTCTATTGCTGATATTTTCTTGCAACAAATCTTAACTCGTCCAAAAGAGTTCGATGTTGTGGCAACAATGAACTTAAATGGTGACTACATTTCTGATGCACTTGCTGCTCAAGTAGGTGGAATTGGAATTGCACCTGGTGCTAATATTAACTATGATACTGGACATGCTATTTTCGAAGCGACTCATGGTACTGCACCTAAGTACGCAGGGTTAGATAAGGTAAACCCTTCATCTGTTCTTCTTTCAGGGGAATTAATGCTTCGTCACTTAGGATGGAATGAAGCAGCTGATCTTATTATGGATTCAATGGATAAAACAATCGGAAGTAAAGTTGTCACATACGATTTCGCTCGTTTAATGGATGGAGCGACTGAAGTATCATGCTCAGGCTTTGCTGATGAATTAATTAAAAACCTTTAAGAGCGTGTTTGAAAAGCTCTCTTAAAAAGCTTGGCAGTTCCAATTGGGAAATCCCCATTTGGAACTGCTTCTTTCATAAAAATGAGGCAATTTTTCACCTTGGATGCGTACGTTAATAGTGGAGAATTTTTGCTCGATTGCTTTGGAAAGTTCTTCAGAAGAGCTATAGGAGAAACAAAAGTATATGCTTTTTCTATAATGCTCTGGGAGTCTCGATCTAGTTAGATGAAAGGAAATTATGAGGAAGGCGTTCGCTAAACCTGTTATACGCCTTTTGGAAGAAAAGACTGAAAGGTCACCGAAAAAGTTAACAACCAAACTTTTTCAGTGACGTTGACACGTGGTTTTTCTAATTTAATGATAGGGAGTGGAACAAAGCATGGCGATTAAACGTAGAAAGATCTCTGTTATCGGTGGTGGATTTACTGGAGCCACTACTGCATTGATGGTGGCTCAAAAGGAATTAGGAGATGTTGTATTAGTCGATATCCCGCAAAATGAAGATCCAACAAAAGGAAAGGCATTAGATATGCTTGAGTCAACACCTGTTATAGGAACGGATTCTATTATCATTGGGACATCTAACTACGAAGAAACGAAGGATTCAGATGTTGTCGTTATAACGGCAGGTATTGCTAGGAAGCCGGGAATGAGTCGTGATGATCTTGTTAGTACGAATGCCGGAATTATGAAGTCCGTTACGAAGCAGGTGGTTAAGTATTCACCCAACTGCTATATTATTGTATTAACAAATCCTGCTGACGCGATGACATACACAGTCTATAAAGAATCTGGGTTCCAGAAAAATCGTGTTATCGGACAATCTGGTGTGCTAGATACTGCTCGTTTCCGTACTTTTGTTGCACAAGAATTACAAGTTTCGATTGAAGATATTACGGGATTTGTTCTAGGTGGTCATGGTGATGATATGGTTCCGCTTATTCGTTATTCCTTTGCAGGTGGAGTCCCACTCGACAAGCTTATCTCAAAAGATCGAATGGATGCGATTGTTGAACGGACACGTAAAGGTGGCGGAGAGATTGTGAGCTTGTTAGGGAATGGAAGTGCCTATTACGCTCCAGCTGCTTCACTGACACAGATGGTTGAAGCTATTCTAAAGGATAAGAAGCGTATCATACCGACGATTGCGTATCTTGAAGGTGAATATGGCTATGAAGACTTGTATTTAGGTGTACCAACTGTTCTAGGTGGGGACGGAATAGAAAAGGTGATTGAGTTAGATTTAACCGAAGAGGAACAAGCGGCATTAGATAAATCAGTTGATTCTGTCCGGAACGTTATGAAGGCATTGCCGAAAGAGTAAATTTCTTGTCCCCCTTTGCTTTATGCAAGGCCACTGAAAAAGTTTGGTTTTAACTTTTTCAGTGGCCTTTAAGTAATGCGCGTAGCCGTTGCCCGATTTTGAAAGCCTTGCAATGAGTGGGTTTCTCATAGCACGGCGCGCAACGAGCTGAGCCATTACTCTTCTTTGAGTTACTAGAAAGGACTTTTTCAGTGCTCACTCTTTATGCGGAGGAGGGGAAAAGAATAGGACAACAATTGGGTTGGCGGCCTGTTTGCTGGAGCTAGATAAGGAAGAACAACCGTTTTAGGAAACGATAGACGGTTGCTTTTCTTTACATAGAAGTAGTAAAATAATGGGTAAATAGAGAAGAAAAAATGGGATATCACTAACCGTTACAATCTAGTTTGTTGGAGTTTGGAGGAGAATGTATGAGCCAGCGTATTTTGGTAGTGGACGATGAGGAATCGATTGTAACGTTGTTGCAATTTAATTTAGAGCAAGCTGGATATGAAGTTGTGACGGCAAATGATGGTGCTAAAGCATTGCAAATTGCTCAAGCTGAGTCGTTTCATTTGATGGTGCTTGATTTAATGTTACCTGAGGTGAATGGTCTTGATGTGTGTAAGCAGCTTAGAGAGAATAAGGTACAAATTCCGATCTTAATGCTTACGGCAAAGGATGATGAATTTGACACGGTGTTAGGGCTAGAATTAGGAGCAGACGACTATATGACAAAGCCTTTTAGCCCTCGTGAAGTCGTTGCTAGAGTAAGAGCGATATTAAGAAGAGCGCAAACGAAAATCGTTGACGAAGCTGAGGCTAGTGACGACTATTTAGTTTGTGGTGATGTCAAACTGTACCCTGATAACTATGAAGTATTTTATAAGGAAAGATCATTAGAGCTAACACCAAAAGAATTTGAACTTTTACTATATCTTTTTAATCATAAGGGACGTGTCTTGACACGAGATCAATTATTAAATGCTGTTTGGAATTATGAATTTGTTGGTGATACACGTATTGTCGATGTTCATATTAGTCATTTACGTGAGAAGATTGAACCTTCAACGAAAAAACCGATATACATTAAAACGATTCGTGGCTTAGGCTATAAATTAGAGGAGCCACAACTAGATGCATAAGCTTCGCTATAAACTCGTATTTTCGGTTTTACTCGTTATTTTATGTGTATTGGCAGCTTTGGCGTTTGTGATTGGTCAAATATATGAAAATTATTATATGAACCATGTAAAGGAGCGTATTGAAAAAGAAACACACTTAGCTGCTTATATGTTAGAAGAAGAACCGTTAAGTCGAGAGAGAGCGCAGACTTTGGCAGAGAAAATTTCGAATAAACTTGAAGCTCGTGTAACGATTATGTTTCCAGACGGTGAAGTAATAGGTGAATCCGCTACTGATCCTGAAATGATGGATAATCATTTGGGAAGGCCGGAAATTCAAGATTTGTTAGTTGGTGACGAAGGGACAGAGATTCGTTTTAGTCATACCGTGCAAGATGAATTACTTTATTATGCAGTCGAAATTAGGGAGCATAATGATGTCGCTGGTTATGTACGATTAGGATTGTCGACAAGTGATATTCATGGAATGAGTCGAACCATTTGGACGATTATTTTTGTGTGCTTTACAATTGCCTTTTTCGTTATGGTGTATATTACATATCGCATTGCTGATCAAATGATTAGGCCGGTTGAAAATGCTACGAACGTTGCGATTGAATTAGCTGAAGGTAATTTTAAAGCGAGGACATATGAAAGTAAACACGATGAAATCGGTTTACTAACTAAATCAATTAATGTATTAGCATATAATTTAGAGCAGCTGACACGACGGCACCAAGTACAAAAAGAACATATGGAAACATTAATTGAAAATATGGGTAGTGGCTTATTGTTAATCGGAATGAGGGGAGATATCTCCTTAATTAATCGGACATGTGATGAGATATTCGGGGAACGTACCGATGTATGGTTAAATGAATTATATTACGATGTCATTAAGCATAAAGAATTAATTCGAGTTATTCAAAACATTTTTATTACCGAACAGAAGCAAAGCAAGCAAGTAAGCTTTCCAGTTTTGTATGAGATGAGGCATTTTGATGTTCATGGCGCACCGATTATTAGTAATCATGGGAGATTGAAGGGGATTGCTCTCGTTTTACATGATATTACTGAGTTGAAGAAGCTAGAGCAAATCAGAAAGGATTTTGTCGCAAATGTGTCGCATGAATTAAAGACTCCTGTTACTTCAATTAAAGGGTTTACAGAAACACTTCTAGATGGTGCGATGGAATCCGAAGAACTACGGATTAAATTTTTGAATATTATTAATAAGGAAAGCGACCGATTACAACGACTTATTCATGACTTATTGGAGCTTTCACGAATTGAAAAAGATGTCTTTCAGTTACATTGGCAAGATGTCGATTTAAATAGCATTATTGATGATGTGGCTCAGCTTCTAAGAGAAAAGGCAAAAGAAAAAGAGATTGATCTTCAATTTGTAAGTGAACAGCATTGTGAATTTGAAGGAGACCCAGAGCGAATTAAGCAAATTATCATTAATTTAATTCATAATGCGATTACGTATACACCAAACGGCGGTAGTATAAATGTTAAGGTTAATCGTACAGAAGAGGCAGTTGAGCTTCGAGTCAGTGATACAGGAGTTGGAATTAGTCAAGATGTATTGCCGCGAATTTTTGAGCGCTTTTATCGAGTGGATCCTGCTAGAAGTCGTCATTCGGGAGGTACTGGCTTAGGCCTTGCCATTGTGAAGCATTTAGTTGAAGCACATGAAGGGAAAATCAATGTGGAAAGTGAGCTCGGAAAAGGAACGACCTTTTCGATTATTTTTAACAGAAAGAGAGAATGACTCTTAAATGAGACGTCTGAAGCCATATTTTTATTTCGAATCATGTTATGAGTTTACACAAAATTTACATGAGCTTTATTTGTATTTTACATATAGGGGTTATACTGTTAGATGAACGGTTAGTTTCCTTTGTGAAGCAAGTTGCTGCAAAGGATTTATATCCCCATTAAGAACGAAAGCTTCCCAGTTGCTTTCGTTCTATTTTTTTGTTAGAACTCATTCATATAAGAGGCTGTTCAAAAAGGAGTGGTTTTTCCTCTTTGTGAACAAACACGCCCTATAAGATGAGAATAAAGAGTAGAAAAGAATAATTGTTTGAAACCTATGATTATAGTCGCACGTATATTAAAATGGTAAACGAAGAGAGAAAGGATGGTTAGATGACGGTTAAGCAAATCATTGTAGGTTTTGTGTCCACTATAGCAGCAGCTATACTCGTATTATTTTTAGTGACCGGCTGGTATATCGTTGATGAGTCAGAGCAAGCAGCTGTTATTACATTTGGTAAAGTCGAGGATACGGTGACAGAGCCTGGGCTAAATTTTAAATTACCATGGCCGATTCAGAAGGTCGAAATTTTGTCACGTGGAACGTATAATTTGCAAGTAGGTTATGAGGAAGATGGCGGTGAGGTCATTGAATTTACAGATGAGGCAAAGATGATCACAGGAGATGAGAATATTCTATTTGCTGATTTGGCTGTACAATGGCGCATTACCGATCCTGAAAAATATTTATTTAGTACAAAAGAACCAGAGGATCTATTATATAATGCGACATCTGCTTCATTACGTGGTGTCATAGGGAGTTCGACAGTAGACGAAGCACTAACAGACCAACGACCAGAAATCGAGGCAGAGGTTTTTGATAACCTAGTCGATTTACTTGAAATTTATGATATTGGTATTAGTATTCAAGATGTGAGACTTCAAGATGTTGAGCTACCTACTGAGGAAGTAAGACGTGCTTTTACAGAAGTGACCGATGCTCGCGAAGAGCGATTAACGAGAATTAACCAAGCTGAACGATATCGGAATCAGGAAGTGAATGAAGCGCAAGGGGAAATTGATGCAATCATTTCTCGTGCTGAAGGAACGAAAACGGAAAGAATCGAAACAGCTCGTGGTGATGTTGCTAAGTTTAATGCTCTTTATAATGAATATATCGTTAATCCGGAAGTTACACGACAGCGACTCATTTTAGAGACACTCGATCAAGTGTTACCTGATACTGAAATTTACATCATGGACGGAAATGATACGGTGAATTACTTACCTATTCGTCCTCTTGAACGTCAGCAGCAACAGGCACCAGCTGCGGAAGGAGGCACAAATAATGAGTGATGAAAATATTGTTGACCTTAATGAAAAGAAGAGATCTGGCGAGGAATGGCGCCGTTATTTAAAGTTAGGTGCAGTATTAGTTCTTCTTATTGTGATTGTTGTGACGATTATAAGTAATTTATTTATTGTCGAGCAAGGCGAGTATAAAGTTGTAAGACAGTTTGGAGAAGTGGTACGTATTGAAGAGGAGCCAGGCTTAAGCTACAAAATCCCATTTATTCAATCAGTCACTTCTGTTCCAAAGTATCAAATGATCTATGATATTCCTCCGGCTGAAATTAATACACGGGATAAAAAGCGAATGTTAGCCGATCATTATGTCGTTTGGCGAGTCGATGACCCACAAGCAATGATTTCGACGGCGGTTACACTTGAACGTGCAGAAGCTATTATGGGGGAGCAAATATTTTCTGCCATTCGTGCAGAGCTAGGGCAGCTTGATTTTGATGAAATTATTAATGAAGAGAAATCGTCGCGCGGAAGCTTTAATGAGCTTGTACGTGATCGTGTGAATGAAGCGCTAGAACGTTCAAATTACGGGATTAGTATAACAGACGTGCGTATGAAACGTACGGATTTACCTAGTGAAAATGAGGAAGCCGTCTATCGTCGGATGATTTCTGAACGTGAATCGACAGCTCAAGAATATTTGTCACAAGGGGAAGCGGAAGCAAATCGAATCGAGTCTGAGACGGATCGAGAAGTACAAGAGATGATTGCGACAGCCAATGCTGATGCTAATGAAATTATTGGTGAAGGGGAAGCCGATGCGGCGAGTATTTATAATGACGCATTTGGCCAAGATACTGAATTTTATCAGTTATACCGAACGTTACAATCTTATGAAACGACGATTAATGATGAGACAGTTATCGTTCTTCCTGCCGATTCTCCGTATGCACGCTTACTATTAGGATATATTGAATAAAAGAGTTTCATGGAGAGAAAATCATGATATGTGATTTTCGAGGGCACTGAAAAAGTCGATTTGTACTTTTTCAGTGCCTTTCATTTGATTAGCAATGGCTTCACTCGTATCAAGCTTTCCAAAACAGGCAACATTGCTTTCTGATTTTCTCTCTCTTCGTTTAATGTGTAACCGTGCTATAAGATATAATAACTATGATACAATAAAGGGAAGAATGAACGTTTAGAGAGGGGCAATGAGTGTGAGTAAACTCGTATTAATTGATGGAAATAGTATTGCATATCGTGCTTTTTTTGCGTTGCCATTGTTAAATAACCAAAAAGGAGTTTATACAAACGCGGTATATGGCTTTGCAATGATGTTAATGAAAATTATTGAAGAAGAACAACCGACTCATATGCTTGTAGCATTCGATGCAGGGAAAACAACATTTCGCCATAAGACATATAAGGAGTATAAAGGAGGAAGACAGAAAACCCCTCCAGAATTATCAGAGCAATTCCCTCTCGTAAGGGAGCTACTTGATGCTTATAAGATTTCGCGATATGAGGCGGAGCAATATGAGGCTGACGATATTATCGGAACGTTAGCCAAACAAGCTGGAGAAAAAAAGTGGGAAGTGAAAGTATATAGCGGAGATAAAGATTTATTACAATTAGTAGATGATAACGTGACAGTCGTATTAACGAAAAAAGGAATTACGAATGTTGAAGCATATGACCTAGGGATGATCGAAGAAAAGTATGGTATTAAACCTGAACAAATTATTGACATGAAAGGATTAATGGGAGATAGTTCTGATAATATACCAGGCGTTCCTGGAATCGGTGAGAAGACAGCCCTTAAGCTGTTGAAGCAATATGGAACGGTGGAAAATGTTCTTCATTCAATTGATGAGATTTCTGGCAAGAAAATGAAGGAACGCTTAGAGGAAAACCGTGAACAAGCGTTAATGAGTAAAGAATTAGCAACCATTTTCTTAGAGGTTCCTATTGAAGAAGCTTTAGATCAATATGAATTTGGCAAGTTTGATACGAATGAAGTTGTCCATTTACTAAAGGAATTAGAATTTACTTCTTTGTTAGAGAAGCTAGATGTCGAAGTCGAACAGGGTGAAGTAGAGGAGTTAGACTATGATATTGTTCGTGAAGTGAAGAAAACCGATCTTGGGGTAGAATCAGCTGTTTTAGTAGAAGTATTAGATGAGCACTATCATCAAGCTGAAATAAATGGAGTTGCCATCGTAAACAAAAACAAGCGATTGTTTATTAAGGCTGAAGATGCGTTGGCATCAGAGGAATTTCTTGAGTGGTTAGAGGATGATCGTTGTAAGAAGTGGGTGTTTGATGCGAAGAAGAGTGTCGTTGCTCTAGCATGGAAGGGAGCTGTTATGAATGGTGTGGACTTTGATGTCCAAATGGCTTCTTATTTACTAGACCCTTCGCTATCCTCTCATGACATTCATGATGTGGCGAGTCGAAAAGGGATGACAATTGTTCAGGCGGATGAGGTTGTATATGGAAAAAGAGCAAAACAAAAGCTACCGGAAGACACAGAGCTTGCAACACATATTGTCCGAAAGGCTGAGGCTGTCTATCGTTTGAAATCAGAGCTTGAAGAAGAACTTGTCACGAATGAACAGGACAAGCTCTATCGCGAACTTGAAATGCCACTTTCAATCGTTTTAGGTCATATGGAGAAGCACGGTGTGAAAGTTGATCAAGATATGCTGAATAAGATGGGCGAGGATTTAGAAAAGCGTTTAGCAGAGCTTGAGAAAACCATTCACTCCTTAGCTGGAGAGTCATTTAATATTAATTCTCCGAAGCAATTAGGAGAGATTTTATTTGTGAAGCTCGAATTACCTCCTGTAAAGAAGACGAAAACAGGTTATTCAACCTCAGCAGATGTTCTTGAAAAATTGGCTGTCGAACATGAAATTGCCGAGTATATTGTTCATTATCGTCAGTTAGGAAAATTGAAATCAACCTATATTGAAGGATTATCGAAGGTTATTAAAAAGGATACGAGTAAAATTCATACGAGGTATAATCAAGCGTTAACGCAAACCGGGCGTTTAAGCTCCACTGATCCTAATTTGCAAAATATACCAATTCGCTTAGAAGAAGGAAGAAAAATTCGTAAAGCCTTCGTACCAGCGACAAATGGCTGGAAAATGGTTGCAGCGGACTATTCACAAATTGAATTACGTGTTCTGGCACATATTGCTGGTGACGAAAAACTAATCGAGGCATTTAATCAAAATATGGATATTCATACGAAAACAGCAATGGATGTTTTTCATGTTAAAGAAGAAGATGTTACATCACAAATGCGAAGAAGTGCCAAAGCCGTCAATTTCGGAATTGTATATGGAATAAGTGATTATGGACTATCGCAAAACTTGAATATTACCCGAAAAGAAGCTGCGGAATTTATTGAACGCTATTTCAACAGTTACCCGAACGTAAAGGAATATATGGACCAGACGGTTGCAGATGCCCGTGAAAAAGGATTCGTATCGACATTACTCCAGCGAAGACGATATTTACCAGACTTAACAAGTCGAAATTTCAATAAGAGAAGCTTTGCTGAACGTACGGCGATGAATACACCTATTCAAGGGACTGCCGCCGACATTATCAAAAAAGCTATGGTGCAGATGGCAAAGGAAATGGAAAAGCGTCAAGTGAAAAGTCGAATGCTATTACAAGTTCATGATGAATTAATATTTGAGGTACCGGAAGACGAGCTTGATTCGATGATGGAGCTAGTTCCTGAAGTAATGGAGCAAGCTGTATCACTTGATGTACCTTTGAAAGTGGATATTTCATATGGCGATACGTGGTACGATGCAAAGTAAGGAGAGAAGAGAATGCCAGAATTACCAGAAGTCGAAACGGTTCGACGCACGCTAAAACAACTTGTGCTAAACAAAACAATCTCACATGTAACCGTTCATTGGGGGAATATTATTAAGAAGCCTGCTGATCCTGAGCGATTTAGCCAAGCATTAATCGGACAGACCGTTCGAGACATTCACCGTCGCGGTAAATTTCTTATATTTCAATTAGACGAGTTAAGCTTGGTCTCTCATTTAAGAATGGAAGGGCGTTATGGGCTATTTGAGCAATGTGATCAGCTTCAACCACATACGCATGTTTTGTTTACATTTACAGATGGAACGGAGCTGCGGTATCAAGATGTGCGCAAATTTGGGACGATGCATATTTTTCAAAAGGGTAAGGAAGAGGAGGAGCTTCCTCTGTCTCAATTAGGTGTTGAACCGTTTTCGAATGAATTTACAATTAAGTTAATGAAGTCTGTATTCGAACGAACGAACCGATCGGTGAAAGCTGTATTATTGGATCAAAAGCTTGTCGTTGGACTTGGAAATATTTATGTTGACGAAGCACTGTTCCGTGCCAAGCTTTTACCGACTCGCTTAGCATCATCGATTCAAGAGCAAGAGCTACAAGTGTTACATAAGGCGATCGTTGAAACGCTGAAGGAAGCTGTTGAATTAGGTGGGAGTTCGATTAAGTCCTATGTCAATGGACAAGGTGAGATGGGCATGTTCCAGCAACAGCTTGCCGTGTATGGTCGAAAAGATGAGCCTGCGTCACGTGTGGGACAGTCATTTCAAAAAAGGTTGTTGCCGGTAGAGGTACGCATTACTGTGTAAACTGTCAAAAATAATCGTACATTGGATGAGTCCTTTCCATATACTATCGTAACGTTGTATGGAAGGGGCATGTAATATGATAGGTGTACTTTCATTATTAACCATTGCTTTTGCGGTAAGTCTCGACAGTTTTGGTGTCGGTTTAACATATGGCCTTCGTAATATGAAATTGCCTTGGCGGTCATTATTATTCATAGCAGGCTGCTCGGCGACGTCTATTCTTATAGCGATGTTGTTTGGAAGTTGGCTCCTCTCATATTTACCAACAGCTGTCGCTGAAGCAATAGGAGGTGTCATTCTCCTTTTTATTGGAGGATGGGCGATTTATCAAGCGTATAAACCAGCAGAAACAAAAGAAAAAACAAAAGAAGAAGAATGGGTCTTTAAGTTTGAAATTAAAATGTTAGGAATTGTTATTCAAATATTACGAAAGCCAATGGTTGCTGATATTGATAATTCTGGGACGATTACAGGAAGAGAAGCGATGCTGTTAGGAATTGCTTTGTCGCTTGATGCTTTTGGCGCGGGAATTGGAGCGTCATTAATTGGATTTTCACCTGTTTGGATGGCGATTAGTGTAGCAGTCATGAGTGCACTCTTTGTTACGCTAGGAATGAAGAGTGGACGGTTCTTTTCTGGCTCATTACTTATTAAGCGATTTGCCTTTATTCCAGGTGCGCTTTTAATGATGATAGGTGTATTTAGCTTTACGTAAAAGGAGTTACGTCATGTTTATTGGGTTAACAGGTGGAATTGCTAGTGGGAAGTCGACCGTCAGTAAGATGATGCAAGGTTTGGGTCTTCCAATTATAGATGCTGACTTGATTGCACGTGAAGTCGTTGAGCCAAATTCGGTTGGATTGCGCTTAATTGTTGAAAGGTTCGGCGAGGTTGTTCTAGCTGAGAATGGTACGTTAAATCGTGCTCAGCTTGGTCAGATCATTTTTGCTAATCCAACGAAGAGAATACAGCTTAATGATCTCATTCATCCACTTATTCGAGAGCGGATGAATGAAAGAAAAGAACAGCTACTAGCAGCGGGAAGATCGACGATTGTATATGATATCCCATTATTATATGAAAGTGAGCTATTTCACTTAGTAGATAACGTATTGCTCGTATATGTTGATCAAGAAACTCAGCTAAAGCGATTAATGAAACGAAATCAGCTAAGTGAACGAGAAGCGTTGGAAAGAATTCAATCACAAATGTCTCTTGAACAAAAAAAAGAACGGGCAGATGCGATTATTGATAATACACGTACATTAGCTGAGACCCATCATCAGCTTATTTCCATTTTACAAAATTGGCATGTTCTCTTTGAATGAAAGAAGGTAACAGGTTTGTAAAGGGCACTGACAAAGTAAAAATCACACTTTTTTAGTGCCCTCATTCGAAGGTGGATTGAGATCATCATTATCGTAAAAAATATAGTTGCAATCATAAACTAAACAAAGTATACTGATTTTCGTGAACTTCAATTACAGCAAATTAGGAGTGATTTTTTGCATACTGGGTTAGGACCTCTTTGGACTAACTTTCCCCCGTGTAACTAAGCATTCCTACATGCTTGAGAAGGCATGATCTTTTTTGTAAAGGGGGATTCAACTGATGGACACAATGGGTCGTCATGTCATTGCGGAGCTCTGGGGCTGCGATGAAGATAAGTTGAATAATATGAGTTATATTGAGCAAGTTTTTGTAGATGCTGCATTAAAGGCCGGAGCTGAGGTTCGTGAGGTTGCCTTTCATAAGTTTGCGCCTCATGGTGTAAGTGGGGTTGTGATTATTTCTGAGTCACATTTAACAATCCATAGCTTTCCTGAACATGGTTATGCAAGTATTGATGTATATACGTGTGGAGATCTTGATCCGACTGTTGCATCTGATTTCATTGCTGATTGCTTGCAAGCATCAACAAGTGAAGTGATTGAGGTTCCAAGAGGAATGGGCCCTGTTAAAATTGAAAAATCAATGATTAAATCACTATAAGTGAAAGGGCTATGAGCGTCTCTGTTATCATACTGGGATTCTTATAGCCCTTTTGAAATATTTAAGAAGCTACAGCCCTGTTAATCACTTTTTCTCTCAACGAAAACGGTTGATCGCATATTTGAAGCCAGCTTACGTTTTCGTTACATATTCATAAAAGATAACGGAACAAAAGAGGATACGCGATTTTCTTACAGTTTGAATCGTTTCTATGGTATGATAGAAGTAATAGAATAGGTGGAAAGGTGAAGATGAGATGGGAGCATTAAGTAGTATAAAACGATTTTTTAGTATTCGAACAGAAACGACGGAAGGTAACGAACTGAAGGAACTACAAACTAGGTATTATAAGACGACAAAAGATAAAGCGATGCAAACGATTGAGAACGTTTTAATACAGTCGGGGTGGGAAATTGCAAGATCTGAAGTAGAACGTGGAGAAATTGTGGCTAACATGAAAAAGGGAAAGCGGAAAATGTTGGTGCTTACAATCATTACGGTTAAACCATTTAAGACAGCAGTAGATTTATCGTGTTCAACCGATACCGTTTTGCCGACCGATTTTGGTCATAGCCGTAAAGTGGTCGTTGATGTTTATAATAAGATTGATCGAGAGCTTACTTACATAGGTTCGAGCTTAGGGAATGAACTATTGTAATGACTTGTCAGGCGCTATTGATATGAGATATGATAGGATCAATGTTATGATAGTAGTGGAGATGATTTCATGATATGCCCAGCCTGTCAATACAATGGAACACGAGTTTTAGATTCACGCCCAAGTCATGAAGGGCGCTCGATTAGACGTAGACGAGAATGTGAGAAATGCCATCATCGATTCACAACATTTGAAATGGTTGAAGAGGTGCCATTAATTGTCGTGAAGAAGGATGGGACTCGTCAAGAGTTTAATCGCGAAAAGCTGTTAAGAGGTTTAATTAGAGCTTGTGAGAAGCGTCCTGTTGCATTAGAGACTCTCGAAGATATTGTCAATAGTGCCGAACGTGAACTGCGTAACTTAGGGAAGAGCGAAGTTCACAGTCAAGATGTAGGGGAGCTTATAATGGAACGTCTAGCAGATGTCGATGATGTAGCCTATGTCCGCTTTGCATCTGTCTATCGACAATTTAAAGATATTAATGTATTTATCAAGGAATTGACAGAATTAATGAATAAGAGTGATTGAGTAGGAGCTTAAAGCAATTCATGCTGCAAGCTCTTTTTACTCTTTCAAGAGATAAAATCGAGTTAACTGAAGATGGGAGAAAGGGAGGTTTGAGAATGACATGGCATTGGAAGAAGCTTGTACCAGTCGATCGATACTCTGTACGTATTGAACAATACATTACAGAGGAAGACAAACAGACGATAACATTATTGTACCAACCACTTATAGGTGCCATTGCCAATAGTTTATATGTGACGTTACTCTCTCATTTAGAGAAAGAACAATACTGGAGTAAGGAATATACTCATCGTCAACTGATGATTGTTCTTGGAACCTCTCTTGAAATCATTTATGAGGAGAGAAAGAAGTTAGAAGCAGTTGGATTATTAAAGACACATAAAGCGACAGACGATAATGGTGGTACATACATTTATGACATACAGCCACCTATGACACCTAAACTTTTTTTTGAAAATGATGTATTAAGTGTATACTTATTTAATCGACTAGGTAAAACACATTATCGTCAGCTAAGAGATCGTTTTGTTATTGAAACGTTAAATTCACAGCAATTTCAAGATGTGACCTACGCTTTTGACGAAGTGTTTACGTCGATTCATCACTCTGAGATGGTCTCTAGTTTGAAGTCAGAGGATAGTAATGAGCTCAAAAAGAAGGAAGGTCAAGAGGTCATTACGAAGAAAGATCATAATGACTTTAAAATGAATGGTGAGGATTTTGATTTTGAGCTATTAGAAAAAAGCTTAACGTCAACGATTAATGCAGATCAAATATTAACGGTTGATGTCAGGCAAGCGATTGTTCGACTTGCCTTTGTCTATCGCATTGAACCGTTAGAAATGAGTAGCATTTTATTACAAGCATTATTACATGATGACTATGTAGATATAGAAGAACTACGAAAAAAAGCTCAAGAATGGTATAAGGTAGAGCATGGTACGGAGCCGCCGGGTTTGGCATTAAGAACACAGCCAATGAATAAGCGAACAATGAATAAGCGCCAAGCACTAACTGAGGAAGAGCGTACGATCCAATTTTACGAAAATACATCACCACTCTCATTGCTTGAAATCCGTTCAGGTGGAGCAAAGGTACCATTAGCTGATGTGAAAATAATTGAATCATTAATGCTCGATCATAAGTTAAATCCGGGTGTTGTCAACGTCTTGCTAGATTTTATATTATGGAGTCAGGATATGAAGCTTTCGAAGGCGCTAGTTGATAAAATAGGTGGGCACTGGTCAAGAAAAAAGGTTCAAACCGTAAAAGAAGCGATGATGATTGCTTTAAAAGAGCAAGAAAAAACGAAAAAGCAATCTAATAGTCATTCAACAACTACAAAACGTGCAAATGGCCAAAGAAAAACGAATAGCCGTCGAGATCAATTGCCTAAATGGTTGTTGGAAGAGCAAGAAAACCAGAAAAATGATGCGAATGAACAATCATTGAAACCGAGAGCAGAACGGGAACAAAAGCAAGAGAAGAGCTTTGCTGAATTGTTAGCAGAGCGTAATAAACGAAAGGAATAGGGGGGGAAACCGATGGAATCGATTCAAAAATCCCTTAAACAATGGACTGAGAATAAGCAGCTTCAAGATCGATTAAAAGAGGCTAGAAATACATTAGTAAAAGATTCGATTGTTCGTCAAGCTCTAGAGGCGCAGGAAGCTACTATTACAGAAGATATGATTGAACGAGCACTCGTGAATTTATATGAATACAAAAAGGAACGTACTCATTGCGGAGAATGTCCAGGGCTATCAGCCTGTCCCAATATGATGAAGGGCTATCAGCCTAAGCTAACAGTCGTTCGTCAATCAATTGAGCTGTCCTATCATCCATGTGAGAAGAAGATGGCAGCAGAACAAGATCGTAAGCAACGTGAGATGATTAAGTCGTTTTATGTTCCAAAAGAAATTCTTTCAGCGACTTTCGATACGTTAGAGCATGAACCAAGTCGTGAAGAAGCAAGTCGTTTAGCACTATCTTTTTCACTAGAGGCTAATCCTGGGGAAGATGGTCATGGCTTATATTTTTATGGTAAATTTGGTGTTGGTAAGACGTATTTAATGGGAGCTGTTGCTAACGAATTGAAGGATCGCGGCGTACCTTCATTTCTTGTCTATACACCTGATTTTTTTCGAGAGATGAAGCAATCGATTGGTGATGGAACGTTTCAAGAGAAAATAGATATTGTCAAAAGAGCTCCCGTATTAATTTTAGATGATATTGGTGCTGAAACAATTTCTGCTTGGGTACGAGATGATGTACTCGGTGTCATTTTGCAATATCGAATGCTTGAAAAGCTCCCTACCTTATTTACGTCTAATTATGACTATGAAGAATTAGAACGTCATTTATCCTATTCAGATAAGGGTGGAATTGAAGAACTGAAAGCAAAGAGGATTATGGAGCGAGTTAAGCATTTTACCTCATTTGTAAAGGTGGAAGGGACAAATCGACGCAAGCGCTTATAATGGAACTTATTCCCTTTGCGAGCTTCTTCTCTTTCCGTTCATGCTTAACTATGATACGATGAATTCATATATTGCTAGAGTACGGAGGTTACGTCATGAGCATAGATGCAATTTTAGAAAGAGCGGTCAATGGTGAACGTTTATCGATGGAGGATGCGGTTGCTTTATATGAAAGTGATGAAGTAGAAAAAATGGGGGAAGCAGCTAATCAGGTTATGTTAAAGTGGCATCCTGATCCCGTTGCAACATTTGTCATTGGTCGTAATGTGAATTATACGAATTTCTGTGATACGTATTGCCGTTTTTGTGCGTTTTATCGTGCGCCAGGGCATAAAGAAGGCTATGTATTAAATAATGAAGAGATTTTTAAGAAGATAGAGGAAACACTAGAGGTCGGCGGTACGGAGATTTTAATGCAAGGTGGAACAAACCCAGACTTGCCACTTAGCTATTATACGAATTTACTAAAGGAGATTAAGGAGCGTTACAACATATGGATGCATTCCTTTTCCCCTGCTGAGGTGTGGAAAATCGCTGAGGTTTCGAATATGTCTGTTGAAGATGTATTACGTGAATTGCATGAAGCTGGCTTAGACAGTATGCCTGGTGGAGGAGCTGAGATTCTAACAGAAGAGACTCGCTTACGTGTTAGTCGTTTGAAGGTTACTTGGGAACAATGGATTGAAGCGATGAAAGCGACGAAACGAGTCGGGATGCATGGAACAGCGACAATGGTTATAGGGTTTGGAGAATCATTTGAAGAAAGAGCTCTCCATTTACAACGTGTTCGTGATGCCCAAGATGAGACGGAATGCTTTACAGCTTTCATTTCATGGCTATTACAGCCAGAGAATACGGGAATGTATAAGACAAAGAAACTAACACCTAGAGATTATTTGAAAAATGTGGCGATATCGCGACTGTTTTTAGATAACATCGCTAATTTCCAATCATCGTGGGTCACGATGGGTCCAGAAATTGGAAAAATGTCGTTGCAGTATGGATGTAATGACTTCGGTAGCACGATGATGGAAGAAAATGTTGTATCTGCTGCAGGGGCGACACATAAAGTAAATACGAATTTAACGTTACAATTAATTCGTGAAGCTGGTAAAATTCCAGCCCAACGAGATACAGGATACAACATTTTAAAAGTGTATCATGAAGACGAGACCGCCGATAAGGATTTTGTGATGCAAAATTAGTGACTGAAGCAAAAAGAAGAGGCTGGGACATAACAAAAGTGTTTAGTTGAGAATCCGAACATTTACAGGACGTAGCGGAGAGTGTGCTCTACTCTGTATTTGTTTGGGTTCTCATTTTTTTTAATACTTATTGTTCCAGCCTCTTTTGTGTTATTTCTTATGTAGGCAAAATTTCAAGCGTCAAATGAAATTTTCTTATCATGTTCCTTCTTACTCCTTCATACGATGGGAGTAGAGCCTGTCTGAAAGCTATTGTAAGGGGGAATAAGTGTTGATTGCTATTCATTTTGAAGAAGAGGAAGATTGTAAAGCATTGTACGATCAATTTGAATATTATTTTCAAAAGTTCTCAATGATTGGATTAGGAGGTTCCATCATGATCGATGATACATGCTCCCTTCTCATTGAGTACAAGCAAAAAGACGTCGATTTCTATGAAGCGTTTCATCCATTTATTGTTTCGATATTAACAGATTATGTCATTGACTCTCAGGAGGAAGAGTGGTTGCTTGATATTATTGAAACGATGTTCTATTTCCAAGATGAAGAAGAGAAGCGACAAATTGTTAGTATTGCCAATGCGATTTTAGAAGGAGATCGAAAGGAACTGCCTAGAGTAAACGATTTAATGAATAGGCGCTCGCTCATTTATGAAGCTTTTGCTACTCATCTAGAGGAAGAAACGGATTTTTATTATGAGCCGTTTCTCACGTTTCGATTGAGAGAGTATGGAGAGTGTTTAATTGATTGTGTTGAATTAGCGATTGATGAATACATGCTTGAGCAAGAGTATCAGAATATGATAGAGGGCTTTCGACATTACGTACAGGATCATAAAGCGAAAATGGAAATCATTTATCTCATTCATAATGAATCCTTCACATTTTTGGATGAACAATTTCGCAAGCTGACTCGCGATGAATTAATGTTTTATTTGAATGATGATATCGTATTTGAACAAGAAGTTGAAATAGAAGAAATGGTCATTAGTCCACTTGTAAGTATGCTACCAAAGTCGGTTCATATCTTTTCTGATGACCCAGATCATGGCGTCATCATGTCGATTCAATCGATATTTCAAGAACGATTACACGTGTATCCTCTTAAAATGTATGAAAAAGAGTGGCGTTAATTTTGAAATAGACTTGATTTTCTCGTTTGTGCTCCCTATAATACTACATAATAGAAATTCTAGATCTAGATAAGGAAAAGTTACGATGAGGACATGAGATCTATACGAATGTTTACAGAGAGAGAAGTACTTGCTGAAAGCTTCTTACCAGGAGATAGATTCTTACCACCTCTGAACTACTTAGGGAAACACAAGATTTGTGGAGTATCAAATGTCGGCAACGCAACCGTTATTGCGCAGAGCCACTACGAAAAGCGTAGTGGGAAGTAAGGGTGGAACCACGAAACCACACTCGTCCCTTTTTTGGAGGGATGGGTGTTTTTTTATGCTAAAATCGTTGTCCTAAAAAAGGTGGGCGAAATGAGATTGAACGGTAAAGGAGTAGATTATTATGGGTCAAATAAAAATGACATTTCCAGACGGAGCTGTTAAGGAATTTGCTAGTGGTACGACGACAGAAGACATTGCGGCATCCATTAGTCCAGGTT
Source organism: Halalkalibacter hemicellulosilyticusJCM 9152 (assembly GCF_000513115.1). GTDB lineage: Bacteria > Bacillota > Bacilli > Bacillales > Bacillaceae_D > Halalkalibacter > Halalkalibacter hemicellulosilyticus. Next base: position 63,328 of record NZ_BAUU01000009.1, read on the forward strand.
TGAAAAAGAAAGCACTCGCTGGGAAAGTGAATGGCGAGTTACTTGATTTACGTACGCCTATTATAGAAGATGGTGAGTTCGCGATTATTACACCTGATTCGGATGACGCATTAGAAATCGTTCGACATAGTACGGCTCATGTGATGGCTCAAGCGATTAAGAGGTTATATAAAGACGTGAAGCTTGGAGTTGGACCTGTTATCGAGGGCGGATTTTATTATGATATTGATTCACCACAATCGTTAACACCAGAAGATTTACCTAAGATCGAGAAGGAAATGAAGAAAATTATATCAGAAAATTTAGAAGTGAAGCGGATTGAGGTGACTCGTGAAGAAGCGCTTCAACGTTATCAAGACATCGGTGATGAGTACAAGCTTGAATTAATTGAAGCAATTCCAGAAGGAGATATGCTGACGATTTATGAGCAAGGGGAATTCTTTGATCTATGTCGAGGCGTTCATATCCCTTCTACGAATAAAATTAAAGAATTTAAGCTGCTCAGTCTTGCAGGAGCGTATTGGCGTGGAGATAGTAACAATAAGATGCTTCAACGGATATATGGAACAGCTTTCTTCTCAAAGGAAGCGTTAAAGGAGCATTTACGCTTATTAGAAGAAGCGAAGGAACGTGACCATCGTAAGCTAGGTAAGGAGCTTGGTATCTTTGCCCTTTCACAAAAAGTGGGGCAAGGCTTACCACTTTGGTTACCTAAAGGAGCCACTGTCCGCCGAATTATTGAACGTTACATTGTTGATAAAGAGGAGCGTCTCGGTTATCAACATGTATATACACCGATTTTAGGTAGTTCAGAGCTCTATAAAACTTCTGGACATTGGGATCATTATCAGGATGATATGTTTCCAGTTATGGAGCGTGACAATGAAGAGTTTGTTCTTCGTCCGATGAATTGCCCACACCATATGATGGTCTACAAACAAGATATGAGAAGCTATCGTCAATTGCCTTTACGAATTGCTGAGCTTGGTATGATGCATCGTTATGAGATGTCAGGGGCAGTCTCTGGCTTACAGCGTGTTCGTGGAATGACGTTAAATGATGCTCATATCTTCTGTCGACCTGATCAAATAAAAGAGGAGTTTATCCGAGTTGTACATTTAATACGTGAAGTATATAAAGATTTTGGGTTAGAACATTATTCATTCCGACTATCTTATCGTGACCCAGATGATAAGGAAAAGTATTTTGATGATGATGCGATGTGGGAAAAGGCTCAATCGATGCTAAAAGAGGCGATGGATGAGCTTGGGGATGTGGATTATTATGAAGCAGAGGGAGAAGCAGCTTTCTACGGTCCAAAGCTCGATGTACAAGTACGTACAGCTCTTGGAAAAGATGAGACGCTATCGACTGTTCAATTAGACTTCCTACTACCAGAACGCTTCGATTTAACGTATGTCGGTGAGGATGGAAAGCAGCACCGACCAGTCGTTGTACACCGTGGAGTTGTTTCAACGATGGAGCGCTTTGTGGCCTTCTTGTTAGAAGAGTATAAAGGAGCCTTCCCAACCTGGTTAGCCCCTGTACAAGTACAAGTTATTCCGGTGTCGCTCGATGTGCATATGGATTATGCAAAGAGTGTTCAAGAGAAGCTACAAGCTTCAGGAATGCGTGTTGAAATTGATGAGCGCGATGAGAAGTTAGGCTATAAAATACGTGAAGCGCAAATGCAAAAGATCCCTTACATGCTCGTACTTGGTGATAAAGAAATGGAAGCTTCGGAAGTGAATGTACGTAAGTATGGTCAAAAGGAGTCAACATCAATTTCATTGGATGCTTTCATCAACGAATTGTCAAAAGAAGTGAAAAAATAAACGGTTGATTTTCTATGACTGAACATGTACACTAATATAGTCGTTTACTAAATGCATTGACACCTATACAATTGTGTGGTAAAGTATATCAGTGATCAATTGAATCATTACGAACTAGGCAAGAAGAAGCGCCCGCTTCTCACCTGATCGACAAACGGTTGGCAGGTATGAACGTTTCATGTTAGATGGACAAAGTGGGGGCGTAGTATGCCCTCGCTTTTTTATTTTGCATGAGAACATGGGTAGATGATCGTTGCTTTGGTTTGTCAAAATCCTTTGGAGGTGGCTCATTATTAGTAAGGACAATATGTTGGTCAATGAAGGGATTCGTGCGCGTGAGGTTCGTCTTATTGGAGCGAATGGTGATCAAATAGGTGTGAAGTCGAAGCAAGAAGCGCTTGAGATGGCGCAAAATGTTAATCTTGACCTTGTTTGTGTCGCGCCTAATGCGAAACCACCAGTGTGCCGAATCATGGATTACGGAAAGTTCCGTTATGAACAACAAAAGAAAGATAAGGAAACTCGTAAAAAGCAAAAGGTCATTAATGTGAAAGAGGTTCGCTTGAGCCCTACAATTGAAGATAATGACTTTAATACGAAGCTTCGTAACGCTCGTAAATTTCTTCAAAAGGGAGATAAGGTAAAAGCAGCAATTCGGTTCCGTGGTCGTGCGATTACCCATTCTCAAATTGGACGTAAAGTTTTAGAGCGTCTAGCAAAAGAATGTGAAGATATTGCTGTTATCGAGGCGATGCCTAAGATGGAAGGCAGAAGTATGTTTCTGATGTTAGCTCCTAAGACGGAAACGAAATAGGAGAGTAGAAACAAGATTAAAGGAGGACCTAAGTTATGCCAAAAATGAAAACTCACCGTGGCGCTGCTAAGCGTTTTAAGAAGACTGGATCTGGAAAGCTGAAGCGTTCACACGCATTTACAAGTCACTTATTCAAGAATAAATCACAAAAGCAAAAGCGTAAGCTTCGTAAAGCTGGAATGGTTCATTCTGGAGACTTCAAACGTATTCGTTCAATGTTAACGTACAAAAAATAACTGATCTGATTTGAGATAGAAAGAAGGAGGGAACGTCGATGCCAAGAGTAAAAGGCGGTTATGTCGCTCGTCGTCGTCGTAAGAAGGTTTTAAAGTTAGCTAAAGGATATTTCGGTTCAAAACATACATTATTTAAGTCAGCACAAGGTCAAGTCATGAAGTCATTGCTTTATGCATACCGTGACCGTCGTCAAAAGAAACGTGATTTCCGTAAGCTTTGGATCACTCGTATTAATGCAGCTGCACGTATGAATGGTCTTTCTTATAGCCGATTCATGCATGGTTTGAAGCTTGCTGAAATCAATGTGAACCGTAAGATCTTAGCCGATCTTGCAGTGAATGATGAACAAGCTTTTGCCCAACTTGCTGAAAAAGCAAAGCAGAGCTTGAATGGCTAATAAAAGCGAATGAATGAGCTTTTAAATGGTGTCTTGAAAGGTTGAAGTAAGAACCTTTTAAGATACCATTTTTATATGAATGTTATGGAAGAGTCGAGGAAGATGTAGGTGATAAGAAAAGATGCTAACGCGTTTTTCTTATTCAATAATTGAGCTAGGGGGATGGGCCGATGTTAGCTCTATTGCTATATATCACGTTTTGGACAGTTGTTTCGTATGCTGTGATGAAGGTAGATAAAAAACGTGCTCAAACAGGGGAAAGACGAATATCTGAGAAAACGTTATTTACACTTGCTTGGTTAGGTGGTAGTCTGGGAATCTGGCTTGGGATGAAGAGCTTTCGGCATAAGACAAAAAAGCGTCGTTTTGTCGTAGGGCTACCGTTTATTATAATCATTCAAATCATTGTTATCTTCATCATTTTCCTGTCCATTGAAGCATAGAATAGAGCGGAGGCGAGTAGGATGGAAGAATTTTTAGAAAGATCGCTACAAATGATAGAGCAATCAGGCTGGTTAGCACCGCTTTTTTTTATTCTTCTGCACGTGTTCCGCCAAGTGTTTTTCGTACCGGTTTTACTTGTGTGTTTATTAGGTGGATATTTATTTGGGACGTTTTATGGGTCGATTTATTCGATTGTCGGTTTAACGTTAGTCAGTATTTTATTCTATGGTGTGATTGGATTATTTCCGTCGTTTCGCCAAAGGTTAAGTCGATTGCAAGAGAAGGTATTGAAGGGAAAGCACCAGCTTAATTTAGCTCAGCTGATGGTCTTGAGAATTATGCCATTTGTGCATTTTCACATTATTTCATTTTATTTAATTAAGACGACATCATCGTTTAGGCAGTATACGGAAAGGTCTTTTCTAGCAAGTATGCCACCTGCCATCGTGTATACAGCATTTGGTGATATGATTCATGAATTACCTTTAGCTGGGACGATTGTGTTCGTCATATTTTTAGTATTGATTATGCTTGCATTACGTAAGAAAGAAACGACCATTTCATGGGATACGTTTTTTCAGAAGCGATAGCATGAGCACCTGAGGAGAAGCCTTTGGTGTTTTATCTTTTGACCTTTCCTAGTCTCACACATATGATGGGACCTTCTATGCTGTATGATTCCGCTCCTTTTCTTAGCAAGACGGAATCACAGCAAGTTATTTCAAAAATTCTTTTATCGGACTTTTCCATTCTAATTTGGCACTTGGATACCGTAAGTAAATGTCTTCAGCAATGAACTGAAAGTCTTCTTTCTTTAAACCTGCGAGCTTTTCTGGCTGCTTTACCCAAACATAGATGGTGATAATATCAAATGCATCATCTGTTGTGCCTAAATATTTCTCTCCTTCAAACATAACGCCTTTATATGTGATAAAGAAATTCTTCCTGACATCTTTTTCATCATCATAAAAGTAATATTGTTTTTTCTCATGTGCTTGTTCAAGCTTGCGACGGGGGTGAAATAAATATTTAATGGCGGTATAAGCTAAAATAATGAGAGCTGCAAGGATCAAGAAGCGAACTAAAAAAACCATAGAGACTCCTCCTTGTCTTCGATACAATTAGTGTACACTTTCCTACATATACGTATCAACTAGTTAGAGGTTTCATTTTATTTGAAAAAAACTGCTATAATAATGGAAGGAGGGAGAGAACAGATGAATATTCAAACTTTATTTGCCATTCAAAAGAAATTGAATGACCGAATTATGGCGGAGCATCAGCTAGTAGAGAGCGATTTATTCCAGGAGCAATTACTTGCCTTTCTTGTTGAAATAGGGGAGTTGGCTAATGAAACAAGATGCTTTAAATATTGGAGTCGAAAGGGTGCCTCTGAACAGAAGGTCATATTAGAAGAATATGTTGATGGCGTTCACTTTTTATTAACAATTGGACTCGCTCTAAGCTATACGGATGTTAAAGTGAATGATACAGCTTCTGCTAATCAAGGCATGTTAACAGAGCGATTTCTCACTGTGATGAAATTAACTCATCAGCTTGAGGCTATTAAGGATATTGATACATACAATGAGCTATTCGAGGCGTATATAGCATTAGGGATGGCGCTAGGCTTTACGATGGCTGAAATTGAGCAAGCTTACTTAGAAAAGAACAAAGTGAATCATCAAAGACAGGATGAAGGTTATTAAACGATTTGTAGTCTGAAAAAGGCTTCTGTATACTTAAAAGATAGCTGAAAAAGTCCTTTCTAGTAACTTAAAGAAAGGCCACTGAAAAAAGGAGGCTTACATAATGGATGTACGATTAAACATGTTAAAAGAATTAACGGATGCGAATGGAATACCCGGAAATGAGAAGGAAGTTCGCGAAGTTATGACAAAGCATATTGCTCCGTATGCGGATGAAGTAACAACGGATCGATTAGGAAGTCTTGTAGCGAAAAAAGTAGGTGATAAAAATGGCCCGAAAATTATGATTGCCGGTCACCTAGATGAAATTGGCTTTATGGTGACAAGTATTGATGATAAAGGCTTTCTCCGTTTCCAAACAGTCGGCGGATGGTGGGAGCAGGTTATGCTTGCCCAACGTGTGACGATTATGACGAACAAAGGTAATGTACCAGGTGTTGTTGGATCAAAGCCACCACATATTTTACCTCCTGAAGCTCGTAGGAAGCCAGTCGATAAGAAGGATATGTTTATTGATATTGGTGCATCAAGTAAGGAAGAAGCATTAGATTTTGGTGTTCGACCAGGAGATTCGGTCGTTCCTGTTTGTGACTTTACAGTGATGAAAAATGAAAAATACTTAATGGCGAAAGCATGGGATAATCGCATTGGATGTGCTATTGCAATTGATGTGTTACGAGAGCTCAAAGGCGTCAATCACCCTAATGTCGTCTATGGAGTTGGTACCGTTCAAGAAGAAGTCGGGTTACGAGGAGCGCGTACATCGGCACATTTGATTGAGCCTGATATTGCTTTTGGTGTTGATGTTGGAATTGCTGGAGATACCCCAGGTGTAACAGAAAAAGAAGCGTTAGCCAAAATGGGAGAAGGTCCACAAATCGTCTTATATGATGCTTCGATGATTTCCCATAAAGGCTTACGAGATTTTGTGACGGACATAGCCGATGAACGATCGATCCCGTATCAATTTGATGCAATGTCCGGGGGTGGAACCGATTCAGGAGCCATTCACTTAACAGCTAATGGCGTACCGGCCTTATCCATTACAGTTGCAACACGGTATATCCATTCCCATGCAGCTATTCTTCATCGTGATGATTACGAAAATGCGGTGAAGCTTATAGTCGAAGTGATTAAAAAGCTTGATCATGATACGGTAAAAGCGATTACGTTTGATTAGGGATTCATTTCTTATGAAGGGTGTCCGAAAAGGTATTTTTGGACACCCTTTTTAAAAATATTAAAAGAGAAGAAAGTATTCTTCTTTAATCGAAGAGGGTATAGGCGGATTTGTGGGTGAAGTCGATTTCGTACGTTACACAGTTGATTGAAGAACCTTACTTTTCAATTAACTATTGTAATAACCGCTACGAATGGAAGCCATTCCGCTAATACGCCAAAATAAGAGAAAAACAAAAGGCAAATGGTTAAATAGCGGAACGAGGCTCCATCACAGGGATTATTCTACTGGTGAGATATTTTATTGAAGACCTTGGCTGATTTGTTCACACATGGCGTCTTTTTGCTCTTCAGATGCTTGCTGCCAATATACTTCAAACATCACGCCAAGCCCTGGGAGCATCTTCTCTTCTCCGCGAGAAATCGCATCTGTAATAGTCGCCTCAACATCTTGTTCTGAACTTCCCTTAATATTGGACATAATAGCACTACGTAAATTAAATCCCATTGTTGATCACTCCTATATATTAGTCTTATTCATGCTGTTATTATGCGTCAACTCCTACTAGATTATCCGCAAAAAAATCGGTATGATAAATGAAACGGTTATTGGTTAAAGGAGAACAATATGAAACGGATTGATTCAGTCAAAAATGAACGAATAAAACAATGGAAGAAGCTCCATTCAAGGAAGGGTAGAGAAAAGGCCAATCAATTTCTCATTGAAGGCTTTCACTTAATCGAAGAGGCGTTAAAATCAAATGTCGTTGTTCAGCACATTCTTCTTGAAGAAGGAAGAGAGTGGCCGGCCGAGTGGAAAATGGATGATGCAGAACGAATTGAGGTGCATATAACCGTCTTAAAGGAATTATCTGATACGATGACACCACAAGGAGTTATCGCGATCTGTGAGCTACCGAATGATGGAGAAATCGATAATAGGAATGGTTGTTTTTTACTTGTTGATCGTATACAAGATCCAGGCAATTTAGGAACAATCATTCGTACTGCTGATGCAGCAGGAATGACCGGTGTGATTTTAGGTGAAGGCTGTGTTGATCCGTTTAATAGTAAGGTCTTACGCTCGTCACAAGGCTCGTTATTTCACCTTCCGATTTATCATGGACCACTGACAGAATGGGTGAGAGCCTTTAAGGAAGTGAAAGTCCCTATTCTCGGAACTGCTTTGCAAAACGCTAGCTCCTATACGGCAATTGAACCACTAGAATCCTTTGCTTTAATTGTCGGAAATGAAGGTGAAGGAGTCGACCAAGACCTACTGAAACAAACGAATCAAAATGTGTATATACCGATTTACGGAAAGGCAGAATCGTTAAATGTAGCGATTGCGACAGGGATTCTTTTATATCATTTAAGGCGATAAGCAGTTGCAACGAACGGGAACTTTCACTATAATGGTAAAACAAACAAATGTTTATAATGTAAATGCAAAGAAAGAGAGTAGTAGATCAAAACCCGCCAATTAGGGAGAAGGTGCCATAGACTGGAAGCACTTTTTTGGAATGGCTTGATTGAATTCACTCTGGAGCAGACACTCAAAAGGTGTTCCGGTTTAGTCCGTTAGTTCAATGAAGATGCTGTTGAGTTTCTTTTTATACAGCAATAAGGGTGGTACCGCGAACCTTCGTCCCTTGATTGGGATGAGGGTTTTTTGTGTTGATTTTACATTTGTAAACGAATAAGGAGGAAGTATGATGCGAGAACGTTTAGAGGCGTTGAAGACTGAAGCGTTAGAGAAAATTGAAGTAGCTTCGGATATGAAATCATTACAGGATGTTCGCGTTTCTTATTTAGGAAAGAAAGGCCCTATTACAGAAGTACTAAGAGGTATGGGGAAGTTATCAGCTGAAGAGCGACCAAAAGTCGGGCAATTGGCTAATGAAGTACGTGATGAAATAAAAGCTCATGTCGAAGCGAAAGAGGCAAAGCTTGAGCAAGAAGCGGTCGAAAAGCAACTGGCAGAAGAGTCAATCGATGTTACGTTACCTGGACGACCTACTCAAGTAGGGACGTCACACCCTTTAACGGATGTCGTGGAAGAGCTAGAAGATATTTTTACCGGATTAGGTTTCTCTGTTGCCGAAGGCCCAGAGGTAGAAGTTGATTATTATAATTTCGAAGCATTGAATTTACCGAAAGACCATCCAGCAAGGGATATGCAGGATTCATTCTATTTCACTGAGGAATTACTTCTTCGAACACATACGTCACCTGTTCAAGCTCGTACGATGGAACAGCATGAAGGAAAAGGACCTGTTAAAGTTATTTGTCCAGGGAAGGTATTCCGTCGTGATGATGATGACGCGACTCATTCACACCAATTTATGCAAATTGAGGGCCTATATGTCGATGAGAAGGTTCGCATGAGTGATTTAAAAGGTGTGCTAGAATCATTTGCGAAGTCATTCTTCGGTGAGGATCGTTCGATTCGCTTAAGACCAAGCTTCTTTCCGTTTACAGAGCCATCTGTCGAAGTTGATGTTTCATGCGGGATATGTAATGGTGAAGGTTGCCGAATATGTAAGCAGTCTGGATGGATTGAAGTATTAGGTTCTGGAATGGTTCATCCTCGAGTGCTAGAAATGAGTGGCTTTGATCCAGCAAAATATAGCGGATTTGCTTTTGGGATGGGTGTAGAGCGTTTAGCAATGTTGAAATATGATATCGATGATATACGTCACTTCTACACGAATGATGTTCGCTTTTTAAAACAATTTACACGAGCGTAAAGGAGGAAAAATCATGCTTGTTTCTTATAAATGGTTACAGGATTACGTCGATGTGTCAGATTTGTCTGCACGTGATATCGCCGAAAAAATGACACGCGGTGGAATAGAGATTGACTTCGTTCATAAGCTGAGCGAAGGTGTGAAAAATGTTGTTGTCGGGTATGTTAAAGAATGTTCACAGCATCCGAATGCTGATAAGTTGAACGTTTGTCTTGTTGATGTTGGCGATGAAGAGCCTGTACAAATTGTATGTGGTGCTCCGAATGTAGCAGCTGGTCAGCATGTAGCGGTAGCAAAAGTTGGTGCCGTCTTACCAGGCAATTTTAAAATAAAAAAAGCCAAGCTTCGCGGCGAGATTTCACAGGGGATGATATGTTCCTTGCAAGAATTAGGGATTGAAGGGAAGCTTGTTCAGAAGGAGTACCAAGAAGGGATATATGTGTTTCGTGATAAAGTAGAGGTAGGTAGCGATGCATTGGCCGCTCTTAATTTAGATGATGAAGTATTAGAGCTAGACTTAACTCCGAATCGTTCAGATTGTTTGAATATGCTTGGAGTGGCTTATGAGGTTGCCGCGTTGTATGGGAGAGAAGTAAAGCTCCCGCACGTGCAATTGAATACGAATGACGAGCAAGCTGCTGATTACATTTCTGTGCATGTTGACTCAATTAAGGATAACTCTTATTACGGCGCGATCATGATTAAAGATGTAAAGGTGGGGCCTTCACCATTGTGGCTTCAAAATCGATTGATGGCTGCAGGAATTCGTCCGATTAGTAATGTTGTCGATGTAACGAATTATGTGTTGCTTGAGTATGGTCAGCCGTTGCATGCCTTTGATTTTGATCGATTTGGTTCAAGTGAGGTCGTTGTTCGACGGGCCCAGGATGGGGAGAAAATCGTAACGCTAGACGATGAAGAACGGACGTTGACGAGTGACCACTTACTTATTACAAATGGGAAAGAGCCTGTGGCAATTGCAGGTGTGATGGGCGGAGCTAACTCTGAGGTTCATGAAGGAACAACAACGATTTTATTAGAGGCAGCTTACTTTAACCCTGTCACCGTGCGAAAGGGAGCACGAGATTTAGGCTTGCGTAGTGAAGCAAGTGCTCGCTTTGAAAAAGGAGTAGACCCGACTCGTGTCCTTGAAGCCGGAAAACGAGCGGCCGGTTTAATAGCAGAGCTTGCAGGTGGAACGATTGTTTCAGGAGTTGTAGAAGTAAATGAACTTCAAGCAGAGCCCGCTACGGTTAAGCTAGATCTCAATCGATTAAATGAACGTCTTGGTATGGAGCTGACGATTGAGACAGTAATTAGCTTTATGGAGCGTTTAGGGTTTACGCATGAGCAGGACGGTTCTGTTTTGTATGTGACGGCTCCAACGAGACGAGCAGATATTCAAATAGAAGAGGATCTGTTTGAAGAGGTTGCTCGCCTATATGGCTATGATCATATTCCGACCACATTACCTATTGGAACAACGACTCAAGGCGGATTGTCTCCTTATCAAAAGAAGCGTCGACGTGTTCGTAGAAATTTAGAGAAATCAGGGTTGTCGCAAGTGATTACTTATTCGTTAACAAGTCCAGAAAAAGCTCAAGGGTTTGCTGGTCAATCAAGTCATTTACGTGATGTACGTTTATCGATGCCAATGAGTGAAGATCGTAGTACGATGAGAACAAGCTTAATCCCTCATTTATTCGATGTTCTGAGCTATAATTTGAACCGAAAGAATACAGATGTTCATGTTTATGAAATTGGCTCAATCTTCTTAAGCGAGGAAGAAGCGTTAACAAAGCAGCCACGTGAGCATGAAATGGTTGCAGGCGCTTTAACAGGGGTTTGGCATGAACATGTTTGGCAAGGAGAGCGGAAGGCAGTTGATTTCTTTGTCGCAAAAGGAATTCTTGAGGGATTATTTCATGAACTTGGGCTTGAGCGCGAGATTACGTTTGAACAAGCGCAGTTGCCGGATCTTCATCCAGGTAGAACGGCTGTAGTGAAATTAAATGATGAGGAAGTAGGTTTCATCGGTCAAGTACACCCAACGAAGCAAAAGGAACTTGGTTTGAAGGAAACGTATGTATACCAGCTAAATCTAGAAGCGCTCCTGACATTTGAGACTGAAACGATTATTTATGAGGAATTACCACGATTTCCTGCTATTGTTCGTGATATTGCTCTAGTTGTCGATGAAGCTCGTTCAGCTGGAGAGCTTGAAGCCGTTATTATGCAAACTGGTGGACGGTTACTAAGGTCTGTAAAGCTCTTTGACTTATATGAAGGAGAGCATATGGAAACAGGCAAGAAATCGCTTGCCTTCTCATTAACATATTTAGATTTGGAACAAACATTAACGGATGAAGACGTCACAAACGTTCATGAACGTGTTTTGACAGCACTAGAAGAACAAGTGGGAGCAACGTTAAGAGCTTAGCCAATCATTAATGGTAGATGCTAAAAAAGGATAGTCTCCTTTTTAGCATCTTTTTTTCTATCGAATGAATGATGGATGCAAACGAAAAAATTCAAACTGAAAATGAAAAAAGAACGGAATGTGTGGGACTTTTAGAAAAGGATTTCCAACACGTTGACTTCATGTTAAGATAGAAGTTGGAATTTTTACACTTAGAGGAGATAGGAGGCTATATTTGTGTCTGACCAAAAAGACAACAAACAACGGATCACAGTTTCAATTTATGGTCAACCGTATACGGTTGTCGGTCAAGAGTCTCCGGCCTATGTAAAAGAAGTTGCAAAAGCAGTTGATCAGAAAATGCGAGAAGTGAAAAAACATAACCCTTACTTAGATACAACACGATTAGCTGTTTTGACAGCGGTGAATGTCGTGGATGATTATTTTAAAGTGTTAGAAGAATTAGAACAATTAAAACAAAAGAGCGAACGGAGCACGACGGGAGACGAGTAAAATGCTTAGCTTTTTAATTATATTTTTATTGATTTGTAGTTTCTTTATTGGACGAAGACGGGGGTTTATTTTACAGCTCATTCATTTAATTAGCTTTGTCGCTGCGTTATATGTAGCCTATTCATATTTTAGTGAATTTGCGACGTTTATTCGACTTTGGATTCCTTATCCACAATTTTCAACAGATAGCCCTGTAGGTATGATCTTTCAAACGTTCGATGCGGAGAGTGTCTATTATTCGGGGATCGCATTTGCTATTCTTTTCTTCGGAACGAAAATCATCCTTCATATTATTGGCTCAATGCTAGATTTTTTAGCGCATATACCAGTTTTACGAACGGCCAATCAACTATTAGGTGGAATTTTTTGCTTCATTGAAGTGTATTTAATTATTTTTGTTGTCTTAATTGTTGGGGCGTTACTACCAATTGATATTGTTCAAGACCACCTGCAGCGTTCGATTGTTGCTGAAAATATGTTAACGAACACACCATTCTTGTCTGAGTGGATAAGAGGGTTGTGGGAAGGAAATGTACTATAATGATAGCAATCTGACTCTAACGTAATAGATAGAGTCAGATTTTTTCGTATAGGGAAGGCTTGATTCAAGAAGTGGTATAAGGATTGATAGACGCTATAGCAAGAGGACTCTGTTGCATTTTAGTCATAATTCTCGGTATGATGGAACTATGGAAAGGGACGGTGGAAGATGAATATTAAAGATGCAATTCGTACACTCGAGCATATTGCCATTTATTTAGAAATCAAAGGTGAGAATGCTTTTAAAATTGCCGCATACCGCAAAGCTGCTCAGGCACTAGAGACAGAACAACGTACATTGGCAGAAATTGATAACCCTGCTACTTTGAATGGAATAGGCAAAGCTACGGCAGAGGTCATCATAGAGCTAAAGGAAGCTGGTCAATCTAGTTTGTTAGAGCAATTGAAGGCAGAGTTACCGTCAGGCTTAATCGCTCTCTTAAGCTTACCTGGCTTAGGTGGTAAGAAAATCGGGAAGCTGTATCGTGAGCTCGGTGTGACAGATATAGAAACGTTAAAGCAAGCATGTATAGAAGAGAAAGTTCAACAGTTATCAGGATTTGGAAAGAAAACAGAGGAGAAAATTTTAGCGGCGATTCAAGAAGTTGGTACACGGCCTGAACGGCTAGCGCTTCCCTTTGTGATTCCTGTTATTGAGCAGGTGGAAGCTGCATTAGCTTCAATAGATTCCATTAAGCGGTTTTCTCGGGCAGGAAGTTTTAGACGCCTTCGTGAAGATGTGAAGGATTTAGACTTTATCATTGCGACATTAACACCTAAGCAAGTGAAAGAGCAGTTGCTATCGTTACCGTTTATTTCGAATGTGATCGCTAGTGGTGATACGAAGGTTTCCGTTGAGGTGTCCGGAACGTATCCTGTATCAATAGATTTTCGCCTCGTGAGTGAAGAAGAATTCGCAACAACGCTACACCATTTTACTGGATCCAAAGATCATAATGTGAAAATGCGTCAACTAGCGAAGAAGCGTGGAGAAAAAATTAGTGAATATGGTGTTGAGAACATTGAAACAGGAGAGCTTCATACGTTTTCAACGGAGCAGGATTTCTTTGCTCATTTTCAATTAGAGTATATCCCTCCAGAAGCACGAGAAGATCAAGGTGAAATTGAAAAAGCACAAGCCGGAAAGCTAACTTACTTACAGGATGAGGATATTCGTGGAGATTTACATATGCACTCAACGTGGAGTGATGGAGCGAATTCCATTGAAGAAATGGTTGAATCGGCAAGACAAATGGGCTACTCCTATATCGCGATCACCGATCATTCGAAGTTTCTTAGAGTGGCTAATGGCTTAACGGTTGAACGGTTAAAAGAGCAGCATGCACGTATTCGTCATCTAAATAAACAGTATGATGATATAACGATTTTAACAGGAATTGAAATGGATATATTACCAGATGGAACGTTGGATTATGAGGACGACATACTAGCTGAAATAGATCTTGTGATTGCATCGATTCATTCTTCATTTCAACAGGATGAGCATACGATAATGGAACGTTTGAAAACGGCGTTATATAATCCTCATGTTGACATAATCGCCCATCCGACAGGAAGAGTGTTAGGAAGAAGGAAAGGGTACAATGTCAATGTCGAACACTTGATTCAATTGGCGAAGGAAACGAATACAGCTCTTGAATTAAATGCTAGTCCATACCGATTAGACTTATCAGCAAGATGGCTAAAGAGGGCCGACGAGGAAGGAGTAAACGTAGTCATTAACACGGACGCTCACCGAGTGGAGGGGCTGTCTGAAATGAGCTTTGGCACAGGAACAGCTCGTAAAGCGATGCTTTCTCCTAAATCGGTCATCAATACGTGGACTTTAGAGGAATTGACTGCCTTCTTAAAGCGTCATGATTAAGAACGACAAAAAGGAGATAAACAATGGAACGGGTATTAAGAGTATTAGAATATACGAAAATGAAGGAACAAATACGTGAGCATGTCTCCTCATCGTTAGGGAGAAATAAGCTTCATCATTTAACGCCGTCTCTTGACCTTGAAGAGATGAATAGGTGGCAGCAGGAAACGGCTGAAGGAGCTACTGTCTTAAGGTTGAGGGGACAAGTACCATTAGGTGGTATTTTTGATATAACTGCACATGCAAAGAGAGCGATGATCGGTGGGGTGCTGTCAGCTTCAGAGTTAAATGAAATAGCAAGTACGATTTATGGTGGTCGTCGATTAAAAAATTTTATTTCAAAGATGGTGGAAGAGGATGAAATCTCATTATCACGATTGTATGACTATGTCGAACAAATAGTTCCCTTAACGGATATTGAAAAATCGATTAAACAATGTATTGACGATCACGGTGGAGTGCTAGATACGGCTAGTCCAACGTTGCGTACGATTCGACAACAAGTGAAGAGCTATGAATCTGCGGTCAGGTCAAAATTAGAAAATACGATTCGTTCATCTAGTATGCAAAAGATGCTTTCGGATGCTATTATTACAATTCGGAATGATCGTTTTGTTATTCCGGTTAAACAGGAGTATCGTAGCTCATTTGGAGGGATTGTTCATGATCAATCCGCTTCAGGGGCAACGCTATTTATTGAGCCTCAAGCAGTTGTGACGATTAACAACCAATTACGAGAGGCGAAGAGTAAGGAAGAACGTGAGATTGAACGAATTTTAACTGAATTAACCGGACAGGTTGCAGAAGTTGCTCAGGAATTGTTAGAGAATGTATCCATTTTAGGTGAGCTTGACTTCATTTTTGCCAAAGCACGCTATGCAAAGCAAATTCGAGCGACTAAACCGATCTTAAATGACCGTGGCTCTATGAATATGAAAAAAGCTCGTCATCCATTATTGGAGGATGAAGAAGTGGTACCTATTGATATTGAGCTGGGTGAAGTGTACCGCTCCTTAATTATTACGGGGCCGAATACCGGTGGTAAAACAGTAACATTAAAAACGGTAGGTTTATTAACATTAATGGCGCAATCTGGATTGCATGTGCCAGTAGAGGAAGAATCAGAATTAGCCGTTTTTAAAAAAATATTTGCTGATATTGGTGATGAACAGTCGATTGAGCAAAGCTTAAGTACGTTCTCTTCACATATGACTAATATTGTCGGTATTTTGAATCAGGTTGATTTTCAAAGCCTTGTCTTATTTGATGAACTTGGTGCAGGAACTGATCCGACTGAAGGGGCGGCATTGGCTATCGCTATTTTGGATGATGTCTACAAAAAAGGAGCTTGTACGGTTGCGACAACCCATTATAGTGAGTTAAAGGGCTATGCTTATAATCGCAAAGGTGTTATAAATGCAAGTGTAGAATTCAATGTCGAGACGTTAAGACCGACCTATCGGTTACTTATTGGTGTTCCAGGTAGAAGTAATGCATTTGCGATTTCGCAACGGTTGGGACTAGATGAACGGATTATTGAACGAGCAAAGGAACAGATTGATAGTGAGACGAATCAAATTGAATCAATGATTGCCTCGCTTGAAACAAGTCAACGTTCGGCACGATCGGAGTGGGATGAGGCTGAGCAGATTCGTCAAGAGGCTGATGAACTTCGACGGCAGCTTGAGAATGAATTAGAGTCATTTGAGAAGCAAAAGGAACGCTTGTTCAAAGCGGCTGAGGAAAAAGCTGAGAAAGCCGTCATGAAAGCTAAAGAAGAGGCTGAAGTCATTATCGAAGAATTAAGAGACATGCAGAAGCAAGGGCTCTCTGTAAAAGAGCATCAAATTATTGATGCGAAAAAACATCTAGATTTAGCGTCGCCAAAGCTAACACCAAAACAGAAAAAGGTGAAAAAAGCAGCGCAAAAGAAAAAGCAATTTATACAGGCTGGTGATGAGGTAAAAGTATTAAGCTTTGGTCAAAAAGGCTTTGTTGTGGAAAAAGCGTCGGATGATGAATATCAAGTTCAAATGGGGATTATGAAGATGAAGGTGAAAGCCGACGATCTTCAATTGATCGATCGTCCCAAGCAAGTAGAGACAAAGCCAATGGCGATGTTACGGGGAAATGACCATCATGTGAAATCAGAGCTTGATTTACGTGGTGAACGATACGATGAAGCGATGAGAAGGGTTGAGAAGTATATTGATGACGCAATACTTGCTGGCTATCACCAAGTCTCAATCATTCACGGAAAAGGAAGCGGTGCTTTACGAAAAGGAGTGAAACAATTATTAAAGAAGCACCCGCATGTGAAAAGTGAGCGAGATGGAGGAATGAATGAAGGTGGTCTCGGTAACACAGTTGTTGAATTAAAATAAGTGAGGAGGAGCATATGGAAGCCTTATTTGAATATGAGCTTGTACAAACAGCAGCCTATTATAGTGTGTCTGTTTTAGCACTTATTTTATTTTTAGGTGTATTTGAATTAGTGACCCGTTATAATAACTGGAAGGAAATAAAAAATGGGAACATCGCGGTTGCAATGGCAACAGGCGGAAAAGTGTTTGGGGTTGTGAATATTTTTCGCCATTCGATTGAACATTCAGATTCACTATTTACGATGTTAGGCTGGGGAGTATTTGGTTTTCTTTTACTGCTTTTTAGTTACTTTATCTTTGAGTTTTTAACGCCTAGCTTTAAGGTAGATGAGGAGATTGAACGAGACAATCGAGCGGTAGGCTTGATTGCAATGCTGTTATCGATTGGGTTGTCTTATGTGATTGGAGCTAGCATAATTGCTCGTTAGAAGGGGATAATGATGGAGACATTGATGAAAATTTTATATGTTTGTTGTGCGGCTTTTATTTTAGCTGGGATAGCTTATTTATTTTTATTATAATTGAGTTTATTAGCATAAAATAAAGTTGAGCAACATATTCGCGCTTCACGATGGCTAATGATATACTAGTCATGAAAAATGAGATTCACAATGAGGAGGATAATTATAATGGCTATTGTAAATGTGACTGATCAAACATTTTCTTCTGAAACGAATGAAGGGGTCGTTCTTGCTGATTTTTGGGCTCCATGGTGCGGACCTTGTAAGATGATTGCTCCCGTACTTGAAGAACTTGATTCAGAAATGGGTGATAAAGCGAAGATTGTCAAACTAAATGTTGATGATAACCAAGAAACAGCTGGTAAATATAACGTCATGAGTATTCCAACGCTTCTTGTTTTCAAAGATGGTGAAGTTGTCGATCAAGTTGTTGGTTTTCAGCCGAAAGATGCTTTGGCAGAATTATTAAATAAGCATGCATAATTGTTTGAGAAAGAGATGTAAGGCGTCTAAAAAGGGCTTCCCTTTTTAGACGTTTTTTATAGAAAGAATGAAACCTGAGGCCACTGAGAGGGTACTTGAAAAGAGTCCCTTTGAAATCTCGGTTTTTTAGGGGGTGTCGTTTTGTTAAAGGAGAAGCTGGCTGTATTACCTGGGGAACCTGGCTGTTATTTAATGAAGGATCGACAAGGAACGATCATTTATGTTGGAAAGGCTAAATCGTTAAAGAATCGTGTGCGATCGTATTTTACAGGCTCACATGATGGGAAAACACAGCGGCTCGTTAGTGAAATTGTTGATTTTGAATATATTGTGACCTCCTCTAATATTGAGGCACTTATATTAGAGATGAACTTAATTAAAAAGCATGACCCGAAATATAATGTCATGCTTAAAGATGATAAGTCTTACCCTTATTTAAAGCTAACGAATGAAGAGCATCCACGATTAATCATAACAAGGAAAGTTAAAAAAGATGGTGGGAAATATTTCGGTCCTTATCCGAATGCAGGTGCTGCAAATGAAACGAAGAAGCTATTAGATCGAATTTATCCCCTTAGAAAATGCCGGACACTTCCAGATAAGGTTTGTTTATATTATCATATTGGTCAATGTCTAGCACCGTGCGTTTATGACGTATCTCAAGAGCAAAATCAAGAAATGGTACAGGCTATTAGTAAGTTTTTGCGAGCTGGACATGAAGAGGTGAAGGAGCAATTACAGACACGAATGTTAAAAGCCTCTGAGGAGTTAGACTTTGAACGGGCGAAAGAGCTCCGTGATACGATTAGCCATATGGAAGTGGTAATGGAGAAACAGAAAATGATGATTTCAGATCGGCTAGATCGTGATGTATTTGGTTTTGCATACGATAAGGGATGGATGTGTGTCCAAGTATTCTTCATTCGACAAGGACGTCTAATCGAAAGAGATGTTTCCATTTTTCCTTATTACCAAGATGCTCATGATGATTTAATGACTTTTATTGGCCAATTTTACTTAAAGAAAGAGCATCTGAAGCCTGCTGAGCTATTAGTACCAGATGAAATGGAGACGATATTACTTGAACAATTGCTGTCGATACCCGTTCATGTTCCAAAGCGAGGCAAAAAGAAAGAATTGCTACAATTAGCGAATCAAAACGCAACTGTTGCCTTAAAAGAGAAATTCTCCCTTATTGAACGAAACGAAGAACGGACGATTAAAGCGATAGAAAGACTCGGAGAGCGCTTGAACATTGCCACACCGTATCGAATTGAAGCGTTTGATAACTCGAATATCCAAGGTGTTGATCCTGTATCGGCGATGATTACGTTTCTAGATGGCAAGCCGAGCCGTAAGGATTATCGTAAATATAAAATTAAAACGGTGGAAGGACCTGATGATTACGGTTCTATGAGGGAAGTTGTTAGAAGACGTTATGTTCGATTGCTGAAAGAAGAACTTCCGTTGCCTGATCTCATTGTCATTGATGGCGGTAAAGGTCAAATAAGCGCAGCTCAAGAAATCGTTGAAGATGAATTAGGGTTAAGTATTCCTGTTTGTGGTTTAGCAAAGGATGAGCAGCATCGTACATCGCAATTATTAATGGGGAACCCACCTGAGGTTGTTCAGCTAAAGAGAGACAGCCATGAATTTTATTTATTACAGCGTATTCAGGATGAAGTACACAGGTTTGCGATTAGTTTTCATCGTCAAACTCGGTCAAAATCGCTCTTTCAATCTGTACTTGATGATATCCCGGGTGTAGGCGAAAAACGAAAAAAAGTGATACTAAAACATTTTGGTTCCGTGAAGAAAATGAAGGAAGCAAGCGTAGACGAATTCGTCTCGTTATCGATTCCTGTTACAGTCGCTGAAGCAATTGTAGAAGCATTAAAGAACAACTAAGAAGGCTTAAGCTGAATAGTTGTTCTTTTTGCATAATTACGTTTCCCTTGTATATTTCATATCCAACTAGTGTTCATACTTACAGTCGGTCAATTTGCACATCAAACGTTACTGTTGACCGGTGCACATTTGAAGTGACACCAACCCCACGGTTTTTCCATGACTCGAATTGCTGTGCTAGAAACCCTGATTCAAGCTGATAGCAACGTTGATCACCTTTGCCCATCCATTCTCCAGATAAAAGGTATATGTAATGATTTCTTTTTTCTTTTTCTAATGTGAGACTCCCCCAATTAGCCTTCAAAAAGAATTCAGGAAGCTCTTCTAAACTCGATAACGGATACTTCCGTGCCAACGATTTCCCGATCCAATATAAAATGTGATCGTGCTCCTTTCCTAATACATCCTTTAGCACGTCGTTGCGAATTAAATCGTATCCGAATTCATTTATATTATTCATCTTTATAAGCACCTCTCTCCTTTTTTATTATATGTTGTAATGAAATATTTTTCTAGCATTTCTAGCGTGCTTTTTTCTAAAGTGTTATACTTATTCGCGTATATTCACGGAGGGAAAAAATATGAAGTCAGGTTTAAATCAATTCTTGTCACCGTTTCGTGTCATTCTTATATCCTATGTGGTTGCAATGATTTTATTTAGTATTTTATTGTATTTGCCTATTTCCCATTTACCAGGAGTGGAGCTTTCTTATTCGGAGGCTTTGTTTACTTCTGTCAGTGCTGTTAGTGTAACTGGGTTAACGGTTATTAATGTATCTGAAACCTTTAATTATGTTGGAATTATTTTTCTTGCATTAGCGATTCAACTTGGCGGAATTGGAATTATGACAATGGGAACGTTTGTTTGGATGCTTTTCGGACGAAAGATTAACTTCTCCCAACGAATGCTGATCATGGTAGACCAAAACCAAAATCGCTTCTCTGGATTAGTCAGCTTAATGCGGGGGATTTTAGTCGTGGCTTTACTCATTGAATTAGTCGGAGCTCTCATACTCGGGACTTATTTTCTTCGGTATTTCGATACGGCAGCAGAAGCTTATTATCAAGCGCGTTTGCCAGTTTAAGTGCATTTACGAATGCGGGTTTTGACGTTACTGGGCAATCCTTGATCCCGTTCGCTAACGATTATTACGTCCAGCTTGTCGTCATTTTGCTCATATTTGCTGGTGCAATTGGATTTCCTGTCTTAATGGAATTACGTGAGTACTTGTCAAATAAAAACCCTAATTTTAAATTTAGTCTCTTCACAAAAATAACGACAGCTACCTATTTTGCTGTTTTTGTGATTGGTGTGATAGGGATTTGGGCGTTAGAAAGTGGTCATTATTATGTAGGTCTCCAATGGCATGAACAGCTATTTAATGCGTTATTTAATTCGGCTACAGCTCGTAGTGGTGGTTTAGCGACAATGGATGTGTCTGAATTACATATGGCGACTCTTCTATTTATTTCGTTTTTAATGATTATTGGAGCAAGCCCTTCTAGTGTAGGTGGAGGAATTCGCACAACGACGATTGCAGTCATGTTTTTGACGATCCGAAGCTTTGCGCAAGGGAAAGAAGATGTGAAAGTATTCGGACGACAAATTCACCCTGAGGATAAGCAAAAGGCTTTTATCGTGTTATCTGTTTTTCTCGTGATGTTGTTTGCGGCAGTGACGTTAATCGTTGCATTTGAAGGGACAGAGAGGTTGTCTTTAATGGCGATAATATTTGAGACGGCATCTGCGTTTGGAACATGTGGCTTATCTATGGGTATTACAGCAGATTTATCCTTTGCAAGCCAAGGTGTGTTAATGGTACTCATGTTTATTGGACGTGTAGGATTAATTGCCTTTCTATTCTCCATCCGAAGAAAAGAACAAAAGAGTTATTATAAATACCCTACTGAAAGAATTATCATTGGATAAGAAAGAACCCATCCCAAACTTGTTGCTAATGAATAAGGTCACCGAAAAAGGTAAAAACCAAACTTTTTCAGTGACCTTAAGTTTTGCCTTTTTATCGTATACGAATGTTGCTATTCATAAGAACCGAAATTGTCGAAAAGTTGTATCCGTTTTCTTGACCAATGACGGGGATAAGAGTACAATTAACCTGTCAGTTTTCTCGGATTAGATTCATAATATGTATGGTTTATAGGAGAGTAAATCAGAGAAAACAAAACATAATACGACATGGATAGGAATTTTTGGGGGATCAAGTATGTCAGGTAATCGAGAGTATTTTAATCGTAAGCTTCATTCGTTGCTTGGAGTTATTCCGATCGGTATCTTTTTAATTCAGCATTTTGTTATTAATCATTTTGCAACTCGAGGTGCTAGTGCGTTTAACCAAGCGGCACATTTTATGGAGAATTTGCCATTTCGCTATTTTCTTGAAATCTTTGTTATTTTCGTACCATTACTTTATCATGCTATATACGGTGTTTATATTGCATTTCAAGCGAAGAATAACACCTCACATTATGGCTATTTCCGAAATTGGATGTTCCGTATTCAACGGTGGTCTGGTGTGTTTTTACTTATTTGGATTACATGGCATGTTTGGGAAACAAGAATTCAAGCAGCGCTTGGAGCAGAGGTTAACTTTGATATGATGGCGAACATTTTTAGCAATCCGTTTATGATTGCGTTTTATATAGTTGGAGTACTTGCTGCGACCTTCCATTTTGCAAACGGACTTTGGTCTTTTGCCGTATCATGGGGAATCACAGTTACTCCACGTTCACAGAAAATTGCCACTTATGTGACGATGGGGATTTTCTTCGCATTAACATTTGTCGGTATTCGCGCAATTCTTGCGTTCGTTAATCCAGATTTAGCAAACATTTAAGAGATAAGGAGTGGGTCAATCATGAGTCAAGGGAGAATCATCGTTGTTGGTGGTGGATTGGCAGGTTTAATGGCCACAATCAAAGCGGCAGAAAAGGGAGTGCCAGTTGATCTTTTTTCGCTCGTACCCGTTAAACGTTCACACTCGGTCTGTGCACAGGGTGGAATTAATGGAGCCGTTAATACAAAAGGTGAAGGAGATTCACCGTATGAACATTTTGATGATACCGTTTATGGAGGAGACTTTTTAGCGAACCAGCCTCCTGTTAAAGCGATGACAGAAGCAGCACCAGGAATTATCCATCTAATGGATCGAATGGGTGTTATGTTTAATCGGACACCAGAAGGGCTATTAGATTTTAGACGTTTTGGAGGAACGCAGCACCATCGTACGGCATTTGCAGGTGCAACAACAGGTCAACAGCTATTATACGCGTTAGATGAACAGGTACGAAGGTTTGAAGTGAGCGGATTAGTAACGAAGTATGAAGGTTGGGAATTTCTCTCAGCGGTCATTGATGATGACCAAGTCTGTCGCGGGATCACAGCACAAGATTTACGGACATCTGAAATTCGTAGTTTTGTAGCTGATGCAGTGATTATGGCGACTGGTGGACCGGGCATTATATTTGGTAAATCAACAAACTCGGTTATTAACACGGGTTATGCTGCTGCCAAGCTATATGAGCAAGGTGTCTACTACGCCAATGGAGAATTTATTCAAATTCATCCAACTGCGATTCCTGGTGATGATAAACTTCGATTAATGAGTGAGTCTGCTCGTGGTGAAGGTGGACGAGTATGGACGTATAAGGATGGTAAGCCGTGGTATTTCTTAGAAGAGAAGTATCCTGCTTACGGAAACCTCGTGCCACGTGATATTGCAACTCGTGAGATCTTCGATGTGTGTGTCAACCAGAAGCTAGGTATAAATGGTGAGAACATGGTATATCTAGACCTTTCTCATAAAGATCCGAAAGAGTTAGATATTAAGCTAGGTGGAATTATTGAAATCTATGAAAAATTCATGGGAGATGACCCACGTAAAGTTCCGATGAAAATATTCCCTGCTGTTCACTATTCAATGGGTGGAATGTGGATTGACTATGATCAAATGACAAATATTCCTGGACTATTTGCTGCTGGTGAGTGTGATTATTCTCAACATGGTGCTAACCGATTAGGGGCGAATTCGTTATTGTCTGCTATTTACGGAGGAATGGTCGCTGGACCGAAAGCTGTTGAATATATGAGCGGCTTAGAGAAGTCCGCTGACTCTATGCCATCATCGCTATTTGAAGATGAGGTGAAGAAAGAACAACAAACCTTTGATGACATTATGAGTATGGATGGAACAGAAAATGCATACATGCTTCATAAAGAATTAGGTGAATGGATGACAGATAATGTAACCGTTGTTCGTTACAACGATAAACTACTACAAACCGATGAGAAGATTCAAGAGCTATTAGAGCGATATCAGAATATTAATATTAATGATACAGCGAAATGGAGTAACCAAGGTGCATCCTTTACTCGTCAATTACAAGGAATGCTTAATCTTGGGCGAGTGATTACATTAGGAGCTTATAATCGTAATGAAAGCCGTGGTGCTCATTACAAGCCTGACTTCCCAGAGCGTAATGATGAAGAATTCTTAAAGACAACGAAGGCGAAATTTAATCCGACGACGAAAAATCCTGAATTCACATATGAAGAAGTGGACACATCTTTAATCGAGCCACGAAAACGTG
This sequence comes from Halalkalibacter hemicellulosilyticusJCM 9152, assembly GCF_000513115.1. GTDB lineage: Bacteria > Bacillota > Bacilli > Bacillales > Bacillaceae_D > Halalkalibacter > Halalkalibacter hemicellulosilyticus. Next base: position 87,894 of record NZ_BAUU01000009.1, read on the forward strand.
ACTACTCTCAAAAGAAGCAAGGAGCTGTTAAATCATGAGTGAAAAAACAATCCATTTTAAAGTAACGAGACAAGATGACCCAAACAGCACTCCTTATGTAGAGGAATTTGAAGTACCTTATCGGCCGAATATGAATGTTATTTCGGCGCTTATGGAGTTCCGTCGTAATCCTGTTAATACGAAAGGTGAACAGACTACCCCGATTACTTGGGATATGAACTGCTTAGAGGAAGTTTGTGGAGCATGTTCAATGGTTATAAATGGAAAACCGCGCCAATCCTGTACGGCGCTTGTTGATCAATTAACACAACCCATCCATTTAGAGCCAATGAAAACTTTCCCGGTTGTTCGAGATTTAATGGTCGACCGTAGTAGAATGTTTGATTCTTTGAAAAAAGTAAAAGCGTGGATTCCAATTGATGGTACGTATGATCTTGGACCAGGACCACGTATGGCTGAGTCTAAACGCCAATGGGCTTATGAGCTTTCAAAATGTATGACATGTGGTGTCTGCTTAGAAGCGTGTCCTAACGTTAATAGCAAGTCTGATTTCATCGGACCAGCTCCGCTTTCCCAAGTTCGACTGTTTAATGCTCATCCAACAGGTGAGATGAATAAAGAGGAACGACTAGAAACGATAATGGGGGACGGTGGACTAGCAAACTGTGGTAATTCACAAAACTGTGTTCAATCATGTCCAAAGGGAATTCCTTTAACAACATCGATTGCGGCATTAAACCGTTCAACGACGCTCCAATCATTTAAGAATTTCTTTGGAGCATAAATGCTAAAAGGGTGTCTCAATAGGTTATGTACTAGCCTGTTGGGACATCTTTTCACATGAAGAAAAAACAGACACTCCTCTTCGTAGAGAGAGTATCTGTTATGACTAAAACAGAATGAGAAAGGTGAATCGTGCTTATATTTCAAGTTCCCCTAGTCGAATGAGTTCAATAACAGCTTGAGAGCGCCCCTTGACTCCTAGCTTCTGCATTGTATTTGATATGTGATTTCTGACTGTTTTCTCACTTATAAAGAGTTGCTGTGCGATTTCCCTTGTTGTCTTGTCTTGGACAAGCAGCTCGAATACTTCGCGTTCTCTTTTTGTAAGCAAGGGTTTAGGTCCGAATTCTGCTCCTTTCAATGAGTTCACTCCTTCTTGCTCGGGCTGAGAGCATGTGGGTATAGTCCCACGATTTGAAGGGTTTTAGTCTCGATAGTATATGTCACCAGTAAATATGACGTGTGCGTAAATGTATATTTGTAGCCTAAATTCAACTGATTTTAAGCGAAACAGTTGAAATTTATTTTTTTATTATGCTATACTACTTTTAACATTCGCTTTTAATAGTAGTGCAAAAAGGTTTTATACCTACATAGATGGTTACACTTTATTTACGTGTTACTGATGAGATCAGGCATGAGTAAGAGACAGTGTATGAGCAAATAACGGGATAAGTGTATCCCTCTTTATGCATCATATTCTTACTTGTGCCTATTTTTTAGGATCAAAACTAAAGTGGGCCTTTCATCAAGAAATGAGAGAGAACTTTAAACAATTTGCACATACTGTTAAGGAAAATGACAAAAATGAAAAAGAGAGGTTGATTAACGATGGCAGAAAAGTCTTTTAAAATTACAGCAGAAACAGGAATTCACGCTAGACCAGCAACACAATTAGTAAATAAGGCAGGTCAATTCTCATCTGATCTTACATTAGAATATAAAGGGAAATCTGTAAATTTAAAGTCCATTATGGGTGTAATGTCTCTTGGAGTTGGCCAAGGAGCAGAGGTTACCATTAAAGCTGAAGGTTCAGATGAAGCGGAAGCACTACAAGCGATTGAAGAAGTGATCAAGGAAGGGTTAGGAGAATAGCAAATGCATGCAAAACTAACTGGCATCGCAGCATCTTCGGGTGTTGCGATTGCTAAGGCATTTATACACCAAGAACCAGATCTATCAGTTGATCTACGTCAAATTGAGAACGTAGAAGAGGAAGTACAACGTTTTGATGATGCGTTGCAACAAGCTATTGCTGAATTAACGGTTATTAAGGATAAGACAGAGAAAGATCTAGGGCCTGATAAAGCTGAAATCTTTGCTGCACATATTCTTGTACTGAGTGACCCAGAGCTTGTTGACGCGGTGAAAGAGAAGATTCAGATAGAGAAGCAAAACGCTGAATATGCGATGAATGAAGTATCATCGATGTTTGTTACAATGTTTGAAGGTATGGATAATGAATATATGAAGGAACGTGCTGCTGATATCCGTGATGTATCAAAGCGCGTATTAGGAATTTTATTAGACGTTCAAGTTCAATCACTTGCAACGATTGCTGAAGAAACTATTATCATTGCAGAAGATTTAACCCCTTCTGATACAGCTCAGCTTAACCCTGAATTTGTTAAAGGATTTGCGACGAATATCGGTGGTCGTACATCGCATTCAGCCATTATGTCACGTTCATTAGAGATTCCGGCAGTTGTTGGAGCGAAGTCTATTACTGAACAAGCGACACAAGGAGACGTTGTCATTGTTGATGGGCTTGATGGCGACATTATTGTGAATCCAACTGATGATGAACTTCGTCAATATGAAAAGAAGCGAGAAGACTTCATAAATCAGAAAGAGCAATGGGCTAAATTAGTAAATGAAACAACAATAACGAAGGACGGTCAGCATGTCGAATTAGCTGCTAATATCGGAACGCCTAATGATGTCGAAGGTGTATTACGTAATGGTGGTGAAGGTGTTGGTCTGTATCGTACCGAATTTTTGTATATGGATCGAACTGAGCTTCCAACAGAGGAAGAGCAATTCGAAGCATATAAAGAAGTAGTTGAAAAGATGGAAGGTAAGCCTGTTGTCATCCGTACGTTAGATATTGGCGGTGACAAAGAGCTTTCTTATTTAGATTTACCAAAGGAAATGAACCCTTTTCTTGGCTTCCGTGCTATTCGACTTTGCTTGGAAGAAAAAGACATTTTCCGTACTCAGCTTCGAGCTTTGTTGCGGGCAAGTGTATTTGGAAATTTGAAGATTATGTTCCCGATGATTGCTACGCTTGAGGAATTACGTGCAGCTAAAGCGATGCTCGCTGAAGAAAAAGACAAGCTTATTTCTGAGAATATACAAGTTTCAGAAGAGATTGAAGTCGGTATGATGGTAGAAATTCCATCAACGGCTGTCGCTGCTGAGCTTTTTGCGAAAGAGGTCGACTTCTTTAGTATTGGTACGAATGATCTCATTCAATATACGATGGCAGCTGATCGAATGAATGAACGTGTTTCCTATTTGTATCAACCATACCACCCTGCAATTCTTCGTTTAGTAAAAATGGTTATTGACGCAGCTCATAACCACGGGAAATGGGCTGGGATGTGTGGCGAGATGGCTGGTGATGAAGTAGCGATTCCATTACTATTAGGCTTAGGGCTAGATGAATTTAGTATGAGCGCAACGTCTATTTTACCAGCGAGAAGTCAACTTCTCACGCTGTCAAAAGCAGATTTACAATCATTTGCTAATGATATGCTCTATTTAGATACAGCCGATGAGGTTGAACAAAAGGTCAATGAATTATTAGGAACGGTTAAATAACAAATTATTAAAAAAGGGACAAAAGTGAAAAGCTTTTGTCCCTTTTTTAGAAAAAAATTAAGAATGTATAAGATTCTTTTATGCATCATTAAAGTGCTTTAAAAAACTTCACGGGAAGAACATGGTCCTATTTCATATTAATTAAATGGTTCCATAAGTTCAAAAATGATTCAAACTATCGTAAAAAAATCTATTGAAAATAAGAGAAAAAAAAGCGAAAATGAAAGATAGGCTGAAAAAAGGTTTGTAATCCTTGCCTACACGGAGACTTCGTTATTTATGAAGGAGGTGCGTAAGGTGGACGATCGTCAAATTGAGGACATTGAACGCTCATTACGTAGAGTTTCTGAAATTGTTAAACAAAAAGGTCGAGAAATCTTAACGCAATTTCCTATTACTCCACCGCAATTTATCGCTCTACAATGGTTAAATGAATACGGCGATATGACGATTGGTGAATTATCACAAAAAATGTTTTTAGCTTGTAGTACGACAACTGATTTGATTGACCGAATGGAAAAAAACCAACTTGTTGAACGAGTGAAAGACACACAGGATCGGCGAGTTGTTCGAATACACCTTTTAGAACGGGGTCGCGTTATTATTAAGGAAGTAATCAAAAAAAGGCAAGATTATTTAGAGACTGTACTGTCACAATTTACGCAAAATGAAGTCGACTTCTTAGAAAAGAGCTTACATGTCCTACACGAAAAAATGAAAGCATCACGATAATATAGAAATTGAGGGAAGATCGTTGGAAAGACCGATTGGAGTTATAGATTCAGGATTAGGTGGTTTAACTGTAGCGAAAGAAATCATGCGACAATTGCCAAAGGAAGAGATTGTTTACATAGGTGACTCAGCGAGATGTCCGTATGGACCGAGAACGACAGATGAAGTTCGTGCATTCACATGGGAGATGATTCATCGTCTTGAAGCTGAAAAGATGAAAATGCTTGTCATTGCTTGTAATACAGCAGCGGCCGTTGTACTAGAGGAAGTGAAGCAAAAGCTGTCGATTCCAGTCATTGGTGTTGTTCATCCTGGGGCAATTAGTGCGTTAAAGGTGACGAAAAATGACCATGTAGCTGTTTTGGGTACAGAAGGCACGATAAAGAGTAGGGCTTATGAAATGGCTCTCCATTCGATTAAAAGTACGATTACGATCGATAGTCTAGCATGTCCGAGTTTTGTACCTTTAGTAGAAAGAGGGGTATTTTCTGGAGAAGAAGCAGAACGTACGGTTGATGAGACATTACAAGAATTAAAAGGTCGTGAGTTTGATACATTAATTTTAGGATGTACGCATTATCCTTTATTACGAGAAGTGATTCATCAATCGATTGGTGAAGATGTTCATATTATTTCATCTGGTGATGAAACAGCACGTGAGGTTAGTAGTTTGCTCTATCATAAAAATTTGCTCTATACGGCTGAGCGTACGCTACTCATCATTTTCTTACAACAGGTAGTGCTGAACGTTTTAAAGTGTTGGCTAATCAATGGCTTGAGGTAAATATCGAACGCGTCGATTCGATTGTACTTGGCTCAAAATAGTAGATGAACGATATATCGCTGCATGAGGATCAGTTTATCCTCATGCAGCGTTTTTGTTATGGAAATTAAAGTTTTGTTATTTCTAAATATTCGCCCCTCCCTCTAATCGCATGTATCGACCGATGATCATAATGTTTATTAGATTTTTCTTATAAAATTTGGTCTAAAGTACGAGCTTGCTCGTATACATGTAGTACAAACTATCTTAGGAGGGAAAACAATGCGAAAACGGTTCTTTTTAGGGATGTGTAGCATCTTACTAATATTAGTAATGGCGGCATGCTCATTTGGAGCGAACGATGTCGTCGATGAAATGGATACACCACCGACTGATTATAGTGAGCTTGATCAAGAGGGGCAAGAGGAATCAGAACCTGAGATGGGTGAAGGTGATGAAGAATCAGGGAACGAAAATGAGAACGAAAACGAAGCAGCTGAACAAGTACAGCGTAAGCTTTATTTGATCGATGCAAATGGCATGGTTGTGCCACAAACGATGGATTTACCGAAGACAGAAAGTGTCTTAAGGCAGTCGTTGGAATATTTAGTTGATGGTGGTCCTATCACTGAAATGTTGCCAAGTGGCTTTAGTGCGGTCATTCCAGCAGGAACAGAGGTTGATGTACATTTAGCAGAAGGAGTAGCCATAGCTGACTTCTCAAATGAATTTAAAGAGTATAACCCTGATATGGAGCAGCAAATTCTTCAAGCTATTACGTGGACGTTAACAGAATTTGATAATGTTGATAAAGTGCAAATTAAGGTGAATGGCTACTTACAAGAGACAATGCCTGTCGGCAGTACACCGATTGGAGATGGCGTTAGTCGTGAGAATGGAATTAATATTGAGACAGGTGGTCTAGCGGATATGGTGAATAGTAAAGGGGTAACCCTTTACTTCCTCGCCCAAAATGGGGACAACACCTATTATGTACCAGTGACAAGAAGGGTGAAGGTGGAGGAGGATTCAATTGAAGCAGCTGTCTCACAATTGATAAAAGGCCCTTCCATTGAAACACCTTTACTTACCGATTTCCGTCAAGGTGTTGAACTAATAGAGGAGCCACAATATCAAAACGGTGTTGTCACATTAAATTTTAATGAAGGAATCTTGAGTCAGCTACAATCAACTGCTGTATCGGCTACGGTTCTCGATATGCTTGCTCTTACGTTAACAGAGCAGGAAGGTATTGAGAAAGTCGCGATTGAGGTAGAGGGAGATGCTGAGGTTCTAAATGAATCTGGGCAATGGATTGAAGAAGTAGTAAGGCCTGAGCAATATAATATTGGTGCTTATTAATCAGTTGATATATTGGACGAGGTGTGTAAACTACTTTATAATAAAAAAAGGAAATAATGGATAAGGTGAAGGTGATTCGATTGAATCACCTCTTTGCCATTATGTCATACTAGGTAAGAGTTTGAATTTATAGGAGGTTCGGCTGTGAGAAATGATGGTAGACAAATAAATGAGCTGCGAAAGGTTGTCATTGAGACAAATTACATCAAACACCCAGAGGGATCGGTATTGATTTCAATGGGTGATACGAAGGTTATTTGTTCAGCAAGTATTGAAGACCGTGTTCCGCCCTTTTTACGTGGACAAGGGAAGGGTTGGGTGACAGCTGAATATTCCATGCTACCGAGAGCAACAGAACAGCGAACGATTCGTGAATCCTCAAAGGGCAAGGTATCTGGAAGGACGATGGAGATCCAACGATTAATTGGTAGGGCGTTACGATCTGTTATTGACTTAAGCAAATTAGGAGAACGAACGGTATGGATTGATTGTGATGTTATACAAGCTGACGGTGGCACGAGAACGGCATCGATTACAGGGGCATTCGTTGCATTGTCACTGGCAATGGAAAAGGCATTTACAGCCAAAAAAATAAAGGAATGGCCGATTACTGATTATTTAGCTGCGATTTCAGTTGGAATTGATGAAAAGCATGGGGAAATCCTTGATCTGAATTACAAAGAGGACTCAACGGCAAAAGTCGATATGAACGTTGTTATGACCGGCTCTTATGAATTTGTTGAATTACAAGGGACAGGAGAAGAAGCAACGTATTCAAAGGACCAATTACATAAAATGCTTGAGCTTGCGGAAGATGGAATTACCGAATTAGCGATGCTTCAAAAGGAAGCATTAGGGAAGACAGCCGAACGTTTTAAATAAAGGAGATATTAGATGAAACAAGAAGTGATCATTGCGACATTAAATGAGGGAAAGGTGCATGAGTTTAAACAGCTTTTTTCAGCGGATAAATGGATTGTGCGCTCATTAAAGGACTTTTCAAAAATGGCAGATATTATGGAGGATGGTCAAACATTTGCAGAAAATGCTACAATTAAAGCTGAAACGTTAAGCAAGGAATTAGGTAGAATGGTAATTGCTGATGATTCTGGACTTATCATTGATGCGCTCGATGGCCGTCCCGGAATTTATTCTGCTCGTTATGCAGGTGAGAAAAAAGATGATGAGGCGAACATGAGAAAGGTTCTTCAAGAATTAGAGGATGTTCCAAGCGAAGATCGTTCTGCTCGCTTCTTTTGCGCGATAGCCGTAGCGAGACCTAATGAACAGACATTAGTATATGAAGGAGCTTGTGAAGGCTATATTGCACGGGAGAAGTCGGGAACGTATGGGTTTGGATATGACCCTATTTTTTATGTGCCTGATTTACAACGGACAATGGCCGAGTTGACACCACAAGAAAAGAACGAACGAAGTCATCGAGCAAAAGCTATCGCTCAATTGTTTGCTCATGAAAATGAATGGAATAAAGAGTAGGTGTAAAGATGAAAGCATTGATTTTAAGTGATAGCCACGGATGGACGAATGAAGTCAAAGAGATTCTTGATCGACATCGTACAGAGGTTGATATCATCTTCCATTGTGGTGACTCAGAGCTAGAGTTAGAGCACTCTGCACTTGCAGGAGCTAGAGTAGTGAAAGGAAACTGTGACTTTGGAGCAGACTTTCCAGATGAAATACAAGAAGAGGTGGAGGGGATCTTCTTTTATGTGACACACGGTCATTTGTACAATGTTAAAATGACCACCGATCCTCTTTCTTATCGTGCAGAAGAGGTAGGGGCCAATGTAGCCTGTTTTGGTCACACTCATATTGCTACGTCGTTTGAACATAATGGGGTCATTTATATTAACCCAGGTAGTATTAAGCTACCGCTTGGGAGACGAACGAGAACATATGCGATTTTCGAATCTGCTAATGATGAAAGCAAAGTCACCTTCCATCAACAGGATGATGGTGAGATCGTGGAAGAGTTGACAGCTGTTTATAAATGAGGCCAGTGAAAAAGTACAGATCAACTTTTTCAATGCTCTTAATATAAATTGGAGTGGAGAGAGCTATAAGAGAAGGTCTTCCTCTATATAGCTTCTCTATCATCATAATAATCGCAAAAATAATACAAATATGGTTGACTTTTTAGCGATCTGTCTGTATATTTATAGATGTCGCTGAAAAAATGAAAGTGATATGTGGGTGTAGTTTAGTGGTAAAACCTCAGCCACGAGCAAATCACCATTGAAAAAAGCAGCCAGTTGTCTCGACTCAGCTAACATCAAAGCGTTACGAGCAGAGGAAGAGACATGAAAAACCATTGATAGAAAGCAAAATAATATGCGGGTGTAGTTTAGTGGTAAAACCTCAGCCTTCCAAGCTGATGTCGTGGGTTCGATTCCCATCACCCGCTTTTTGTCCCAGTAGCTCAGCAGGATAGAGCAACGGCCTTCTAAGCCGTCGGTCGGGAGTTCGAATCTCTCCTGGGACGCCATTAAGTTAAAATAAGAATAGACTTTTTAGGAACACTGTTAAAGCGTTGATGTATAGGCGCTTAGCGGTGTTTTTGTTTTTTGAGGTTTGAATGAATTGGAAGGGGTTTTGAACTTTTTTTACACAAAAATTAAGTCATCATTCCTTGATCCAACCGACTATACGACTCTTCTAACATTCGTTTGCTAACTGTATAAACTAAGAGGTTTTTCTGAACGTTTTTCAGTTGTCACAGCTAAACCTGTGAAATCCAATGAACCCTTCATTTATTGCCTCTTTAAGTACATGCCCTTATGTGTGTATTCTATTTGTTTGGCAGCTTTATCGTACAGTATCTTTTTCGAGGGAGTTTTGACTTTTATTCTTAAAATAATCAGAAATGGATTTAACAAGAAAAGCCGTTACAAATAAGACTATAAATGAATTGAATGTAGTCCAATCATCTAATACATATAAGTTTAAACGAACAGCGATAGGTATACCGATAAAAGCGAGAAATGCAGAAAGAATAATATTCGCTATTAAAAAAGAAATCCATTTTGAAAAATATTGATAAGTCAATGCAATAAGGATTGGTACAGATAAAAAGTCAACAGCATTAAAGGTTTCTAAGAATGGGATGAATTGATAAGGGTAATTCCATTTTCCGAAGAAATTCCCCGTTTCATTAGCAATTCCTATAAGTATAAAACTAAATAATAAAGTGAGTGTCATTTGCGTAATTCTATTTTTGTCAACTAGGAAAATAAAGACAAACATTAGCAATAAATTGAAGAAAACGATTATCCACCATAATCCAGAAAAGAGATTATAGGTTTGCCAATACTCCATAAGTTCATTTGCGTATTGTAATTGCAGTTCTCCTATTTGGTTGAATTTATTAGTCATCAAGTATAACTCCTAACATTAAATGATGCTTTTATTATTAGGAATTATTTATAAAAAATACACTAAAATAGGAAATAGTAATCCATTTAAAACATTGAAGGAGATGAACTATGAACGCAGATAGTACTTGAGAGAACCCAAAAGAAAATAGTGCTGGGTTAGTCATTGCTCAATATAACGAAGCTTTAGCAGAATTGAACGCTGGGATTCTTATTTTCGGCTTTCTGCCAGCAATAAGAAAAGTTATGAAATCGATAGTGTCATATGAGGGAACGAGTAGCAATTCATTGACAGTTAAACGTTCTATATTGATATCAAAAAAAATAGCTCTCTTTTTGCGAGTGCTATTACTAAGACTTAGAAGAACTAAGAAAGAAATACAGACCTAATGATTGATAGAAAGCCATCATGCTTGTGGGGGCTTCGAATTATCTTTATGTTGATCATAAAACTCAACAAGTTTTAAAGCCGTATCTAATGTAAGTCTTCCAATTTTAATCTTTCCTTTTCTTAACCTTGAAATGGTACTTTGCTGAATACCGGTCTCCTTACTTATGATGTAGGATTTAGTATCAGAATCAATTAACTTCCTTATTTTTTCTTTCATGTCAAGACCTTCTTTTCCTTTTTAATTTATTATTCTATCTTCACAGGAATTTTATCCTTGAAAGGATGTGTTACTTATTATATCGTCGGAAATTCATATAAATGAAGGGATTTATTTTTGGAATATCTATTTGTTTTTATTAGTGAGGACTTTGAGTCAGGCTAGAATAGCTATTATTAATAGTGGCCAACTTTCTTATGGGGATAACAACTTTTAAAGACATTTATTGAATGAAGAAAGAAGGTGAATATTTGCTACTCACCTCAACTAACTAATATAATAAGCAGAGCCCCTCATACAAATAAATAATTGAAGGGTTTTTTTGAATCATATGGACAGTACTCTCGACGAAGATAAGGCCACTGGAGTTTTATATGCTATTTGGATAATATCTCATCTATTAACATTAACTCTTCATCACTAAATTCTAGCTGTTCTAATGCTTTTACATTCTCTTCAATTTGAGATACGCGGCTAGCACCAATTAATGCGGAAGTAACTTTTCCGTGACGTAATACCCAAGCTAATGCCATTTGTGCTAGGCTTTGTCCTCTTTCTTTTGCAAGTGAATTTAGATGTTCTACTTTAGAAAGTTTCTCAGCGGTAATTCCTTCTTCAGATAAAAATGGGGAGTGATTATTTGCTGCTCTTGAATTTACTGGGATACCACTTAAATATTTATTCGTCAATAACCCTTGTTCGAGCGGACAAAATGCAATAGAACCGACTCCGTTTTCTAATAAAACATCTTGTAACCCATTTTCAATCCAACGATCAAACATAGAGTATCTTGGTTGATGTATTAACAGTGGGGTACCCAAATCATTTAACATTTTAATGGCTTCCTTTGATTGCTCCGGACTATAATTTGAGATACCTACATATAAAGCCTTCCCTTGCTTAACAAGAAGGTCTAATGCAGCCATTGTCTCTGCTAAAGGAGTACTAGGGTCTGGTCTATGTGAATAGAAAATATCAACATAATCTAAGCCCATTCTCTTTAAGCTCTGATCAAGGCTTGCTATTAAATATTTTTTTGACCCCCATTCTCCATAAGGCCCTTCCCACATATAATATCCAGCTTTAGTAGAGATTACTAATTCGTCACGATATGGAGCAAAGTCTGATTTCATTAACGCTCCTAACATCTTTTCTGAAGAGCCTGGTGGTGGACCATAATTATTGGCTAAGTCAAAATGAGTAATTCCTAAGTCAAATGCACGACGTAACATACTGCGACTATTTTCAAATGAATCAACACCACCAAAGTTATGCCACAAACCTAATGATAATGCAGGTAACATTAACCCTGAGTTCCCTGTTCGATTGTACTTCATAGCTTGATAACGATTATTTGCTGCTTGATATATCATTATTTTACCCCTTTTTTCGTTTATTTAATGAGTGCGTATCCAATATTCACAGCATAAATCCTAAAGTTAACTCTATGTCAATAGGTATGTTAAAATAAATTATCAATAAATATTTAAAAAGGGAATGATTTAAATGACGTATCTCATTAGTGAAGTCGCCAAAAAACTAGGTATAACGATACATACTCTTCGCTATTATGACAAGGAAGGTCTACTTCCTTTTGTTGAACGTTCTCAAAAGGGGGTTCGTAAATTTAAAGATTCTGATATCGAAGCAATCAAAATCATTCAATGTCTAAAGGTTACAGGAATGCCTATTAAAGAAATAAAGGAATTTATTGGATGGAGCATAGAAGGAGATTCTACATTACAGAAAAGATACACCATGTTTTTGGAACGAAAAGCAGCTGCAAAAGCACAGCTGGAAGAATTAAATAAAACAATGGAAGTCATTCTTTATAAATGTGAGTATTTTGAAAGAGCAGTAGAAGCAGGTACAGAGGAGATTTATAAGAATAAAAAGTTAATTAGCTTTAACTAAAGACCTTTCCTTGAATGAACGGAGACAAAACTAAACCATATTTTACACGTTCTCACGGACACTAATTTGTAATGATGAAGAGCATGTATCGTGATACGGTTGTCTAACATTCATTAAAATATTACATTAAAACAAGATTATATTAGAAGAGCATTAAAGATGGTGCAATAATTTCTATGTTGACGATTCTGAAAAACTAAATAAAAAAGCAAATTAAGATTGATTAAGTGTAGGAGGGTGTCTCAAAGATCATTTTGTGATCTTTTGAAACACCCATTTTTATTTTGTCATTTACTTTGTGTTGATTGCTTAAACAAACGTTTCTTCATGTACGATTTCATTTATATCCTTTTTATGTAAGTACTTTAAAATAATGGTTCAATATTGAAAGATTTTTTAAAACACGCATAATTTAACTAAACTATAGCAAAATACGACTGATTTCTTTATATAGATTTAAAAATGATTGATTATGTTTTATGAGGGGTTTTTAATATGTTTGGAAAAAAGAGGAAGTGGAAAACCGTCAACTATTCATCATTTAATGGCAAAGGAGATAAACCTAATAGACCCGTCCACCCTACCTTATCGAAAAACATCAAAGACATCCAGTCTGTGATAGGTGACGATCATGATTATAACGAGCGTGAGATTAAAATATTAGATAATCGGAAGGTCGTTGTTCTTTATTTTGGAAGTTTAGTTAATAAGGATAGCATTAATGAAACTATTTTAAAGCCAATGATTTATATCCGTTCACAATCAAAGGATGTTGAATGGAGAGATAAGGAATTAAAGAGATTTTTATTTGAAGAAGTGATCTATCATACAGAAGGACAAATTGTTACTCATATTGACGACATATTACACGGTGTATTAAGAGGAAAGTGCGCGGTTATCGTTGATGGATTTAGTGAAGCGATCTTATTTGAGACGAAGGAAGTTGATAAAAGAGGGATTGAACAACCTCAAGGTGAACAGGTCATTCGCGGGCCGAGGGATGGCTTCATCGAACATCTGCAAACAAATATTTCTTTGTTGAGGAATCGCCTTCCGATTGAAGAATTTCGAGTGAAGCCTCTAGAGATTGGCGAGGTGACTAAATCAACTGTTGTTATTTGTTATATTGACCACATTGCTAATGAGAAGTTAGTGGAGGAAGTTGAGAAACGACTTCAACATATTCATATTGATCGCATATTGGATACTGGCTATATTGAGCAACTGATTGAAGATAATCCAAGATCCCCTTTCCCCCAAATTCAATATACAGAACGACCTGACAAAGCCGTCGGGAATTTAGTGGAAGGTCGAGTCGTCATCATGATTGAAGGGACGCCTCTTACGCTTATTTGTCCAGCTACGTTCAATCAATTCTTTCAAACATCGGAAGATTATAATGAACGTGCTTTGATGTCCAGCCTTGTGAGAATAATTCGTTTGATGGCTTTAGGGTCTTCCCTTTTGTTCCCTTCATTATATGTTGCCGTCTTATCCTTTCATCCAGAGTTAATTCCCGCGGAATTTGCAGTCGCTGTAACGAGTGGTAGGGGGGGGATTCCCTTCCCTGTCGTTGTAGAAGTATTACTAATGGAAATAGCGATGGAAATTCTTCGTGAAGCGACAGTAAGGATGCCACAACAAGTCGGTGGAGCGATATCGATTGTCGGTGTGCTCGTCATTGGACAAGCAGCTGTTGAAGCTGGCTTTGCTTCACCGGTAACAGTCGTAATCATTGCATTATCGACAATCGGCTCCTTTGCTACGCCAGCTTATAATGTCGCGATTGCGTTTCGGATGCTTAGGTTTCCAATTTTATTACTTTCAGGAATGTTTGGCTTATTTGGATTAGTAAGTGCCCTGCTACTTATTTTCAATCATATGCTTAGTTTACGATCGTTCGGAGTTCCTTATTTAAGCCCTTTTTCACCGGTCGATTGGCAAAGCTTACGTGATTCCTTTATTCGCATGCCATTAAGATGGCTAAGCAAAAGGCCTGAAGAACTACATTCCTATAACACCATAAGGCTTGACCCTAGAGGGAAACGAGAACCAGAAGAACCTTTGCTACCAAAGGAGGGAAATCGTAATGGAAAATCGTGAAATAACGGTTTTACAGTTAACGGTTATTCTAGTTAGTACGAATATCGGAGTTGGGATGTTAGCTTTCCCACGTTTTGTAGCGCTTGAAGCAGAAACAGCTTCGATTTCAGCCACTTTATTTGGCTCGATGATCGCTCTCATTGGAGTTATGTCGATTGCTTATTTAGGGAAAGTTTACGATAACAAAACCTTTGTAGGCTATAGTAGACAAATTCTTGGTAAAAAGCTAGGAGCTTTCTTTATTATGATCATGATTTTGTTTTTTATTATTTTAACCGGCTTGGAATTACGTCAATTTGGTGAGGTGATCATTGGATCACTTCTTCCTAAAACACCAATTTATGTTCCGATGATGATGATTGCTTTCATCTGTATGTTAGCAAGCTTTCATTCAATGAATGTATTTGCGTATGTTCATTTATTTTATATTGCTTTCACGGTTGCACCAATAACCTTTATATTGCTTGCAGCAACAAGAGAGATTGATTGGATTTACGTCCAACCGATTCTAGGGAATGAAACGTCATGGGGGGGTTTATGACAGGTGGAGTCATAGTCACAAAGGTATTGCTTAATTTCTTTGTTATCTCAATGGTTATTCCGTTCATGAGACAACCGAATAAGGCGGTATTGTCCAGTTTTGTTGGTTGGATAATTGTCACCATTCTCTATACTTTGGCGATGTTCTTTACGTTAGCTGTGTTTGGAAGTAAAGAATTGGAGAATTTGATGTGGCCGATTTTAGTATTAGGAAGGCTTGTTCGAATACCAGCAGAAGTATTTCAACGATTAGATGCTTTGTTACTCGTTGCGTGGATGTTTGCGGTTTTTACAACTTTATATTCTACATTTTATTTTGCGGTACGAGCTTTTACCGAGCTTTTTCATGGTTTTAGACAACGTATTGTCGCAACGCTCCTTTTTGGGGTCATATTAGCCATTTCCTTTTTTCCAAAAGATGTCTATGACATGTATGAGGTTATTACGTTTGTTTCTAGCTTTGGTGTGTGTTTAATTATCGGTTATCCTTTGTTTCTTTTACTCGTTCGTAAGGTGAAGGGAAGTGATTCTGTTAATGAAAGCTCTTAAAGGGGTTTTGATTTTGATGTGTCTGTTAATGTTATTATCAGGCTGTTGGGATCGTTTTGAAATAGAGGATCGAGCCAATATATTAGGGATTGCGATTGATTTGGTTGAAGATTTAGAAAGAGAAGAGTATGAGCGCTTATTAAAACCGCAAGCGACACATGTGGAGGAGTTTCCATCAGACAAGGATATGATTCGAGTGACGACGCAAATTGCGCTACCTGGTGGAATTCCATTAGGTCCTATTGCGAGTGATCAATTGGAATCGGAGGATACGGTTTGGGTTGTAGAAGTGTTAGGTAAGACGATAGCTGATGCGATGCATAATTTGCAGCAAGAATTATCACAGAAACTGTATTTAGGTCATTTGCAATTAGTCATCATGTCAGAAGAAATTGCACGAAAAGGGTTAGGAGAAATTAATGATTATCTTCATCGTAATCATGAGGTGAGAAGAACAGCCTGGCTGTTAGTAAATGGAGATGATGCGGGGGAAACGTTGAAAGCAGCACCTCCAGTATCACAGATCCCTTCATTGTTTTTATCGCAAACGTTAGATAATGCGGTTCGATTAGGAAAGCTTCCGAAGCAATATATCGGTCACTTTTGGATTGCGAGCTCAAGAAAAGGGAGAGAGGGTTTCTTACCTTATATTAAAGTTGTCAAAGGTGAGAGCATATTACTTGAAGGTGTTGCTTATTTTAAAGGGGATAGAATGGTCGGTAGAACGCTACCAATTGAAATTGGTATTTTCATGGCGATGAGAGGAGAGAATCCGTCGGGATATAGCTTTGCGATCCCATTACCAGAACAGTATAATGAAACGGGAATCGTACGAGTAGAAAAAAGAGAATCAAACATAACAGTTGAAAATTCTAGTGGGGAATTAAAAGCACACTTAGACGTAAATATTTATGGAATGCTTGAAGAGAAAACAAATACGGAGCGGCAGATGAACGCTAGTGATATGCGCAAGCTTGAAGAACAATTTTCCAAAGAGGGGAGAATGGTAATGATCCAATTGCTAGACAAATTACAGGAAGATGGATCAGACATTATTGGTATCGGTGAAGTTGTCAGAGGTCATCATTCGAAATATTGGGATAACTATATTAAAACGAAAGAAAATTGGCAGCAGGTGTTTTCAGACATGGATATAGACGTGTCGTTGTCGACTCGGATCGAGAGAGCAGGGAAAAGAGCTATTTAGATCATACTAAAGCTACATGTATCTTCAGAGTAAACGAGATTCATGTAGCTTTAACTAAATGACGTGATAGGCAAAGTCTTGGTTATAAGCTTCGTGGTGTTTGTTCTTCTGTTAATGCAACGATGCGATTCACATATTTGTGTTCCTCATGTAAAATTTGCTGTGGTTGATAAAAAATGACCGACCATCCTTTTCGATTTAAAGTTTTGATGATCCTTCTCTCATTCAGCCCTTTTTTTTGTTCAATAAGTGCAATACGATAAGGAATAAGAGCGATATTGACGACAAATCGATTCATACGATATTGAGGAGTGGGGTAGTACATCAGCATTCGCAGTTTTTGGTAGAGCACTCTTTCGGCTTCTGTTTGGCACGTATGTTCAAGCTCTTCGACAATGACAAATAAGGGATGTGGAGATTTGTTTATTTTAAAGAATGGAAAAGATTTGTGTTTTTTTATATATCTTCTTATAAATTTTAACATGTTTCATCACCCATCTATATCATGTCCTAGAAATGAAAACCATATGCTTCATATAGGAATTTGTGGAAGTTAGATAGCCTGAATGACGAACTGATAGTGTGGTAAGCGTTTTCAATAGTGAAGACTAATCAAAATAGTCAAATTATTTTTGAAAAAGTGGTTGACCATAACCATGAATGAGCGTATGATAAACCTCAAACAACAACTATTAGAGATCGATTTCTATATCCTCTTTTAAGTGTTTCGGATGCTTACAATAGTTAGAAAAATAATAAAAAAGCAAACGAATAGGGAGCGAGTAAAAAATGAGAAGTGATATGATAAAAAAGGGGATTGATCGTGCCCCACACCGTAGTTTACTACGTGCAGCAGGAGTACAAGAGCATGAAATGGATAAGCCATTTATTGGTGTCTGTAATTCATATATAGATATCATTCCTGGTCATATGCATTTAAATAAGTTTGCCGAAGTCGCTAAGGAAGCTATTCGTGAAGCGGGTGGTATTCCATTTGAATTTAATACAATAGGTGTAGATGATGGAATTGCAATGGGGCACATTGGTATGCGTTATTCACTTCCGAGTCGTGAAATCATTTGTGATGCCGCAGAAACCGTTATTAACGCACACTGGTTTGATGGCGTATTTTTCATTCCGAACTGTGATAAGATTACACCAGGGATGCTAATGGCATCTGTTCGGACGAATGTTCCATCTGTATTTGTGTCAGGTGGACCGATGGAGGCAGGTCGTACAAAGGATGGAAAAAGCTTATCACTAGCTTCAGTGTTTGAAGCGTCGGTGCTTTTTCATCTGGGAAAATGACGAGAGAAGAGTTACTTGAAATTGAGCAGTCTGCCTGTCCAACCTGTGGATCCTGTTCGGGGATGTTCACGGCGAATTCAATGAACTCTCTAATGGAAATGCTTGGACTAGCGTTACCTGGTAATGGGACGATGGTTGCAACGTCTGAAGGTCGTCATCAACTTATTAAAGACGCAGCTAAGCATTTAATGACACTAATTGAAAAAGATATCCGTCCACGCGATATCGTAACAAAAGATACAATTGACGATGCATTTGCACTAGATATGGCAATGGGTGGATCGACGAATACGGTGTTACATACGTTAGCCATTGCCAATGAAGCGGAGATTGATTACGATTTAAATCGTATTAATGAAGTAGCTGAGCGAGTACCTTATTTATGTAAGATTAGCCCGGCTTCTGATTATTCAATGGATGATGTCCATCATGCAGGTGGCGTCAGCGCTATTATTAAGGAGCTCTGTTCGATTGAAGGAGCGATTAATCCAGATCGGATCACGATAACGGGAAAGAGCTTATATGATACACATAAGCATGCTGAAATAACAAACGATGAAGTGATCCGTCGTAAAGATAACCCTTATAGTCCAGTAGGTGGCTTGTCAATCCTTTATGGGAACTTAGCACCTGATGGTGCAGTAATTAAAGTTGGAGCAGTCGATCCTTCCATTAGCGTATTTGAAGGTGAAGCGATTGTCTTTGAATCACAAGAAGAAGCACAGAAGGAAATTGATGCTGGAACGGTGAAGGCTGGTCATGTTGTCGTCATTCGCTATGAAGGACCTAAAGGCGGACCTGGAATGCCAGAAATGCTAGCCCCAACGTCGGCGATTGTCGGACGAGGTCTTGGTAAGGACGTTGCTCTACTGACAGATGGTCGTTTCTCTGGAGCTTCTAGAGGGGTTTCGATTGGACATATCTCACCTGAAGCCGCTGAAGGCGGGCCTATTGCATTCGTCGAAAATGGTGATAAAATAAAGATAGACTTACCTAACCGTACATTGGAACTACTTGTTTCAGATGATGAGCTTGCAAAACGCAAGACAGATTGGGTTGAGCCAGAACCAAAAGTGAAAAAAGGTTATTTAGCAAGATATTCGAAGCTCGTGACATCTGCAAACACGGGTGGAGTGATGAAAATATAATGAATGAAAGCGTAGAAGAGGAAAGTAGTTAGTAACAGACTCCTACAGAGAACCGCAAATGCTGAGAAGCGGTGTTGTCGTTGCTAATGAAACTCACCTCGGAGTATTAGCCTGAATCATTTTTTAGTAGGGTTAATCGGGTGTAACACAGCACTCGTTATCAAAACGTGATAAGTTATAGCTTATCCATAAGATCAAACGAATGGTTTGATGAATAAGGGTGGTACCGTGGAAAGAAAATCTTTTCGCCCCTTTTAGCTACAGGTAGTAAGTGGCTTTATATGGGGTGAGAAGGTTTTTTTCGTATAATCAGAAGTTAAATATACGAAAAGTGAGCTCTATAGGGAATGACATCATACAAATAGGGAGGCATGAGCGATGAATACGAAATGGAAGGCTAATGAGCAAAACGAACAGAACCATCAATCAAAGGAAGAGATGCAACGTGAACTATCAGGTTCAGGGATGGTCATTGAAGCACTAAGAAGGGAAGGCGTTGATGTCATTTTCGGGTATCCCGGTGGTGCTATTCTTCCGACGTACGATGAGATTTATAAGACCGGTATCCATCATGTGCTTGCAAGACATGAGCAAGGTGCGATCCATGCTGCTGAAGGGTACGCGCGAGTATCTGGGAAGCCAGGTGTTTGTGTCGTAACGTCTGGCCCAGGTGCAACGAATGTTGTAACAGGGATTGCTGATGCGATGATGGATTCATTACCACTTGTTGTCATTACAGGGCAGGTTGCATCAACATTGATTGGAACAGATGCTTTCCAGGAAGCAGATATGATTGGTATTACGATGCCGATTACGAAACATAACTTCCAAGTGCGTAATGTTGAAGAATTACCACGAATAATTAAGGAAGCGTTCCATATTGCTACAACAGGACGTCCAGGTCCAGTACTGATTGATTTGCCAAAGGACGTGTCGCTTACAACGGGAATGTTTGATTATGATAAAGAAGTGAATTTACCTGGGTATCAGCCGACGATTGTGCCGAATCGCCTGCAAATTAAAAAGGTTATAGATTCTTTAAAAGAAGCGAAAAAGCCCGTTATTTTAGCTGGTGCAGGTATTCTCCATGCTCATGCTGCTGAAGAGCTATATGCATTTGCGAAGAAATATCGAATTCCTGTCGTCAACACGTTGCTTGGTCTAGGTGGTTTCCCTGGAGATGATGAATTGTTTTTAGGAATGGCAGGCATGCACGGAACGTACACAGCCAATATGGCCATACATGAATCCGATTTGCTTATTAATATAGGTGCACGCTTTGATGATCGTTTAACAGGGAACTTAGAGTTCTTCGCACCAAATGCAAAAGTTGCGCATATCGACATTGATCCGGCTGAGATCGGCAAGAATATTCCGACGGAAATTCCGGTTGTTGGGTGTGCGAAGCAGGCTCTTGAAATGTTAAATGAAGAAGAGAGTCAGCAAGGTGATACGTCGGCTTGGATTGCTAAGCTAACGGAAATGAAGAATGAATTTCCTCTATGGTATGAGGAAGATGGTGAAACGATTAAGCCACAGAATTTAATTGAATTGATTCATGAAGTGACAAATGGTGATGCCATTGTTACGACCGATGTCGGTCAACATCAAATGTGGTCAGCTCAGTTCTATCGTTTTAATAAGCCAAATCGTTGGGTAACATCAGGTGGACTTGGAACGATGGGCTTTGGCTTCCCGGCAGCAATTGGGGCACAATTTGCTGAGCCGAAGTCGCCTGTTGTAGCTGTTCTCGGTGATGCCGGTTTTCAGATGACAGCTCAAGAATTATCAATCCTACAAGAACTAAATTTGCCGGTGAAAATTGTGATTGTTAATAATGCATCACTAGGTATGGTTCGACAATGGCAGCAATTGTTCCACGGTGAACGCTACTCAAACTCTTTGTTCCCAATTCAGCCTAACTTTACGAAATTAGCTGAAGCCTATGACATTAAGGGAATGCGAGTGGATCACTTATCTGATTTGAAGAGCGCATTGGAAGAAATGATGGCACATCCAGGTCCAGTCTTAATGGACATTCGTGTTGCCAAAGAAGAGAATGTTTATCCGATGATTTCTCCTGGAAAAGGGCAGCATCAAATGGAGGGGGTTAAACCATGCAACGAATCATAACAGCAACGGTTAATAATACGTCAGGTGTGTTAAACCGAATTACAGGTTTATTTGCAAGACGTCATTATAATATCGAAAGCATTACGGTCGGTATGACAGAAAATCCTGCTGTGTCACGAATGACATTTGTTGTAGCTGTTGATAGTATGCAAAATGTGGAACAAGTGATTAAGCAATTAAATAAACAAGTTGATGTTTTAAAGGTAAAGGATATTACCGATGAATCGATTGTTGCTCGTGAACTCGCTTTAATTAAAATTCTTGTTTCTCCGCAACAAAGAGGGGAAGTGGTCGCTCTAGTTAATACGTTCCGCGCTTCTACAATTGATGTCGGACGAGAGAGCTTAACGGTTCAAATAACAGGGGATCACCAAAAGGTCGAAGCATTTATTGATTTAATTCGTCCTTACGGCATTAAAGAGCTAGCGAGAACAGGAATAACAGCATTTAATCGTAGCACAAAGAAACCATCTATTGATCCACATCGATTAACGCTGATTAACTAACTATTGTTGAATTTTGAAAATTCATATAAAAAACATTGATGAAAGAGGAGAGAGTAAATATGGCAAAAGTATATTACAATTCAGATGTAAATGAGGCAGTATTAAAGGAAAAGAAAGTTGCGGTTATTGGATATGGTTCACAAGGTCATGCCCACTCATTAAATATGCGTGAAAGTGGTCAAGATGTCATCATCGGTCTACGCCCAGGGAAATCTTGGGATAAAGCAGTGAATGATGGCTTTGATGTATACTCTGTACGTGAAGCTGCTGCAAAGGCGGATGTCATTATGGTTCTACTTCCAGATGAGCTTCAACCAACAGTGTACAAAAATGAAATTGAGCCAGAGCTAAACGAAGGAAAAGTATTAGCATTCGCTCATGGATTTAACATTCACTTCAATCAAATCGTACCGCCTGAAAATGTTGATGTATTTCTTGCTGCACCGAAAGGACCAGGTCACCTCGTTCGTCGTGTGTTCCAGGAAGGTGGCGGTGTACCAGGATTAATCGCTGTATTCCAAGATGCAACAGGTCAAGCAAAAGATATCGCGTTAGCTTATGCAAAGCAAATTGGTTCTGCACGTGCAGGGGTGCTTGAAACAACATTCCAAGAAGAAACAGAAACGGACTTATTCGGAGAGCAAGCGGTTCTTTGTGGTGGAGCTTCTGCCCTAGTAAAAGCTGGGTTTGAAACACTAGTAGAAGCAGGATATCAGCCAGAAGTTGCATACTTTGAGTGCCTACATGAACTAAAGCTTATTGTTGACCTTATGTACGAAGGTGGATTAGAAACAATGCGCTATTCGATTTCTGATACAGCACAATGGGGTGACTACGTAGCGGGTCCTCAAATCATTACAGAGGATACAAAAGATGCCATGCGTAAAGTACTTAAAGATATTCAAACAGGTAAGTTTGCTAAAGGATGGATCCTAGAAAACCAAGCGAATCGTCCAGAATTTACAGCTATTACTCGTGCTGAGAGCAAGCATCCACTTGAAGTAGTTGGTCGTGAGCTACGCGAAATGATGCCATTTGTTAAAGCGAAGTCCAACATCTAATTGGAAAATTGGAAGTTGAACTGGATGCAGATTGGAGGCTGGAATTCCAGCCTCCTCTCCTAAAATGAGCAAATGATACCTGAGCTTGTTGGTGTCTCTTCTAACCGTTAAAGCGTTAATCTGTAAGAGTGAGGTTATTCAAGAAGCAGCAACAGGGTCAGGTACTCTAAATAAGTTTGTAAATAATGTCTAGGGGATGAAAGAAGAATGGAAAAGCGTATTGCGATTCTACCTGGTGATGGTATTGGACCAGAAGTGTGTGAAGCTGCCGTTCAAGTTCTAAAGGAAATCGAGAAGCTATATGACCATCGATTTGAATATGCATATGGTGAAATTGGTGGTTCTTCCATTGATAAGTTTGGAACACCTTTAACAGAGGAAACATTGGCGACTTGTCGGCAATGTGATGCGGTGTTATTAGGAGCGGTTGGTGGTCCGAAATGGGATCAGCTACCAGGTGATCAACGTCCAGAAAAGGGGCTTTTAGGTCTTAGAAAGGAACTTCAGCTATTTGCCAACCTTCGTCCAGTTACAATCTTTGATGCTTTAGCAGAGTCTTCACCTTTGAAGGATGATATTATCCAAGGTGTTGATGTCATGATCGTAAGGGAGCTAACAGGTGGTCTTTACTTTGGTGAGCCACGAGAGCGCAGGGAAGTTGCTGGTGATACGGTGGCAATCGATACACTTCAATATTCTCGTTCTGAGATTGAACGGATCGTTAGAAAAGGTTTTGAGCTAGCAAGGGAGCGTCGTAAGCTGTTAACTTCAGTTGATAAGGCAAATGTATTAGAATCAAGCCGACTATGGCGTGAAGTGGTTGATGAAGTTGCAAAGGATTATCCAGATGTCGACTACTCGCATATGTTAGTTGATAACGCAGCTATGCAACTAGTGCGTAACCCTCGTCAATTCGATGTGATGGTCACGGAGAATATGTTTGGCGATATACTCAGCGATGAAGCTTCAATGATTACAGGCTCGCTAGGGATGCTACCTTCATCTAGTTTAAGTGCTGAAGGACCGGGATTATTTGAACCAATTCACGGATCAGCTCCAGACATTGCTGGTCAAAATAGTGCGAATCCTTTGGCAACTTTGTCATCGATTGCGCTCATGCTAGCTTATTCTTTTAGTATGCAGGATGAAGCGAATGCACTACAAGATGCGATTAATCAAGTACTCAATGATGGGTACCGTACAGCCGATTTAACAAATGAACGAGAAACTGCTCTCTCGACAACAGAAATGACTAAAAAGGTCATTGATGCATTACGTACAAAGGTTCAGTAATGAATGAGTAGGCATTGCCCGTTATGATCTCAACCTTCATAGCGGGTTTTGTAAAAGGGAAAAGTGAAGAGATAGGGGGAATCGATAATGGCGAAGACAATTATAGAAAAGATTTGGGATAAGCATGAAGTACTAACAGAAGAGGGGAAGCCAAGCTTACTCTATATTGATTTGCATATGGTACATGAAGTCACATCCCCACAAGCATTTGAAGGTCTACGTTTAGCAAATCGTACCGTTCGCAGGCCTGATCGTACATTTGCGACGATGGATCATAATGTACCAACCGTTAATCGTTATGATATTAATGACCAAATTGCGCGTACACAAATGGAAACATTGAAGAAGAACTGTGAAGAGTTTAATATTGAGCTTGCTGATTTAGAGCACCCAGAGAATGGAATTGTTCACGTTATTGGACCTGAGCTAGGATTGACGCAGCCTGGTAAAACGATTGTATGTGGTGATAGTCATACATCGACACATGGAGCCTTTGGAGCATTAGCGTTTGGAATCGGTACAAGTGAAGTAGAGCATGTTCTAGCAACACAAACGATATGGCAATCGAAACCTAAAACACTTGAAATTCGCGTTACCGGTAAGCTAGATTCACACCTTTCTGCGAAGGATATTATTTTAGCTATTATTTCTAAGTTTGGTGTTGATATCGGCAATGGATCAGTCGCAGAATTTACAGGTGAAGCGATTCGAGGCTTAACGATGGAAGAACGGATGACGATCTGTAATATGTCGATTGAAGCTGGAGCGAAAGCGGGGTTAATCAGTCCGGATCAAGTGACGTTTGATTATTTAGAAGGTCGTCAATATGTGCCAAAAGGTGAAGAATATGATGCACTTGTTGCGGAATGGAAAGAGCTTGCTTCGGATGAGGGAGCGACCTATGACCGTGTCGTTACGATTGATGCATCAGAAATTGAACCGATGGTTACATGGGGAACAAACCCTTCTCAAGGTGTAGGAGTTAGTCAAACAGTTCCTTTTCCAGAGGATGCGAAAAGTGATTCTGAACGACGGGCGATTGAGCAGGCGCTTGAATATATGGATCTTAAGTCAGGCACGAGTGTATCAGATATCAAAATTGAGCATGTTTTTATTGGGTCATGTAGAATTCGCGATTAAGCGATATTCGAGCGGCAGCAGAAATTGTGAAAGGTCATAAAGTAGCTGACAATGTTCGAGCTCTTGTTGTTCCTGGCTCACAAAAAGTGAAAAAGCGTGCGGAAGAAGAAGGCTTGGATCAAATATTTATTGAAGCAGGATTTGAATGGAGACATTCTGGCTGTAGTATGTGCTTAAGTATGAATCCGGACGTTGTCCCTGAAGGGGAGCGTTGTGCGTCAACGTCTAACCGAAACTTTGAAGGGCGTCAAGGTAGAGGGGCTCGTACGCATTTAGTTAGTCCTGAAATGGCAGCGGCAGCAGCGATTGCTGGGCATTTTGTTGATATTCGTAAGTGGAAATCAGAGAAGGTTTCACGATAGGAGGAGAAATTGATGGAACCAATCATTAAGCATGAAGGAATTGTCGCAACGATGAACCGTGTTAACGTCGACACGGATCAAATTATTCCGAAACAATTTTTAAAACGGGTAGAACGAACAGGATTTGGCCAATTTTTATTTTATGATTGGCGCTTTTTGGACGATGGTTCACCTGACCCTACGTTTGAATTAAATCAACCTCATACTGAAGGTGCTAGTATTCTAGTGGCCGCACATAATTTTGGTTGTGGTTCATCTCGTGAACATGCACCTTGGGCATTAGCTGACTATGGCTTTAAGGTTGTTATCGCCCCTAGTTTTGCTGATATTTTCTATAATAACTGTGTGAAAAATGGGATGCTACCTATTCGATTAGATGAGGAAATGGTTAATGATTTATTAAGGAAAGGATCAGATCGTTTCACATTAACAATTGACTTGAAAGAACAGACTATTAGTGGTGAAAATGTGAAAGCGTCATTTGAAATTGATCCTTATTGGAAAGAGATGCTTTTAAACGGCTGGGATGAGATTGGATTAACCTTAAAATATGAAGAACAAATTACAGCGTTTGAGCAGGCTAAGTAGTTCACACTTAAGCCACTGAATTTGGGGAGGTTTCCCTTTTCAGTGGTTTTCTTTTTATTATCATAATTCGCTCATTGTTCGGCTACTTTAATCAATAGCAACGGCTTTATGTTTGAATAATCGGTATTTGGGGAAGATGAACAATACATGAGAAGTCATTTATCATTGTGATTTGCAGGAGTAGCTGATAAACTAATAAAAAATCATGAGCGGTATATATTCATATCTCTTAGAGTGGAGCGGTTCCAAAGTGGATAAGCGAGAAAGAAAGGCCAATGTTATATTGTATCCTGGCTTAGTTAAGCGGTTAATTGAAAAAGGGATGGACTCATTGAAAGATAAAGATGGACAAAAGGCGCTTCAATATTTTGTCGATGCTGAATTATATGAGAGCGAAAATCAACAAGTCATTTTTGGTAAAATGCTCAGCTTAATTGAATTAGGTAGACTTCAGGAAGCACTTATTCATTCTAAACAATTATTACACGCAGGGGCGAGTGAGTATTATGAAGTGTTACAAGTTCATATCTCGTTACTCGTTCAATTAGGCGACTACAATGAAGTCGTACAGCTATTAGAAGCTGTTTTAACAGAGGAGAAGCTCCCTTCTCAGTATGCGGAGTCATTTTATCAATTGCTTCATTTTAGTAGACAAATGATTCAAGACGGAGAATGGGCACCTTCTGTTAAGGAAGAGGATTCTATTTCAGAAAAGGTTCAGCCTATGCTTTTTGCAGAATCGGTTGAACTTCAGGCTTCAGCGATTTCGATGCTACGAGAATCGGATGCACCAGATGCTACTTCACTGCTAATTGAATACATAAAGAAAGAAAACAATGATCCAGTTCTTGTCTCGTTAGCTTTACAATTGTTAAGAGATAAGGGGTTACATACAAAGGTTACATATAAAAAGGGAACACAGACGCTTGAAGTGAATCCAAGTGAAATTGACCAGGATGGATTAGAAACGTTTCAAAGAGCTGTGGACAAAAAATTAGAACAGTTAGTTGAAAGTGAAGACCCTATTTTATTAGAGATTGCCAGGCAACTATGTGTTACTTATATGCTAGCGATTTATCCTCATTATCCTGAACCAAAAGAGGATTTATTTTGGGGGATGTGTATTTTATGCTTGCGCTGCGGAACGAATAGGCTTAGAATGTCTAGAGGTCGTGCAAATGGAAGGTATCGACCAAGAACGATTGCTCGAAAAAAAGGGAGAAGTCATGGAAGTGGAAGCTTCTGTTTACCAGATATAATAATAGATGTTCTTTTTTTATGAAAATGTTTGGGATTGGCCTTTTTAAGTCGTTCTCAATAAGTGAGAAGCATGAGTAAGATGCTATGCCATTGGTGATTTTTCTCGATCCTTTTTAAACATGTACTGTAGATGTATTATTGGAAAAATAGTAATATTTGAATTGAGCAAACGTTATGGTATACTAGAGTGGTTGTCAAAGACTATAGAACGAATGAATTGTTCGGAAATGTAGAAGATGTAATTAAGTTGGAGGGAATAGAATATGACTGTAAAATGGGAAAAGCAAGAGGGAAACGAAGGAGTATTAACAGTTGAAGTAGAAGCTGATAAAGTGAATGATGCATTAGATCAGGCTTTTAAGAAAGTTGTTAAAAAGGTCAATGTACCGGGATTCCGTAAAGGGAAAGTACCTCGTTCATTATTTGAAAAGCAATTTGGTGTAGAGTCTCTATATCAAGATGCTCTAGATATCCTTCTACCAGGGGAGTATGCTCAAGCTGTAGAAGAAGCAGGAATTGAGCCAGTCGATCGTCCAGAAATTGATATTGAAACGATGGAAAAGGGAAGTAATTTAACTTTCACAGCGAAAGTGACAGTGAAGCCTGAAGTTGAACTTGGTGAATATAAGGGTTTAGAAGTTGAAGAACCTGACACGAACGTAACAGATGAGGATGTTGAAGCTGAATTAACAACACTTCAAGAGCGTCAAGCAGAGTTAGTCGTACTAGAAGATGGCGAAATTGCAGAAGGAGATACAGCTGTCTTTGATTTTGAAGGTTTTGTTGATGGAGAGCCATTTGAAGGTGGGCAAGCAGATAACTATTCACTTGAAATTGGATCTGGTCAGTTTATCCCAGGTTTTGAGGAGCAAATGATTGGCCTAAAAGCTGGTGATGAGAAGGATGTTGAAGTGACATTCCCTGAAGAATATCATGCAGAAAATCTTGCAGGAAAGCCAGCTACGTTCAAAGTGAAGGTTCATGATATTAAACGTAAGCAACTACCAGAATTAGACGATGAGTTTGCAAAAGATGCGAATGAAGAAGTGGAAACACTTGATGAATTAAAGGCTTCTTTAAAAGAAAAGTTACAAAAGGATAAAGAGCACCAAGCTGAACACCAAGTTCGTGATGCACTTGTGCAACAAGCGAGTGAAAATGCAACGATTGATGTCCCAGAGGCTATGGTTAACTCTGAGGTTGATCGTATGCTTCAAGAATTTGAGCAACGTCTTCAAGCACAAGGCATGAATCTTGAGATGTACTTCCAATTCTCTGGTCAAGATGAAGCTGCTATGCGTCAGCAATTCCAAGAGGATGCAGGAAAGCGTGTGCGTATGAACCTAACGCTAGAAGCTATTGCCGAAGCGGAGAGCTTAGAAGCATCTGATGAGGATGTGGATAAGGAAATCGAGAAAATGGCGGAAATGTACAAACGCTCTACTGATGAGATTAAAGGTCTTCTTGCTGCACAAGGTGGAGTAGATAGTTTGAAAGCGGACTTGAAGGTACAAAAAGCAGTAGAATTCTTAGTAGAGAACAAAAAGTAAGAATATAATGAGGCTAAAGTGAATAAAGTTCATACACAAGGCGCGATTCTTCGTGCCTTGTTTTTCAATACTCCTTGCTTCAGACTTTGAATGATGTATGAGCTTTGTCATAATGGTGAAAGCTAATTAGAACAAACGGACATAGGTGAAAAAAGCATAACAATTAGCTTATAAATTCATCCAAGAAAAAGGGTTTTTTGATGTGAATATTGAATGTATAATCAATCCATACATAATGTTTGTTCTAGCATAAGCTGTATCCATTGAACGCTGCTTATGTTTTATGAGTAATGAAATAAGGGTAAGGAGGCATATAGGAAATAAACGGTTGTTGACATCAAACAGATCTGAAATGGCTTACAAATATATGAGCTATATGTCCATTTGTGTATGTAAGTCTTCATGAAAGCATTTTATGCGTGAGGATGGTACAATATTTTTGAGGGGTGATTGCATGTTTAAATTTAACGAGGAAAAGGGCCAGTTAAAATGCTCTTTCTGTGGGAAAACTCAAGACCAAGTCCGTAAGCTTGTTGCTGGTCCTGGTGTTTATATATGTGATGAATGTATTGAATTATGTACGGAAATTGTAGAAGAGGAATTAGGGACAGAAGAAGAAGTAGAATTTCAAGAGGTTCCGAAGCCGAGTGAAATTCGTCAAATTTTAGATGATTATGTCATTGGTCAGGATCGTGCGAAAAAGTCATTATCTGTTGCTGTCTATAACCATTACAAACGAATTAATTCGTTAAGTCGCGCAGATGAGGTTGAATTAGCTAAGAGTAATATTTGTATGATTGGACCAACAGGTAGTGGGAAAACGTTACTTGCACAAACGTTAGCGCGTATTTTAAATGTGCCATTTGCGATTGCAGATGCGACATCTTTAACGGAAGCGGGTTATGTAGGAGAAGATGTGGAGAATATTCTTTTGAAGCTCATTCAAGCAGCAGATTATGATGTTGAAAAAGCGGAAAAGGGAATTATTTATATTGATGAAATCGATAAAGTAGCACGAAAGTCAGAAAACCCTTCGATTACACGTGACGTTTCTGGTGAAGGGGTTCAACAAGCATTACTGAAAATTCTTGAAGGGACAACAGCAAGTGTGCCACCACAAGGAGGACGTAAGCATCCTCATCAAGAATTTATTCAAATAGACACAACGAATGTGTTATTTATTTGTGGTGGAGCCTTTGATGGTATTGAAACGATAATTAAGCGGAGACTCGGCAAGAAAGTCATTGGCTTTGGTTCAGAAGTAAAGCAAGAAGACTTAAAGCCAGGAGAGTATTTAGCGAAAGTGTTGCCTGAGGATTTATTACGCTTCGGTCTTATACCAGAGTTTATCGGCCGACTTCCGGTTATCTCAAGCTTAGAGCCACTTGATGTCGATACTCTAGTTGAAATTTTAACGAAACCGAAAAATGCACTCGTGAAGCAGTATAAGAAGTTGCTTGAACTGGATGATGTTGAATTAGAATTTACTGAACAAGCTCTACGTGAAATCGCGAATGAAGCGATTGAACGAAAAACAGGTGCGCGTGGATTACGTTCCATTATTGAAACACTTATGCTTGATGTTATGTTTGATCTACCATCGCGTGATGACATTGTGAAATGTGTCATTCATGATAAATGTATAACAGAGCACAAAGCTCCAACGCTTTTAACTGAGGATGGTACTGAAATGACGTTATCGAAAACAGAACCAAAAGAAAGTGCATAATAGAATAGCATATTAAGCGCTTCGGATTAGCTAGTCCGAAGCGCTTTTTAAATATTTATACTAATCATGAAAGAAAATCAATTGTTAGCGTTTTCTTACAGAAGTTTCTTTGTTTAGGGATGTTTTTCCCGGTCATACTAATGGAACAATGATACTTCTGGGAGGTTATTATATGAATTGGACAGGTATAGCATTGCTTATTCAGTTGTTTTTTGGTGTTGTCATTGGGGTTTATTTTTGGAATTTATTAAAAAGCCAACGCAATCAAAAGGTTTCGGTTGATCGGGAGTCAAAAAAGAGATGGAGCAATTACGAAAGATGCGTTCTGTCTCCTTAAGTGAGCCATTAGCTGAAAAGGTTCGTCCCTCTTCTTTTCATGATATTATTGGACAGGAGGAAGGAATACGCTCATTACGTGCAGCATTATGTGGCCCCAATCCTCAGCATGTCATTATTTATGGTCCACCTGGAGTTGGAAAAACAGCGGCTGCTCGTCTCGTATTAGAGGAGGCTAAAAAGCATGCCGATTCTCCTTTTGCTAGAGATGCTGTCTTCGTTGAGTTAGATGGAACGACAGCGCGTTTCGATGAGAGAGGGATTGCTGACCCTTTAATAGGTTCTGTTCATGATCCGATTTATCAAGGTGCAGGTGCGATGGGGCAAGCTGGAATTCCTCAGCCGAAGCATGGTGCAGTAACAAAGGCACATGGTGGTGTGTTATTTATCGATGAAATTGGGGAACTACATTCCATTCAATTGAATAAATTGTTGAAAGTCCTCGAAGACCGTAAAGTATTTCTTGAAAGTGCTTATTATAATCCTGAAAACCAACAGATTCCTCGCCACATCCATGAAATTTTTCAAAAAGGATTGCCTGCTGATTTTCGTCTAATAGGAGCAACAACAAGAACACCTAGTGAATTGCCACCTGCGATTCGTTCACGTTGCTTAGAAGTGTATTTCAGAGCTTTACACCCACAAGAAATTGTAACGATTGCGCAAAAAGCTGCGGATAAAATTAATGCTCAAGTTGAAGATGGAGCCATTGAACGAATATCAAAATATGCAACAAATGGGCGTGAAGCGTTAATATTGTTCAAATTGCAGCAGGGGTGGCAACTGCAGATGGACGAAAGGAGATCCAATTATCAGACGTTGAATGGGTATTACATGCGAGCCAGCTTACACCTCGTCCAGAGCGAAAAATTCATGCGAATGCAACGGTAGGTCTCGTCAATGGTCTTGCTGTTTATGGTCCTAATTTAGGTGCGTTATTAGAAATTGAAGTAAATGTAATAGAAAATATCGGCAAAGGCTCGGTTAATATAACAGGAATTGCCGAGGAAGAAAGTACAGGTAATCAAATGCGTTCAATTAGAAGGAAGAGTATGGCGAAAGGGTCTGTGGAAAATGTTGTAACTGTCCTTCGCCGTATGGGAATTCCTACATATGATTACGATATTCATGTGAATTTTCCAGGTGGTGGACCTGTTGATGGACCATCTGCAGGTATAGCTATTGCAACAGGAATTTATTCGGCGATCCAAGGAGATAAAGTGAAGAACACAGTCGCTATGACAGGGGAGCTGGGCATTCATGGTAAAGTCAAACCAATTGGAGGCGTTGTAGCCAAGGTTGAAGCTGCTAAATTAGCAGGTGCCACGAAAGTGATTATACCGAAAGAAAATGAACAAGCACTTATAAAGAAAATAACAGATATTGAGGTTATCGCTGTTGAACATTTAGACGAAGTGTTAGAACTTGCTCTAGATACAGAGGAAGCAGAGGTTCGCCCAGCGAGTGTCGGGTTAAATCCGACTATTGCTCCAGTGTAAACGTTAGACAAAACGTGCTAAGGTACGATAGAATTATACAGGAGTATATGCTCATGCTTTTATGAAAGTACAAATAATACTCATGGATTAGTTATCGGAATAGGATGGAGGTGTTTGCGGATGGTCGATTCAATCCGACGAATTCCGCTGCTACCGTTACGTGGTTTACTCGTTTTTCCTGCAATGGTGTTACATTTAGATGTTGGAAGACGTAAATCAGTTCAAGCGATAGAGCAGGTTATGGATGAAGATAAAGAGATTTTGTTAGCAACACAAAAGGAAATCTCCATTGATGATCCAAAAGAAGATGAGATTTATCAAGTAGGAACGATCGCACATGTGAAAAGTCTACTTAAATTACCGAATGGGACAGTGCGTGTTCACGTGGAAGGATTAAAGCGAGCACGTATTAAAAAATATATCGATACGGGCGAATTTTTACATGTTGAAGCCGTTGTTTTAGAAGATGAGGAGCCATATGCTACAACTGAGGCTCAAGCATTAATGAGGAATATATTAACAATGTTTGAGCAATATACGAAAGTTTCTAAAAAGGTTTCTAATGAAACGGTGACGATTGTGAAGGATATTCAAGAACCTGGGCGCTTTGCTGATGTCATCGCTGCGAATCTCCCTTTGAAGCTTATGCAGAAACAGTCTATGTTAGAGTTAACGAACGTAAAGCAACGTCTTATTAAGCTCATAGAAATTTTAAATAATGAACAAGAAGTGCTCGGACTTGAAAAGAAAATCGGACAGCGCGTAAAGAAATCAATGGAAAAGACGCAAAAAGAATATTATTTGCGTGAACAATTAAAAGCGATACAAAAGGAACTTGGTGATAAGGAAGGGAGAACGGGTGAGGTCGCAACGCTTCGTGACAAAATTAGCGAAGGTGACATGCCTGACAATGTGAAGGAGAAGGCTTTAAAGGAATTAGATCGTTTTGAAAAAATGCCAGCTAATTCTGCTGAAAGCTCTGTACTTCGAACGTATCTTGACTGGCTTATCCAATTACCTTGGACATACGAAACCGAGGATCAGCTTGATGTCATTCGTGCTGAAGAAATCTTAAACGAAGATCACCATGGTCTCGAGAAAGTGAAGGAACGAGTGCTTGAATATTTAGCTGTTCAGCAACTAACGCGAGAGCTCAAAGGGCCGATTCTCTGTTTAGCAGGACCACCCGGTGTCGGTAAAACATCGTTAGCCCGTTCGATTGCTCGTTCACTTGATCGAAAGTTCGTGCGGATTTCACTTGGTGGTGTTCGTGATGAAGCGGAAATTCGTGGTCATCGTCGAACATATGTCGGGGCAATGCCAGGTCGAATTATTCAAGGGATGAAGAAAGCTCAGTCCATTAACCCAGTCTTTTTATTAGATGAGATTGATAAGATGGCTAGTGATTTCCGTGGTGATCCTTCGGCAGCATTGCTAGAGGTACTTGATCCGGAACAAAATAATACATTTAGTGATCATTATGTGGAAGAACCATATGACTTATCTAAAGTTATGTTTGTTACGACAGCAAATAATATTTCGACGATTCCTGGCCCGTTGTTAGATCGAATGGAGATTATTTCAATTGCTGGGTATACAGAAGTTGAGAAGATTCAAATTGCGAAGAATTACCTATTGCCTAGACAAATGAAGGATCATGGATTAACAAAAGGAATGCTTCAGATGAAGGAAGATGCGATTAAGAAGGTCGTGCGTTATTATACTCGTGAAGCTGGCGTTCGCAGTCTAGAGAGGCAATTAGCTACATTATGTAGAAAAGCTGCAAAGAAGATCGTATCAAAGGAAAAGAAGCGAGTGATTTTAACTGGGAATACGATTGAAACTTATTTAGGCAAGCCTAGATTTCGTTACGGTCTGGCTGAGGTCGAGGATCAAGTAGGGGCTGCGACCGGATTAGCTTACACATCAGCTGGGGGAGATACCCTTTCAATTGAAGTGTCTGTTGCACCAGGAAAAGGAAAGCTATCGTTAACAGGACAATTAGGAGATGTGATGAAGGAATCTGCAGAAGCGGCGTTTAGTTATATTCGTTCACGTTCAAATGAATTGGAAATTGACCCTAGTTTTCATGAACAGAATGATATTCATATTCATGTTCCTGAAGGTGCGACACCAAAAGATGGTCCGTCTGCTGGTATTACGATGGCGACAGCTCTTATTTCAGCCTTAACAGGACGTAAAGTGAAAAAGGAAGTAGGCATGACTGGGGAAATGACATTGCGTGGTCGTGTGCTACCGATTGGTGGTTTAAAAGAAAAGTCAATGAGTGCTCATCGTGCTGGGTTACGGACGATCATTATTCCAAAAGATAATGAAAAGGATTTAGAGGATGTACCAAAAAGTGTTCGAGAAGATTTAACCTATATTCCTGTTACCCACTTAGACGAAGTGTTAGAGCATGCGTTAGGAGAAAAAGATGAAAGTAACGAAAGCTGATTTAGCTCACGTAGCAGTGAAGCCAGAGCAATATCCAACAACGAGATTGCCAGAAATAGCTCTATCAGGTCGTTCGAATGTTGGGAAATCTTCATTTATTAATAAGATGATTAATCGTAAAGCGTTAGCGCGAACATCACAACGGCCTGGTAAAACACAAACATTGAATTTTTATGAAATTAATGAACAGCTTTACTTTGTTGATGTGCCTGGTTATGGATATGCGAAGGTCCCGAAGACTGAGAGAGAAGCATGGGGGAGAATGATTGAGACGTATATTGAAAGTAGGGAACTACTTAAGGCTGTTGTCCAAATTATCGATGTCCGTCATCCTCCTTCTACAGACGACAAAATGATGTACAATTGGTTAAAGCATTTTGACATTCCCGTTATCGTAGTTGCGACAAAATGTGATAAGGTTCCAAAAGGAAAATGGGAAAAGCATCTCAAAATCATTGAAAAGGATTTGGAAAAAGAAGACTCTGACCCGTTACTGTTGTTTTCGTCTGAAACGGCATATGGGAAAGAGCAAGTATGGAAAACGATATTGTATTATTGTTCAAAATGAAGTCGAGAACTTACGACATGGTCGTAGGTTCTTTTTATAATGAACTGTTAAAGCGGTGAGGTTAATTTATGATAAAAAGATAACGTAATATTTTCCAATAATTTGACCAAACTAAAAATACAAGCAAAATGGTTGAATTATTAAATTATAATCATTATTATAAAAGAATAGGTTCATGAACTGTTCACAAAATTTTTTTGAGCTCAGGCATAGACATGTTATAATATATGAGTGATAAACAGAGAAGAGAGCATTTATGAGCGAATATAGAAAATAAGCATATAAAAGATGTTGTATGGACATGAATGAAGGGGGTGAACGTCAGGATGCATATTATTGTGGCTGGATTTAACTATAAAACCGCACCAGTTGAAATGAGAGAGAAATTTACCTTTCAACAATCTGAGCTTCCTACGGCGTTATTACAGCTAAGACAAATGAAAAGTATTTTAGAATGCACAATTGTTTCGACTTGTAACCGTACAGAGGTGTACGTTGTGGCAGATCAGCTACATACAGGTCGTCATTATACAAAATCATTTTTAGCGGATTGGTTTCAATTACCGAAGGAAGACTTCACTCCTTATTTAGATATTCGTGAAAATGAACATGCCGTTGAACATTTGTTTCGTGTAGCCTGTGGATTGGACTCGATGATTCTTGGCGAAACACAAATATTAGGTCAGGTGAAATCGAGTTTTCTATTAGCTCAAGAAGAAACCGCGACTGGGACGATTTTTAATCAAGTGTTTAAGCAGGCCATTACCCTTGGAAAACGAGCTCATACAGAGACAGAAATTAGCGAGCATGCCGTTTCGGTTAGTTATGCCGCTGTGGAACTTGCGAAGAAAATTTTTGGGAAATTTCAAGGGAAGCAAGTATCTTTGCTTGGCGCTGGAAAGATGAGCGAATTAACGGCGAAGCATTTGCACGATAATGGTGCTCAGGCGATTACAGTGATTAATCGTACGCTTGAAAAGGCTCAAGTGCTTGCTGAACAGTTCAGAGGAGAAGCGAAGTCGTTCTCGGAATTAGAGCAATCTTTAATTGAGGCTGATGTATTTATTAGCTCAACAGGTTCGCGCGACTTTGTTGTGACGAAAGAGATGGTTAGTCAGACGTTAAAGCAGCGTAAAGGACGACCATTATTTATGGTCGATATCGCGGTTCCGAGAGATTTAGATCCGCGTATAGCTGAAATTGACGATGTGTATTTATATGATATTGATGATTTACAGCATATTGTTGAAGCGAATTTATCTGAACGTAAGCGTGAAGCGGAAAAGATCGAATTGATGATCGAACTCGAGTTAGCGGAATTTAGTCAATGGTTAACGACGCTTGGAGTCGTACCTATTATTACGGCTTTACGCACAAAGGCTTTGAACGTACAAGCTGAAACGATGGAAAGCATAGAACGTAAACTGCCCCATCTATCAGATCGTGAGAAGAAAGTATTACGTAAGCATACAAAAAGCATTGTCAATCAACTGCTTCGTGATCCGATTACGAGGGTGAAGGAGTTGGCTGGAGAAGAGGATGCAGATCAAGCATTAGAATTATTCACGACGATTTTTGCTCTTGAAGATGAATTAGCGTCACAAGAGGAGGAAGAGCGTATTTTGAAAGTAGAGAAACAATGGGAAGCAACTATGAAGGAGCATGTAGCAACAACGAAGCATAAAGCGGTTGTCCGTTCTTAAGAAAGAAGGACTGATATATGAATTGGATTTATCCTATTGCTATTGTTTTATATAGCTTCAGTGTGTTTGGTTATTTTATTGATTTTTTACAGAACAACCGGAAGGTCAATCGGATGGCCTTCTGGTTGCTTTCTATTGTTTGGGTTCTGCAAACGACATTTTTTGTTATGAGGCTGTTTGAGCTAGGTCGTGTACCATTATTAACGCCATTTGAAGGGTTGTTTTTTTATGCTTGGTTGATCGTCACATTGTCATTGGTCATTAACTGGTATTTCCGAGTCGATTTTCTCGTTTTTTTTACAAATGTGATTGGATTTAGCATGATGACCTTTAGTTTATTTACACCGGATCAGGATGTTCCACTAGCATTATCGGAATTGCTTGCTTCAGAATTACTTATTATACATATTTCGATTATAATGTTGTCATATGCAGGATTTACGGTGGCATTTGCTTGCCAATTGCTGTATGTAATCCAGCATCATATGCTTAAAAAGAAAAAATGGGGCAAGCAATTAGTTAGGTTTGGAGCCTTGTCAAAGTTAGATTCGATTTCATTCTTTTCGATATTAGGGGCTTGGCCGTTTCTCTTAATTGGTCTCATTCTTGGTTTTGTTTGGGGGTATAGTCAATTAGGGCAAATCCCATTACTTGATGCAAAGGTGATTAGCTCCTTGTTCGTATTGTTCATATATGGAGTTTATTTATATTTACGAGTGGTCAAATTGATAAGAGGCTACAATATGGCATTGCTTGCGATTGCTAGTTTTCTTATTTTGTTAATTAATTATTTCTTATCAGGTCAATACTCAAATTTTCATATTTGGTATTAATCTGAGCAATTGGAGGATGAGCATGAGGAAAATCGTTATTGGTTCACGAAAAAGTAATTTAGCGTTAACCCAAACGAACTGGGTGATCGAACGTTTGAAGGCATTAAATGTTCCTTTTGATTTTGAAGTGAAGAAAATTGTGACAAAAGGAGATCGGATTCTTGACGTCACTCTTTCAAAGGTTGGTGGCAAAGGGTTATTTGTTAAGGAAATTGAGCAAGCACTTATAGATGGGGAAATTGATTTAGCGGTTCATAGTATGAAGGATGTCCCATCTGTATTGCAGGACGCCTTTACGCTAGCATCCATTACGGAACGTGAGGATCCTCGTGATGCATTCATTTCGAATGACCACATTAAGCTAGCGGATTTACGTTCAGGTGCTATTGTAGGTACGAGCAGTTTGCGACGTTCAGCGCAAATATTAGCAAAACGTCCGGACTTAAGTGTAAAGTGGATTCGCGGTAACGTTGAAACGCGTTTGCGTAAGCTTCGCGAAGAGAATTTTGATGCAATTGTATTGGCAGCTGCTGGCTTAAAAAGACTTGATTTTCCTGAGAGTTTAGTGACGGAATATTTGGAACCTTCTGTTTGTGTACCTGCTGTAGGACAAGGAGCGCTTGGCTTAGAATGTCGTGCTGATGACCAAGAGCTGATTGATCTGCTCCAACGCATTCAAGATGATGAGACAGCAAAGGCTGTGACAGCTGAGCGGACATTTCTTCATCGAATGGAAGGGGGCTGTCAAGTTCCGATTGCAGGCTATGCAACGGTGAGCGATAATGATGTCACTTTGACTGCCTTAGTAGGTTCACCTGATGGTCGTATTCTTTTAAAAGAAATGGTCACGGGTTCTGATCCTGTTGCAGTTGGTATGGAGGCTTCGGAAAAGCTATTAAAGCAAGGAGCTAAGGATATTTTAGATCAAGTAAAGAAAGAGCTTGAACAAGAATGAGTGAGCGACCTTTACGTGGTCAGCGAATTATAGTGACACGGGCAGAGGGACAGTCTCAAAGTTTGGTCGAGCAAATTGAAAATGCGGGTGGTATTTCGATCGAATTACCACTTATCGCATTTCGAGCAATTAATCACGGTGAATTAAAGAAAGCCATCAGTCAGCTTAATGAAGTGGAGTGGCTTATTTTCACAAGTGCAAATGGTGTTCACTATACAATACACGCCTATGAGGAACAAATTAAAGAACTACGTGAGCATTTTAACATTGCTGTTGTAGGTGAAAAGACAGAAGATGCTTTACAAGCATATGGATTAAAGGCAGATTTACTCCCTAGTGAGTACGTCGCAGAAAGTTTATTACATGCATTAAAAGATAAATTAAAGCCGAATGATAAAGTGCTCGTTACTCGAGGTCAATTAGGGCGTGCGATATTACTAGAAGGTTTAGCTGATTTAGGAGTGGACGTTAGGGAAATTATCGTTTATGAGACGTATTGCCCTGTTAATGCAGAAGACGTTGAAAGGGCCTTACAAAGGTCACCGACGATTTTGACGTTTACAAGTTCTTCTACTGTTCGTCATTTTAGTCAATTATGTCAAGAACGACATATTGATTTGTCAAACATAAGCAGTAAAATTGCCTGTATCGGTCCGATTGCGAAACAGACAGCGCTTATGGAAGGGTTGAAAGTCGATATTATGCCAACTAACTATACGATTGAAGCATTGGTCGAAGCGATTATTACTCACGTAAAGGAGGAGAAAAATAATGGATTTATCATTTAAACGTCATCGCCGTTTACGAAAATCGAAAGCGATTCGTAATTTAGTAAGAGAAACCCATTTACATACAGAAGATCTTATTTATCCGATTTTTGTAACAGAAGGTACAAATGTGAAAAATGAAGTACCTTCAATGCCTAATGTATTCCAATGGTCACTGGATTTACTTGATGAGGAAGTACAGTCAGTCGTAGATCTACAAATTGAAGCGGTTATTGTCTTTGGTGTTCCAAATGAGAAGGATGATGTTGGTTCATCTGCATACGACGAGGAAGGCATTGTTCAGCGTGCGATTCGCCAAATCAAACAAAATCATCCTGAGCTTACGGTCATAGCTGATACATGTCTTTGTCAGTTTACAGACCATGGTCATTGTGGAGTCATTGAAGGTGGCACGATTGTGAATGATACAACGTTAGATTTATTAGCGAAAACAGCGATTTCACAAGCTAAGGCAGGAGCGGATATCATTGCACCATCTAATATGATGGATGGTTTCGTTGTGGCCATTCGAACAGGTCTTGATCAAGCAGGATACGAAGACATTCCGATTATGTCCTATGCTGTTAAATATTCATCTGCTTTCTACGGCCCTTTCCGTGATGCTGCACATAGTTCACCGAAGTTTGGTGATCGCAAAACGTATCAAATGGACCCTGCTAACCGTCTTGAAGCAATTCGTGAAGCACAATCAGATTTGGAAGAGGGGGCAGACTTCTTCATTGTGAAACCAGCTTTATCTTATTTGGATATTATTCGAGAAGTGAAGAATGATGTTGGCGCCCCTGTCGTTGCCTATAATGTAAGTGGTGAATATTCGATGGTGAAAGCAGCTAGCGAGCAAGGCTGGATTAATGAGAAAGAGATTGTATTAGAGAAGCTCATTAGTATGAAGCGAGCTGGAGCGGACTTAATATTAACGTATCATGCGAAAGATGTTGCTAATTGGTTGCGTGAGGAGCGAGGAGGTCATGAACATGCTTAGTTTTGAAAAATCAAAGCAAGCGTTTAAAGAAGCGAAGCCGTTAA
The DNA here is from genome assembly GCF_000513115.1 of Halalkalibacter hemicellulosilyticusJCM 9152. GTDB lineage: Bacteria > Bacillota > Bacilli > Bacillales > Bacillaceae_D > Halalkalibacter > Halalkalibacter hemicellulosilyticus. The sequence continues at coordinate 128,913 of NZ_BAUU01000009.1, forward strand.
TGCCAGGAGGGGTAAACAGTCCTGTTCGGGCTTTTAAATCGGTCAAAATGGATCCTGTTTTTATGGAAAAAGGCGAAGGTACTCGTATTTATGATGTTGATGGAAATGAATACATTGATTATGTGCTATCCTGGGGACCGTTAATACTTGGTCATGCCGACCCTCAAGTCATTTCAGCGTTAAAGGAAGCGGCTGAAAAAGGGACAAGCTTTGGGGCACCGAGTGAGCTTGAAACGAAGCTTGCGAAGTTAGTTATTGAACGAGTTCCTTCTATTGAAGTCGTTCGAATGGTGAATTCAGGTACAGAAGCGACGATGAGTGCATTGAGATTAGCTCGTGGTTATACAGGGAGAAGTAAGATTTTGAAATTTGAAGGCTGCTACCACGGTCATGGTGATTCGTTATTAATTAAGGCTGGTTCTGGTGTAGCGACGTTGGGGTTACCTGATAGTCCTGGTGTCCCAGAAGCGGTTGCGAAAAATACAATTACCGTCCCGTATAATGATCTTGAAAGTGTTCGCTATGTATTTGAACAATTTGGTGATGATTTAGCCGGTGTTATTATTGAGCCGGTTGCAGGCAATATGGGTGTCGTTCCTCCACAGCCAGGGTTTTTAGAAGAATTAAGAAAAATAACAGAAGAAAATGGAACGCTGCTTATATTTGATGAAGTGATGACGGGCTTCCGAGTTGGTTATCATTGCGCTCAAGGTAGCTTCGGTATTACACCAGACTTAACGTGTCTTGGAAAAGTGATCGGTGGTGGATTGCCTGTTGGTGCCTATGGCGGTAAGCGAGAAATAATGGAGCAAATTGCTCCGAGCGGTCCGATTTATCAAGCGGGGACTTTGTCTGGGAATCCATTGGCGATGTGTGCGGGCTATGAAACGTTATCGCAGTTAACGGAGGAAGATTACGTTCAATTTGATCGATTAGGAAAACGATTAGCTGACGGTTTATCAGAAGCTGCGACTGCCTATGAGATTCCACATACGATTAATCGAGCTGGTTCGATGGTTGGCTTTTTCTTTACGGAGGAAGAGGTTACGAATTTTGAAAAAGCGTCAACGTCTAATTTAGATTACTTTACAGCTTATTTTCAAGAAATGCTGAAGCAAGGAATTTCTCTTCCGCCTTCACAATTTGAAGGGATGTTTTTATCAACGAAGCATACGGAAGCAGATATTGATCAGACGATCGAAGCTGCAAGAAAGGCATTTGCTGTATTAAAAAAATAATTAGATAAGAAGAGTGCGTGAAAAGATCAATAATCTTTTTATGCGCTTTTTTTTGAATCAGAATTTATAAAATAAGGATTTAGTATAGGAGTTGAGAATGAATTCGCAAGTGGCACTGGCTTCGTACGTTACACTCTTGTCTTTTCTTCAAAACGTTTCATTCTGAAGAGGTCATTCATAAAAAAATACCGAATATTAGCATAAACGAAAGGGACTTGTCATAGAGTGGTATTGTACTGACTGGGAACGTATCATACTGTGCACGAGATGATTATGACAAGGAGGAATGAAGCGTGTCATTAGAGCATCCATCTAACTATCGTTTTCAATTGAGGAATCCGTTTGGTTGAATAAAGGGGAAGAAGTAGAAGAAGTGATTGGGATGTCATTAGAACCCGAAATTATGATTGAAGAGCGCGATGCCCATGTTTATATTCGAGGGGGATTGCGTCTGCTAGGTGAATACCGTTCTTCAGAAAAGGAACAGGTAGATCTTGAGTCTGGTTCGTTAGAAGATCAGGTTTCGTTTCGGTCCGTAGGAGATGTGAAGGTGTCTTCTAATGGAGTTGGTGAAATTAAACACTATTTTCCAATAGACGTAACGATTCCGAGTAATCGAATTCAAAATTTAGATGATGTTTATGTTCAAGTTGAATCATTTGATTATGATTTACCTGAACCGAGCTGCATCCAATTAACAGCTGATATTGCGATTAGTGGAATGACGTATAAACAAGATGAGGCAGTTGATAGAGTCGAGAAAGAAGATCAAGAACAAAAGCAAGAAATAGAGGAAGCGACAACGACTGCCTTTTCGTTTGAAGCGAAAAAGGAGCAAAGCATCCAAAAGGAAATGGAAGTGAAGCAACAGGTTGCAGAGCAAGCTGAGCAAGAGAAAGGCAATGGGTTACAAGAGGAAGAAGAAACAACTTCAGAAAATAACAGCTCGGTCGTAAGTGAATCAGAAAATACCCCCAAGTTAGCTAATGAAGCAGAAATGGAGGAAGTGGCTCGTTCTAATGATAAATTAGAAGAACCTGTAGAAGAGAGACAAGAGGTCGAACAAGAGAAAGAAATGAATGTTCATATCTCACCATTGAAAGAGCTTGCGAAACCCAAACCAGTCGACCAACCAACTTCGAGCAATGAGCAAGAGTTAGATCATGATGATGCTGAGAAAGTTGGGGAAGAAAAGCCTCGTGAGGAAAACGCCCTTTATTTAACGAAGATGCTATCTAAGGGAGAGGAACGATTTTCAAAGTGGAAGATGTGTATCATTCAAGAAAATGAATCATTAGAAATGATTGCTCAACGCTATGATATTAGCATGAGTCAATTGATACGAATGAATCGGCTTCAAGGAGAGCAAGTAGAAGAAGGACAGATTCTATATATTCCGGTATCGGTTGAATCATAAAGGGGTCGTTTAACATGCTGATCGACTTTTTACAAGAAAATTATAACTGGCGAGACGTCTCGTACATGAGCAACGAACTTGTTAAAACAGATAAAGGCTTAAAAAGAATTCGATATTGGGAAGATAAACAACTATTAAAATGGCATATTTCTTGGCGTGATCACTGCAGTGACACGCCTTATCTTCTAATGGATCGAATGCTAAGAACGAGGAATCAAAAGCCATATGCTGAGCATGAAGATGGTTATATAACAGCTCATGATGAAGTGGTTGATCGCTACCCGATAAGCGGACAAGAACCAATCATTGCAAATACAATTGTTTCATTTATTCAATATGGATTAAAAACGGAGGTCAACATTTTCCCACAACGGGTATCAAAATGCGTTTATGATCATTTGGATTCATATATTCCTTATTTACGGGAAGATCAGCGAATGGACTGTGACTTTCTCATCCGTGAAGGAGAAATGAGAGAGAAAAAGGCAGATGCTTTGATGGAACTAACAGATTCAACTCCATTGCCCTATCTTGATCCAATGATGTCCACCGATCAAATGAGGTCCGTTGCCAAAGTTCTATATTGGGTTGGTACGATGGAAGTACCTGTTGTTGGTTATGAACATGTAGCACGTTTTTTCCGTCATTGGTACGTCGAAGAAGGGGAGCAATCATGTATCAAATTAATGCAAGGGGTAGTCGATCAGCTTGAGAGAGAGCAATTGATTCAAATACTTGCAGAAATGCTCAAACCTTATGAATTAAACGATTGGCAAATAAATGTTGAAGATGGAACGATAGATCGAGAGACGTTGGAGGAAAGGTTTCAGCTTGTGAAGAAAGAATGGGATATTTCGAAACAGCTGGTTCATATCATGAGTAAGATGATCGATAAAAAGAAGGTGTCTGTAACATGAGCTACGAGTCCATTTTGTATTATTATGATTTATATCCACAAGAAATTGAAGAGCTTGGAAAAATAAAAAAAGTGACTACAAATCGAGGTGTATTCGCCTTAAAGGAATCAAACATTTCAAGGCATCAGGCAGATGAATTTATTCATTCCTTAAAGAAGCTAACGAAGCATGGTTATAACAGGCTTGTTCCTGTATTACCAACAAAATATGGAGAATATACTGTATCAACAAATCATCATACCTATTATGTTATGCCTTGGATAGAGCCTGTTGAATATACAGCACGTGAATCGATGGAAGAGAAGCTAGCTAGTCAGCTTGGTGCAATTCATCGTCTAACAGTGAAAACACAGCCTTTTCTAAGAGAGAATGTGGATCAGTCATATAATCAACTATTACAGCGATGGGAGCTTAGGCGTCTAGAATTAACTCGATTTGCCGATCAAGCAGAAAAGAGAACCTACATGTCACCGTTTGAATTAACGTTTTTAACGCATGCATATATGCTAGATCAAATGGCTGAAACAGCGAAGGAGCATTTAAAGAAATGGTATGAACTTTGTTTAGAAAAAGAAACGTATCGAACCGTGCTTTGTCATGGAAGAATGCAACGCTCCCATGCAATTTTTAATACTGAAAATGAGCCATTGTTATTGAATTTTGAACGGGCAGCGATTGACACACCAGCACGAGAACTAGCGAGCTTTTGTCGATATAGCTTTTCAAAAGGATACTGGTCAGATGATGATATTTTGACATGGTTCATGAGATATGAGGGACATTTGCCTTTGCTTGAAGAAGAAAAATATTTAACGTGCGCCTATTTGAACTTTCCGGAGCCAATTGCTTATGCAGTGGAAGCGTATGTTCATTCACATCGATCGATGAAAGAGCTAGAGCATGTTCAACGTTTAGAAAAACGATTAATGTCAATGCGCCGAGTTCAACGAATCACACAAAAGCTGATCATCGTTCCAGATGAAGAAAAGCAGTGATTCATGTACTGAAAATGAGGCTGGGACATAACAAAAGTGTTTAGCTGAGAATTCGAACGTTTAGAGAATGTAGCGGATGACCCCAGCCTCTATCATTAATTGCTGTTAAACTAAAATAATTTCATCTTTAATGAACAATATAAGACAATCATCATCGTTAATAAAATGACATCGAATGTTGTTGGAAATAATAATGTTCGAATGAGCTGAAAAATAATGAGCGGAACTAATATTTGCATAAACATGAGCTTGCATTTTAACCACCAACTCGGGCGTCCAGGGTAAGGGGGTTTATATGGTTGGTATCGTTTATTGAACATGGTCATCCCACTTTCTAGCTGTCTCATACTACTACGTTATGTGATTTGTTTCCTTTGGGTGATTAAGATATATAGGAAAGTAAAAATGTGGATAGAGCTGTTCTTGACGTAGACAAGCAGATCAACTAAAATATAATCACATATAATGATTGCGAAGATTAGGAAGAGTAAGCTCAGAACCTTTCAGAGAGAGAAATCAATAGCTGTGAGATTTCTTAAGATGTATGAGTTGAATGTCGCCTAGGAGCAGCTATGCTGAAAGCGAAAGTAGGCTTAGCCGGAGCTGACCGTTAACAGTTTGAGGTGTGTAGTTTTTTGACTACAAACAAAGGTGGTACCGCGAAATCAAACTCTCTTCGTCCTTTGGATGAGGGGGTTTTTTTATGCTGGTAAAGCTCACTTGGCTTACTCAGTATAAGCTACATAGAATAAGGTTGGAGGTAAGTGTATATGGAAAAGCGAGAGCATTCAATGCCGACGAAATACAATCCGCAGGAAACCGAAGCGAAATGGTATTCTTATTGGGTTGAAGGAAAATTCTTTGAAGCAACAGGAGGAGAAGATAAGGAATCTTACTCAATTGTCATTCCTCCACCGAATGTGACAGGTAAGCTACACTTAGGACATGCATGGGATACGACTTTACAAGATATATTAGTTCGTATGAAGCGAATGCAAGGCTATGATACGTTATGGTTACCTGGAATGGACCATGCTGGGATTGCCACACAAGCAAAAGTTGAAGCGAAGCTAAAGGAACAAGGGACAAGCCGTTATGAGCTTGGTCGTGAAGCCTTTTTAGAGAAATCATGGGAATGGAAAGAAGAATATGCGACGTTTATTCGTAATCAGTGGGCGAAGTTAGGTCTTTCACTTGACTATTCACGTGAACGTTTTACGCTTGATGAAGGACTTTCTAAGGCTGTCCGAGAAGTTTTTGTTTCATTGTACGAAAAAGGGTTAATCTATCGTGGAGAATATATTATTAACTGGGATCCGCAAACGAGAACAGCATTATCAGATATTGAAGTCATTTATAAAGATGTTCAAGGTGCTTTCTACCATATGAAGTATCCATTAACAGATGGCTCAGGTTCGATTGAGGTAGCGACGACTCGACCTGAAACGATGCTTGGTGATACAGCTGTTGCTGTACACCCAGAAGATGAACGTTATAAACACCTTATTGGTCAGACAGCGACGCTTCCGATTACAGGTAGAGAGATTCCGATTGTTGCTGATGACTATGTCGATATGGAATTTGGATCGGGGGCAGTGAAAATTACACCTGCTCATGATCCGAATGACTTTGAAATTGGCAATCGTCATGATTTAGAGCGTATCCTCGTCATGAATGAAGATGGAACGATGAATGAAAATGCTGGTCAGTATCAAGGTCTTGACCGCTTTGAATGTCGTAAGCAACTTGTTCGTGATTTGCAGGAGCAAGGCGTTCTGTTTAAAATTGAAGAGCATATGCATTCGGTTGGTCATTCAGAACGAAGTGGTGCGGTTGTTGAGCCGTATTTATCGACGCAGTGGTTTGTGAAGATGCAACCATTAGCTGATGCTGCAATTGAATTGCAACAGTCTGAAGAGGATAAAGTGAACTTTGTCCCAAACCGTTTTGAGAAAACGTACTTACGTTGGATGGAAAATATTCGAGATTGGTGTATTTCTCGTCAACTTTGGTGGGGGCATCGAATTCCAGCTTGGTATCACAAAGAAACAGATGAAGTGCATGTTGGCCATGAAGCACCTGAAGATATTGATAATTGGGATCAAGATGAAGATGTATTAGATACATGGTTCAGCTCTGCGCTCTGGCCATTTTCGACAATGGGTTGGCCTGATGAAGACTCAAGTGATTATAACCGTTATTATTCAACCAATGCCCTTGTGACAGGCTACGATATTATTTTCTTTTGGGTCTCTCGTATGATCTTTCAAGGGTTAGAATTTACAGATAAGAAACCATTTGAAGATGTATTAATACATGGGCTTGTGCGAGATTCTGAAGGTAGAAAGATGAGCAAGTCGTTAGGTAATGGTGTAGATCCAATGGATGTTATCGAAAAATATGGGGCGGATTCACTAAGATTCTTCCTATCAACAGGAAGTTCCCCGGGAAATGATTTGCGTTTTTATTGGGAAAAGGTCGAATCAACATGGAATTTCGGGAACAAAATATGGAACGCCTCTCGCTTTGCTTTAATGAATATGGAAGGGTTAAAAGTAGAGGATATTGATTTAACAGGGGAAAAGTCAATTGCTGATAAATGGATTTTAACTCGTCTTCAACAAACGATTGGCGATGTGACTCGTTTAATGGATGCGTATGAATTTGGGGAAGTGGGTCGAATTCTCTATAACTTTATTTGGGATGATTTCTGTGATTGGTATATTGAAATGGCAAAACTACCGTTATACGGAGAGGATGAAGCAGCTAAGCATACGACTCGTTCCGTATTGGCGTACGTCTTAGATGAAACGATGCGGTTATTACATCCGATGATGCCATTTATTACCGAGGAAATATGGCAACATCTTCCTCATAAAGGGGAATCGATTACGGTTAGTTCATGGCCTGTTAAGAAGGATGAATGGGTCTTTGATGAAGCAGTACAGGATATGGACTTATTAAAAGAAATTATTCGTTCTGTACGTAATACACGAGCGGAACTAAATGTTCCGATGAGTAAGCAAATTGAGCTTCTTATTCATGCTTCAACAGACGAAGTGATGGGCCAATTAACGCGTGGAAAGAGCTATATTGAGAAGTTCTGCAATCCTGAAACATTAACGATGGCTGTTGGTTTATCTGCACCAGAGAAATCGATGTCACAAGTGCTAACAGGTGTAGAATTGTACCTGCCATTAGCGGGTTTACTTGATTTGGATGCCGAAATCGCTCGTTTAGAAAAAGAACTGCAAAAGCTCGATAAAGAAGTAGAACGAGTAGAAAAGAAATTGAATAATCAAGGCTTTTTAGCTAAAGCTCCAGAGAAAGTGATTGAAGAGGAAAAGGCTAAGAAGGAAGATTATGAAACAAAGCGCGAGGCTGTACGACTACGAATTTTGGAGTTGAAGGGTTAATGATCGTTTAAAGGAAAAAAAGTGATGACATGAGGCCACTGAAAAAAATATGCCTTTAATTAGAGTAGTAATCGCTTCACTCGTTGTTCGCTTGATACGAGAAACTCACTCGTATCAAGTTTTTTAAAATTGACAATGGTTTCGCACATTGCTTAAAGTAAACGGCTATGCACGATTGAGAGGATGGCTTGAATGAAAACAGGAGAAGAAGTGATTAAATGGATACATGGTTTGTTACAATTTGGTGTTCGACCAGGGTTAGAGAGGATGAACTGGCTATTAGATAAGTTAAATCATCCAGAAGAAAATCTTCAAATCGTTCATGTGGCCGGAACGAACGGGAAAGGATCGACCGTTAGTTTCATGCGTCATGTATATGAAAAGGCTGGATATAACGTTGGGACATTCACTTCGCCATTCATAGAACGATTTGAAGAGAGAATTGCATTGAATGGGGAACCGATAGCTGAAGAGGATCTTGTTTATTGCACGAATAAAGTAAAAGCTTTCGTAGAAGAGTTCGTTACAGAAACAGGTGATCAACCAACAGAATTTGAAGTGATTACACTAATCGCTTTTATCTATTTTTCTGAACGTGTTCATACGGATCTTGTATTGCTAGAAGTAGGATTAGGTGGAAGGCTTGACTCTACAAATGTTGTGAAACCACTCATCTCAGTGATTACATCCATTGGATATGATCACATGCACGTACTTGGTCATACGTTAGAAGAAATTGCCGCAGAAAAAGCAGGAATTATTAAAAAAGCCGGAATGATCGTTTCAGGAGTGAAGCAGGAAGAAGCAAAAAAGGTCATAAAAAAAATGGCAAAAGCTGAGGATGCGAAGTATTATGAACTAGGAGAGCATTTTACAGTTGCGACGACTAGTCGTTCACCATTCGATCAAGAGATCCAATATAGTGGGAAAGGTCAACGTACTATCACGATTCAGTTAAAGGGTCCTCATCAACGTGACAATGCTGCTGTTGCCATACAAGTCATTGAACGGTTAATGGACAAAGGGTTTCCGGTTAATGAACGAGCGATTAAGGATGGGATGAGGTCTGCCTCATGGATTGGCAGATTCGAAGTCATACAACAGAATCCAACGATTATATTAGATGGAGCACATAATCAAGAAGGGTTTCGTGCTTTGGAAGAGACGCTTAAACAGCACTTTGCAGGTTATACATGTCATATGGTTGTTGCTATGACAAAGGAAAAGGACGTTAACTCGTTAATGAAGCCATTCATTCGTGAACAGATGCATGTGACGTTTACAACGTTTCCTTTTCCTCGCGCGGCAAGCTCAGAGGAGTTGTACGAGCCATTTGCATTAATGGGCAGAGATGTACGTGCTGAAGACGATTGGAAAAAAGCTGTTTTAGAAAGGGAAATAGGCTTAGATGATAACAGCTTATTAATCATATGTGGTTCACTTTATTTCATTGCTGAAGTGAGAAAATGGCTAATGGAAAGATGAAGAGAAAGCATAGAGGTATGGATGAAGTACCTCTATGCTTTTCGTAGTTTAAAAAAATAACTAATATGAATAGATCCTTATTACTTGTCTTAACTTTCTACAATAGTATAAAATATAAATTGGTAAGTTAAATATAAACGTATGAGCACCACTTCAATTATATCTTCAATAATGGTCGCACTTTTTGATGTGAAATGAACCTGTATAGAACACAACTCGCTTTTCTTTTCCTCCTTTCTGTAAAAAATGACTAACACTTTTCTCCTTTTAATAGTAATATTTCAAACAAATGTATAAAGTATGATAATTAAATTTATTTTGAGGTACATACACTATGAATATTGTAATAATGGGCTACCTGCTTCTGTTAGGAATAGTGATAGGATCGTTTGTTAATGTTGTTGGATTACGTGTTCCGAAGAAGGAGTCGATCATACGGCCTCGTTCACATTGTCCAACGTGTGAACGACCTTTAATCATTGTTGATTTAATTCCTCTGCTTTCCTTTTTGCTTACGAAAGGACGTTGTCGAATGTGCAGGCAACGTATATCCCCCTTTATCCCATTATAGAAGGATTGACGGGATTATTGTTTGTATTCGCTTATTGGTATTTTCATCTAACTCCTGAATTTTTCGTTGCTCTTCTATTTATTTCCCTTCTCATGATTGTTGTAGTCAGTGATATGAGCTATATGATTATTCCAGATCAAGTGCTTCTATTTTTCTTTCCCCTTTTCATTATTGTGCGTTATACCATTGCCCCGCTGACATCGGTTTGGAGTCCTCTTTTAGGTGGGATAATAGGGTTCCTATTGCTTTGGAGTATTGCAATCGCTAGTAGAGGTGGAATGGGAGGTGGGGACGTGAAACTTTTTGGTGTTATAGGTATTGTCCTTGGCTGGCAGCAAGTATTAGTCGCTTTTTTCTTTTCATGTTTAATCGGAGCAATCATTGGTATAATAGGAATGTTAATAGGAAAGGTGGAGAAAGGACAGCCTTTTCCATTTGGACCATTCATTGTCACGGGGACAATCTTAGCTTATTTTTACGGATCTTCACTATTAGATTGGTATATCAATCATTGGATCGTCCGTTTGGCTCTATATTTGTAGAAAACGCCTAACATAAACGATAAGCCTACGATTATTTTTTTCTTTGATTACAATAAATATTTAAAATCGTAGTTCTATCAATTCGATTATATTAATAGAATGAATTATAACGGTTAGTCAAATGATAGGAAGGGGTGCAAGAAAGTTGGAGCAAAAGAAGCGATCAATCTCTGTACGTCTAAACGGTAAAGAACATCATGTTCAAGAAATGACAGTCGCAGCTACAAACGAAAAAGAAGATAACCAATATGCCTTTATTCCGCCCCCAGACAATGTCATTGATTTTGGAGAAAAGCAGGAGGTTCGAAAGCGTAATGAGCAGCCTTATTGGGATGATGGAAATCGTGAGAAAAGCCCGAAAATTCCATTTAAAAGAAAGAAAAAGCCTCACTCTCAATCCAAAACATTTCCTTATATGTTGGTTGCTGCACTAGGATCTGCGATCATCGTTGGTGTAAGCCTCGGTCTAGTCATTTTAAATATGTTTACAGGTAACGATTTGAACGTTTCACAGATGTCTGAACAGTCAACAGGGGCTGTTCCAACCTTCTCTGAGGAGAAAGAAGGGATGCCTAATTTAGCGATTGAAGTTGTACAAGGTGCAGCATTTACGGAGTTGGAACAAGCTGAAAAAAGTATGCAATCCATTCAAGAGCAAGGGTTTGCTGCTACGCTAACGACTAGAACTGATCCTATCTATATGTTTATTGGGGTTGCAGGAGATCGTGCTCAAGCAACGAAAATAAATGATATATACGAAGGGTATGGTCAAGATACGTATTTGAAATCATATCGGGTAGAAGGAGATCATATAAACGGACAAGAACAAGAGGTGTATGAATGGTTTACAAATGCATTGACCATTTATTACGACATGGTGCAGTTATCGATTGATGGTTTGAACGGGGGAACGATGATTACGAATGAGAGAATAGACCAGCTGTCAGCATCAATTGACTCTTTACAAGAGGAACGGAATCAAGCTTTTGCTCAATTATCAGAGGAAGTGCAGCCATTAGCCCTAACGATCGGTGATCAGTTATTATCTGCCAAAGATCATTTGAAGGATTATACAAATGCTGCCGATGAAGAGAAGTTATGGAATGGCCAACAAACATTGCTAGAGTCAATTACAACGTATGAGGAACTTATTGAAGCGATGAGATGATACTAATCTAGCATATGATATTCATCATAAAATGGTTAACACGCAGTACTTAGATAGGGAGCTACTGCGTGTTTATTTTTTTTGAAAGAAACTAGATACCTATCAACAAGGATATTAAAAAAGCTTGATTTTCTCCTTTTTCGATGCTATTTCTTCAATCTTTTTATTGTTTGTTCTCACATAATTTGGTATTCTTATTAATACCTTGTACAATAGTGTCAAAACAATTGTCGAGGTGATCCTTCATGAAGCCATTCATTTTAGCCTCACGTTCCCCGAGGCGACAAGAACTCCTAGAACAGATGAAGCTTTCATTTATTGTGGAAGCAAGTGAAAAAGAAGAAAAAGTAGTGGAGCCATTGCCACCACAAGAATTTGTGATGCAATTGGCCAAGCAAAAAGCAGAAGATGTTTGGAGGCGATATAAGAAAGAAGTTGTATTAGGAGCTGACACGATCGTGTCTAACCGGGGAAGTATACTCGGTAAACCAACTAGTGCAGAAGATGCTAAGCGAATGCTTACTCAATTATCAGGAATAACTCATCAAGTCTATACAGGTGTATCGATATATTCTCCTGATAAGGTGAAGACGTTTTTTGATAAGACCGATGTGACATTTTATCCACTGACTCGAAATGAAATCGAGTGGTATATCAAAAGTGGTGAGCCATTTGACAAAGCAGGCGCTTATGGTATTCAAGGTTTAGGCGCTTATTTTGTTCAGCGTATAGAAGGTGACTATTATACAGTAATGGGGCTACCGCTAGCTAAAACGATACGTGCATTACAATCCTTTTCGATCACTCCCTCCTAAAATAAACGAACGCTTCCTTCAAAGGGACAGTTTAACATTTGAGAGGAGTGTTCCCAATTGACCCCATCCACCTTACTAATCAAAGATGTTCCTCAGCAAGAAAGACCTCGAGAACGAATGATAAAGTTAGGTCCTTGTTCACTATCTAATCAAGAGATCATTGCGATATTATTACGTAATGGTACGAAGAATGAATCCGTACTCCAATTAGCGCATCGAGTTCTTGCTTCATTCGATGGTCTTGTTCATTTAAAAGATGCAGCTATTGAAGAACTTTGCCTTATTAATGGGATTGGTGAAGCGAAAGCAGTGGAATTAGCAGCTGCCATCGAGCTTGGACGACGAATTCATTGCTTAAAGACTGAAGACAGATATGTCATTCGTTCTCCTGAAGATGTCGCGAATTATGTCATGGAAGATATGCGATTTCTTCAACAAGAGCATTTTGATTGTCTCTACCTTAATACTAAGAACGAAGTACTCCTCCGTAAAACGGTCTTCATCGGTAGCTTGAATTCAAGCATTGTGCACCCAAGAGAGGTGTTCAAAGAAGCGTTTAAACGCTCAGCCGCTTCTATTATATGCTTGCATAATCACCCATCAGGTGTGCGCCTGTACGGTATGCCTCATTAGTAATCTATTGATTTAGAATTCTTTGCGTGATTCTATGGTCACCCTCTAACCTTATGAGGAAACGAAATAAGGGACAATAGCATGATGGGAAAAGGAGAAGAGACGACAAAACGATCTAGTCGAGTCCGTTCTTCAGACCAAGTAATGTATGGTAAAGGCTAGACTGCTTGAATCCTAGACGGAAGAGTGTAGGGTGCACCATTGTCTACGATCGTTATATGGCAATGAAGATGGAATAGCCATGTATCACCTGAACATGAGCTATAGCAAAGTCTATCTTACTATTCTCCAATCGAGAAAAACGTCGAACAGGATACCTAACCATTACGGAACTAATGTAGCATATAATTCAGGGATTACCTAAGTGCTTTAATACTAGCATAAGGTAACGGATTCTCCGTAGTACTCAAAGTCTGCTTGTAATGAGTATGTCATGGGAAAGGGAGAAAGATTGATGATACACGTCTAAATGGAAGGAGTCATGAAGTTGGCAAAAAATCCATTACAGCAGCTAGACGTCATTTACAATGCTTCACGAAAAGGTCGTAAAATTGTTGATTGCTATAGGTTGTTATATAAGCGCTCGCTTTGGGAAGAAGTCCTTACACAAAAACGATATAACCATCACATATCAACACATATGCTAGACGAGCTTATCAATACTTTAAAACAAGGGAAATGGACACATAGTAAGTATATTCATTCAACTTATCCGTTACTCGTCGATGTCCTAAAGGTCATTTTGGTTCATATTTATCCATCATTGGAGCAAAGGAATATGTTTGTAGCAGAACATGTTCATGACGCATTATCCTACTTGCAAAAAACATTTGTGAAAGTAACGTGGTGTGTGGAAGGAACTATTCAATTAAAGGATGTTCAGCTTATCACACAATTAACCAATTTCCTTTCTCGTAAGATTGATGATGAACGCTTTATGACATTCATCGTTGATCTTATAACGATGGAGCAACGATGGGAAAAAGAGCGAACGAACGATCTTACGGATAAAACAATGGTTCGAAGCATATGTATAAGCATCTTTTTGAAACAGGTTGATTGTGATGTCCAGCAAATTTGGACAAACATGAATAGGACCATTTATTATGTTCGCTGTAACGAGCACTTTAGAATTGGTGTTTGTGGGAGAAAGTTTGATGCGCTAACCCTAGTAAAACATATGAACCAATTGTACTCTGTAAGTAAGGCTTTTGAGATGAATATTAGTCATTTGAGCAGCTTATCAAGATTTCTTCGGTATGATATTGTTGTAAAGAGAGATGCTAGTAGAAATCAGACTTTTATTTCGTTACAAATTCCTTATACTGAGATGAAACAAATGATTCGGAAATTAGGATATGGAGATGTTGAACAGAAGAAAATTTTTCATCGACCTAAACTTGTTCACAAATCAGAACCAAGTATTATTCGAATCTTTAATGCTGAATTGCTTCGAATGACTTCTTATTACAAGCTCGCTTCTAATCGGTCACTGTTACGGCAACTATATTATTATGCTGAGGGAAGTTTCGTTAAGACAATTGCCTGCAAAAGAAGAAGTACCTCAAGAAAGGTTGCATTAAAAATGAGGAGAAATAGCCAAGGTCGATTGATGATTTGGGACAAACAGAAGGATGGGACAGAAGTTGGATATACATTTCTAAAACTAAGAGATCTTTCGTGAAATGTGAATAGAATTAATCGGCGAGCCGTATACATTGAAAGGTGTACGTACGGTTCTGAGGGAGATTAAATGAAACCTGTGTTGCTTATTTCACAAGGCGCATATAATCGACCCTACGATCCAACACCAAGCCGTGAAGATATTGATGTAACAAAGAGGCTGAGTGATTCGGGAAAAGTATTAGGGATTGAGTTGTTAGATCATATTATAATAGGTGATCGACGATTTATAAGTCTTAAGGAGAAGGGTTACGTTTAAAATAATTAAAATATCGTCCGTTTTGAGGATAGCGCAGGAGAGATAAGAGTGGTAACATAGAGAATGGTAAGTGTAAACTTATGACTTTTTTTAGAACTCGGGGAACTGAAGCTATTTTTTTTCGTAAACATTCGATATAATGAATCGTACGATTTTGGATATGATTGAAGGGAGATACATAGATGTTTGGTGGTTTTTCAAGAGATATAGGTATAGATTTAGGGACAGCTAATACACTTGTTTATGCAAAAGGTAAGGGAATTGTTGTGAGGGAGCCATCTGTTGTCGCTCTTCGCACAGATACTGGCTCAATTGAGGCAGTCGGAAATGATGCAAAGAATATGATCGGACGTACACCTGGAAATATCGTAGCAGTTCGACCGATGAAGGATGGGGTTATTGCTGATTTCGATACGACGGCAACGATGCTTAAGTATTTTATTCGTCAAGCATTGAAAACTCGTTCACTATTTACTCGTAAACCATCTGTGATGGTTTGTGTTCCTTCAGGTATTACAGCGGTCGAAAAGCGAGCGGTTGAAGATGCTACGAAGCAAGCGGGAGCGAAAGAGGCATATACACTCGAAGAGCCTTTTGCTGCTGCGATTGGTGCTGAGCTACCTGTATGGGAGCCAACGGGAAGTATGGTTGTTGATATTGGTGGAGGTACTACTGAAGTAGCGATTATCTCATTAGGTGGTATTGTAACAAGTCAATCCATTCGAGTTGCTGGTGATGAAATGGATGATGCTATTATCCAATATGTTAAGAAAACGTATAATTTAATGATTGGTGAGCGAACGGCAGAATCACTAAAAGTCGAAGTTGGTTCTGCAGGTGATTCTGATGGTGTCGATGATATGGATATTCGCGGTCGTGATCTATTAACGGGCTTACCGAAAACAATCACAGTGACAGCGGATGAAATCTCTGCAGCATTATCGGATACAGTCACAACGATTATTGAATCGGTTAAGAACACATTAGAGCAATCGCCACCTGAGCTTGCTGCCGATATTATGGATCGTGGCATCGTATTAACAGGCGGTGGAGCGTTATTGCGTAATTTAGATCGTGCATTAAGTGAGGAGACTAATATGCCAGTTGTTGTCGCTGAAAATCCGCTTGATTGTGTGGCTATTGGTACAGGTCGAGCATTGGAAAATTTACACTTATTCCGCTCGAAGAATGGCATTACATCACGATCTGATCGAAAATTGTAAGTAGGTGACAGGGATGTCCTCCTTCTTCTCAAATAAAAAGCTCATTGTCCTGCTTGTCAGTATTATTATTTTAGTTGGTTTGATTGGATACTCTATGCGTGATCGCCAATCCGTGTCCGGTCCGGAGCAAGTGATAAGAGACTCTGTTGCTTGGGTACAGACAGCTTTCATGAAACCCGCATACACGATTGCGGGTTTCTTTGAAAATGTTCAAGATATGAGACAAGTCTATGAAGAAAATAAATTATTAAAAGCTAGATTAGATGAGTATGCTCAAATTTCCATTGAACGCAATACATTACGGAATGAAAATGAAACGTTAAAGGATATGTTAGAGCTTGAGGAGAGCTTAGATGATTATTTAATTCGTTCAGCTGTCGTCATACATCGAAATCCAGATCGCTGGACCGAGTTTATCGGATTGAACAAAGGTTCGGAGCATGGTATCGAAGCGAATATGGGTGTGATTGATTCAACCGGCGGATTAATCGGAAAGGTTCAACAAGTAAGTGAATTCTCCTCACGAGTCCAATTATTAAGTGATAATGATCGAACAAATCGTGTCTCTGCAATGATTTCCTCAGATCAAACGATTAACGGTTTTATTGAAGGGTACGATGAAGATCGCGGTCTGTTAATCATGCGTAAGATTGACTTAGAAGCAGAGATTGAGGAAGAGGAAATGGTGACTACGACTGGTAAAGGTGGAGTATATCCAAGCGGACTATTAATTGGTGAAGTGGTTAGTGTAGAACCGGATGAATATGGTTTAACTCAAAATGCCTACATTAAACCAACTGCTGATTTCTATTCACTAGATTATGTCTATGTCGTTGAACGGACTAGTACAACTCTTGATCCTGAATTGTTAGAGGAGGAAAACGAGTGAGTCGAGCTTATATCCCTCTCATTGTGTTTTTTTTCTTTGTGATCGAAGGTACACTCTTCCAATTATTTGTTCCTCATCATCATGAATGGTCGTATGTGTTTGTACCACGCTTTATGATCGTATTCATTATTTTAATTGGGATTCATTTTACTCGACCTGTTAGCTTAGTATATGGACTTATTGTTGGAGTTATATACGATGTCGTTTACACCCAACTATTAGGGGCGTATATATTTGGTTTTGCTTTAATTGGATACTTTTTTGTGTTTCCATATAAAAGAGTTCAAGATATGTTCCTCGTACAATTGGTGATCATTATTGCGGCTTTAGTGTTCTTTGAATATTATCAATATGGCTTGTATGCTTTAATTGGACTAACTGATATAGAGCATCGCGTATTTTTGCAAGAGCGCGTGTTAACCAGTGTTGTATTGAATACAGCTTTTGCTATTTTAATTTATTTTCCGTTTTTGAAGCTTATGCAATATGTACAAAAACAAGAGATGGTTAGAAATCGTTGAAATAAGTAGCAAAAAAGAAAGTCTGAAAGAAAAGAGGGAAATTCTCATTTTATGTGGAATGTATCATTATTGACATTCATATCATTGCGTTGTTGTGTAAGAAATGCTCTTTTCATTAGCACAATTTCGTATCTCTCTTATATACAAAACTCATAATGACGAATGGTGACAAAAGGTGAGTGAGACAGAGGTGAACACGGTAATGGTTCCGAAGAAGCAACATGTTACGATTAAAGGAACAAAAGAAGGGTTGGTATTTTTGTTAGATGATCTCTGTTCCTATGACCTTTTAATAGAAGAGTTAAAGGACAAGCTTTCATCGAAGCATTACCAACTTTCAGACGGACCTGATTTGCTCGTAAAGGTTGAAAGTGGATACCGTTATTTACAACAAGAGCAAAAGGGAGAAATAGAATCAATTATTACGAATGGACGTAAATTGGCCATTGAAGAATTTTCTTCACACGTTATGTCCAATGAAGAAGCTCAGATGATTAAACGTAAAAATCAAACGATAACTCTCACAAGTATTGTTCGTTCAGGGCAAGTTATTCATGTTGATGGAGACATTTTACTAATTGGTGATGTAAATCCTGGCGGGAAGCTACAAGCATCTGGTAGTATTTATATAATGGGAGCACTTCGTGGAATAGCACATGCGGGAGTAAATGGAAATGAGGATGCAGTTATTTCTGCGGCTGTCCTTAATCCTTCTCAGTTAAAAATTGCAGACAAAATCAAACTATTCGAATCCTCATCAGAGGAAGCGATTATGTCATCTGCATATATTGACCACAAGTCACAATCTTTACAAATTGGTAGGGTGCAGCAACTTGTTCATACACACCGGCATCTAAGCAAGTATGTAGATCAGGTAATGGAATAGGAAGAAAGGGGTTATGAACGTGGGAGAGGCGATCGTCATTACAAGTGGTAAAGGTGGAGTTGGAAAAACAACCACATCCGCAAATTTAGGAACTGCTCTTGCACTAACAGGTAAGAAGGTTTGTTTAGTAGATACAGATATTGGCCTTCGGAATTTGGATGTTATTATGGGTTTAGAAAACCGAATTATTTATGACTTGGTTGATGTCATTGAAGAGCGTTGTAAGTTGAAGCAAGCTTTAATTAAGGACAAGCGTTTTGATTGTTTATCATTACTGCCAGCTGCTCAAACAAAAGATAAAACAGACATTGAGCCTGAACAATTGAAGAAGGTCATACTGGAACTAAAGCAAGAATATGATTATGTCATTATCGACTGTCCTGCCGGAATTGAACAAGGGTTTCGAAATGCAATTTCTGGGGCTGATCGTGCTATTGTTGTAACAACACCAGAGCTTTCTGCTGTACGTGATGCGGATCGAATTATAGGTCTATTGGAAAAAGAAGAGGGTATTGAACCACCTCGTCTAATTGTCAACCGTATACGCTCTCATATGATGAAAAATGGTGAGATGCTCGATGTTGATGAAATTGCATCGATTCTATCTATTGATTTAATTGGTATTGTTATTGATGATGATCAGGTAATAAAGTGTTCCAATAAAGGAGAACCGATCGCACTTCAATCAACTAGTAAGGCATCGATTGCTTACCGAAACATTGCACGGAGAATACTTGGTGAGACCGTCCCTCTGATGTCTTTAGACGATCCAAAAGGGGTAATGGCAAAGCTAAAGCAATTTTTTAGTGTGAGATAACCTAAAATGAAGTATTTGAAAGAGGGAAATGAGCCTTTTTCAAATACTTTTTTTGTTTGCAGATTTGGAATTTATATTTGCGTCCTATTGTAACAGTTAAGTATGGAAATCTAGAAGGATGTAGGCGAACTTTGAAGAAGAACGTCGGCTTAGTACGTTACACAATTTTCTGAAAGACCCTCCATTAAAAAAACACATCCTTGTGGAAAGCGTGCACAATGCAATTAAGAAAAGCTGCTGTGTGTTTTGCTTAGATGAACGAGCTAGAAGCTGTGGACCCAAACTGGATAAAAGAAAGATCGTAAAATATAAAATGTTCATTTGTTTGCAATTTTCAAGATTATCATTGAATAATTCGTCTATATCTTTGTCAGCTGACTACGACTAAAGATTCTTCACTTTTTGAACATGAGAAGCATTATCTCGGTCATTTAAACCAAAGTCTAAAAAGCTGTGATATGCTAATGTATAGAAAGAAAATGAGAGGGAGGAACATCAATTTATGACTCTTGATGAGCACTTGGATGAATCAACGAAATCAATTCGTTGTATGGTTTTAACAGTATCACATGTTACGGCGTATGAGGATGATCAGAATGGCCAGCTTATTCGCTCGATGTTAGAAAAAGAAGGTCATTCTGTTACGGAGTATCAAATGGTCGGCTATGATTACAGCCACATTCAGCATTGGATCAAGGTAGCTGCTATTCGTGCTGATATTGATGCTATTCTTATTACAGGTGGTACAGGAATTGGTCTAAATGATACGACACATGAAGCAGTTCGTGATAGTTTAGACAAAGAAATGCCGGGGTTTGGCGAGCTTTTTCGCCATTTAAGCTTTGCTGAAGAAGTAGGGACGGCAGCGATTCTTAGCCGAGCTGTTGCTGGTGTGAGAGATGGAAAGGCTATTTTCTCTATGCCTGGTGCAACAGGAGCTGTGAAGTTGGCGATGGAACGTATTATTATGCCTGAAATTAGTCAAGTAGTCCGTGAAATATTACTTGATCAAGCGAGAGTGACAAATACATCCATATAAGCATAAATGAACTATAATGCACAAATAGCCTAGAGCTAGGAAAAAAGAAGGCACCAAAAAAGTACAAATCAACACTTATTTAATGAGGGAGTAATAATTAAGAGA
>NZ_BAUU01000008.1 GCF_000513115.1 Halalkalibacter hemicellulosilyticusJCM 9152
AAAAATTGTGGCTCTAAAACGGTGGGGTATTAAATGGAGCGGAAGCCCTCGACTTCTGCGAGAAATAGAAGCTCGGTACCTTCCCGTAGAAAGTGAAAGTGAGGAGAGTACTGAAAAAGTCCTTTCTAGTAACTCAAAGAAGAGTAATGGCTCCGCTCATTGCAAGGCTTTCACTAAAGGCCACTGAAAAAGTTTGGTTTAAACTTTTTCAGTGGCCTTGAAAGCGAGTGGCTGGAGCACAATGGAACGAACCTGTGGCGGCTACATATTTCCGTAAAAAAAGGGAAGACCCCTCTTCTGTTTTTCATTCGATGTTATCGTGCATCGGAATAAAAGATAGGAAATGATTATTGCACTAAGACAGGAATCCATTTCCAGCCTTTCTTGGTTCTTTTGATTCGTCCTAACCCTGGGAAGGGATAGTGGCAAACAAATAGTAGTGCTGATTTGGATGATGCCTCTTCTAAGAACATTTTCCGAGTTTCTAATGCTTGTGTCGGTGCTTGCTCTACACGAATATGGGAAGGCAGATGCTCTAGCGTTACTGGATGATTAAGGATATCGGAAGCGAGCATTAGATGTTCCCCTTTTGAAAAAATAGAAAGAGATAAGTGACCTGCTGTATGGCCAGGTGTATGAATGAGACGAATGCCAGGGAGGATCTCTTTGTTTTCTGATAGCAGTTTAATATGAGTCTTTAGAGGGTGTAACTGCTTATATTCATTAGAATCTGGCTGACTTGTCCATACATCCCATTCTTCTTTGTGCATCATATATTGTGCATAGGGAAAAGTTGGTTTTCCATTCGTTAGTATTCCGCCAGTATGATCTAGATGGGCGTGAGTGATGATGACGGTTTGGATATCCTTTCGGTCAATTCCTTCTGCTTTTAAATTGGAAAGCAGTTTGCCTGCTGTTGGAGAGTGTGCATATCCAAGTCCCGTATCGACTAATATCTTCTTATCTCCAGTATCAATCAATAAAAAGTTTAAAGGAGCATTATATTGAGGTGGAATGTGTTGGATAAGCTCATCTGGTGTCTCTGAAAAGAAAAAATCTCTTGTAACAGGAAAAGCACCATCTGATATAGCTATTAATTTGAAAGCTCCCAATTGAAAAGGGTGTGTTTGATTTGTCATAATTCCTCCTTAATACAAGTCGCAATTATTACGATTTGTATTATGATAGGATAAAGTTTCAAAGTCAAATAGAAAGTATTGAGGTAGGGACATAGGAGCTATAGTCAAAGAAAATTCGAATGATAATTCAATATTCCCAAGTGATCATTAATGAATATAAGTGAGTATCCACCTCGATTCATCATTGATGTTTATTTTCCATAATGGTAACCAAGCTCATAAGCTCTATTTAACCAAGTTTCAACGTATCCTGATTTAACATTGACAGTTTCGTAGAAAAGCTCAAAGGTTGAATGAGGAATGCCACAATAATCAGCTAAACCGACATTAAAGTAGTGAGTAATCATGTGATCGTATTTTCTTTTTTCAAAACGTTCAATCGGAGCCCCTGCTAGACTCAGCCACAAAACGTGACTATGTTGAAGCTTGCCCAGTCCGTATGCAAATCCGTAATTCCAGACACGATCGATATAGCCCTTCATCATAGCTGGCATACTCCACCACCAGAGTGGAAAGATAAATGCTAATGCATCGTATTCATTTAACTTCTTCATTTCGGCTTCGACATCAGGAGAATAGCTTTGTTCAGTTGCTTTCCAATCTGGCTCATCCTTCTCCCGTAGTACCGGGTCAAAGCCACTTCGGTATAAATCGAATATTTCCGTTTCGTGACCTGCGTCCTTTAGTCCTTTAATAAATGAATGAGCTACTTCAAAGGTTAATGAGTCTGATCTTGGATGTGTAACGACGGTTAATACTTTCATTATGCATCTCTTCCTTTCTCTTTGGGATATCGTGTAGTTTCAGCTTATAATAGAATTATCATTCAGTAAAATAGATATTTATGATAAATATGATCAGTAAAAATGATAGGAGGGTTGAAATGGAGCTTCGTCATCTTATTACGTTTAGAACAATTGTTGATTTAGGGGGATTTAACAAGGCTGCTCAAAAATTAGGTTATGCTCAGTCGTCCATTACAGCTCATATTAAAGAGTTAGAAACCGAATTGGGCTATCCACTTTTTGATCGATTAGGTAAAAAAGTAACATTGACACAAACTGGCCGGCGCTTTCTCCCTTATGCGTTGGATATTATTACCTTATATACGAAATCAAAAGAAATGATTAAAGAATCGGATGAACCTTCAGGGGAGCTCACGATTGGTGTTAGTGAGTCGTTAATGATTTATTGGTTTCCAATAATCATTATGAACTTCATGGGACAGTATCCTAACGTTCAATTAACCGTTAAATAGATTGAGTATGAGAATTTAACAGATTAGCTACGAAAGGGCGAAATAGACGTGGCTATTCTAGTCGAAACAGCCGGTTGGACAACGAATGAATTGACCATTACTAAAATGGAGGATACTAGACTATCACTCATTCAATCTACAAAGTACAAAAATCACTCTCAACAGCATACGATGCTTGTATCGGAAAGTGCATGTAGCTGGCGTTCGATAATTGACGAATATATAGGTTGAATTCGAAACGAGCGACTAAGCTGAAAGCGGAAAAGCTAAAGAGGAAAGGAGGGTTACGAAAAAGCTTTAAATGGGGCACAGGGAAGGAGAGCGTTTCTTTTCTGTGCTCTTTTTGTATTGACAATGGAAAATTCGGTGTTATACTGTGTATGTTAATATATACACTATAACATTGAGTGTGATGAGGAGTGTTGCTAGATTCTCAATTAAAGAGGATATAGAATTTGTGGGTCGGTTACGTGCGTTTCACAATTACCTGAGAGAAAGCCATTGTAACGATTATGTACGTCGCAAGTAAGAAAATCCGCTATCGCGGTTTCTTATTTATTAAAACGTATTTGTGCTTTTATTGGTTTCCGGTAGTAATTGATCATTTGGAATCCACTAGAAAATCAGTCTTAAGTCTTAGATTGGAACAGACTCAAGCACGTCGAGTAGGATATTCCTTCCATGTATAGTAGAGAAGGAAATGATGTGTGGATGAAGCGTCCATGCATAACAATGAAAAAAGCGAGGGGTTTTAATGAGTATACTGCGTAAGATTTTAGAACGTAAAATTTTAATTGGACTTATGGTTGTATTGGTTTTTATCGTAGGGGCTTATTCGATTAATAAGCTTGATAAGGAACTCATACCTAGTATTGATTTTGATATGGCTCTTATTTCTGTCTATGCGGGTGATATGCCGGTATTAGATGTTGAGGAACGGATCACACAACCACTTGAGCAACTATTAAGTGGAACGGACGGAGTAGAGTCCTTTCAGTCGAATTCAGCGACAGGGAGTAGCTCTTTATATGTAGAAATAGAAGATGGACGCTTACAAGATGTGATGAGAGACCTCGAGGCTGGGGCGAGTCGTTTGGAGGCGGAGCTGTCGGAGGTACAATTTATTGAAGTGTTCCCGATGTCTACAGATCAAGGATTTGAGTTTTACATGGAGCTGTCTAATGGTTCGATGGATGAGTTGAGTAACTTTGCTCGAAATGAAGTGAAAAAAAGACTTGAAGCCCTTGCTTCAGTAAGGGAAGTTCGTTTAAGCGGGATTGAAGAGAAGGAGTATGTCATTGAATTTGATCGTGATGAGTTAGCGGAACAGGGGCTTGATATGAATCAAGTGATTGGTGTTCTACAGCAAGAAAATGTTGCGATGTCTTTAGGGGAATTGACTGAAGAAGAGAATGCACCGTCACTCCGTTGGGATACAGCCTTCCATACGCTAGAAGAATTGGAAGAGACGATGATTCCGACAATGAATGGAGCGATTAGACTCGATGAAATTGCGGATGTAAGAGAGGAAGCGAACCAACATTCATCTATCGCGTGGAAGGATGGGAGTAGGGATTTCATTCTAATCGAAATTGGTCGTGCGAATGGCTATACGCAATTAGACATGGCTGAAGCTGTTCGTGCTGAAGTAGAGGCGATGAAAGAAGAAGGGATTTCGTTTTCCTTAACGGAAATTGTTACGGAGGCTGATTATGTCAGTTCAGCGTTAGATGGAGTGACACAAAATATTATCATCGGTGGAATGATTGCGCTTGTTATCTTAATGCTGTTTTTACGAAACATTCGAGCGACAGTCATTGTTGGATTGACAATTCCTGTATCCATTCTTTTAACCTTTGCAACGATGTGGTTAATTGGATATAGCTTAAACATTTTAACATTAGTTGGCCTTGGTCTTGGAATTGGAATGATGGTCGATGCGTCAATCGTTATTCTAGAATCGATTTATCGTAAGAAAGAACAAGGTTTTGTTGGAATGGACGCTGTTATAAAGGGTGTTCGTGAGGTAGCGACTGCTGTTCTTGCCTCGATGTTAACAACAGTTGTTGTATTTGTTCCTGTAGGGTTATTTGGTGGCGATTTCGGTGTGTTTATTCTTATTTTAAGTGTCGTCGTCGTCATTACGTTAGTTAGTTCGGTCGTGGTTTCCTTTAGTCTGATCCCTTCTCTTGCGGAAAACTTTTTGAAGCTGAAAAGAAAGGCAGATAAAAAGAAGCGAGCGAGTCGAATGATTGAAGGATATGGTAATTTGATTGGTTGGTTAAGTGGCAAGAAAAGACGCCGTTATTCGATGATTGGTCTCTTCTTTCTCATATTTGTTGGCTCAATTGTGATGACAACGAAGGTACCTATTACACTCATGCCAGATGTATATGATCGTTATGCTGAGGTTGGTATTGAGCTTGAAAGTGGTTTGACTCCTGCTGAAAGAGATGAAATCGTTCAAGCAGCGAGTGAGAAGTTATCAACAGTTCCTGATGTTGAGACAAGTATTTTTCTCGATAATGTACAGTTGTTGTTTGCCCTTATTAATATGACCAAGGGTGATGATATTACGACTGATCAGGAAGAGGTGAACATTGCGATCAATGAGGCGTTAAGAGAGCTTGAAGATGAGTATCCTGTGAAAAGCGTTGGTATGATGATGGGACCAACAGGTGCTGCGCCTATTCAGTTAGTCGTAAAAGGCGATGATTTATCAACAATTCAAGAGCTAGGTGATCATTTAGTAGGGGAACTTGAAGGGATTGAAGGCTTAGTAAATGTTGGAACTTCAATCGATAACACAAGTGAGGAGCGCTTATTAGTGCTTGATGAGGATGCCTTAGAAGAGGATGGTTTAGCCGCTTCAGAGATACTTGGACAATTACAGGGGGCTTTTTCTACTACACCTGTAGGAGAAATGGATGAAGATGGTTTGACAATTCCAGTTGTAGCTAAATTAGATGTTGTGCTTGATAACGAGGAAGCGCTAGAGGAGTTCGAAATTGCGACATTGACTGGAACGAATCCGTTATCGAATTATATGAGCCTAGAGACGGTTCACTCACCATTAGAAATTAGACGACATAATGGAGAGCGTTATTTGACGGTATCTGCTGAGATGGAAGGCAGGGATTTAGGGTCAGTCTCACGTGATGTTCAACAGGTTGTCGCTGATTTTGATAGCCCTGTTGGCTATTCGGTTGAAATGTCTGGTGATATTGAATTACAGCAAGAAATGATTATGGATCTGTTAATTGTTTTAGCCATCTCGATTTTCCTTGTATACTTTGTTATGGCTGTTCAATTTAACAGTTTAGTTCATCCGATTATTGTTATGTCTGTTATTCCGATGACAGTGATTGGAGCCATTTTGGCATTATTAATCACACAACGTGAACTAAGCGTATTTTCTGCATTAGGGTTGTTAATGCTAATTGGAGTTGTATTAAATAATGCGATCTTACTAATTGATCGAACGAAACAGCTTCGTAATGAGGGACTTACCGTTCATGAAGCAGTCAAAGAAGCTGGGAAAAATCGTATTCGTCCGATTTTCATGACGACATTAACAACAGTTGGTGGGATGCTTCCGCTTGCTCTTGCAACGGGAAGTGCTAGTGCGTATCAAGCACCTTTAGCGACAGTTATTATTGGTGGATTGTTGTTTGCAACATTGATTACGTTAGTGCTAATTCCATCCGTTTATCTGCTATTTAACGACGTTGGACGTGGTGTGAAAAGGTTATTTTCGCGCAAAAAAAGAAAGGGAAATACTAGTGTAGAGAACGCATCATAATAAATGATGAAAAAACGTGTGACCGAGATTGTTATAGTCTCGGTATGCACGTTTTTTTCTATATTGGCAAAAATTATTGATAAATTTTCTAACAAATATGATGCTCATTGGCAAAAAATCATTTATTTTAAAAATACAACATAACAAGAGCGCTCAAGGGTTCCGCTTTTACAAAATGGTCTGGTCCAAGAGCTGCAACATTGGTAACAATGTGAAGTCTGGGAGGAAAAGTCCAGTGAAGAATAAAATTCTTCACTGGACTTTTTTTTAAAAGGTAAGAATTGATGAATTTCTCAGAAGAAAGTGGTGTAAGTAGATTTCTTGGAAGTATGTCGGTGGATACGTTATAGGTTTATATGAAAGAAGGTCAATTTCAAACGACATAATTAAGAAAATCTTGCACGTAAGTAGGGAGGTTGATAAGTCATTTCTAGTGTTTAATGTAAAAAAAGGAGGTAAATATATGGAGAATAAAACTGTAGATAAAGAATATTCACTATCAGCTGTACCACAAGGGAATCGTCAAGGTTTTTGGAGGATGTTTGTTGTGATGGTTGGTTTTACGTTCTTTTCGGCAAGTATGATGTCAGGAGGTTCTCTGGGGGACGGCTTGCCGTTTATGGATTTTGTACTTATTGTGTTGCTTGGTAATTTTGTCTTAGGGGCATATACTGGTTTGCTCGCTTTCATTGCTTCAAAAACGGGTCTCTCTACACACCTTCTTACTCGTTATGCATTTGGAGAAAAAGGTTCATACTTATCGTCATTTATGTTAGCTACAACACAAGTTGGTTGGTTTGGTGTAGGGGTTGCAATGTTTGCTTTGCCAGTAGAAAAAGTTACAGGGATCAATGAATATTTCTTAATTGCGGTAGCAGGTATATTAATGACAATTACCGCTTATTTTGGAATGAAGGCTTTAACGATACTGAGCTTAATTGCGGTCCCTTCTATTACAGTTTTTGGGCTCTATTCAGTTTCTGTAGCAACCGAATCAATGGGTGGAATTTCTGAATTAATGAACTATCAGCCTGTAGAAATGTTAGGAGCGGCAGCAGCATTAACGATTTGTATCGGTTCTTTTATTAGTGGTGGGACGTTAACTCCTGATTTTGCCCGGTTTGCTAACACGAAAAAGAATGCGGTAATAACAACGGTTATTGCGTTCTTTCTTGGGAATTCTTTAATGTTTCTGTTTGGTGCTATTGGAGCGATCTCCACAGGAGAATCAGATATTTCTGAAGTGATGTTTTTACAAGGTCTGATTATTCCAGCTATTGTTATTCTAGGCTTAAATATTTGGACGACAAATGATAGCTCTCTCTATGCTTCAGGTCTTGGTTTTGCTAATATTACAAAACTCCCGAAGGATAAAATTGTCATATTTAATGGAATAGTTGGAACGATTCTAGCTCTTTGGTTATATAACAATTTTGTAGGTTGGTTAACCTTCTTAGGGTCAACTTTACCACCTATTGGTGCGATTATTATGGCTGATTATTTTGTTGTTCGAAAAGGAGTTTATCCAAGCTTTGATTCTACTACTTTTAAATCAATTAATTGGATAGCAATTCTTGCTTGGGTGATTGGTGTTCTTTCTGCAACGTATGTCCCGGGAGTTCCACCTATTAATGCTCTGTTAGCTTCTGTGATTAGCTATATTGTCATTATGAAAGCAGTTGAATCTGCTTCTAATAAAAAGAATTTATTAAAGAGGGTGAGTTAATTATGCTATTCAGTGGAGCGATTTTACCAGATAGAGAAGGTCTTTGGCATATTCTAGTACGTAATGGGAAAATTGAACAAATAGCTCAAAGAATTGATACAGATGAGGATGAAAAGATAGATCTCAATGGTAAATTAGTATTACCACCATATGTAGAGCCTCACATACATTTAGATACGACGTTGACAGCAGGAGAGCCTGACTGGAATCAGAGTGGTACGTTATTTGAAGGTATTGAACTTTGGTCAAGACGAAAAAGTAGATTAACGAAGGAAGATGTTAAATTCAGAGCGCGTAAGGTGTTAAAGTGGCAGGTGGTTCATGGTATTCAGTATGTTAGAACTCATGTAGATGTGACAGATCCTAAATTTATCGCGTTAGAGGCATTGTTAGAGTTGAAAGAGGAGATGTCGCATATTATTGATTTACAGCTTGTGGCTTTTCCGCAGGAAGGAATTCTTTCATATCCAAATGGATATGAGCTATTAGAGGAAGCGATAAAAATGGGAGTGGATGTAGTTGGGGGAATTCCTCACTTTGAATTTACGCGTGAAGATGGCGTAGAATCTGTGAAAAAAGCGTTCAAGTTGGCTATGCAATATGATCGACTTCTAGATTTCCATTGTGATGAGGTTGATGATGATCACTCACGTTTTATTGAAGTTGTTGCTGCTGAAGCACTTCGCCATGGTATTGGAGAGAGGGTAACTGCTAGTCATACGACAGCCATGCACTCTTATAATGATTCTTATGTGAGTAAATTAATACGTCTATCAAAGAAAGCCAATATTCATTTTGTTGCCAATCCACTAGTGAATATTCACTTACAGGGTCGATTTGACACGTATCCAAAACGGCGAGGCATTACTAGGGTGAAAGAGTTACTAGATGCGGATATTAATGTTTGTTTTGGTCATGATAACGTATTTGATCCATGGTATCCATTAGGGACTGGTAGCATGATACAGGTTCTTCATCTAGGTCTTCATGCTTGTCATTTAATGGGCTATAACGAGATCAATCAAGCGATTAATTTGATTACTAATAATAGTGCGAAAACGTTACAGATTAGTGAGTATGGAGTGAAGATAGGGGGAAGAGCGAACTTTAATATAGTGGCAGCTGATTCAGTTTACGATTTGATTCGACGCCAAGCGCCTATTCAATATGCGATAAGGGAAGGGCAAGTCATCTTGGAGACAAGTCCCTCTCAGTCTCATATTCGTATAGGGGATGAAATAGAGGAAGTTACATTTATGAAATAAAGAAATTCTCATTCCTCATGCTACTTGCTTTGGAAAAGACGTATTTCGAAGTGAAATTCAAGGTTGTGCACGAGTTGAATATTATCTAGCAAATCAGATTATGGACTAGAACAAAGATTAGAGGATATTTCAAATGAATGTACATAGATAGTAAATTGAAAATGCGAACAAGATCGTCATCTTGTTCGCATGAATTACGTATATAGGATAATCTGATAACTTCAAGTAATTTGTAAGATAGCCGCGTCTTTCATTCTAACCTTTTAAAAACCTAAACAATGTAAGCCCTACCTCTCATACATCCTCATGCTCCGAAGCCAATCCAGTGTGAATAAGCAAAAAAAATCTTAATAGAATGCCAATAAATCTTATATATAAACTTTTATGTTTGTTCTTATCTATTACGTATCATTTGAATATAACATGTAATTGAGGTAATGTCAAGTGTAAATGAAGAAATGATGCTGTATGAGGTTCCTCTTTCCGTTATTTTCTCTTTATTTCGCTTTTTCGCGTCCTTGCGGTTCCTCATTCCTCTATTTTGGCTTTTCTTTCTCATTTCGGTATCATTTTGCTTGATTAGTGGAATGAGGGCTCCCTTTTAAGCTTTGTAAGCACTGTTTAAGCCATTTAGCGGCAGGACGATTCCCTTTGAGTGAATGATTTTTATTTAAACTACTCGTTTTTTCACTGGAATATAAATATCCATCTCCTTTTCAGACCCGTAGCATCGTTCATCATATAACTCGAATTCAGCTGTACCAGTATGTTCATAGTCTGATTGAGGGAACCATTCTGAAAAGATATAATTCCAGGTTGATTGAATATTCAAGGTGAATGATTCTTCCGTTGCTGTTGGCGTTGTAAACACGGCATACTCCATTTCAGGAAATTCCCTATAGACTAATCCATTTGGCGCATCGGTTCCTTGTTCCACTTCTTTACCAATGATGTAAATGAATTCATTGGTTTCAGGGCAGAAATCGGTGCAGATGCCTAGCTCTTCTTTTGGTTTGACTGGGTTTGGAATGTGAGTGCATAGATTGTTTTGCATATACTGCTGCCAAAATTGCGGAATGTCTCGGCTGTTTTGACCGTCGACATTTTTTGTCTTTAGTTCAAAGCCAATAATGTTAAACTTAGGTTTTGTGATCAATTTAGGTTGCATACGTTTTCCTCCAATAGTAATTTTTGGGGTGAGTTGAACTTTTCCACGTAAGGGGCCGGAGATGTAGTTGGCATTGCGGTATTGTTTAGGTGAAATTCCATAACACTTTTTGAATGCACGATTAAACGATTCTTGATATTGAAATCCGACTTCAAGTGCAATGGTAATCACTTTTTCCTCAGTGTAGTATAAACGTTCTGCTGCGGATGTCAATCTTCTTTTTCTGACATAATCCATCACTGATTCTCCAACCATCGTTTGGAATTGCGATGGTACTGGAAAGGAGAAAAGTGGGCAATTTCTGCTAAAGTTGAAAGTGATAGTTCTTCACCTAGATTTTCTTCAATGTAATCAATCGATTTTTGTATACTACATATATAATCCATTCCCCTTGAACCTCCCATATCCTTACTTTAACAACAAATCATTCTGGAATTCTTAACCTTTTTTGCTATATTTATTTTACCATTGAATTGTAGAATGGCATAAGCTAATTTAAGGGGAGGTGGGGAAATGATTCGATATATATATAATCTTTCTTTAATAGGAGCTGCTACTTCTGTAAGTGCTATATCAAATTAATGGCGAAGAAGCGTTTGTCTGTCCTAAATGTTTGGAATGTGCAGAGAGGAGAGCGTTTGTGAAAAAGAGGTAAAGCCCATAGTTGTAAAAGATTATGGGCTTACAGGAGATCTGCGATATTATGATTTAATTGCTCCTTGTGTTACACCACTAATAATGTAGCGTTGTAAAAATAAGTAGAGTATGATCATCGGGAGTAGTGCCATTAAGTAAGAAGCAAATGATAAATTATAGTTGGTTGCGAATTGACCTTGAAAGACATATTGAACGAGTGGTAACGTTTGATCAGCGCGGTTAGACAAAATAACAAGGGGTAATAGGAAATCATTCCATGCCCACAGAGCTGTTAAGATGGCAACAGTTGCATTAATGGGCGATAGAATTGGAAAAATGATTCTCCAAAAAACCCCCCATTGTGAGCATCCATCCACGATTGCAGCTTCTTCTAATTCTTTCGGGATCGTTTTAATATAACCTGTATAGAGAAAAACGTTAAATGCTAACCCGTAAACGATATAGAGTAAAATGAGCCCATTTAAATTCATCAGCCCCATCGAGCTCATTTGATTGACTATTGGTAGCATAATGATAGGGAAAGGAACGAACATGGCGCTGACGAAATAATAAAATAAGAAACGATACATTTTTTTATGCATGTTTCGTGCGATTGCGTAAGCGACAAGTGAGTTTGATAGGACTGTAAATAACACGGTAAATAAAGTTACATATACACTATTTCCTAACGCGTTAAAGAAGTTCGTCATTTCAATCGCTCTATTAAAGTTTGCAAATGAGAGTGAATCTGGTAACGCAAGAATTGAAGCTGCCGTTTCTGCAGGTGTCTTAAATGCGTTAACCACTGTAATATAAAGTGGGAAAAGAATAACGATTGTTCCAAGCATTAATAAAACGGTAACTAGCCAATTATATTTATTTTGACTCATTACATTTGCACCTCCCTTTTCTGGAGCACACGTATTTGAATGATGGAGATGGTGACGATAATGATAAAGTAAATGACCGCGTTAGCTGATTGTAAGGCAAATTGTCCACCTGAGAAACCATCCTCATAAATGAGTAAAGAGATCGATTGAGTTGAACGTCCCGGACCACCACCCGTTAGCGCAACAACATGATCGAATACCATTAAAAAGTTCTTCATTGCTAGTACCATATTAATGGTAAAGAATGGAGCGATTAATGGGAATGTTACTTTCCAAAATTTCATCCAACTGTTAGCTCCATCTAAACTAGCTGCTTCATATAGGTCTTGTTGAATGGTTGATAATCCAGCTAAATATAATATGGTATTAAAGGCTGCAGCTTGCCATACGGCAACAATGACAATTGCTATCCAAGCGTGGTCTCGACTTCCAAGAATACTTGTAGTCAAGGCAGTAATGCCCAAATTCTCTGCGATATTTGGAATGAAGACAGCAAAGATGAAATTAAAGATAAATCCTACAATTAAAATACTTAAAATGTTTGGCATAAAATAGATGCCACGTAATGTTTTATGAAATTTAATTTTGGCATTTAAGCCAAGAGCGATTATTAAGCTAATGGTATTAACTAAAATTGTAGAAACGATAGCAAATTTAAATGTAAAAAAATAAGCATTATAAATGCGGCTATCACTAAACACATTGATATAATTTCTAAACCCAACAAAGTCCCAGTTTCCATAACCACGGTAATTCGTGAAGCTATAAAAGATTCCTTGTAGTACAGGGAGAGTGTGGAAACTAAAAAATAACAACAAAGCTGGGGCGACCATAAAAAAGTAGACTGACGGTTTTTTCTTAATCATGATATGTTCTCCCTTCTTGCGAGCATGGATGTTTAAGGTCACTGAGAACAGTGACCTTAAATGAGTGTAAACCCATATTATTGTCTTGTTAATCGTTCGTATTCTGAGTCTAGTTCAGCTAAAAGAATATCAAGAGAACCATCTAATAAATAATCTTGGAACATAATGTCGACACCAAATCCTTGTGGATAATAATGGTCAGCAAACGGTGAGACTCGT
This sequence comes from Halalkalibacter hemicellulosilyticusJCM 9152, assembly GCF_000513115.1. GTDB lineage: Bacteria > Bacillota > Bacilli > Bacillales > Bacillaceae_D > Halalkalibacter > Halalkalibacter hemicellulosilyticus. Next base: position 12,970 of record NZ_BAUU01000008.1, read on the forward strand.
TCATTATCAAAGTAAACTTGTAGCTCTTGTAATGCTTCATCCTCTTGTTCAGCCCCTTCAACAGCAGAAAACATTCGCTGTGTTTCTAAATAGACTTCTATATTTTCTCGTTGTAGTAAGAAATCTAAGAAAAGTTGGGCTTCTTCAGGATAGTCTGTATCGTCCGCAATGGCTATTGCTACATCAACACCGGAAATGACATTATTTTGATTTGCTTCATTTGTTGCTGGCATTGGAAAGACCCCTACCTGTAGATCAGGATTAGCATCTAGAATTGGACCTAATGCCCACACCCCTTGCATATACATTACAGCATCTCCATTGGCGAAAGCTGTGTTTCCAATATCATAATCTGCTCCGAATACATCGTTATTTGTATATTGAAGTAATTCTTTCATTTTTAATGCAATGTCACTATAGACGTCACTAAAAGATGTATTGCCAGCCTCAAGTTCATCAAAGAACTCCATGCCATGTATATTTGAAGCTAATGTATTTAATGGGGGAAGGATGGTCCACGCCTCACCGTAAGTTGAATAAAGTGGTGTTTCCCCAAGTTCTTGAATCGTTTCAGCAAGAGTGATAAACTCATCCCATGTTTCAGGAATGTCTAAACCTAATTCCTCAAATTTCTCCTTATTGTAAAGAACACCATTAGCATTAACTGTATGTGGTAATGCGTATAATTCATCAGTTCTACTAAGGCGTTGAAGCATTTCTTCATATTCATCAATAATGGAGTTGCGATTTTCGTAATCACTGAGATCCATTAACACACCGGCGTTAGCGATTTCACCATACGTAACACCCCCGTTAATAGTCATGATATCAGGAATGTCATTTTGTGATAATCGAGAGAATAGTACGGTGTCTGGATCAGGTACATTGTTTTGCTCGATTCGAATATTTGGATGCTTCTGTTCGAATTGTTCAATAAGAGTGTCAAATTCGCTAACTGCTTCTCCTTTGAATTGGAAAAATTCAAGTTGTACGATTTCAGTATTACCTGATGAATCTCCTTCTCCACAAGCTACTAACATTGATACAGTTAATGCACCTATTATTGTCGCTTTAAGCCATGTTTTCATGTCAATCTCCCCTTTTCATTTTGTATATATTGAAAGCGATCTCAATTACTCTTAACAAAAAACCGATTAAAGAATGAGCATTCGTTAGTAGTATTATTCATAAATAAACTAATATGGATATTAAATTGCTTCATAATCGATAAACGGTTAATTTGTGTAAGTCAATAATATGTTAACTTAATAATGTGAACAAGAGTAATTAATTGCATGATAGGGTAATATATTGCTACCTAAGAAGAAGGTTATTTGACAAACACTTCAGATATTTTTTGTTTGCCTACGCTATTTCTGAATTCAGATGGGGTAAGGGATGTATGCTTTTGAAACACTTTTGAAAAATAATTCGCACTTGAAAAGCCACATTGATTAGCGATTTCATAAATGGGTAAATCATTTTCGATTAATTTTTGAGCGGCCACTTTAATGCGTACTTTAATTAAATAGTTAATAGGTGATTCGCCGATACTTTTTTGGAAAATCCGTATAAGGTGAAACTTAGATAGTTCAGCAGCTTCGGCGATTTCATCGAGTCCAATTGGCTTGTGAAAAGAACGATCGATAAAGTGTAAGCACTTTTGAATCGGTTCAGGAGTTGAACTTGGCTTCGATTGCTGTTGAACAGCGTGGCGAACCTCCATTAAGAAGCGATAAGCGTACGAAGAATTGTCATAAATATGTTTAATTTGATCGGTTAATGCTTTTTCGAAAAGTTTGTCCCAAAATTGAAGGACGTTACTATCAGGAGCTAGGTTTATAATTCTCCCTCCGTTTTCTATGAGTGGTGCCCACAACGGATATGCGTTAAGAGTGAGAGAGAGGTATTTATATTCCCATTTTTGTTTTCCTTGTGGAATGCGATAAGAAAATGGACCAGGAATTTCGATAAGAAAGGCTTGTCCTGCTTTGATGTGGTGGACATTTCCCCCGACCTCTAGTTCTCCTTCTCCTGCAACTGTATATTGAAACAAACATTGTTTGTCCATACGATTTGTGCAATTCCAATCATATATTTCCTCGTCATTATCTGTTCGGAGTTCCCATCCGATCGAATTTAATGTTGGAAGGTCGTCCTGTTTATCTAGAAATAGGCGGACATTTCCCATTTTATGCTTAATAATCGTCAAACTACTCACCTCGTTTTTTATTATCTCCTCTTTTAGCTAGTATAACATTAACAGCAATATAATACTCTTATTGCAATTAATTACCCTTGATATAAGTGTTTATAAGAATATATAGTGTTCAGAGAAGAAGAATTCATATAGTTCTTTGAGCAATATAATGCTGTTTATTATTTTGGAGGGTGGAGTGAAAGATGGGGATTACCTTTGTAGAACAGACACGTACGTTTCACTTGCAAGCTAATGATATGAGTTATGTCTTTCAAGTGCTAGATGGAGGCTATGTAGCTCATTTGTATTGGGGAAAAAAGGTGAATCGTTATCATCATTCGAATGCGATTCGTTATGCGGATCGTGGTTTTTCTGGAAATCCGATTGCTTCAGATCGGACATTTTCATTAGATACGTTACCGCAAGAGTATCCTTCGTTTGGTCATACTGATTATCGTCTTCCTGCTGTTCATATTCAATTAGAAAATGGCAGTACGGTGATGGATTTGCGTTATCATTCACATCGAATTGAAAAAGGTAAGCCACAATTAAATGGCCTCCCAGCTACGTATGTGGAAAATGAAGATGAGGCGGAGACGCTTGAAATTACATTGCTTGATTCGCTTACACAATTACGTGTTGTGCTTACGTATACAGTCTTTGAGAAGTGGAATGCAATGACACGCTCTGTTCGTTTTGAAAATAATGGGGAAGAATCATTGAAAATAGAAAAAGCGGCGAGTGTGAATGTTGATTTTCGTAGTGCTAACTTTGAGATGCTTCGTTTACCAGGAGCTCATTGCCGTGAAAGGCATATTGAACAATCACCACTTCATACTGGGATTCAGTCTGTAGAAAGCCGTCGAGGTGCAAGTAGTCACCAGCATAACCCATTTATTGCACTAGTTGATGAAAATACGACTGAAGATACAGGTGAAGTTTTTGCTTTTAACTTGGTCTATAGCGGTAATTTTTTGGCGACTGCAGAAGTTGATCAATTTTCACAAACACGAGTCACGATGGGGATTAATCCGTTTGATTTCTCATGGTTGCTTCAACCAGGTGAGAACTTTCAAACGCCAGAAGTGGTGATGGTTTATTCTAGTAATGGTTTAACGGAGATGTCACATACATTTCATCGTCTCTATCAACAGCGTCTCTGTAGAGGAGTATTTCGTGATCTAGAACGTCCGATTTTAATTAATAATTGGGAAGCAACCTATTTTGATTTTCATGAGGATAAAATATATGACATAGCTAAAAGTGGTAAAGAGTTAGGTATAGAACTATTTGTCTTAGATGATGGATGGTTTGGTAAGAGGGATGACGATAATTCTTCCTTAGGAGATTGGTTTGTTGATGAAAAGAAATTGCCTAATGGTTTAGAAGAATTAGCACGAAAAATGACAAAGCTAGATATGCAATTTGGTTTGTGGTTTGAACCAGAGATGGTATCAGAAGATAGTGAATTGTATCGTCAGCATCCTGATTGGTGTATTCATGTTCCAAATCGAAGACGTTCGAAAAGTCGGAATCAATTAGTATTGGACTATTCACGGCATGATGTATGTGATGAAATGATTAAGCGAATTTCGACTATACTACAACAAGCTCCGATTACGTATGTAAAATGGGATATGAATCGCCATATGACTGAAGTGGGGTCGGCACAGTTATCGAAAAACAGGCAGCGAGAAACAGGTCATCGTTATATGCTAGGGTTGTACCGTGTGCTAGAGGAACTTACGATAGCCTTCCCACATGTATTATTTGAAAGTTGCTCAGGTGGTGGTGGACGATTCGACCCTGGGATGCTTTACTATATGCCACAAACATGGACGAGTGATAATACGGATGCTATTTCGCGCTTGAAGATCCAATATGGAACGAGTCTTGTTTATCCAATTCGTTCAATGGGAGCACATGTATCGGCTGTTCCGAATCATCAAGTACAACGTGAAACACCTATTGAGGTAAGGGGTCATGTTGCTATGTCAGGGAACTTTGGTTATGAGTTAGATGTGACAACGTTGTCGAGTGAGGAACACCAAGTGATTAAGGAGCAGGTAGCGTATTATAAGACGATTCGTCATATTGTTCAATTCGGTCACATGTATCGTTTAGTGAATCCATTTAAACAGCAGGATGCGGCGTGGATGTTCGTGACAGATGATCAGTCTGAAGCTGTTTTTTCTTATGTGAAAGTGTTAGGGGAAGCGAATGAGCCATTTAAGAGAATTAAATTAAAAGGTCTCATCAAGACAAAAAAATATCACATTATAGAACTGAGTGAAAGTTACTATGGAGATGAGCTAATGAATATTGGGGTTAATATTCCCCAATTAACGGGCGATTTTCAAAGTGTCATGTGGCGCTTAATAGAGGAATGAAGCGTGCTGTGATTTTCGTCATTTGGATATAATGAGCGTAAACTAAGGTGGTTGTTTCGCATAGAAGACGATCCATGAAGGTGTACTCTCGTGGATCGTCTAATTAATAGAATTTCTTCACTTCATAATCATTTCTAATACATCTCCAACTTCAGCAAGTACAACATCTTCGCCTATTGCTGTAAATACTTCTTGTAAGTCGGAAATCTGTTTATTAGGACTATGACTAAAGACTATCCTCTTCGGCTTGAGCTGTTTAATTTGTTCGTGCAGTTCATAGATGCTTGGATGGACTTTGTAACGTTTTTGTACGTATTGTGAGGATGGTTGCGTGTCTACTATTGCTACTATATTCTCTAGATAAGGTCCGGTACATAAGATGAGTAAGTTATCCGCATTGTCTACTGTTAATTCCTTTAAGAGTTCATGCTCGGTAAAGAGTCCAATTGGAAATGAATTGTGATGAAGCCATGTTGTTAATGGTATTGTTTGAAGTTGATTTGCGAGTTCATCTATTTGTCTGAGAGCTTGCTTCTTAACATTGCTTTGGTTGTGCATATATGCTTCAAAACTTGCTATAATCTCTTGACTGATGGCTGTATTTGTTAGGAAGTTAGCTCGATGATTTTGAAAATAAATAAGCAAGTCTTGCAATTTTCCATATATAGGACCGTGTAGCAGAACTTTTTTCTTTAAGATTAATGCTTGTTCAATTGCATGATAAATTTCTTCTAAGTAGACTTGTTGTGAGCATGTTTCATTCCCGTATGCTCCATCTAGGATTGCGATATCGATTGGTTTTTCAATGGTTGGTCGATCCGTTATGAGGATCGGTGACTCTGTTGAGTAATCACCAGAAAAGAAAATTTGCTCTCCGTTTATTCGAAATAGGAACCAGACAGAGCCTAGAGTGTGTCCACTATAACCGTATTGGAAATCAATTTGTTTATTAGTAGACAATGGTAACCAAACCTGTCTTGGCAATGGCTCTAGTGGTGTGAACTGCTGAGCGAAAGAGTTGTGCTCTCTATTTGGTAATGAAGCAAGTACATGCATCGATTGGCTGATTGTGGCTGATGATGCATAAATGCTTCCTTTAAAGCCGAGTTCACATAGCAGAGGGAGTGCTGCTATGTGATCTTCATGCGAGTGTGTGATGTAGACAACATCAAGGGTTTCGGCAATTTCTCTATTTAGTAATGGGAATCGTTTGTGATCGACATGGGCATTTTTCATAATGCCACAGTCGATTAAAATGGAAAATCCATTCGCTTGTAGGTGGAAGCAAGAACGTCCATATTCATTCACTCCACCTAAGAACGTTACTTTCAACTAGCATCATCCTTTTTTATTTTATAAAATTCTTAGAAGTCCAGTGAAGGAGATGGAAAAAGCCGGGTGGCTTCTTTCTTAAATAGGATATTAAGACTTGTAATGTTGAGTACGAGCTTTCAATTGCTCAATCATGATTAACATGATCGTTGTTATTCCGACTGTAACGAGTGCCATTGCCATTCCTAAGGAGGCGGTACCTTGTTCAAATTGTGAATAAATGAAGGTTGCAGACGTATGCATATTGGGAGGACGTAGGATGAGTGAACCTACGAGCTCTCTCATTGAAATAGTAAAGGTCATCATCCAGCCTGCTAATATACCAGGAATGAGTAATGGAATTAAGATTGTACGCGTCATATAGGTAGAAGAAGCGCCACTCATCTTTGCTGCTTGAAATAAAGAGTCGCCAAGCTGTCCATAGACGGCTTTAATATTTTGTACGGTAAAAGGTAAGTACAAAATAACATATGTGAGAACGAGCATTATCCAAGTGTTATAGATTGGTGCTCGATTCCAATGTGCATTCCAAAATAGAATAAGACCTACAACGACGACAATTCCTGGAACTGTATTAGGAGCAAGTGAGAAAAAGTCCATCGCTTTCTCTTGAATGCCGCGCTTTTTCATAATGATCAGCGCCACCCAGATGCCGATAACTGCACTGATTGTTGCAGCTAGAGCCGCAAGCCAAATGCTATTCCAAAGGGCGTCTTTCCCACTACTACTAAACAATTCAACCAAATGACGTAATGTTAAATTGGAGAAGCTTAAACCATGACCTTGAATATCCAATAATGCAGTTGATGCAACAGAAAAGTAGGGGACTCCAATTGAAAGAAGTAGCACAAAGGCTAAATAACCCCAAGCAAAAGCTTGTTTCCTTCCTAAGTGAAAGTTCGCTTGAGTTTGCCCTTTTCCTGTTACAACTTGGTCGTGGCGGCGACTGACAAGCCATTGCTGTAAATACCAAATGAGCATACTAACTGATAGAAGCATTGTTGACAAAATCGCAGCTGTTCCAAAATCAAGCGGCCAAATAGACGTATAACGATGGATTTCAGATGTTAAGACGTAATAGCCAATACGATTTCCTAATGTGACTGGTGTTCCGAATTCTCCGATCGTCTTAACAAAGACGAGTAAGGCTCCCATACTATAACCTGATAGAAACAAAGGGAAAATAATTCTTCTTAAGCGATTAAAGAATGAACCGCCATGTATAATCCCAGCTTCCTCTAAACGCCCACCGATGTTTTCTAAGTTATTTCGCATAATGAGGTAAATGAATGGAAAGAGATGAAGACTCATGACTAAAACCATTCCAAAATACGAAAAGAAAATTGGAGTAACATTAGCTAAAAAAGGGAAAATCTGTTCAGTATAGCCGTTTGGCTGCATCGATAAAATCCACCCCATTGCTCCAATGTATGGTGGTGTCATAAATGGAACAACTAAAATGATGTCGATCCAACGGTGTTTCTTCAGTTCAGTACGCGCCATGAAGAAGGCAAGAGGCGCCGCTAATAATGACGCCCCTATGACAACTCCGATTCCGAGTAAAACGGAATTGAGGAAAATGGACCAATAATGCTCATTCGCCAACAACCTAAAAGCAGCAAACCCTTCGAATGTGCCATCAGGCATTACACCACGTAACAATACAAAGCATAGTGGCATGAAAACGAAAATAATTAACGTTAGAAAGGCTAAAGTACGGTTAAGTGAATGAAAGCTAAGTAATGGATTCATTCGTTATCGGATCATCTCCATAAAACGCTCTAATATCGTTTGTGTATGCTCTTCTAAGTAATCCCAGTCGTAATCTAACGCTGGGATCTCATCGAGTCCAAGGCGAATATTAGCTGGTTTAATATCAACTCGCGCTGGGAGTAAATAAGCGTCTGCGACGATTTCCTGTCCTTTATCAGATAGGATGAAATCAATATATGCTTTCGCCGCATCAGGATTTTGTGTACTTTCTAAAATAAAAGCAGGGCGTGGTGTAATCATCGTTCCACTTTCAGGGAAGACAATATCCACGGGTTCGCCGTTTTCCATATTGCTATAAACCATATAATCAACACCGGCCATAACGACTGAATTAGCCCCTGAAATAACCGTTTGTAATGCTGGATTATTTGCACCTTCCATTTGAAGTCCATTGTCTTTAAGTTGTCCCAATACATCCCACCCATCTTCCTCTTCTTGATTAATATAAGCGGCTATGAAATCACGTGCCGTACCTGATTGGGTTGGGTCTGGGATCGCGATTTGATCGTTGAATTCATCAGCAGCTAAGTCCGACCAATCAGTCGGCGGCTCTGAAACTAAGTTCGTATTGTAGCTTAATCCTAAAGCAGAGGCACTAAATCCATAGAAGTGAAATTCCTCGTCATACCAATCATCGTGAAGAGATGATGCGTATGGTGATTCATAAGCGAGCGTGAGTCCTCTATCTTTGTAATCGATAGCTGGAGGCAAAGAGGCAAGAGCGACAACATCAGCAAGTGGGTTGCTTTCTTCAGCTTCAAGTCGACCAAGTACATCACCTGTTGTTCCTTGGAACATATCAACTGTAATGCCTGTTTCTTCTGTGAAGGCTTCAGCTAATTGCTCAGCCATACCTCCAGGGCCTGATGTGTAAAGGGTTAATGAGCTCGATTCTTCCTTTTCTGTTTCTTCCGCCTGTTCATTGTTGGCTGATTGTTCATTAGCATTTCCTTGTACTTCCTGTTCAGACTGAGCACATGCTGCAAGTAAGAGCAATAGTAGAAAAAGAAATAATTTAAGCTGTTTCATGAGATAATCCCCCTATTTGGTTAATAAAATGAATCGAGTCGGACACGATCGTAAAATAGATAGCTTGTCCTAGAGTTAATCGTTCGGATGAATAAGCAAACAGTCGTTTCATGTTCTTCCCGATTTGTAACGTGACTTCATACCTTTCTCCTAAAAAACTAACGGTTTCAACTACGCCCGCATGTGCATGATGAAATGGAACTTGCGAAAGGCGTACATGTTCGGGTCGAATGACAATCGTACTTTCTCCAGCGTATGATTTGTATTTCTCCTGCTTAGGGAGTTGAATAAGAATATCGGTGTCGATTTTCACGTAAGCTTGATCACCATTATGAATTATCAAACCATCAAATGGTGCCTTTGCCGATAAAAGAAGCGACTTCTTTTGAGCACGGAAAACGATAAATGTCTTCGGGTGCTCCTTGTTGCAAAATTTCTCCAGCATTCATAACGACAACGTGATCAGATATCGCCATCGCTTCATTTTGGTCATGAGTGACGTAAATGGCTGTCATCTTAAGCTGTTTTACGAGTGATTGCAATAAGATTCTCATATCATCACGTAATGTAGCATCTAGTGCGCTTAATGGTTCATCCATTAAGATGACTGCGGGATCATTGGCAATCGCTCTAGCGACAGCAACTCGCTGTTGTTGGCCACCGGATAGTTGATGTGGATATCGCTTACTATAAGATTCAAGTTGCACATTTCTTAAGGCGGTTTGTACTTTGTCATGTAAAGCTTTTCTCTTTCCGGTCGCTTTAAGGCTGTAAGCAACATTTTCAAAGACTGTCATATGTGGCCAAAGAGCAAAGTCTTGAAATACCATACCGATGCCTCTTTTTTGTGGAGGAACTTGAATGTGTTTTTCTTTTGAATAAATAGTTGAGTCATTCATCTTAATCGTTCCATTATCAGCCTCCTCTAGACCAGCAATTATGCGAAGTAATGTCGTTTTCCCACAGCCTGATGGGCCTAGCAAACTAACAAATGAACTAGATGGAATCGTTAAATGAAGTGATTTTAGTGCTTGTAAGGAACCGAAAGATTTTTCAATAGCTGTTAACTCAATCTTCAATCATAACTCTCCTTTCCGTCTAATTGTCTTGCTTATCTATTACGATAACGGTGAAATGTTAATAGAGTATTAACGCTTTTTTAACATCTAATTAATAAAATCAATAGGTTACAGATGCTACTATAGAAATAATCTATGGAGGGACGGAGAGATTTACAAATGAATGTACAGCAACTGGATATGTTTTATCGATTTTGCCAATGTAAAAGTGTGTCTAAGGTTGCACGTGATCTGAACTTAAAGCAACCGACGGTATCGTTTCATTTAAAAAAATTACGTGATTCCGTTGGGATCACGTTGTATGAGCAAAAGGGTGAGGAGATCGTATTAACATCAGCAGGGGCGATGCTTCATCAATATGCTGAGAAGATTTTGCGCCTCGTGTCTGAGACGGAGCGTGTGATGAAGGATTATCAATCATTTAATAGAGGAGAGTTACGTATAGGGGCGAGCACAATTCCTGCAAACTACGTTCTACCACCTATATGCAGTCGATTTTTTTCAAGGAGACCAAATGTTCAAATTACGTTACATGTACATTCAGCACCGACTATTAAGAAAATGGTAAAGGAAAAAGAAGTCGATTTTGGCGTTATCTCAACTCAGCCAATGAAGGATTCGTTGTTGGTAGAGAAAGAGATTGTTTCAGATAATCTCGTATTTGTTGTATCGTATTCACATGAATATGCCATTTTAGATAAACTAACACGTCACGATATAGAAAAAGTTCCTATTTATATTCACAGTTCTGGCTCGACGAGAGAGATGATTAACGAATGGGCTGAAAAAGAGAAGCTTTCTTTAAATATCCGTATGGAGCTAACGAGTATTGAGGCGATAAAAAAAATGGTCAGTATTGGAGGAGGAGGGGCGATTCTATCAAAACGTGCCGTACAGGAAGAAGCGCAGCAAAATGTGCTTGCGTTGCATTCGTTACCAGATCTTGCGCATAACCGCTCTATCTCGTTAATTTATCATTATGACCGCCCTATTAGCCCACTAATGCAAGAGTTCATAACAGATATATTTCGTGAAGTATGAGTTAGCGTTAGCGATAAAAAAGCTAACAGTAAGTTGTTTAACTGTTAGCCGTATTTTTATGATTATAATAGAGTCTAAAAACGAGATCTTGATTGTAATTGCCAAAGCCTGATCCAAAGAGGGTTAGCCCACCGACATGAGAAGCGTCTTCTTTAACTGATATTCGAAAAGACCATTGCTTATTGAGAACATTGATATCATAAATGGTTGATGAAGAGATTTGCTGGCCATCTATATATGTACCATCTTTAGAAATACGCAATATTTTTAAGATGCCATATTGGTTAATAATTCGTGGCCACCAGTCTGGTGTATATTTTCCTGGGCGATCTCCATAATCACCTGGACTTGTCCATGTTCCGATTTCGACATCATTTAATTCAAACGTAATATCAGAAGGCCAATGATCATTTGTAAATGGTGCTTCAGAAGATAGTTCAAGTGAGATCTCTAGCTCCTCGGGCTCCTGAGTAGAAAGAAGGAAGTTCGGAATTTTGTATTCGACAAATCCTTGACTAAACCAAAGGATTTTCGCATTAACTCGTTGCGGGTCAAGGAAATAACGAGGTTCGTCAAATTCACCTACATACTTTTCTGTTGTCGCTAAACCGCATGTTGGTTTGACAGAGAAATCAGTATAGTGGCCGACCGATACTTCAGTATGATAAAAGTCTTTTTTTAATTGTTGATGATTTGGAAAAAGGATTTCGATTTTTTCAGTATTTAATATACACCGCTTTTGCACCCCGCCTTTTCCAGGAATCATTTCTGTGCGGATGATTCCTGCCTTTTCTAATTTTTTTATGTGCATCGTCATGATGGCGCTACTCAAATTTGAGGCTTCAGCCAATTCACGAATATTCATCGACTTATCGGTAAGGTGTTGAATTAGGGAAAGACGAACTTTACTGGCTAGCGCCTCATAGACAGGAAGTGATTGTTGAGAGATATTTAACTGCATCTATTTCCTCCGTACGTCATATAATTAATGTTAATGTAAATAATAATACAGCTTTGTTAATATTTTAACAAGGTTATTTGATTAATTGTTAAAATTTTTGTGATAACACTTATAAATTAACTTTTTCATAATTGAAAATATGATAGAATGGAGCTAATATAAATGTATATGTAAATATATTATTCTTTTTAGGAGGGACTCTTTTGAGTTTTCATACTTCTCAATTATGTGATCAAAATGATGGACAAATCGTTGTTGCTGAAAGTTCGCTTCTTCAATATTACGGTAATAAGAAAGCCTTTTCAGGACGAGTGGTAACGGTGAAAGTATATGAAGATTATGGATTAGTAAAAAAGGTCATTGAAACAGCTGAAGAGGGAAGTGTGATCGTCATACATGGTTCTGGCTCTAGACGATCCGCTCTAATTGGAGCAGAGCTTGCGCAGCTCAGTATTGAAAAGAAAGTATCTGGATTGATCATTTACGGATGCATACGTGATTCTGAGATGATCAAGCAGCTGGATATTGGAGTAATGGCGATCGGAACAATCCCCGTGCTTAGTTCATGCGAAGGTTCAGGAGAAACTGATATTGCTTTTCATTTTGCGAGTGTTGATTGGAAGCCTGGGCAATATGTATATGTCGATCAAGACGGTGTCGTTGTTTCAGATGAGGACCTTTTACAATAAAGAATATATTCTTAAATAAGTGTTTTATAGATTGTTTCTATGTATTAATTTAAAGAGTGGTATACTTTTGAATAAAATGGAATTGACGAATATAAAAAAATATGAGAAAATACCTGATTTTTTAGAAAATTGAATACAACCTTTTCAAACAGGGTAAAGGCTTTTAACAAAGTAGATGAATATTTTGATAAGGAGCTGTTTTTTATTATGTTTGATTATACGGTTGAATCTTCTAAAAGTTTTCAAGAAACGATAGAGCATTTACAAAAGGCATTAATGGAAGAAAAATTTGGTGTATTATGTGAGTTTGATTTGCAGGCGAAATTTAATGACTTCACTATAATGAATCGTATACCGTTTTGGAAGTGTGTAATCCAATTGAGTCGAAAAAAATGCTTGAAATCAATAAGTTAGCAGGCTATTTTCTACCATGTAAAATAACCGTTTATCGGGATAAAGGTAAAATAAAGGTCGGGATGCCAAAGCCATCTGTGCTACTTCGAAGCTTAAACAACGAGGAATTAAATACGATTTCTGATGAAATTGAAAGAAGACTCATGTCAGCCATTCAAAAAAGTATTTAAAAGTGAATACGTTGCTGAAAAGCAAAGGGGTGTGGAAAGTCCTTTTGCTTTTTATTTATCCCTACATCCTCATTTTCCTCTTGATGAAGAATGATGGAAGCGTTAGTGTAGAAAATGGAGAGTGGGGAATATTATGATATGAAACAGAAACGATGGAAGAAATGGCTTTTTATTATAGGGTTAATCGTAGTTGCGTTAAATTTGCGGCCAGCTATTACATCTGTTGGTCCAATCATTCAAGATATTCGTAGCGATACAGGGGTTTCAAATGGGGTAGCTGGGATGTTAACGACCGTTCCGTTACTAGCGTTTGCCATCTTATCACCATTTGCTCCAAAGTGGGGGCGGAAGCTCGGGAACGAAAGAGCCATTTGGGTGGGGTTATGGATACTCGGTGTTGGCATTGTGATTCGGCCATTTGCATCGATCTCTTTTTTATTTATAGGTACTGTTTTAGTTGGTGCGGGTGTGGCGATAATCAATGTGTTACTTCCGGGAATTGTGAAAAGGCGTTTCCCAGCTAAAATAGGGTTAATGACTGGTGTATATTCGATGTCAATGGGACTAGCTGCAAGCCTCGGTTCCGGATTAAGTGTTCCTATGTCGCAACAATTGCATTTAGGCTGGGAGAATGGGCTTCGGTTCTGGGTAATTATTGTCATTATCGGACTACTTGTTTGGCTCCCGCAGCTAAGCAAGGGAACTACTTCAAGCCATCTGTTAAAAGAGAGCAGCACCGTTAAGTCAAGTCTATGGAGATCAAAACTTGCATGGCAAGTGACATTGTTTATGGGATTACAGTCGTTATTGTTTTACTGTATGATTTCATGGTTGCCTGAGATTTTGTCAAGCAGAGGAACAGACCTCATAACTGCGGGGTGGCTTGTAGCAGGGATGCAGCTAATTGGTTTACCAGCTACACTATTAGCACCTGCTCTGGCAGATCGATTGTCAAACCAAAAAGGGATTGTGTACGTGATTGGTCTATGTTCCTTCATTGGGATCGGTATATTATTTATTGACGTACAGTCAATATGGCTACTTGGGTTAAGTGTTCTTATGATGGGTGTCGCTTTTGGTGCTAGTATTAGTATGGCATTGACATTTATTAGTTTGCGAACGCGAACCGCAGAACAGGCGGCTAATCTTTCTGGAATGGCGCAATCAATAGGCTACTTATTAGCAGCAAGTGGACCGTTTATGCTGGGCTTTCTCTATGATTGGTTTGTATCATGGGACGTTGCATTGTTGGTTCTCTTAGCTGCAAGTATCGCAATGCTCATCATTGGTGTTGGTGCCGGGCAAGCGAAGTATGTGTTAGATGAAGAAAATGAGAAGAAAACTGTATCAGGAATTTAAAATATTGTCGTTCTCGTATATTCATTTCGGAAAGGAGCTTGTATGTATAGTTCCTTTCTTTTTTTGAGGAAGGAGCTACTATCTTGGAATATTGATATATTTACGATTTTTGTATAGTGGTAATTAATAATATTAATTTATTGATTGAATTTTTTTATATTTTTTTGAAAAATAATTAAAAAGATTATTTACATTTTATTTGATGTGGATTAAACTTACAATTGAAGAAGGGAGCTGATCGGAAATGATACATCCAGTCATCACATCTTGTCCTGTATGCAGTCAAACGATGAAAGTAACGAGGCTTCATTGTACGCACTGTCATACAACGATTGAAAATCAATTTGAATTTTCAAAATTTGCAGCATTGTCCAAAGAGCAGCTTCACTTTGCAGAAATTTTCATTACTTGCCGAGGGAATATTAAAGAGGTTGAAAAAGAGTTAGGCATTTCTTATCCAACTGTTCGCGGTAAGTTAACAGAGATCATATCAGCATTAGGCTATGAACAAGAAAAGAAAACGGTCGCGGCTGATAAGAGTAAGGTGATTCAAATGCTAGAAAATGGTGAAATTTCATCAGAGGATGCGATTAAATTATTGAAAGAGGAATAGGAGAGTGGGATTGATGAAGGACGAGATAACGAAGGTTCTGAACATGGTTCAAGAGGGGAAGATTGATGCCAAAGAAGGAACGGAATTAATTGAGCTGTTGAAGCAGGAGGACATAGAAACGACAACGAAACAATCAGAGTATTTAAAGAAGACATTGAAAATCCGTATACATTCAGAAGATAATGAAAATGTTTCGGTTAATTTACCGATCAAGCTCGTAAAAGTAGTTCTAGTGGCAGGACATAGTATTGCATCGAAAATTCCCCAATCTGAGCAATATGTGAAAGACCTTGACATTGGTCTCATTATCGAAGCAATAGATAATGAGTTAGAAGGTCAAATTGTCGATGTGAAATCCTCGAATGGGGATACTGTATCTGTCATTATTGAATAGAGAGTTAAATACATTGAAAGAAGAAAGGAAGGGATGTCATTGGATCGTTCCAACTATGCAATTGAGGCTAATGGGTTAGTGAAGGTATTTGGGGAGAATCGAGCTGTTGATGGTGTCGACCTGAAAGTGAAGGCTGGTACGGTATATAGTATTTTAGGGCCGAACGGTGCCGGAAAAACAACAACCATTCGTATGCTAGCAACGTTATTGAAATCAGATGGAGGTTCGGCGAAAATACTTGGACATGATTTAAAGTCAGACGCGAAGAAAGTAAGGAGTCGTGTAAGTTTAACGGGGCAGTTTGCTTCAATTGATGAGGATTTAACTGGCTATGACAATTTAAGAATGATTGCTCGATTGATGGGTTTTTCAAGACAAAAGGCGAAAGCCCGCGCAATTGAATTGTTACGTGCCTTTGGTCTTGAAGAAGCAGGAAAGCGTCAAGTGAAAAAATATTCAGGTGGAATGAGAAGAAGAATTGATATTGCGGCAAGTATTGTCGTGACACCGGATCTCTTGTTTCTTGATGAGCCAACAACTGGATTAGATCCACGAAGTCGAAACCAAGTGTGGGATATTGTAAGAGTGTTAGTTAGTACAGGAACGACCGTGTTATTGACGACGCAATATTTAGATGAAGCTGATCAGTTGGCCGATCGTATTGCCGTCATTGACCGTGGGAAGGTCATTGCTGAGGGGACGAGTGGGGAGCTGAAAGCTTCGATTGGCTCAGGAATGCTACACGTTAGATTATTAAACCCGGAACAACGTCCCGAAGCTGAGAAGTTGTTGCACGAGCATTTGCAGGCTGAGATGCAAGCTGGATCAGATCCGGCAGCTCTTTCAGCAAGGATTAAGGATAGTGAGAAGGCAGCGCAGGCCTTGGCAGAACTTACGAAGTCTGGAATCGGTGTCACCGACTTTTCATTAGGACAGCCGAGCTTGGACGAAGTGTTTCTTACTTTGACTGGTAGACCAGCTGAGGATGAAGAGCAAGAGGAGGAGGTGTAGAGCGATGAATTCAAATGTAAATGAAACGTTAAAAACAGCGATAGCCAATGGAGAACGACCGAAACGTGCTCGTGGCTGGACTTCGACCTTTGTTTTTACGTGGCGTGCGATTTTGAAAATTAAATATGTACCTGAACAGTTGTTTGACGTAACCATGTTTCCGATTATGTTCACGTTAATGTTTACATATTTATTTGGCGGAGCGATCGCTGGTTCTACGAGTGAGTATTTGCAATTTTTATTACCTGGTATTCTTGTTCAAACCGTTGTGTTTACATCGATCTATACGGGGACAGCATTGAATACAGATATTTCAAAAGGAATATTCGATCGGTTTCGATCCTTGCCGATCTGGGGACCATCACCACTCGTCGGGGCTCTTTTAGCTGACACGGTACGTTACTCGATTGCATCAGCGATTGTTATCATATTAGGTCTTATTTTAGGCTTTCGACCAGAGGGGGGGACACTTGGCGTTTTATTAGGGGTATTGTTGCTGCTTATTTTCGCCTTTAGCCTATCATGGATCTTTACCGCGCTTGGTTTAGTGATGCGGACGCCAAATGCGGTCATGGGTGTTAGTATGGTCGTCCTGTTCCCATTGACATTTGCGAGTAATGTGTTTGTTGATCCGGCAACGATGCCAGGTTGGCTTCGAGCATTTGTTGATGTCAATCCGATTACTCTTCTTGTCACAGCGATTCGTGGACTGATGCAAGGGACGGTGACGGCAGGGGAAATAGGTGTTGTGCTTTTATTTAGTTTAGTACTCATCGTTATTTTTGCACCATTGACGATGTTTTTGTATCGAAAGAAGTAAGCAAGTTTAAGTATGGAAGGTCGAGAATGAAATCTTTGTGATTGTATTCTCGGTCTTTTTATTTTGGGGAATTTTTGGCTGTATACGGGCTCCTGAGAGTTTCAAGCGAACCTATTATATTGGCATGAAAATTCGATTCTCCATACGCCAAGTGTAACCGTTTGCTTTTTTTATTTAGATCGGCGTATATTAGGATCGAAGGGAGATGACATCAATGCAGAATTTTGAATTTCAAAATGGAACAGCAATTATTTTTGGAAAAAATCAGGAGCAGGTTGTTGGCAAACAGACTGCTGCTTTTGGAAAGAAGGTTCTTCTTCATTATGGAGGTGGAAGTATAAAGAAGAGTGGGTTATATGACCGTGTAGTTTCTTCATTAAAGGCAGAGGGAATTGAGGTTTTTGAATTAGGTGGGGTAAAGCCGAATCCGCGTGTTGATTTAGTACGTGAAGGCGTTTCGATTTGTAAGAAAGAAGGTATCGAGTTCATTCTTGCAGTTGGTGGAGGAAGTGTGATTGATTCAGCGAAAGCGATCGCAGCAGGAGCATATTATGATGGCGATGTTTGGGATTACTTTATTGGCAAAGCTGAAGTGGATCTATGTGTGCCAATTGGCGTAGTATTAACGATTCCTGCTGCGGGAAGCGAAACGAGTGGAGGGACCGTTGTCACGAATGAGGATGGCTTGTACAAACGCTCTACAGGTCACCAAAATATGAGACCGCAATTCGCGATATTAAATCCCGAGCTTACTTACACATTACCTGCCTATCAAACGGCATGTGGTCTTACAGATATGATGGCTCACATTTTAGAGCGTTATTTCACAAATGAACAGCATGTTGATTTAACTGATCGACTATGTGAAGGTACGTTAAGATCGATTATTGCCAATGCTCATACGGTTATCGATGATCCGACCAACTACGATGCACGTGCCGAAATTATGTGGGCCGGAACAATTGCTCATAATGATTTATTAGGAACAGGTAGAATCGGTGATTGGGCAAGTCATGAAATTGAGCATGAGATTAGTGGTATTTATGATATTGCTCACGGTGCAGGGTTAGCGATTATTTTTCCTGCTTGGATGAAATATGTCTATAAACATAATGTGAACCGTTTTGCCCAATATGCAAATCGAGTGTGGGATGTTGAGATTGATCTCAATGATTTAGAAAAAACGGCATTAGCTGGTATAAAAAAGACCGAGGATTTTTTCCACTCAATTGGTATGCCGATTCGATTAACTGAGGTTGATATCGATCGTACACACTTTGATGAGATGGCCAAAAAGGCGACAGATCGTTGCCCATTAGGGAATTTCGTCAAGCTAGAAGCGAATGATGTACATAAGATATATGAATTGGCTTTAGATTAGAATAGGGAGTGTATGGCTGATGTGATTTCAGCTATGCACTCTTTTTCTTTTGATGGAGCATAAAGGGGATTTTACCAATTATTTCACTGAAACACGTTCATTGAGAAAACTAGCTATAAGGCACTGAAAAAAGGTCGTTTTTTAGCCTTTTCGTTGTTTTTAAGTACGCGAAACTAAGCTTGATACGAGTGGGTTTATCGTATTAAGTAAGAAACGAGTGAATCCATTGCTAGTCCAATCATAGGTACTACAAAAATTGGTTTGTGATTTTTTAGTGAACTCCTAGCTATTGCTTTTTCTTAAATAAATCATATAGTTTTTCTAGCTTCAATGAAGTAAGGGGTATGGTAAAATGTCTGCTATTAAATAGAAACGATCTTCTTTTTTTTGAAAGCGTTTAAAAAAGAAGTAAAAGCGAAGGTGTATATACTGTGTCTATGAAACAAACGACAAATCATATGAAGCACGTCACGTTATTTGCGATTACATGGCCGATTTTTATTGAAGTATTTTTACAAGCGATGATGAAGTTTTCTGATATATTTATGCTGAGCTTTATTTCTGATGAAGCTGTTGCTGCAATTGGTGTTGTAAATCAAGTCATGATGTTTACATTTGTCTTATTTAATTTTACTGCGATGGGCTCCGGTGTTGTTGTGGCTCAGTTTGTTGGCGCGAGAAAGAAAAAGGATGTTAGCTTAACGATTGCCAATGCAATTGTAATAAACTTATTATTTGGGGTATGTATTAGTGTGTTGGTTGTTCTGTTTCGTCAGCAGTTTCTGACACTTTTTAACTTAGCACCTGAGCTATTTGAATATGCTGATATCTATATGTTGATTGTTGGTTCTGCGCTATTTACACATGCTCTTGTCTTAACTATTTCTGCTGTGTTACAAGCAATGGGGTTTACGAAGGATGTCATGTATGTTGTATTAGCGATGAATGCTTTAAATATCTTCGGAAATTATTTATTCATATTTGGAGCGTTAGGTGTACCTCAATTAGGAGTGATGGGTGTTGCAATTGCGACGGTGATTTGTCAAGCATTAGCTTTGGTGACTTTTTTCATTCTTCTCTATCGTCGTGTGGAAGTGCGAATTAGATGGTCTGATTGGTTGGAGGTAAAAGTCGAATACGTCAAAAAAATTATGGCGATTGGTGTGCCAGCAGCTGGAGAGCACTTATCCTTTAATATGAGTCAAATCGTTATTACAATTTTTATTACGTTGCTTGGGGCGACAGCTTTGGCGACGAAAGTCTATACGCAAAATCTACTGATGTTCATGGTTGTGTTTTCGATGTCGATTTCAAAAGGAATGCAAATTTATATCGGTCAGCTTGTCGGAGCGGGGTTGAAAGAAGAGGCGTATCGTCAAATGTTTCGTGGATTACGAGTCGCTTTAACAATTGCCATTACTGTGGGCCTAGTTATCGCTATTTCTGGTGAGAGGTTGTTTGGTTTTTTTACAGATGATGCGGAAATCATTGCACTTGGCTCGATTTTGTTAATTATTGGAGTGTTATTAGAGCCTGGACGGACTTCAAACTTAGTGATTATTAGTGCGCTACGGGCTTCAGGTGATGCGCGATTTCCTGTATTAATAGGGATTGCCTCGATGTGGGGAGTGAGTGTATTGTTATCGTATATATTAGGTATTCATTTAGGCTATGGCTTAATTGGAATATGGATTGCGATGCTATTAGATGAATGGTTACGTTCGGTCTTAATGTTCTTTCGCTGGCGCAGTCGGAAATGGATGAGTAAAGGATTAGTTGAAAAGAAAGATCGATCATCGGCATAATGGATGGATACGGAAAATGTAGAAACTTTATATTGAATTAGAACGTCTCATTGCTAGGAGGGATGTACAATGGAAAAATGTACTTTGTTTTGTATCGTAACAAGCCTTACCTTAGTTGGATGTTCTTATATACATATGAGTGAAGAAGTGGCACAAGATCATGTAGAAACAATTTGTAACACGAATGTGAATGCTTTAGAGTTAAAGAGTGAGGTAGAAATTGATATGTTTAAAAGCGCAGTACGCCACGCAAAGCAAGAACCAGGATTAGTCAATATGTCCAAACATCAGTATCAATTTTGTATTGACGGAGACGCCTATTTTCTTTGGAGTACAGAAGAATCAGGGGTCATCATGCATGCTAATGATACACATACTATTTTTACATTATCGGATCAGTCGGTTGATGACGTAAATGCGTTTATTGTTCGATTAACAAAGGGGGAATAGGCGTGGTTGCATTACTTAATATCGGTAGCCTTGTGCTCGGGCTAATTGCTTGGATACTTCCTGTTGTCACTTTCATACGTATGAACAATCACCATGATCACAGTGTGTTCACACTTATTGTAACGAGCATCAGTGCTTGTGCCATTTCACTATGCTTTCAGATTTTCAGTATCAATCATCTTGTAACAATTGAGGATTGGTCTGCTCTTATGGATATCATGGACACACTTTCATTTGCCGCAGCTGTTCTTCTAATCGTTACAATCATTTTAAATGTCATTAATCTTCTAATTTATCGTAATAGGTTAGTGAAATAGAAGATGAGTGGATATGTGGTTGTTGGGGGAGGCTAGAAAGAAGATTCTAGCCCTCCCTTATGCTAGTCTTTAATCCCAACAACTCGAATTCGTTTATAGTCTGCGATCCAACGGTTGTTCGTAAATAACGTGTTACGGAGATTCTTTTCTATACTCGTATAAATCCGTTCTTTCGTTTCGGTTGTAGCATGTTTAAACATTTCTACAGCGAACATCTCGAGCCAATTTCTTAAACCATCATCCCCTTCTAAGGGAGTCGGTCTATGAAAATGTAGAGCAACGCTCACATGAAATCCTACTTCCTCCATTAAAGTAGCGTATTCACCTATACTTGGGAAGTACCAAGGAAATTGCTCAGGGCTGTATGTGACGCTTGAGAGCTTTAACTGCTTTAAGATTTCGTTTGTGATTATTTCCACATTTCCTTTACCGCCAAATTCGGCAACAAACCTTCCTCCTGGCTTCAAACTATGATAGATACAATTCAAAGCTTGCTTCGGTTTCTTCTCCCAGTGAAGCGTTGCGTTTGAGAATACCGCATTGAATTCATTTTCATATGTCAATTTAACAACATCTTTCACGTTGAATGGAATATGGGGATATTTTTTCAATGCTTGATGAATCATATTGGCAGATTTGTCCACACCAATTACGTCTGCACCGTGCTTATTTAGTTTATAAGCTAAATCCCCTGTCCCGCATCCAATATCAAGAATTTTTTCTCCTTTTTTAGGTGCTAAAAGTTCAACTAAATCATTTCCAAACTCCGATACAAATGAATGGCTTCGATCATATAATTCTGCATTCCAACGATCTTTAATCGGCATCTTCATGTTCGGCTCCCTCCTTTGTTTTGCGTTTTACCATTAATTCGAATGTGATAATTGCATTATATGGTAAAAAATATATAATTAAAATTAACAAAAAAGTTGAATTTTAATAACTAAATGTTATTAATAGTAAAGGGGATTGAATTGGATATTAAATGGTTAAAGACATTTATCATCTGTGCCAAGCTTGAAAATTTCAGAAAAGCGTCAGAGGAATTATTTCTTACGCAACCTGCGGTAACAAAACAAATTAAACGTCTCGAGGAGCATCTAAATAGCCAGTTGTTCGACCGAATAGGGAAAAACGTGATTTTAACGCAAGCTGGGTATAAATTTCTACCTTACGCAAAGGAATTTGTAGCAACGTATGAACGAGGGATGGAGCGTTTTGAATCATGGAAGCAAGGCTATCGTCGTAAATTAACGATTGCAACAGCCCCTCAAATTGCCTCATCCTTCTTACCTTCGTTATTACGAGCTTTTGTGGATGAAAACCCTGATATGGAAGTAACGATAGATGTGATCAAATCATATGAAATAGGAGAGGCAATCAGTTCAGGAAGAGCTGACTTAGGGTTATCAAAAGTAATGCCGTTACAAGCTAATATTGAGGTTGAAGCATTCGCAGAAGAACGAGTCATTTTAGTAGGATCGACTAGACATACGGGAGTAATGGCGGAAAGTGAAGCATTAACAACGTATAGACTTATCACACATAATCATCCAGACTATTGGGATTTTTTATTAAATGATATTAAGAGGCATTACCCTCAGGTACGAACGATGGAAGTGAACCAAATTGAAGTGACCAAGAAGTTTATTGAAAATGGTCTAGGTGTTTCCTATCTACCTTACTCCATGGTTGAAGAAGAAATAGCGAAAAATCATTTACTAGAAATAAAATCTGAGAAAGTCTCAACTCCTACTTCTGCAACGTATATATTAACTAGAGTTGCCACAAATGAAGTGAGTCATTTTATGGAGTTTTTGAAAGGAACTTAATTGAGCATTTCAAGAGGTGACTAAAGGAATACACTTATTATATGATTGAATTCGGACAATGGAAACTGCTAGTGCACATACATAGTAGTCATACCGCCCAGGTATGGCTTATTTTTTTGTTGTTACGTTATAAAACTAACTCAAAAAAAGGAATTTCACCTTACATGAAGAATATGTAAATGAATCGAAAGGGGTGTGGTGAATGTCATGATTTCTTTAGAGGATCGGCTATTTCTTCTATCCAAAGCCTATGCAATCATCTCTAAATATTTTGCTCATTGGGAGGATGGGCGGATCACCGAAGATCAATTAGATGATACGTATCAGCACTATTTATCGAAGACTGTACATATGAAGGATAGCTCTGAATTTATGAAACTTATGTTAGAGTTTTTAGCGTTATTTAATAATAAACATACTGTATATTTTGATCGTTCATTAGCCCCTGCTATTTGTTGGGAGAGGCTTGAAGAAGCGATGCCGTTAGGGTTTTCAATGAAGTTAATTAATGATGATTGGATCGTCGTTGATAGTGTAGTAAAAGAAATTCGTCCAGGAGATATAGTGATGAAGGTGAATGATGAGACAATTAAAAGTTGGATTGAGACGCTTAAAGGATATTTTCCAGAATTGAATGCCTCATCACAAGTCGCTCGTGCGCAATTGTTTTGGACGTTATTATATCCAAGAGACGAATATTTGATTGAATTAGTGGATCAATTCGGACAAGTGAAACGTGTAAGAGTGGATCCAAAAGAAGGCTATAGAAAGCAAAGTGAACCGATATCACAATGGTTAACAAAAGGTGAAATGGCCTATTTGAAGATTCCTTCATTTGCAAAGCAAAGCTATGAAGCACAAGTGTTAGACGAATTAAGCGAGTTTTGTCATGCAAAAGCGATTATAATGGATCTTCGCGGTAATCAAGGAGGAAGTACACCAGCTAAGTTAGTTGAGAAATTAATGAACCAAAAATGGAGGTGGTGGTCGATCGAGACGACATTGCCTATTCCAGATAATGTTGATTTAGCATGCTATTATGAACCAGCTCGTCATGCTTACGATGGAGATGTGATCTTTTTAGTTGATGGTGAAACGGCTTCTGCTGCGGAGGATTTGATCGTTCCATTCAAAGATAATCATCGAGCGATGATCATCGGTGAGACAACGGCAGGGTCAACAGGACAACCTTATCATTATGAGACGGAACGTTATTTTCTTTGTGTCGGTGCTATGAGAGCACGGATGCCTAACGGCGATCCATTTGAGGGGATAGGGATTGAACCTGATATTAAGGTGCAGCTTACGAGAGAAGATTTATATGAACAGCGGGACACTTGTCTAGCAACAGCGATTCACTATCATAAGCAGCTAACCAATAGCTAGAAAGGACATAGTATGGCTCAAGAAATGTTTTTAGATCCCCCGATGCCGGAGAGGCCACTGAAAAAGTTGCTTTTCCCTTTTTCAGTGGCCTTTAAATAATGCGCGTAGCCGTTGCCCGATTTTGAAAGCCTTGCTATGAGTGGGTTTCTCATAGCAAGGCGCGCGACGAGCGGAGCCATTACTCTTCTTTGAGTTACTAGAAAGGACTTTTTCAGTGCTCTCGATGCCGGATGGAGTATTACATTGCAAAGCTGACGATTCAAGACAATGATCAATTATTGGATGTCGATTGTAATACAGGTGATACTGAAAAGTTAATCGTGGATCAGTATCCAAAGATTCATAGCATCATCGGTCTCGATTATGAAGAGCAACGAATTAATCGAGCCAAGCAAAGGTGGGAGCAGGATGAGAAGAAGGTGGCCTTTGTTCAAGGAGATGCTGCTGATCTTCCATTTGAAGATAATAGGTTTGACAAAGTGATTTGTGCAGAAACGTTAGAGTGGGTAAAGGAGCCATTGCGGGCCATTCAAGAGATAAGAAGAGTGCTTAAACCTAATGGAATCGCACTGATTCAGCATACAGGTTGGGACCAAACGGTGTATACAACAAAAAGACCCCCGAAAAACGAGAGAGGTCATTCAAGCATTTGCCGATGCAGGTACTGATGGAATCATTGGTAGGAAGTTATTCGGATTATGTCAGCAAGCAAATTTTCAAAAAGTCACTCCCGCTGTCTATGTAATGATCAATACATGTACCGTTTAGCCCATATGATGAGAGATTGGCTCTTAAAAAAAAGAGAGATTCATTGAGAAGGAAATAGAGGATTGGTTGTCCGAGTTGGATGAGCTTTCTAAAGTGGATCAATTTTTTCTTCTCGATTAATCGCTATATGTGTATTTGTACGAAATAAGGCATTTTAAGAGGAGTGCCCAAGGTGAATAACATACCTTTTAGGGCACCTCCTTAAACACTACACCCATCATTGTTGCATGTACCTTCTCCGTCCATTTGCTTTTGTGACAATGGTTGATCTTGTTCAAGTATTTGTTTTATTGATTGGACGAAGGTGTCTGTTGGTTGTGCCCCTGTAATCGCATATTTTTGATTGATGAGGAAAAAAGGCACGCTACGAATACCATATTCTGTTGCTTGCTGCTCATCTTTGCGAACAAGCTCAGTCATTTCTTCGCTTTCGAGTAACGCAGAAACGGCTTCTTGATCTAGTCCAACTTCAGTAGCAAGCTGAATAAGGGTCGAATGATTACCAATATGCTTGCCTTCAGAAAAGTGAGCGTGCAATATTCGTTCGGTCACCTCTTGCATTAGACCCTTATTGTAAGCGTATAGCGCGAGACGATGCGCATCAAATGTATTCGTGACAACCATTTGATCAAAGTTGAAATCTAACCCTACCTCAGCAGCCATTTTCTTCACATTTTCGGTATTAGCTCTTGCCTCTGCTAGACTCATTCCATATTTTTTTGCGAGCATTTCATATATCGTTTCCTTTGATTGACCGTCAGCGTCAGGGTCTAATTCAAAGCTACGATAAACAACTTCAATCGGCTCTTCGATTTGTTTCAAGGCTTCCTCTAGGCGTCGTTTACCAATATAACAAAAGGGACAAGCGAAATCTGTCCACATTTCAATAATCATGTTCCATCCTCCTTTTGTAAACGGGTTACTATTAGTATACAGAGCGTATCTTCTTGAGTCCAAAATATTGATTGGAGGACACGATTACGTGATGATTGTTAGTATGATTAAAGTATTGTACAACCAAACGACAAATGTGCATCATAGAATGACAAGTGTATAGAACTCCTTCAAAGTCTAATTTCTCAATTTTTATGCTGAGAAATTAGACTTTGAGATATTAGAATTTTTTTAACGTTGTAAATCCGCATATTCTAACGCTATCCCTTTATCAAGTAGGTAGCACGATAGAAATTTTAGCTTTATTGTTGTTGAGAACCAGGTGGGACGTAAAATGGTGGCACTTTAATCCATCCGCGTTTGCGCATTAAATGTTTTAATCTATTCGCGAAAGCCAATTTCTCTGCTTGAAACTGAATAAACAATAAACCTACATCTGTACGAATTGATTCTGATGCAGCACCAGCAGCACGCATAATTAAGCTAACAATTTTTAAAGATAATTCGTTTGCAATTACATTATCCGTTAATTTAACACCGAGAGGAATACTGTTAGGGTCTGATATTGGCATATCTTCAGGGGCAGGAGGTAATGTAATTCCTTCCTTAATCATAAAATCATGCAGGCGTTTCCTTTGACTCGTTCCTAGTTTCAAATCTTCTTCAAGTATTGCTTTTAGTTCATTATCCGTCGTGGTATTTATACCTGCTTGAACAGCAACTTTGGCTAATTCAAGGCCTGCTAAGTAAATCCAGCATGCCATCACTTCTCCGACATGAAGAGGTTGATCTTCATCTTGAACTGCCGTGGATTTCATTGAATCCAAAAATGTTTCCAATACATTTAACATGTAAGTATCCTCCTGATTTTATAGTTTAATCATTTATATTATTTGTGTCATACGATTTTATTATTCAGAACAGACGGATCGGCGGCAAATGATGGATCGAATTACGGCATATTAAAATAGCTAGGTTGGATTCATTTTCCTTATTGCATTCTTGTAGCTGTATTCATTAGTAAAGCAATCGAGAAGAAATACGCTATTATTTTTTCATATAAACTACTGATAAGGAGGTTATAAAAATGAGTAAAGTTATTCTAAATATTTCGATGTCTCTTGATGGATTTATAGCAGGAACGAATGATAGTCAAAAACAACCTTTAGGAGATCAAGGCGAAATTTTGCAAAGATGGCTGTTTTCTGGAGATACAACGAGTCAAACCAATGACTTTTTTAAGCTTTCAACGATTGACAAAAACATTTTTGATTGGGCTGCTGAAAAAACCGGTGCAATGATTGTTGGGAGAAGGACTTATGATATTGTGAACGGTTGGGGAGGAAGTCATCCTTTAAAACATATTCCTGTATTTGTCCTAACTCACAATGTCCCAGATAGACCACCTAAAGGTACTTCACCTTTTACGTTTGTTACAGATGGAGTGGAACAGGCAGTTCAGCAAGCGAAGGAAGTAGCTGGTTCCAAGGATGTGAGTGTTGGTACAGCTAGTGTCGCTCAGCAGTGCATTCAGTTAGGTCTTCTCGATGGATTAGATCTACATATTGCTCCGGTATTGCTCAGTAAGGGAATACGTTTGTTTGATCACATTGGACAGGAGCGGGTGATGTTGAAATCGACTGAGGTCGTTGAAGGAACGGGTGTGATACATGTAAAATATGATGTGATTAAATGATTAGTTTCAAACAATCGCACCAAGAGGCTGGTCGTTCTTACGTCACTTTCACTATGAAAATAGTAGTACAAATCCTGGCCGGGGTCTGTACTACTAATCTTAATGTTTTTATTACGGGATAATAGTGTATAAGGGTTCATAAAAAGCCGATGCGCGTTTTCTATGAAAATGAAATCAAGTGAAAGTCTTGGAGAAGAATTTGCACGAAGCATATAACTATATCGCTACAGATTGATGCATCGATTCTTTCCATAATTGAAATTGATTAAAGGCGCGGCCACTGTCAATGGCATAATTCGCTTCATAAATGCCTTCTTCAATTGAAGGTGTTTTGCCACTAATCCACAAGCGAACGCCAGCGTTTAAAATAACAGTATGATAAAAGGCGAGATCTGCAGTTCCTTTTAGTACGGAAAGAGAGACGTCCATTTGGCGTTTGGCTGTCCATTTCATCTCAGGATAAGTAGCGCTTAATTCATATAAATGTGGATCAATAACATTCCACTCTTCATAGATTTCATTAAAAACATACACTCTAGATCGTCGGTCAATCGGTAAATCTTCTGAGCCTTCCATTCCTTGAACGATCATTCCTCGTTTTACACCAGATTTCTTTAATACTTCGGTCATCTTATTCATGATCGTTCCATGATAAATTCCAATTGCCATATAGGGGGATTCTGAAAAACGAAGGAGCTTTTCGATAGTATTTAGCATTGTTCTCATTCCTAATTGTTGACGAATGGGACGCAATCGTTGTAAAGGTGGACACCATTGTTCGGTTGGGAGGATGAAGACCCCGCTTTTTTTGGCTGCATGAATGATTGTTTTCTGCTCTTTATGATCAAGTGAAATGTGAATGGTCTGAAGCATGTCATATAACGTGATCCCTTGTTTTGGTGGTAATGTTGGACTACTATGCAAGGTGACTGGTATACCGAACGAACTTAATACAAATGCTGTAGCGAAAGAGGAGTAGAAGCTACGATTTCGTCCATCATATGGTCCAGAACAGTCTATACTACCTTCAATTGGATGAATTGTACTAAGTGATCTAAATTGATCAATAAATGCTAGCAGTTCATCAACGGATTCCATTTTCATTCGTTCGGCTGTTAAAAATGCACCAATTTGTGCATCGCTTGCTTGCCCAAATACAATCTGTTCAGCAGCTCGCAGCGCTTCTTCTGACGTTAAATCTCTCGCCCCACGCTTTCCACGAGCGACTTCTTTAATAAACATATCCATCATGTATTCGTCTCCCCTTTGTTAGTCATTAATAGTGGATAGATGCTGGTGATCGAAATGGCGACATCCACCATTCGTTTTCGTTCAGACATGGCTTGTTTTCGAATGAAGTCATACGCTTCTGGTTCTGATAATTGTTTTACTTCACAAAGTATCGCTTTTGCTTTTTCAATATGCTTTCGCTCTTCTATTTTCATTCGTAATTGTTCCATTTCTTTTTCAGCTTGAATTCGTTGTAAATACGTATTTGAACAAATATGGAGTGCCCAATGAAGCTCTTGGTCAGTCATTTGCGATGAAAGCATCATATCAATGTTCGCTTTAATTTGACAGTTTGCCCTGGAGCTTGCGTCCTCGTGATACCACCAAATGAATGGAAGAGAATGTTTACTAAATTCACTTTTATTAAGGGTATCAATATCCGAAACTGTACTGCAAATAATAACGGCATCGACTCGATAGATGAATAATTCAATTGATGAAACATCTGTTATTTTATGAACACGATATCCTAAATCCTGCAATCGGCTCCCTAGATTAGTTGAATCTGATGGACTGTATTGCTTCTTCATTTCAGGACTCATATACAATAAAAAGCTATCAAGCATACCATTTGACCTCCTTCCAAGGATAAGGTGAACATCATTTGAACAGCATTCATCTAGTATTAACGTAATAAAAAAATGATGAAAATGGGCGTAATTCGTTACATTATTTTACAAGGTATTGTATGACTATTTTTTGGTGTCTCTGTTCTATAAACATGTCACACATTTCATACAGGTCGTTGCAAATAAGTGTGTAATGTTTCCTAACAGAAGCGGTTGACGAATCATTTGGCTTTGGTCTAAAGTGTGATTATGCAAGCACCACTCAACGATCGAGTGTACTGAACACATTGGCGTGTTCAATTTAAAATGGAAGTCCAGCGATAGTCTGCACTTTCTATTCATCTATTTTTAAGTAGATGCTCATATTCGGCAACGAAGCCGCAAAGGAATCAAGACTCCTTTGCGGCTTTTTTTACAGATAAGAAAGTATAAAATTCGAGGGAGAAATGTGAGAGGAACCGAAGAAGCAAGTGGGATCATTCAATGAAGAGCGTTGGCTTCGCTCGTTACACGTTATTCTGAAAGAACTCCACTTTCAGAATAACTGAAATCCGTTGTAACGGCTCCGAACAACGCAATTAAGAAAAAACGCGATAGCGTTTTTCTTTACAGCATTTAAGTAAAATCATCATGTCGGACTTAAATGAATGTTATCACTACATGTAGAGTTGAAAGGGTGGAGAAAACAGTATGAAATCAGTGACGCGTAGGGAATTTTTGAAGAAATCAAGTATGGCAGGAGCAGCAGCTTTAATGGTACCAAGTGCTTTTTTAGCAGCGTGTGGCAGTACGAATAGCGGAGGTAGTAGCAACAGTGATGTCATTAAAATAGGCTTTATTCCATTAACGGACTGTGCTTCAGTCGTCATGGCAAAGGAATTAGGATTGTATGAAAAGTACGGAGTGAATGTCGAAGTGACGAAGGAAGCGTCTTGGGCCTCTGTTCGCGATAAGTTATTATCAGGTGATTTAGATGCAGCGCATTGTTTGTTTGGGATGCCGTTCTCAGTTTATACCGGGGTTGGTGGAAGTGTTGGTAGTGAATTACCGATTGCGATGATGATAAATGCAAATGGACAAGGAATTTCGTTATCGAGTGATTTCTGTCATGTTGGCTTTGGCGATATTAAAGCTGCCAAAACAGCGATTGAACAAGAGATGGCCCAACGTGAAGTAACCTTTGCGATGACCTTCCCAGGAGGAACGCACGATCTATGGCTTCGATATTGGTTAGGAGCGGTTGGCATTGATCAATCTCAAGCACAAATTATTACTGTGCCACCTCCACAAATGGTTTCCAACATGCAGGTTGGTAATATGGATGGATTCTGTGTTGGTGAACCTTGGAACGGTGTAGCCGTTCGTGATGACCTTGGTTTTACACATCTATCTTCACAGGATATTTGGAAAGATCACCCTGAGAAAGCCCTTGTTCTTAACAAGAACTTTAGTGAGAAGACAGATGAAGTGAAAGCGATCATGAAGGCTATATTAGTAGCCTCTCAATGGTTGGATGATATGAATAATCGTAAGGAAGCGGCAGAGGTGATTGGTCATCAAGCTACGTAAACGCGCCAGCAGAAGAAATTGAAAATCGTTTACATGGTCGATATAACCTCGGTTGTGGGTTAGGTGAACATATATATGAAGATGACTATATGATTTTTCATAAGGATGGGTTTGTCAATGCACCGCGAAAATCACATGCAATGTTCTTTTTGAGCCAATATGTCCGTTTCGGCTATTTAGAGGATCACCCAGATTATGAAGCAATAGCAGAGAAATTAATTATGACTGATTTATATGAAGAAGTAGCTAGTGAAATGAATATTTCGATTCCTGATGATGATATGCAGCCATTTGAATTAAAGCTAGATGGAGCTGTTTTTGATCCGAACGATCCAATTCAATCATTAGAACAATATGGAGGGTGATCATAATGAGTACACAACAAAATGTCGGTCAAAGTGTAATTCGCACAAATAGGAAAGCAGTGTTACCTACTAATTTGATAGCTGCATTAGGAAAGATCGGTTATATTGCAGGAAGTGTCGCTATTTTACTGCTCATATGGGAGATCGTTAGCTGGCTGTCGAGTGAGGCTCTTCCACGTCCAGCAACAACGTTAAGTGTGCTTTGGAGCATGGTTTCTAACCCATTTTACGATTATGGGCCTAATGATAAAGGGATAGCGATCCAATTTATGGCTTCGTTACAACGAGTATTTGCAGGATTTTTATTAGGGGCTCTTGTGGCGATTCCGCTTGGGATTGTAATGGGAATGGTTCCTTTTTGCAGACAGTTGTTTGATCCGATCGTTCAAGTACTTAAGCCTGTTTCTCCGTTAGCGTGGTTTCCGATTGGATTAGCAGCATTTCAATCGGTAGGGCCTGCAACAATCTTCATCATCTTCATTACATCGCTATGGCCAACGGTGGTGAATACGGCATTTGGTGTGTCGGCGATACCGAAGGATCATCAAAATGTCGCAGCTGTATTCCGTTTTTCTAAGTGGAAGTATTTAACGAAGGTTTTATTGCCTTATACGTTACCTCACATTTTAACAGGGTTGCGTCTAAGCCTAGGGATTGCCTGGATGGTTATCGTGGCTGCTGAAATGCTATCTGGTGGTACAGGAATTGGTTTCTTTGTTTGGGATAGCTGGAACGCATTAAGCTTGAGCGAGTGATTGCGGCGATTGTGCTAATTGGTCTTGTCGGACTTGTCTTAGATCGTGGGATTCATTACATCGAACAAAAATTCTCATACGGGAGGTAATCATTATGTCTTATTTAAACGTTGAATCGATTACTAAGGTGTTTCCAACGAAAAAAGGCGATTTTCAAGCATTAGACACGGTTCATTTGTCGGTTGAGAAAGGGGAGTTTGTCTCGTTGATTGGTCATTCTGGTTGTGGGAAGTCAACGGTGTTAAATATTATCGCTGGCTTAGAGACACCAACGACAGGCCAAATTATACTCGATCATCAAGTAGTGAAAGGACCAGGTCCAGAGCGGGGAGTCGTGTTCCAAAACTATTCCTTACTCCCATGGCTATCTGTCTATGGAAATGTGTATGAAGTCGTCGATGCAGTGTTTCCATCTTATTCAAAAGCAGAGAAGAAAAGCATTGTAGAGCATTATTTAAGTGTGGTTGGTTTATGGAAGCATCGCCACAAGCGACCTGATGAGATATCAGGTGGGATGAAGCAACGAGCAGCGATTGCACGTGCCTTTGCTGTAAGACCTCAAGTGTTACTGCTAGATGAACCATTTGGTGCATTAGATGCTTTAACGAGAGCGACATTGCAAGATGAGCTCATTCATTTAATTAAGCCTAAAGAGGAAGAAGGAGCGAAAACCGTCATTATGGTGACACATGACATTGATGAAGCCATTTATTTATCAGATCGAGTCGTCGTCATGACGAATGGCCCTGCAGCGACGATTGATACGGTTATTGATATACCATTAGAGCGCCCGAGAACACGTAAGGATATTATTCATGAGAAGAAGTACAACGAATTAAAGGAAGAGCTGCTTGAATATTTACATGGCAGTCCAGCTCATGTGTAGAACGTAAGCGGGCATAAAAAAAGGTTAATGATAAACGTCTTAGTGCACTAAGGACACAGAAAATATTAAACTACAAGCCTTTTCAGTATTCATATGAAACTAGTAGGGGGGATTTTAAGTGGGAATTGGATCAATTGGTATACCAGGGTTAATTTTAATATTAATAATAGCACTTGTCATATTCGGACCGAAGAAACTACCGGAAATCGGAAATGCATTTGGACGTACGTTACAGGAGTTTAAAAAAGGGACAAAGGAATTAACGGATAGCTTTGAAGATCAGTCAAAAAAATAATGAACAAGATCGGGAGATTGGAGGTGGTGAGTCATGGAATATGCTGAGTCAATGCCAATTGTTGATCACCTAGAGGAATTACGAAGGCGAATTATTGCGATAGGGATTGCATTTGTTTCGGTATTTTTATTATCATTCTTTTTTGTTCAAGATATTTATTTTTACTTGATTAAGGATCTTGAAGGGAAGTTAACGATATTAAGCCCAATAGATGTGCTGTGGGCCTATGTGATGATTGCCACCGTAGTGACATTAACAGTAATAGTTCCTTTTATTGGTTATCATATTTGGCGTTATGTAGCTCCTGGAATGAGCGAGAAGGAAAAGTCAGCTGGCATTATGTATATTCCGGCTTTTTTCTTCCTATTTATTTTAGGATTACTGTTTGGTTTTTACGTTATTTTTCCAACAGTGATGTCCTTTTTCACGTCGGTAGCAGACGGACAATTTGAAGTGATGTATACGGTAGATCGCTATTTTAAATTCATGTTTTCTTTAACTGTGCCACTAGCCCTTTTATTTGAATTACCGGTTGTTGTCTTATTCTTAACGAAAATAGGGATGATCAGTCCAGCGTTTCTTGTGAAAAATCGTAAGTATGCCTATTTTATTTTAATTTGTTTATCGGTTCTTGTGTCACCGCCAGATTTTCTATCAGATGTGTTAGTTATTATTCCTCTTCTCATATTATATGAAGTGAGTGTAACGATCTCACGATTTGTGTATCGTAAAGGAAATTAAGCGATAAATTGAAAAGAGTGGAGATGTCATAGAGAAGGTATACGCTACCGTCTGAGGCATCTCTTTATTTGCTTTTCGTAAGAAAGCAGGAAACGGTCTCCTTTAAGTAGAATGAGTAAAATATGTTATAATCTAAATTACTACAAATGGGGGGAACGTTCATGCAAGATCTTTATCGTGTCCTAATAGTAGATGATGAGCCGCTTATTAGACAAGGGATTAAGCATTATTTGGACTGGGAAAAGGCCGGCTTTGAAATTGTTGGTGAAGCTTCAAATGGACAAGAAGCGTTAGCTCTTATTCCTCGATGTCAGCCCCACATTATGTTGACAGATATGGTTATGCCGATAATGGATGGAGAAGTATTAACGAAGGAAATGAAGCAACATTATCCGGATATCCAAGTTGTTATTTTAAGTAGCTTTGGAGAGTATGATTATGTTCGTTCGGCTTTTCATCATGGTGCCATTGATTATATTCTTAAACCGAAATTGAATGCTAAGGATTTACATGATGTATTACGTAAAGCCGCTAAGCATATACCAAAAGGGTTAAAGCACGAAGAGACTTATGAGAAAGCTGTCTCATCTAAGTCTACTCAAATAGAAAAGGTAATAGATGGGTATAGTTCGAAGGAAGATATTGACCAATTATGTGAGGTTTTCACGTATCCATATTTTTGTTTAATAGGTGTAGTGAGCAGAAATGAAAGCGATGACATTAATAAGGTAGAATGTGCAGAAAGGTTATTGGCCCCTTTTTATAAAGAGCATGAAGATCAAGTCCGATACACGTGGATTAAAGAAGATCAACATACTGCTATGGCGATTATAAATTTGAATAATCTTGAACTATATGAACGTTTGAAAAATGTATGTCAGGTAGAAGCTCAAATATCTTTTATAATGACATCATGTTTTGAACAATTAGAGCAGTTACGTCGTATTTATTTGGAAGAATGGAAAGAGTTGACCCAGCTTCCGTTTTATTTTTCTGAGCAGTCATTAATTTGCAGTGAGGATGCTTCTTGTACAGAGAAGGAGGAATCTTTTAATTTAGATTGGTTTACAGATGAATTGAAGAACGGACATTACGATCTTGCCTTTCAATATTTACGACAATACAGCTATAGCTTAGTACAGTCGGCTCGTTTAAGTGTGAATGAGTTTAGAAGCTTCTTCAATCATATTTTTTTTACGGTGACGATTCTTTTAAGTAATCATGGTTATGAGAGATCGAAGTTAGAGCAGGTTAAGTTCTCGTATGTATCGAAAGTTAGTGCAGCGTTAAGTGCTCATGAAGTCATTGAATATATGGAAAGATTTATAGAAGAGATGAACGATACTGTTAATCAAGTAAATGTGAAGGGAAATGAAGATAGTATACAGCAAGTGATCGAGTACATCTCTACTCATTATCATGAGCCTATTAGTTTGAATGTTGTTGCAGAAATGTTCCATTTTAATGCTTCGTATTTATCAACACAGTTCTCTCATCATATGAAAGTAGGATTTAATGAATATGTAAATCGAATACGGATTGAGTACGCTTGTAAGCAATTAACGGAAGGAAAGCGCCCTATCGCTGAAATTGGCGAGGTTGTCGGTTATTCGGACCATAGTTACTTCTGCAAAGTATTTAAGAAATTAAAGGGGGTTTCACCAAGCTACTATCGACGACAGCAAAAGAAGGGTCAACTAAG
Source organism: Halalkalibacter hemicellulosilyticusJCM 9152 (assembly GCF_000513115.1). GTDB lineage: Bacteria > Bacillota > Bacilli > Bacillales > Bacillaceae_D > Halalkalibacter > Halalkalibacter hemicellulosilyticus. Next base: position 48,946 of record NZ_BAUU01000008.1, read on the forward strand.
AGAGTTGGGGTAAGCAATGATTCCTAAACGATTTCAGCATAGAAGCTTATTTATTAAACTATTTGTTATTACGGTGTTATTGATGATTATCGTTTCAACTTCTATTACGTGGACGACGATTCGCATGTCAGAACGTTTTTTTATTAATACATTTAGTATTACGAATTCACAAATATTAAAGCAAGTTGAAGGCTCGATTGATACGTTTCATTATTCTTTAGTAATGGCTTCCAATCAGCTCATTCAAAATAATGAGGTGAAAAATTATTTAACAAAGGAATACTCGAGCCTGGATTTGTTGAATTCCTATTATTATATGGACCAAGAAATTGAGAGAACGAAACGTTTTTTTAGTGCCCATGATATCGGTGTTCTCATCGCAGGAAAAAACGGTCAAGTGTATACATCTGAACGCTCACAATGGCCGATTTCAGATCAGGAGCTTTATGCAAGTGATATTACGAAACTATCGATGCTCTATCCGAGAAAAATGCTCTATCAAGTGGATCCTTCAGCGAGAGTGCCGATTATCGTTATTTCAAGAGCTTTCTTAGATCGGACGAATGATTCAACGTATGGGGTCATGTACTTTACGATACGAGAAGCTGACTTTCAGCCTTTCTATGAAAGCTACACTTCACCTGGAAATGATATATTGCTAATGAATCAAGCGGGTGAAGTCGTTTCTAGTAATCGCCATGATCTGATTGGGAAGCAAAATTGGTCCTTGTTGCAATATGCAAATGAGCTAGCTGATCGTCGTCTTGACTATTTGACGACGACGATTGATCAAGAAGATCATATTATCTTCTCTACGTATATCCCTTCTATTGATTTGTATTTAATTAACATGTTGAATAAAGATGTTGCCTTTGCCGATTTAATTGATACAAGGGCGATATTTCTATTATGTATGCTCATTACATTTGTAGCTGTCATTATTGTGTTCCTCGTATCACAACGGTTGACGAATTCGATTGCAACATTAGTTCGCCAAATAGACCATGTTTCTGAAAATCAATTCGATCATTATATGACGTTACAAGATACGTATGAAACGAAGAAGATTGGTCAGGCCTTTAATCGCATGTTGGATGAGCTTCACATGTATGTGGAAAAGGTGGTGGAAAGTGAAAAGCAGAAACGTCAAGCGGAGTTCGCTGCATTACAGCAACAAATTAATCCCCATTTTCTCTATAACACATTAACTTCCGTACAATTTCTTGTTCAGCAAGGAAGTAAAGAAGAGGCTGTTGATACCGTTCGTTCGTTAATTTCACTTTTACAAAGTACATTAAGTAATGGTGATGAGATGATTACAGTGAAGCAGGAAGTTGAGAATTTAAAGCATTATGTGTTCATTCAGCAGAAGCGTTATGGTGATCGAATACATGTTGATTATTTTGTAGAAGAGAGTTGCACAAATATCCTTATACCTAAATTAATTTTGCAGCCTTTTGTAGAGAATGCTTTTTTTCATGCGTTCAATGAACAGGAAACGGGATTTATCCACATCTATACATGGTTAGATGATCACAGACTTGTATGTGAAATTGTCGATAATGGTAAAGGGATGGAGTTGAAGAAGCCTATAGAAGAAGGACAACGTAAAAGTTCATCGTTCTTTAAAGGAATTGGTATAAAGAATGTCGATGAACGTATTCAATTTTTGTATGGAGAGTCATATCGTGTGCTCGTGCAAAGTGAACTTCAACAAGGTACAAGAGTACGCTTGACCCTTTCTGTTAAAGGAAGGCGCTGAAACAATTCGGTTTTTAACCTTTCCGTTTCCTTAATAAGGAGGGGAATTATGGAGGCACTGAAAAATAACTGCTTGGTATTTGCTTCAGTGTCTTTACGTGTGGATATACTCTAAAAGGGTTAACAAAGAAATATCCTAATTTCCAAAGAAAGTACTAGTCGACGTTGTGTGAAAACGATAAAAAGTCCAAATATAACTAGAAATCTTCCTAACAGTATAAGTAGGTAAGGTGTTAAAATTTTAATATAAGTAAGCGCTTACAATTAAAAGACAGGGGGATTTAAAATGAAAAAATGGTTGATTGCGATCTTAATGGTAGCTCTTTTCGTGTTAGTGGCTTGCTCTGACTCTACTGAAGAGTCATCTACAGAGAACGGATCAGATTCAGATGATACAGAAGATGTAACAGAAGGGGCTAGTGGAGAAGGAAAGGTTACGGTATGGGCTTGGGATATGAACTTTAATATTAAAGCACTAGAAATCGCCAAAGAGCATTATCAAGCGATCAATCCAAATGTTGAATTCGAAATTATTGAAAATGCTCAAGATGATATTGTACAAAGGTTAAATACGAGCTTGAGCTCTGGTACAACAAGAGGTTTACCAAATATTGTTTTAATAGAAGATTATCGTGCTCAAAGCTTTTTAAATGCTTATCCAGATTCTTTTCACCCAATTACGGGAGCGTTTAACGCAGATGACTTTGCTCCTTATAAATTAGCACCGACAAGCTTTGGTGGAGAGAATTATGGCCTTCCATTTGATACAGGCGTAACGGGCTTATTCGTTCGAACTGATTATTTAGAGGAAGCAGGCTATACAGCAGATGACTTATCAAATATTGATTGGCACGAATATATCGAGATAGGTAAGGATGTGTATGAAGCGACAGGCAAGAAGATGATTACCACTGATCCTAGTGATTTAGGTCTTATTCGTACGATGATTCAATCGGCAGGGTCATGGTATATGGAAGACGATGGGGTTACACCAAATTTAGCGAACAATGAAGCATTGAAAGCGTCCTTTGAAGTGTATAAAGAAATGGTTGAAGCGGATATTATGGGCTTTCATTCAGACTGGAGCCAGTTCTTACAAGGCTTCAATAGTGGAGACGTTGCGACTGTGCAAACAGGAAATTGGATTAGTCCTTCAATCAGGGCAGAAGATTCTCATGCTGGCTTATGGAAAGTCGTTGAACAACCGAGACTAAGTGGAGTTGAGGGAGCAGTAAATGCCTCAAACTTAGGGGGATCGTCATGGTATGTGATTGATATCGATGGGAAAGAAGATGCCGTTGATTTCTTAGCACAAACGTTTGGTTCGAATGTTGATTTTTACCAAGATTTAGTTACTGAAATTGGTGCAATCGGGACATATTCACCTGCAGCAGAAGGAGACGCGTATCAATTAGAAGATGATTTCTTCCAAGGTCAAAGTATTATTGCGACTTTCTCAGAATGGGCCGAGGATATTCCGCAAATTAACTATGGGATGCATACGTATGCGATTGACGACATTCTAGTCGTGGAAATGCAAAACTATTTAAATGGAAAGGATTTAGATGATGCGTTAGCAGATGCACAAGCACAAGCGGAAGCTTCATTAAATTAAACAAGGGAGAGTGTGGATGTCCTAAAAGGTGAAAAGTATCCCCTTTAGGACATTCACTACATCTAACGCTTTTTTTCTTAAATTAAGAGAGGGGTGGGGAAAGTGTTAACTGCCAAGCAAGAAAACCAACCAACTCAGCTTAAGCCGAAGCGACCATTAACTCGGTTACGTATTAAAAAATCGATGATTGGATGGTCTTTTATCATTTTATCTGTTTTCATGATCGGGCTTTTTTATTTTTATCCAATGCTACGAGCGTTCATCTTATCCTTTCAATCAGGATCAGGGAATAACTTAGAATTTATTGGATTTGCTAATTATACGAGACTGTTTTCAGATCCTGTTTTTATAACCGCCGTACAGAATACGGTACTTTATTTTCTTATTCAAGTACCAGTGATGTTAATTCTTGCGTTATTTTTTTCAGTGCTACTCAATGATCGAACGTTAAAAGGGAGAGGATTCTTTCGGATTGCGATCTTTCTTCCTTGTGTAACATCGTTAGTGGCGTATTCTGTTGTATTTAAGTATATGTTTGGTGCAGATGGGTTCATTAATGTGATGCTTCTAAATTTTTCATTAATCTCAGAGCCCATTCAATGGCTCACGAATTCGTTTTGGGCGAAAGTAACGATTATTATTGCGATTACGTGGAGATGGACAGGATATAACATGATCTTTTATTTGTCGGCGCTGCAAAATATTGACCCAGCTATTTATGAAGCTGCACGGATCGATGGAGCATCGTCATTTACCCAATTTTTCCGAATTACGGTGCCAATGTTAAAACCGATAATTTTATTTACATCGATTATGTCGACGATTGGAACATTACAATTATTTGATGAGGTGATGAATATAACGGGTGGTGGTCCAGGTAATGCGACGATTACCATTTCGCAATATATTTATAACATTTCATTCAAATACACTCCTGACTTTGGCTATGCTGCAACTGTTTCGTATGCGATCGTAGTGATGGTTGTGTTCTTTTCCATTATTCAGTTTAAAGTAGCAGGTGATAAAAATGCGTAACGTTAAACGGATTTTCACATATTTATTTTTGTCAGTGGCCGCCCTTATTTCGATCCTTCCGTTTCTTTGGATGGTTGTTAGTTCAACGAATCGTTCTGTAGATGTGACAGGTGGTCGATTACTACCGGGAACACATTTATTTGAAAATATCCGTAATTTATTTGCGACTGTTGATATTGTGCAAGCTCTTTGGAATTCAACACTTATTGCTGTTGGAACAACTGTCCTAGCCCTATTGATAGGTTCATTAGCAGGATATGGATTTGAAATTTATCGAAGTCGAACAAAGGATATTGTTTTTTCGATTTTATTATTATCAATGATGATTCCTTTTGCCGCGTTAATGGTTCCATTGTTTCGTTTGTTTGGAACGATTTCACATATTATTCCGGCGATTGGCATTGATACACTTGCAGCAGCAGCTCTTCCGACCATTACAACAGCCTTTCTTATTTTTCTATTTAGACAAAATACAAAGTTCTTTCCGAAAGATATATTGGAAGCTGCTAGAATTGATGGTGTATCAGAGATTGGAATCTTTTTTCGAATTTACATGCCAACGATGAAAGCAACGTATGCAGCAGCAGCCATAATTACGTTTATGAATAGCTGGAATAACTACCTATGGCCGTTAGTTGTATTGCAATCTCAGGATCGGCAAACGATTCCATTACTAATTTCAACATTAGGTTCAAGCTATTCTCCTGATTATGGTTTAATCATGACTGCGATTGTCATAGCAACGCTACCTACGGCGGTTATTTTCTTTTTGATGCAACGACATTTTGTAGCGGGAATGCTTGGTTCAATCAAATAGTTGTAAATTCTCTTTTATTAATTCATCCCGTATGTAAGGAACGAATGAAATCCTTACATGCGGTTTTTTTATTGTTTAAAAAATGAACAACTTCGAATAAAGATAGTATTTGTCATTTTGTTGCGAATATCATAGAATAATAGTTATACATGGAATGATATGGAATTTTATAAGGTTTTACGGACTAGAACTTTAGATTCATATGTATGTTAGGGGGTCATTTTTTTGTGATGGTAAATGTCCTAATCATTGATGATGATAATGAATCATTACGTAAACTTACACTTTATTTAAATCGTTATCGTACAGTAAATGTGGTAGGTAGTTGTTCGGATATTAACCAAGGGTTAATGAAGTTACAAATTAAGTCAGTTAATCTTATTTTTGTAGCTAGCAAATGGCGATTTATTGTTGATAGGAAGCAAAGAGAGAAACGAAAGGAACAAGAAGTGAAACTTATTGAATTAACAGATGACTATGTTGAAACATCGCTATTGTGTAAAACGATTCCTTATTGTTTAAAAAAACCGGTGATTGAAGGTGAGATTAATCAAATTATAACAACTTATTTGAGAGTAAAGGATGAAGACAAAATCGAAGTTTCGTTTTTAGGAGCCTTTCATATACAAGTAAATGGAAAAGAAATACAATGGGATGATCCAAAAGAAAAGGAACTTTGTGCCTATTTCTTTCATCAGCATTCTATTGTACCTCTTGCAACTATTTTAAAAGATGTGTGGTCGTTCTTGCCAGCTCACATAGCAAAATCTTATTTTTTTCAATATGTAGCAAGTTTGCAACGGAAATTTCATGAATGCGGTAGTCAGTATGAACATTTTCAATGTATAGAAGGTCCAATGATTTGGGGAGAAGCTAACATATTTTGCGATATTGATCAAGTAGCTTACTTAGCACAACAAGTAGTTAATAAACCAATTGAACTATTAAGAAATCGAATTGAACACGTTTGTTCCTTGTATAGGGGACATTATTTAGAAGATGAGAATTATCAATGGGCCACTACTAGGCGTGACATTGTCAAAAGTCAATATTTATTCTTGCTACAGCAAATAGGTTTCTATTATTATGCTGAGCAAGATTGGGAGAAAAGCATTCTATGGTTAAAGAAGATGGTGTTGGAGGACCCTACGTTTGAAGAAGCTTCTTCTAAGATCATGAATGCTTACTTAGAACTTGGTAAGAAAGTCGATGCATTGAAATTCTATATTCAATTAAAGCGTCAACTTCAATTGAATGGTCAAGAACCCCCCTACAAATCGTGAATCTTTTTAAACAACTTAAGAAAGAAATGACCATAATATGCTCAGATAATTAAGCTAGAGTCAAGTGGATTCTAGCTTTTACTAACTAAGGGTATCTTTATTATATTGTGTCACTTGTTTATACATGTTAAAGTTAATATCTGAAGTAGAAAATATAATTTTTAAGGTTTAATCTTTAGTTTGTAGAGTGACTGAACTAAGTCTTTAAATATACAATGAAAGGGCTTACAGGAAAGGTAAGCAATTTCAAAAAAGGGGGAATTGCAGTATGTTTATTAGTAAGAAAAACTTTTTCTTATGTCTAGCGTTGGCGCTAATGTTAGCGTTAGTCGCTTGCTCAGGTGACAATACGTCAGGTGATGAGTCAAGTGATACAAACGACGATTCTAGTACTGGAGAAGAAACAGCGGCGGACAATGAACCATTTACGTTTTCGTATTTCAATGGTTCAACGACACTTCCGAATATTAACTCAAGAGAAACAACAATTGGGGCTATGTTTGAAGAGGAATTGAACACCACTGTTGACATGGAGTATATTACTGGGGATCTTAACACACGTATTGGTACGATGGTCGCATCGGGTCAATATCCAGATGTTATTGAGCCAAATGAAGCAATTGATGCCTTATTGGATGCTGAAGCATTCATCCCGTTAAATGATTTAATTGATGAATATGCGCCTGACTTGAAAGCGCTTTATGAGCCGTACCTTGATGCGATGACTCATGAAGATGGAAATATTTATTATATTCCAATGGGAGCGGATCAAGGCTTTATCCCTCCAGCTAACCAAGATCAAGGAGCATTTTGGATTCAACGTGAAGTATTACGTGAGTTTGATTATCCTGAAATTACGACGTTAGATGAATATTTTGATTTAATTGAAGCTTATGCTGAAAAGTATCCTGAAATTGACGGTGCTTCGACAATTGGTTATACAGCTTTGACGTATGATTGGAGATTCTTTGCACTATCCAATGTACCAAACCATTTAGCAGGCTATCCGAATGATGGTGGCGTATGGGTAGATATGGATACACATGAAGCGGAAATTTACGCTGACAAAGAAGAGACAAGACGTTATCTTGAGAAATTAAATGAAATTAATGCAAAAGGGTTATTTGATCGAGAAGCATTTGTTGCGAACTATGATGAATATTTAGCGAAAATTTCTTCTGGTCGACTATTAGGTTTCTTTGACTATGGTTGGCAAGCAAATGTGGCTATGAATGTTCATCGACAAGATGGCGACCATTACAAAGAGTACATGGGGCTTCCGATTGTATTTGATGAAGATATTACAGATCAGTACCTTGATCCACCAGCATTTGTTACGAACCGTGGTGTAGGTATTACGACAAGCGCTGATAATCCTGAGCGTATTATGGAATTCTTTAACCACATTGCTAAGGAAGAGACGCAAAAGCTTGTTATGTGGGGAATTGAAGGAGAAACATATGAAGTCGATGAAGATGGTATGTACTATCGTACACCAGAACAAATTACGATGACTGAAGATGAAGATTGGAGACAAGATTTCGGGTTCGCCTACTTTGAGTGGTATTGGCCTCGTGGAGGCGGTGTATTCTCAGATGGGAATGCTTGGGAGCCTCGCCGACAGCCTGCCGTTGTACAAGAAACGTATAATGACGTAGACCGTGAATTCTTAGATGCATACGGATTAGAAACGTTTACGCAAATTTTTGCTGAGCCAGAGGATCGCCCTTGGTACCCAACATGGAGTGCTAATATTGAACAAGGTTCAGATCCTGAAATTTTCGAACAGCGTCTAGAAGATATTCAGCGTGATTTCTTCCCGCGTTTAGTACTATCAGATCCATCAGAGTTTGATGGTATTTGGGAAGATTATGTTGCACGAGTGAATGAGCTTGATGTTGAAGGATATGAAGCGTTCTTCACAGAAGTTGTTAAGAGTCGTGTTGAAGCATTTGAAGGTGAATAAGTAAGTGATGAAGAAGCTAGCTAAAGGCTGGCTTCTTTTTCTGTATAGAGCAAATCAATAATAAAGCGCTTACTAAAAAGATTGCTTTTTCCTATATTTCAGTTATAATCAAAATTGAGAATATTTAGTAATCTGAATGGACTGTTTTCTCATTCGAATAGGAATAGCCAAAACCACCGTTTGTTTGGTATTCTATAAGGGAAAGGATGAGACAACATGGGATTTTGGAATAAAGAACGATTCAAGAGTGATTGGCAACAGGCGAAGAAAGACTCAGAGCGTGCTTATCAACAAAAGCATCAGTCGCAGTCTCAAACGAATAAATCAAAAGCAAGCTATGCGCAAAGTAAAACACATAAAATTATTTTATCCTTTACATATGCAATTACAGTGCCATTTCTCGGTCTAATTATCGGCAGTATGTTTAGTGAGATTGGTGCAACAATCGGTTGGTTTATTGGAGGGTTAATTGGCTTTACAGGTTTAATTTCTGTTTGGAAACGTTCAAAATGAGATAAAGGAGTTGATGTAGTAAATGAAAATATTTGCGAATATCATTATTATCGTTGGACTTGCTCTCGTCATTTATAGTGGCTATAACATTTATGATAATCATGCGAAGCAAAATGAATCGATTGCCCAAGCAAATGAACTTATAACGAAAACACAGTCTGATAGTGAAGGAGATAAGCCCAATTCAGCTGAAGATATGGATATTGATCAAGGGGATGTGATTGGAATTTTATATATCCCACGATTCGATAAGGAACTTCCGATTGTTTCAGGTACAGATGAGGATGAACTTGACCGAGGAGTAGGTCACTATACAACAACCGTTCTTCCAGGGCAAGGAGACCAAATCCTCCTTTCTGGTCACCGTGATACGGTTTTTCGCGGATTTGGTGATTTAGAAATGGGCGATGAGTTCATTGTGAAGATGCCATATGGTGAATTTACGTATGTGATGTATGAGGATGAAATCGTTGATGCGGATGATCGAACAGTGATTCGTTCAACAGCACCTGATGAAATTTTAACATTATCGACTTGCTATCCATTTAGCTTTGTAGGATCGGCACCAGATCGATATATCGTTTATGCTAAACCGGTTGAAGCGGAATAAACCAATTCGTAACCTAGCTAGTAGACTTAATGAGTCTGTAGCTAGGTTTTTTGTATGCTATACATAATCTATCATCCTTATGGGTAAATTGAAAAGGACTTTTAAAGGAGGTAGATTATGGTGAATGAAGAAAATGTTATCGGAAATGAACGTGAAGATGAGTTAACGAATCGCCAAGGTCATCCAGTCACAAATAACCAGCATGTTCGAACAGTTGGAAATCGTGGGCCGACAACGTTAGAAAATTATGATTTTCTTGAGAAGATTAGTCATTTCGATCGTGAGAGAATTCCTGAGCGAGTTGTTCATGCAAGAGGTGCGGGTGCTCACGGTTATTTTGAAGCATATGGTACTTTTGGTGAAGAGCCGATTTCAAATTATACGAGAGCTAAGCTGTTCCAAGAAAAGGGTAAACGGACACCGGTATTTGTTCGTTTCTCTACTGTAATTCATGGTGGGCATTCTCCGGAAACGCTACGTGACCCTCGTGGATTTGCGACAAAATTTTATACAGAGGATGGTAATTGGGATTTAGTCGGGAATAATTTGAAGATTTTCTTTATTCGTGATCCCCTTAAATTTCCTGATCTAGTTCATGCCTTTAAGCCTGATCCAGTTACAAATGTACAGGATATTGAGCGGATTTTCGACTTTGTCAGTCATTCACCTGAAGCGACACATATGGTGACATTTCTCTTTTCTCCTTGGGGCATTCCGGCTAATTATCGTATGATGCAAGGATCAGGTGTGAATACATATAAATGGGTGAACAGCGAGGGAGAAGGATTTTTAGTGAAATATCATTGGGAACCTAAGCAAGGTATTCGTAATTTAACCCAGGAAGAGGCGGAGGTACTCCAAGCGAAAAACTTCAATCATGCTACATTAGACTTGTATGATTCAATTGAAAATGGTGATTATCCTGAATGGGAGCTGTTTGTGCAAGTGCTACCTGATGGTGAGAACCCTCAGCTTGATTACGATCCACTTGACCCAACAAAGTTGTGGTATAAGGAGGATGTCCCTTGGCAACCAGTAGGAAGAATGGTGTTAGATCGTAACCCAGAGGATTATTATAATGAAGTAGAGCAAGTTGCATTTGGAACAGGCGTACTTGTAGATGGTCTAGACTTTTCTGATGACAAGCTTTTACAAGGGAGAACGTTTTCATACTCTGACACTCAACGGTATCGTGTAGGTGCGAATTATTTACAGCTACCAATCAATGCCCCGAAGAAGCGTGTGGCGACGAATCAACGCGGTGGCCAAATGGAATACCATGTTGATCGCGGAGAACATCAGAACCCTCATGTGAACTATGAGCCGTCTACGTTAGGAGGCTTAGATGAAGCGGAAAATCCAGGTGTTGAACATACGCCATATGTTGAAGGGAACGTAAAGCGAGAGTCGATTGATCGGACAAATGATTTTGCTCAGGCTGGTGAAACGTATCGACGATTTACCGATTTTGAAAGAGATGAATTAATAAAAAATTTAGTCAATAATTTATCGACCTGTGATGAACGAATTCAGCAGCAAATGATTGAAAACTTTACGAAAGCAGATCCTGAGTATGGACGTCGAGTAAAGGAAGGGATTGCTCAAATGAATAATGATATGAATTCGAGTGGTCCAATTGGAACGACGAAAACAGATGAAGCCGTTCAGCAAGCTGAAGAGATGAGTCATCCATCTGATCCGTATTAAAACAATGGCAGCAATCACTTCTTAATGAGTTCACTTTTTTGTGGACCCTGAAAAAGGTTGGTTTTTACCTTTTTCGGGGTCTATCCTTGTGGTGATTATCACATTAACAAGCTATATGTGTTAGAATAGCATATAATATGATATAAAGGATTGACCTTAAGGAGGAAGCTCAATGACATTCGAACATGTATACGATCAATATGAGCGTCCATTACAGGATTTACGAATCTCGATCATTGATAAATGCAACTTTCGTTGTTCTTATTGTATGCCTGCCGAAATTTTTGGAGATGACTATGCCTTTCTACCAGAAGACAAGTTACTATCTTTTTCAGAGATTGAAAGAGTCGTCCGATTATTTACGAAGCTAGGAGTGAAAAAGCTACGTCTAACAGGTGGAGAACCTTTAATGAGGAAGGATGCACACTTACTCATTCGCCGCTTAGCAGCAATAGAGGGAATAGAGGATATTGCTTTAACGACAAATGGAGTATTTCTTGTTAAGGAAGCGAAAAGGCTAAAGGAAGCTGGGTTGCAACGAGTGAATGTAAGTTTAGATGCGATAACGGAACCAATTTTCCAAAAGATGAATGGAAGAAATGTCAAACCGAAGGCTGTATTAAGGGGGATTGATGCAGCAGTTAAGGCAGGTTTAGATGTGAAAGTTAATATGGTCGTTAAAAAGGGTGTCAATGATTGTGAAGTACTAAACATGGCTTCCTACTTTAAGGATCAACATATTACGCTTCGTTTCATTGAGTTTATGGATGTCGGTCAGACTAATGGCTGGAACTTTGCTGAGGTAGTCACGAAACAGGAATTAATGGAACAAGTATCGATTTTAGGTGAATTAGAGCCTGTAGATAAGGACTATTTAGGGGAGGTTGCCTCAAAATATCGTTACAAAGGGACGAATGTGGAAGTAGGCTTTATTTCTTCCGTGAGTGATACATTTTGTGGAAATTGTACAAGAGCGAGAATCTCAGCAGATGGGAAATTGTATACGTGTCTATTTGCGGAGGAGGGGCATTCATTAGTAGAATCACTTCGCTCTAATGCTACTGATCAAGAGATTTTGACAACTGTGCAAGGGATTTGGAATAAGCGATTCGACCGTTATTCTGAACTAAGAACAGAGGAATCAATGAAAAAGCGTAAGAAAATTGAAATGTCTTATATAGGTGGATGAATGGAAAAAGGAGTGGAAAGTCAAAACGCATATTTAGTTGTCTCATAGTAAGCACGAAATGATTCCAAAAAGACAACGAAAAACCGCTCTCCCTCCTGCGATTCTTTTCTACAAAGATGCCGTCTTTTTCCTACGTCCATTATAAAAAATTTCAGATCACCATTCATCATGAATTCTTTCCAGATGAATGGTGATTTTCATTTGACTAGCAATGGCTTCATTCGTTGTTCGCCTGATACGAGACACCGACTCGTATTAGAGAGTAAAATTTCGATCATTTAATCATACGTTCTGGATGTGAATATACATTAAATGATTTCTCACGTATAAATCCGATGGTTGTCATATTTAAATCTCTCGCTAGCTCAATCGCCAGTGTTGTCGGTGCGGATTTTGATAAGAGGATGCTAATCCGCATTTTGGCAGCTTTTAATAGAATTTCAGATGAAATTCTGCCGCTGAAAATGAGAACTCGGTTCGTAAGAGATTGCTGTTGAATGAGCGCATGACCATAGAGCTTATCAAGTGCATTGTGTCGGCCGATATCACTTCTTTGCAAAAATATGTGATCAGGTGTCGCTAAAGCTGCATTATGGACACCACCTGTTTTCTGGAAAATGTCACTCTGCTGCTGAAGTGCTTCCATTAATGCTATACATTGATTCGGTGTAATGCGTAGTGTGGACATCGCTGTCTTGGCCGTCTTCATATCGTTTTGAAAGTAAAATTGGCGACTCTTCCCACAGCATGAGCCAAATACTCGTTTCGTTGATTGCGTCACGTTTCTTTTTTTGTTTTCTAATGTGACATAGGCAGCGCTTTATAGTCGTCAATATGCACGGATTCTATTTCCTTCCTAGCAATGATGACGCCTTCCGAAGCTAAAAAACCGATAATTAATTCTTCCAAATAGGTTGGACTACACATTAACGTAGCGAATTCTTCTTGATTGATATAAATGGTTAAAGGAGTTTCCTCGACAATCGCATCAGTAGTCGATTTAAAAGCTCCATGCTGATATTTGATAACGGCATGTTGATGATTAAAATCATTATTCAACGTAGTAACCCTCACTTTTATAATGAAAATGCATACAAGGCTCATACGTTATTTTATAATGAATATAGTAGTTTGTGAAAGAGAGAGTTTGTAACGAGAAAAAGAGGAGTTGCTCTTAATGGGAAAAACAAAACATACAGGACCAATGAAACTAAATAAAAAACCTCAGCCTTCGTTATGGGCGGGAATGACTCCGATGGGGATTGGAAAGGTGAAGCCGAAGCATATTCGCGATACGATGAAGGTTGCTTGGGAGAATCGCGATAATGCCCGTTATGCTTATCGTATTTTAACAGAGGGTGTATGTGATGGTTGCGCTCTTGGTGTTTCGGGACTCTATGATCAGACGTTAAAAGGCCCTCACCTTTGTACGACGCGGTTGAATGTGCTGAGATTAAATACAGCACCAGCTATTGATGATAAATGGTTTGAGGATGTAGAGCAATTACGTAAGATGGATAGTACGCAATTGAGAAAATTAGGGCGTATTCCATATCCGCTTTCACGTAAGCCAGGGGAGAAGAGGTTTACAAGATTAACATGGGATGAAGCATTGAATCGCATTGCAGCCAAAATGCAGGCAATTGACCCGAAACAGCTGGCATTTTACTTAACGGCACGTGGTATTACAAATGAAGTCTATTATACTGCGGCGAAGGTTGCTAGATTTCTTGGAACGAACAATATTGATAATGCTTCAAGAATTTGTCATTCACCAAGTAAAACCGCTTTAAAGCGTTCATTAGGAATTGGAGCAGCTAGCTGCTCGTATAAAGATTGGATCGGGACGGATGTCCTTATATTCTGGGGGAGCGTCGCTGCAAATAATCAACCAGTTTCAACGAAATATATGTATGCTGCAAAGAAAGCAGGAACGAAAATCATTATGATTAACCCTTATCGTGAGCCGTCAATGGAGAAATATTGGATTCCATCGATTGCGGAAAGTGCGTTATTTGGAACGAAAATCGTTGATGATGTGTATCAGGTAAATATTGGTGGCGATATTGCGTTTATAAATGGTGTCATGAAGCATTGGTTTGAAATGGAGGAACAAGAAAAGGGATCAGCGATCGATCATTCGTTTGTTAAGCAGCATACGAAAGGGGTTGAACAAGTAGAAGTCCATGTCGGTGCACTCACTTGGGCCGAAATCGAACGTTCATCAGGTCTTTCCAGAGAGCGAATCGAAGAGTTTGCTCAACTATTAGCCAACTCGAAGTCAGGAGTATTTATTTGGAGTATGGGGCTGACACAGCATCGCTTTGCGACCGATAATATATCCCAAGTTGCTAATTTGGCAATGTTACGTGGCTTTTTAGGGAGAGAGCATTGTGGTGTTATGCCAATTCGTGGTCATAGTGGTGTCCAAGGCTCTGGTGAAATGGGGGCTGACCCATTCGTTTTATCAGGTGGTGATTTTGAACCGAGAAATAGGGAGAGAATGGAGAAGCTTTGGGGATTTCCAATTATGGATTGGCAAGGAGATACGGTCGGTCAATCTTTAGAAAATGCTCATTTACATGAAGAACATGAACGTAAGCTGAAGCTGTTTTATACGAGTGGTGGAAATTTTCTTGAAACGATGCCAGATCCGGATTTTATGCAACAAACATTAGAAAAGATAGAGCTACGCGTTCATCAAGATATTATTTTGAATACATCGACATTAGTTGATGCAAAAGAAGAAGTCATTATTTTACCAGCAATGACACGATATGAGCAGCCAGGTGGTGGCACGTCAACTAGTACGGAGCGAATGGTCTATTTTAGCCCAGAGATAAAAGGCCCTCGAATAGAGGAAGCTCGATCAGAGTGGGAAATTTATATTGATTTAGCCGGACGCGTGAAGCCAGATAAAAAAGAATGGATTCAGTTTAAAACCGTGGCTGACATACGTGCCGAGATTGCACAAGCGAATCCAAACTATGATGGAATTCAACACCTAACTGAAAAAGGCGATTTGTTTCAGTGGGGAGGAGCATGGCTCTGTGAGGATGGTGTTTGTCCGACTGAAGATGGGAAGGGGCAGCTTTTTGCCATTGATTTACCGGAAAACCGCCGAACAGAAGGTCAGTTCTTCGTAACAACTCGTCGAGGGAAGCAATTTAACTCGATGATTTATAGTGAGGTTGATCCCTTTAATGATGGAGATCGCTACGATATATTCATAAATGAAGAGGATGCTCGCAAGCTGTCAATTGATGAAGGCGTGTCAGTTATCGCATATAATCAATATGGACAGCTTCAAGGTAGAGCGAAATTTGAAGACGTAGCAAATGGAAATATTGCTGTCTATTGGCCTGAAGGAAATAGCCTTCTTCCAAAAGGGGTATATGAGAGTCATGCGAAGATTCCAGAATATAATTCAACGGTTATTGTTGAAAGGGCGGATGTGTTTCATGCAAAAAAAGATCAGAAATACGTTGAAAATCGAATTGCTGATTTAGAAATGTCAGCTGATTAAATGCTTAAGGTTTTTCCACACTTATCCAAGGGTATAGTATAATGGAGTAGATAACAGAAAGAGAGGATGATTAATCATGTTGGATGACCAATTGACAAAAGCTTTAAATGATCAAATGAATTATGAATTTTATTCAGCACATGCTTATATGGCAATGGCTGCTTATTGCTCAAGTGAAAGCCTTGATGGGTTTGCAAATTTTTTCTTAGTACAAGCTGAGGAAGAACGTTTCCATGCCATGAAGTTTTATAATTTTATTAATGCATTAGGAGAACGAGCAACGATTCAATCATTACCAGAACCTAAAAATACGTTTTCGTCTGTAAAAGATGCATTTGAACATGCCTTAGCACAAGAAAAGGATGTCACAAAAAAGATTTATCATCTTTCTGATTTGGCATTAGATCGAAGAGAGCATGCGACAATCTCCTTTTTAAAATGGTTTATTGAGGAGCAAGTAGAAGAAGAGGATATGTTCGATAGTATTATTCAGAAGCTTAAGCGAATTGATAATGATAGTAATGCCTTCTTCATGTTAGATGATGAATTTTCGAAGCGGTCGTTTAGTCCTGAGGATCAATAAGAAAGCTTTGCGACGATAAAAGCCTGTCGATTGTCTCGCTATTGTGAGACTCTGCCGACGGGTTTTTTAGAGGATAAGCATTTATAATATTCGAGGAAGAAAAGGGAACATGATAGAGGGGTTGGCAGACTCAAAGAAGAGCGTTGGCTTCGCTATTTACGCGTTTTGATGAAAGTACTCCACTTCCATCTTGTCCCGTAACGAATCCACACATCGCAATTAAGAAAAGACGAAAGAGCGTAAAAAAGCCATTGAGTAATCACTCTCAATGGCTTTGGGCTTGATTAGACTGATTTGCCAAGGAATGCTTGAAGCATCCAAGCGTGTTTCTCAAGACTTGAATGAATGGCAAGAAGCATATCTCCTGTTGTCTCATCATCCGCTTCTTCAGAGATAGCCATCCCCTCTCGTAGTTCACCGATCATCGTTGTGAAGTCCTGAGATACCGACTGAACCATATCTTCAGCAGTCTCTGTTGATGTTGCTTCTTCAATGGAGGATTCCGCTAAATATTCTTTCATTGTCGCAATCGGCTCTCCGCCTATAGCTAATAGTCGTTCAGCTAATTCATCGATATGAGTCGCAGATTCATTGTACAGCTCTTCAAACTTATCATGTAGGGTAAAGAACTGGTGCCCTTTTACGTACCAATGGTAATTGTGTAGTTTAACGAATAAAACGCTCCAATTGGCAATTTGCCTATTCAATACATCATGCAATTTCGCTTCCATCTTATAACCACTCCTACTGTTTAAATGTTCATTTGCTATATATTACTATTACCCATATTTGACTAAGCCTAAACATTAATTATAAAAATTAGTTAAGTATACGTACAGTTTAAGAGTGGCTTACCAGAGGCCACTGGAAAAGTAAAAATTAACTTTTTCAGTGCCTTTGATTTGATTAGCAATGGCGTCACTCGTTGCTCGCCTGATACGAAAAACCCACTCGTATCAGGCTTTTCAAAATAGGCAACGGTTACGCACATTGCTTAAAGGACACCGGAAAAGTTAAAAACCAAACTTTTTCAGTGCCTTTGCTTACCAACTTTTCTTTGTTCCATCTACATGGTGAATAAGGTGAGAGCTTTCACCTCCATGAATATGTGTAAACATTTTTGCAGCAGCCTGTATAAGCTGCTGAGCTTCAGCCATATCCATTGACGGTCGAAGATAAAAAATATGTAAAGCATCGGTCGTATGTTCAGTTACCTTTGTCCGATCAGAGTCAACAACTGGTCCTCCAAACGGACCAATGGTGTCAGCACTAATTAATTTTCCTTTGAGTTGATTTTCTCGTCCGTTAATTCCAAGATATGCTTCTCCACTTTGGCCGAGTCGTATGCTAAGATTGGTGTCAATTGTAGTAAGGTCATAAATCCCAATCGGAATTTCATATTGCAAGGAGAAAAATGTATTTAAATCGACGGCTGAGTGAATAAATGGAAGTGTGCTCCCTTTTTTTATGCGACGAAGAAGTGCTTCATTCGATGGACGATAGCGATTAGGGTCGATATGAAGGGATTTAAACGTTCTTCTCCATTCAGCGATGCCAGCAACTTCGGTTACAGGTTTCGTTGCTAATTCGACTTGTATCGTTTCTTGAAAAAAACGTAATCGCCCTTTTAACATTTGAGGAGACTCTTGAATTTCGATATGATGATATTGAATAATCCCTATTTTAAAGTTTGGTACAATTGACTGAAGAGATGGATCGATGTTAGTATGGATCATTTCATGTCCTCCTTCAATAATAGATTATAAGCTTATGTACGAGCTTTTTTAAAGCTATAAAATCACGTGACGGATTTGACTGTTCTCTAAAGGAAAGCCGATATGTGTTTGTTCTATTGTAGCATAAATGTAAAAAAGTAAGAGAAAGGTGGGTAGACCGTGACACTCGCCCAACTAAAAGATGAAATCATTGCATATAGTAAATCAATAGGTATTGATAAAATTGGCTTCGCTTCTGCAGATCCGTTTTTGCAATTAAAGGATCGTTTACTGACACAGAAGCAATTAGGCTATCAGTCTGGCTTTGAAGAACCAGATATTGATAAGCGCGTGACACCTGAGCGGCTCTTGCCTCATGCAAAAACGATTATTTCCATTGCGTTGGCGTATCCCTCAAAAATGAAAAACCCACCTAAGAATACGAGGGAAGAACGCCGAGGAATTTTTTGTCGGGCATCATGGGGAAAAGATTACCATCACATTCTTCGAGAACGATTGCAGAAACTAGAGCAATTTATTAGAGAAAGAGCTCCTGAAGCTAGGACTGTTTCCATGGTTGATACGGGAGAATTATCTGACCGGGCTGTGGCAGAGCGTGCTGGTATTGGTTGGAGTGGGAAGAACTGTGCAATCATTACACCAGAATTCGGCAGCTATGTGTACTTAGGTGATTTAATTACAACATTGTCTATAGAGCCAGATGTTCCTTTAACAGACCAATGTGGATCGTGTACAAAATGTATAGACGCATGTC
Source organism: Halalkalibacter hemicellulosilyticusJCM 9152 (assembly GCF_000513115.1). Classification (GTDB taxonomy): domain Bacteria; phylum Bacillota; class Bacilli; order Bacillales; family Bacillaceae_D; genus Halalkalibacter; species Halalkalibacter hemicellulosilyticus. Next base: position 68,041 of record NZ_BAUU01000008.1, read on the forward strand.
CGACTGGCGCGCTTGTACAAGGTGGTCAATTGAATTCACAGAAATGCATTGCGTATTTGACGCAAACAAAAGATTTCTTGACTGATCAATACCGAAAAAAATTAGGGAATCGATTATATGGATGTGATACGTGTCAGCAAGTTTGTCCAGTGAATAAAGGAAAAGATGCTCATATTCATTCTGAGATGGAGCCAGACCCTGAAATAGCAAAGCCAAAGCTCATTCCACTATTGACAATGAGTAATCGAAGCTTTAAGGAGAAATTTGGTCATGTGTCTGGGTCATGGCGAGGAAAGAAACCTATTCAGCGTAATGCAATTATTGCATTAGCTCATTTTAAAGACGAAAGGTCGTTACCGGTATTGACGGATTTAGTTAAAAATGATCCTCGTCCTGTTATTCGCGGAACGGCTGCTTGGGCAATCGGAGTTATTGGGAGTTATCAGGAGAAAAAGCTTTTAACTGAGTTGAAAAAGTCCGAATGCGAGGAAAAAGTACTAGAAGAGATAGAAAAAGGCCTTAATATCATTGAAAATAAGAGTTTCTAATCATGCATTTTAGCAATGATTAAGATAATATTAGGTAAAGATGGACAATAGGAAGGAAGGGTTAATACATGTCAAGTCTATTCACGCATTATGTTGATGAGTTGGATAGCCCGCTAGGACCACTGACAATCGTAGCAACAGAAAAAGGTCTCTGTCATTTGTATTTTGGAGAAATGTCGACATGTCAAGCTAGTTTAAAGGCATGGCTGAAAAAACAAAGTCGTTGTGGAGATATCGTTCATTGTTCTGAAACTCTTCGTCCGTATTGTGCACAATTAGAAGAATACTTTGCTGGTGAAAGAGATCACTTTGATGTTCCACTTGATTTATGTGGTACACCATTTCAGAAAAAGGTTTGGAGTGCATTAACTCAAATTAGATATGGAGAAACGGTTTCTTATAAGGAAATTGCCGAAAGAATAGGAGCGCCTAGAGCTGTGCGCGCAATTGGTGGTGCTAACAATCAAAATCCTATACCAATCGTTATACCTTGTCATCGAGTCATTGGCAGTAATGGGAATATGGTTGGATATGGTGGAGGGTTAGACAAAAAGGAACGATTGCTATCTTTAGAAGGAGCAATCCAAAAGATATCCTCTTAATCAGAGAATATGAAGCTTAAAAGTAAGACTAGAAGTCGCAGAGGTATTGGCCTTTGTGGCTTCATTTTGTTTCTATTCAATAAGGAGTATTCATTCTACAGTTGTTCTGATTAATGGATTTTGATTTTCACGCATAGTGTAAAAGGAAAGGGGTGTAATCAGATGGATGAAAGGGTTATATTGAAATTGCATCAGCGTATTAAGGATCGGAGTCATGCATATGTTTCAAATAGTGAGAATACGGATCAACAAGTTGAAAGTGTACTAAGTATGCAGCGACAACGTGGAGCGACTATTGTCCGTACTCTTATTGAAGGTGATGTGCTTCGTTCTACTCAACTAGATGATCAGCGAATTGTTGATTATGTTCAACATGAAGAATTTCTTATTAAATTGAATGATGAATTTTATGTAGAAGAAAGAGAGTGTGTGAGGAGGGCCACATTTTTAGGGGAAACTTGTCAATCGGATCACCCAATTGGTTTGGAAGGGGATTTATCGGATAAAGGTGAGATAGCGCAAGTTGAATTTAGTCATGAAGAAAGTGGAGAGAATACTCAAAGGTCTACTTATGATCGGCGAAAAGCAGTGCAGTATGCCGAAAGATGGTGGAATGATTACAATCCTCAATATGAGAAATTTGAAAATAATTGCACAAACTTTATTTCACAATGCTTACGAGCAGGTGGTGCTGAAATGAGAGGCTTTTCAAATCGTTCCAAGGGGTGGTGGTATAATGGACGTACTTGGAGCTACAGCTGGTCGGTAGCAAATGCGATGCGTTGGTATTTAAGCGGGGCGAAATCAGGGCTTAGAGGGGAAGAACGAGCACGTGCTGAGCTGTTAGAGCCAGGGGATGTCATTTGCTATGATTTTAATGGGAATGGAAGCTGGCAGCATACAACGATCGTTGTAGCAAAAGATGCTAATGGAGAACCGCTCGTCAATGCGCAAACGACCAATAGTCGAATGCGTTATTGGAAATATGAAGATTCAACAGCTTGGACACCACAAATACAATATAAGTTCTTTCATATAAAAATATGACGATCGTGGGGGTATTCTAACCGGGAATCTTGAATGGTTTGAATACCCTTTAAGTGTAGCATCATTAAAATAAAATTCGGCGGTTCAAGGCGTCTTATGATATAATAAAATTCGTTTAAGAGACCATGATATAGAAAGATTGGGGTGGAGCGCGTGGGGCTTCATATTGTATTGTATCAGCCAGAAATACCAGCAAACACTGGCAATATTGCTCGAACGTGTGCAGGAACGAACACAATGCTACACTTAATTCGTCCGCTGGGATTTTCAACGGATGATAAAATGTTAAAGCGTGCAGGCTGTGATTATTGGCCGAGCGTGACAATTCGTTACTACGATTCTTTGGACGAGCTTTTCGCTAAGTATGAAGATGGTGAGTTTTATTTTATTGAAACAGTTGGTGAGAAGAACTATAGTGAATTTGATTATTCAAATGTAGATAAGGATCACTTTTTTGTATTTGGACGTGAAACAACAGGAATTCCTGATGAAATCATTAATCAAAATGTTGAACGCTGTCTTCGGATTCCTCAGACGGATCATATCCGATCGTTAAATTTATCCAATACTGCGGCAATTGTTATCTATGAAGCCATTCGTCAACAAGGTTTTCCTCATTTAACATAGAGAAACAAAAAATCGACCAGCTCTTATATGCGAGTCTGATCGATTTTTTCATTCATTAGTTCTTGTGAGGATTATCTTCATAGCCAGCTGTAAAGATGGCAACAAAGAATACCAAACATACTCCAAGGATAAGAATAGTTCCCATAAATCATAGCCTCCTTGCGACATGATCCTTTTTATTATAAATCAACTTGACGAAGAATGAAATATTAGAAATCTAAATTCACAATCAAGACACACTTAACGAATATGAAGAAATGGAGAAACGTTCATGACCAATCGTTATATTACTAGTCATTTCCCATTAATATCAATTGTACTCTTTAGCTTAGCGTTAGCCATCTATGTTCAAGGACTTATTTTGACTGAGCTTGTAAATATGGGAGTCTATAGCGGTATGCTAGAGTTCATTTCAGAAAATGGAATTAAACTGACTTTATTATTTTTATTAATGTTATTTTTCTTTATGGTATTCTCTGCCCTGAAGCTGATAACAGATACGACTATTGAGCTATCAATGCTCTTTTTCTCAAAAGACGAAGAAGGAACAGAATTGTCAAAGGCGAGGGGAGGTTCATGGATTTATTTAATAGGAAGTGTCGTCTCATTATTTGTTGCCAACCAACTTATTTTCATTCTTGCCCTCTTTTTACTCGCTAGCTTTATTTATTTTGTTTTTCTTATTTATAAAGTAAGCGATGTTCTATCCTTTGGTGGTCTTGTCGGATTTATTTTCTTTCAGGTTTTCTTTTGGGGGGCATTTGTTATTTCGGTCGTGTACGCTTTAGTACGCTTGTATAATAGCTTTATGGCAAGTTTGCCGATTTAATCTGGCAGAGTGAAACTTGCACCTATTATAAGTAGCTACTCATACAAATTCAAAAGAGAGTTTCCGCCTTTTCCTAAAGGAGGGAACTCTCTTTCATTTCCTAAAATGCAGTATGAGCATTTGAAGATACAAGTTGCTTCAAGTGTGATAGTTATTCTTGAGGAGTTAAAGCCTGCAACGTTCTTGTTCTTTTCACTATTTTGGTCTTATTTTATACTTTCCCTCCAAATGTCTAGTTGAGGTGAACGGTTGTTGACTCTTTCTATGGATTGGTTATCATCGTTACCAATCCATACTCCTGCTGTGTATTGGTCGGTTAAACCAACAAACCATAGATTGCGGTATTCATCAGTTGTCCCTGTCTTCCCACCACGGTAGGATGCTGTCATATTGGCCTGTCTTCCAGTACCACTTGTAATGACTTCATCTAGTAGCGAGCGCATTTTTTGATTGGTTGAAGAGCTCCATACTTGTTCAGACTCTTGTTCCCAACTATATAAAATCGTACCTGCTTGATCTTTTACAGCCCGAATGCCGTATGACCGTGTAAATGCTCCATCGGTTGCAAAGGTCGTGTAGGCCTGTGTGAGCTCAAGTGGAGATACTCCATATGTTAATCCTCCTAAAGCGGCGCCTGGAACATAGTCATCTGATACGACTCTTGAAAATGAAAAAGGCTCTAAATACGTAAACGCATGTTGAATACCAATTTGGTGTAGCAGACGGACAGCTGGTGTATTATAGGAATGTTTAAATGCTGTCGATATAGGGACATGACCATATTCTTGATCTCCATAGTTTGTTGGACAATAGTCGTTAATACATATGTTCGATGCATCAATTTGAGTTGAAATAGATGCACCTGTTTCTTCAATATAAGGTCCATAGACAAGAATGGGCTTTATCGCAGAGCCTGGCTGACGGAAATCTTGATATCCGCGGTGAAAATCAAACTTGTTATAGCCTTTGCCCCCGCTTATCGCGACGATCTCATGATTATGGTGGTCGATCATTGCGACGGCAGCTTGTATATCATCTTCAGGTAAATATCGTTGTACAGCTTTTGTAATGCTGTTCTGTCTATACGGTTCGAGAGCCGTTTCGATATGAATGCCGCTTTCAAGTAGCTGTTGAACATGGTTTTGCAGCTCACGCTCAATTTCTTGACGAGTTTCATCTGATTCTGCTTGCTCTATTCTCCATGAGTACCCTTCTGATTGTGCAATAAGTTCCGTCAGTTCGTGATGAATATAAGTGACGTAATCAGGAAACTCATCAATTCGTTGTCTCTGATTTAGTGTTAGGTGCTCATTGCGTGCATGTTCGTACTCTTCCGTTGAAATATAGTGAGCCTCAAGCATTTTTTGCAAAATCCATTCTTGGCGAAGTAATGTCCGATCCATGTGCTGTAGTGGATCATAATGACTTGGATTGTTCGGGATCGCACTTAAGAAGCTGCTTCGCTAATGTTAATTGCTCGCTCGGCTTATTAAAATAAAAATAGCTAGCCGCTTCAATTCCGTATACGCCATTACTGAAATAGATTGAGTTTACATAAAGCTCAATAATTTCTTCTTTTGTAAAATGTTTTTCTAATTCGTGTGAATAGAGGATTTCCGTCATTTTACGGTTATACGTTTGTTCATGCGTTAGAAAAAGGTTACGAGCAAGCTGTTGAGTCATGGTACTCGCACCTTCTTCAATACCTTCCTGCGAACGTTAGCCAAAAGAGCTCTAACCATTGCAATTGCATCATAGCCTTTATGCTCAAAGAAGCGTTGGTCTTCTGTAGCAATAAAGGCATCGATCACTTGAACAGGTATTTCGTCATAATGTAGGTATCGTCGATTTTGATCGTTGTAAAGCTCGGAAATTAAATCTCCATGTTGGTCATACATATAACTGTTAGAAGATAAATGTATGTCCTGCAAGTCGACTTGCTCATCTATAAGCTCAGATAAGGTTTTAACCTCTTTCACTTCAGCAGTCACTTCTATTAAGACAAATGCGAATACGATACTTGATATACTAGTGAAAATCCAACCGATTGTCATCTTTAGCATTATGTGTACACTCTTTTCTTATATGATCAAAATTTCAAAAAGATTTAAGGAGTCCAATCAAGGAGATGAAGTGGGATAATGGACGGGACATCGGTTATCTCATTACATGGGTTATTTGGATCAGACAACCATAATCCGAAGTAATGGCTACACGACATATTTAAGAAAAGAATGCTACGCATTTTTTCTTAATCTTTTCATTTTATATTTTACCACCAATTTAAAGAAAAAGGGTCATAATCATAAAAGATTGCATGTTCATTTCTTTTGCTGCATATGGTTAACTAATCTTGCTCTGACCATGAGGATGGAGGTTACGCTACATGTCAATCTTACGTAAAATTGAACATTTCAGAGAAGAAGAGGAGCGTCTAAAGTGGGAAGGTACATTTGCTGATTACTTAAACCTATTGAAGGAGAAGCCGTGGATTGCTCAAACCGCTCACTCCCGCGTTTACAATATGATTAAGGATGCTGGAGTAGAGGAAGCCAACGGGAAGAAAGAATATCAATTTTTTAAAGATCAGTTGTTTGGAGTAAATGAAGCCCTTGAAAAGCTTGTTGAGGAATACTTCCATTCGGCTGCTAAACGTTTAGATGTACGCAAACGTATCTTGTTATTAATGGGGCCTGTTAGTGGAGGGAAATCGACGCTTGTAACGATGCTAAAGCGTGGATTAGAACAATATTCACGAACGGATAAAGGGGCGGTTTATGCCATTAAAGGATGTCCAATGCATGAGGATCCTCTTCACCTTATTCCGAATCACTTGCGAAATGAATTCTACGAGGAATATGGGATTAAAGTGGAAGGGAATTTATCCCCATTAAATATGATGCGTTTGGAAGAAGAATATAGTGGCCGAATTGAAGATGTAATCGTGGAACGTATCTTTTTTTCTGAAGATAAGCGGACTGGAATTGGTACTTTTAGTCCTTCAGATCCGAAATCACAGGATATTGCTGATTTAACAGGAAGTATTGACTTTTCAACGATTGCTGAATATGGATCTGAGTCTGATCCACGAGCATATCGATTTGATGGTGAATTGAATAAAGCCAATCGTGGGATGATGGAGTTTCAGGAAATGCTTAAGTGTGATGAGAAATTTCTTTGGCATTTGCTTTCTCTCACTCAGGAAGGAAACTTTAAGGCGGGGCGGTTTGCTCTCATTAGTGCAGATGAATTAATTGTCGCTCATACGAACGAATCTGAATATCGCTCATTTATTGCGAATAAGAAAAATGAAGCGTTACATTCTCGAATTATTGTTATGAAGGTTCCTTACAACTTAAAAGTATCTGAAGAGGAACGGATTTATCAAAAAATGATTCAAGAAAGTGATCTATCACATGTGCATATTGCTCCACATGCATTAAAGGTTGCGGCCATTTTTACAATTTTAACGAGATTACAGCAGCCGAAAAAACAAGGCATTGATTTGTTGAAGAAAATGAGACTTTATGATGGAGAAAATGTAGAAGGCTTTAATTCACAGGATGTTGAAGAGTTGAAGCAAGAATACCCTGATGAGGGGATGAGTGGCATTGATCCACGTTATGTTATTAATCGAATTTCATCGGCCATTATTCGTAAGCAATTAACATCGATTAATGCACTAGATGTTTTGCGTTCGATTAAAGAAGGCTTAAATGAACATGCTTCCATTACAAAAGAAGACCGTGAGCGATACATGGATTTTATAGCTGTTGCAAGAAAGGAATATGATACGATTGCCAAGAAAGAAGTACAAAAAGCATTCGTTTATTCTTATGATGAGTCTGCGAAAACGCTAATGGATAACTACTTAGACAATGTTGAAGCCTATTGTAATCAAAATAAATTACGTGATCCGTTAACAGGTGAAGAAATGACACCAGATGAGAAATTAATGCGATCCATTGAAGAACAAATTGGCATTTCGGAAAATGCAAAGAAGGCATTTCGTGAAGAAATTTTAATTCGAATTTCTGCATATGCGAGAAAAGGGAAGAAATTTGATTACAATTCTCACGAACGTTTACGAGAAGCGATCCAGAAAAAGCTCTTTGCTGACCTAAAGGATATCGTTAAAATTACGACATCAACGAAAACTCCAGATGAATCACAACTGAAGAAAATTAATGAAGTGATTGCAAGGTTAGTTGATGAGCATGGATACAATTCAGTGTCAGCTAATGAATTATTACGTTATGTAGGAAGCTTATTAAACCGTTAATATCGCATGTGTGATGCGCCTAATGTGGTGATACTCTCCGCATTAGGCGCATCATATGATAGAGCTAAATGTAACTTGCTGCTTTCGGACAAGGTAAGATTGGAAGAAATGATCGATAATGAGGTAAAATAGGTGTTATTGCTCCTTGTGATGTCGAGATAACAGTGGTAAATTAAAGGAAACGGTGTAGATGGGTCGGGATACGATGATAGAGACAACGAAAAATGAATGGATGGAATGGGTCAAGGCTATTGTAGTTGCACTTCTTTTAGCATTTTTAATCCGGACATTCCTTTTCACAAGCTATGAAGTTCAAGGGGAATCGATGGAGCCTAGTGTGTTTGATGGGGAACGATTTATTGTGAATAAGGTAGGGTATGGCTTTTCAGATCCACAACGTTTTGATCTTGTCGTTTTTCATGCGAGTGAGACAGAGGATTATATTAAACGAGTAATCGGATTACCAGGAGATCAAATATCATATACCAATGATACGTTATACATTAACGGTGAAGAAATAGAAGAGCCTTTTTTAGAAGCAATGAAAAAGGACGGGCGTGATCGATACACACGAGACTTTGCTATGGAGGAGATCGTACCAGAGGATCATGTGTTTGTTTTAGGAGATAATCGTCCTAATAGTTTAGATAGTAGAAGACTTGGGTTTATTCCGATGGATCATATAGTCGGCAAAGTTGATTTACGATTTTGGCCAATTACAGATGTTGGAATTGTCAAGTAAATGGAATGGAGGATAGGCTAATGAGGCCTGTCCTTTTTTCATGCAGTGATTTGTCAGAATTTATTAGCAACTCTTTTTCTTGTCTGCATATGATAGAGTAAGTTATTTTTGAGCCCTAATGAATTTCGATGTTAGCCAAAAAGTAACGTCGTAATGGCTCTAGACGTCATCATTGTATGCAAGGCAAAGTGATTGTGTGCATCGAAAACACGTAAGGTAGCTTAAAGCGATATAAAAAAAGGAGGGAATCACATGGCGAACAGTAATCAACGTCAATTTGTTATCTCACAAGAAAATTGGTCCTTACATCAGAAGGGTCATCAAGATCAGCGACGACACCAGGAGAAAGTACAGGAAGCAATTAAGAAAAACCTTCCTGATCTCGTGAGTGAGGAGAATATCGTCATGTCAAATGGTCGAGATGTGATTCGCATTCCAATTCGGTCATTAGATGAGTATAAGATTCGCTATAATTATGATAAAAATAAGCATGTAGGTCAAGGGAAAGGAGATAGTAAGGTTGGAGATGTAGTCGCACGCGATCCCAATGGCGACAAACAAAAAGGACCTGGAAAAGGGAAAGGTGCAGGAGATCAACCAGGAGAAGATTACTCAGAGGCAGAAGTGTCGATTATGGAATTGGAAGAATTATTATTTCGCGAGCTAGAGCTACCAAACCTTCAGCAAAAAGAGGAAAATGAAATTGTCCTTGAAGACATTAGCTTTAACGACATTCGAAAGAAAGGGTTAATGGGGAACATTGACAAAAGAAGAACAATTTTATCAGCGATTAAACGTAATGCACTGGAAGGTCGACCTGGGATTGTCCCCATTTATAATGATGATTTACGGTTTAAAACGTGGAATGAAATTGTGAAGCCTGAATCGAAGGCCGTTGTAATTGCGATGATGGATACAAGCGGCTCGATGGGACGATGGGAGAAGTATATGGCAAGAAGCTTCTTCTTTTGGATGACCCGTTTCTTGCGTACGAAATACGAAACGGTTGATATTGAATTTATTGCGCATCATACGGAAGCAAAGGTTGTATCAGAGGATGATTTCTTTAACAAAGGAGAAAGTGGTGGAACGATTTGTTCATCCGCCTACCGCAAGGCGCTAGAAATTATTAGTAACAAATATGATCCGATTCGCTATAATATTTACCCATTTCATTTTTCAGATGGCGATAATTTAACATCAGATAACGCCCGCTGCTTGAAGCTTGTTCAGCAGCTAATGGAAGTGTCGAGTATGTTTGGATATGGGGAGGTGAATCAATACAGTCGCCACTCCACGCTTATGAGTGCCTATAAGAACATCGATGATATGCGTTTTCGTCACTTTATTTTGAAGGAGAAGGGTGACGTATATCATGCAATGAAAGCCTTTTTTAAAAAAGAGGAGGAAGCATTAGCATAGGATAAATGTAGCGCCTGAAAGGGAACGTTTCGAGGACACCAAATAGTAAAAAACGATACCTTTTATTGCCCTCGAGCTTTCCCTTTTTAAGGCGCTCCTTTGTTAATCGAAATGCTAAAAGGTTGATTTGTCCTTTTTAAGAGGTCTCAAAATTCAACGGTAAAGTCAATTTTGTCACCGACATCTTCCCATTCTTCGTTATGGGGAGCGTTTATGATAATTCGAACCGTTTCGATTTCATCAGCAGTAGAATTTTCGAGAATGAAAAACTGCGAGCCTGACTTTCGGACGGCTCCAATAAATTCTCCATCGATATGATCAGAAAGCCACATATCAGATTCAAGCTGCTCTCCCGTATTTGTTGTTATCGTTGCTTGTCCAGGATAGAAGAAGATCGTGTCGTCTGATGTGTTTTCAACTTCCATATCAATTTGAATGTATTCAATTTCAGTTGTTTCCATAAAATCAGCTAGATCTCCCTGGAGTTGACCTGAGCTTGCATTGACTTGGGTGATGTCGACAATCATTGGTCCTGTCTCCTGGGACTCAATCTCATCCTGCTTGGAAATGAGTGTAAAGGTACCTCCTTCGTTTTCAACTACATCTCCTTCTTCATGATCAGATACGTCGTCCAATGCTTGCTCTTTCTCATTTTCTCCTGTTTCCTCTAGCTCTTGCTGATCTGCGTCTTCCTCAATTTGCTCTTCCTGTTGTTCAGTGCCACATGAAATGAGCAGAAGAACAGTCAGAATTGTAAGAAATAGATAGAGCCATTTTTTCTTCAAAATAACAAACCTCCATTCTTTTTTGCTGACCTTTAAGCAATGGGTGAAAGCGTTGCTTATTTTGATTCCTCGTATCAAGCGAACAACGAATGAAGCCATTGCTAGTCAAATCAAAGGTATTGAAAAAGTTGTTTTGTCCTTTTCAATGGCCGCTCATTCTCTGATTTTTTCAGTTTATTTTGTTCATCATTCAAGAAAAACATACAAGCATTTGATCAAAAGAAGTCAAAATGTGTTACTTAAACTCTAAAAATGCTGTCTATTATAAGCGTCTATTGACAAATCTCATCTTTTTATCAATATTTTCCGCCAATGTCTTTTTTATGTTGAAAAATAGCGTATAATTCTTATTAGAGAACAAATAGGACTTGGAGGAAGATGAATGGATCATACAAACTTATATCGAGATGCCTTTGAAAACGCTTCTTCTGGAAAAGCAATTATGACATTAGATGGCCAGTGGTTTAAGGTAAATAAAGCATTGAGCATAATTACGGGCTATAGCAAAGAGGAACTTGAGCATTCAGCATTTGATATTGTTTCACATCCTGATGATTTAAATAAGACGGCATCATTGTTTAACACCCCCTCCGACATTACGGATAAATTAGTTATTGATCAACGATTTGTGCATAAAGACGGGAAAGTTCTGTGGGTTTCGTTGCATATTATCATGTTAGAAATGGGACAAACCTCTTATTACCATGTCGATATTTTTGATATTAGCTTGAAATTAAAAAAGGAAAAAGAGTTAAATGAATTAAATCATATGCATCAACTTATTCTAGATTCAATTAACGAAGGTATATTTGGGCTAAACCCGGATGGTACAATTGTCTTTTGGAATCGTGCTTCTGAAAATATGCTTGGTTGTAAGCAAGAGGATATGATTGGTCGAAGAATTCAAGAAGTCATTTTGAAATTAAAAGGAGACAAAGATGTTGTTACAAGTCCATTTCTTCAGGCTGTTGAAAATGGTGGGACTCTGCAAGTAAGAGAAGATCAATTTTCTAGAAAAGATGGACAACAATTTGATGTCGAATATACGATTAATCCGATTTATGAAAATGCTCAATATAAAGGAACGGTTGTGATATTTAGAGATGTTACTGAGCTTAAGAAATCTCAAGAGTATATGCAAAATTCAGAGAAGCTGTCACTTGTAGGCAGATGGCTGCAGGAATTGCCCATGAAATTCGGAACCCACTAACTTCATTAAAAGGGTTTCTTCAGCTAATTCAATCAGGAGAATCGGCAAAGCAAATCTATTATTCAATTATGTCGGAGGAGTTTTCAAGAATTGAAATTATTTTGAATGAGCTGCTCCTGCTGGCAAAGCCACAAGTGAAGCATTTAGAAAAGCATGATCTTAATCAAATTTTGACTCAAGTTAAGAGTATATTGGAGCCTCAATGCATTATTGAAAATGTGCAAATTATAACAGACCTTACTAATGGGCCCGTATTTGTTAAGTGCGATGAAAATGAATTGAAACAAGTATTTATTAACCTAATAAAAAACGGAATTGATGCGATGCCTAACGGAGGTGAAATTACGATTCGTTCTAAAATGGAAGATGGTGATGCAATTGTTGAAGTCATCGATCAAGGGACAGGGATCTCTGAGGATAAGCTTGCGAAATTAGGACAGCCATTTTACACAACTAAAGAAAAGGGGACGGGGCTTGGTCTAATGGTAACGTATGGAATTATTGAGAACTTAGGTGGGCATGTTCAAGTTCGTAGTGAATTGAACAGTGGAACAACCTTTCAAATTACATTACCAATTCCCTCATAGTGGGATAGGAAAGATGAGAGAAGGAGAGCTTATGGGTATTTCACTTTTAAAACTCCAGCACCCGTTTAGTCAAATTGTTGTCATCATACTTGTACTATATGTAGTGATTAGCTTCATTGTTCTGAATCCTTCTCTCGGGTTAGGAGAGATAATGGAACAGGCCGTTATTGAATATGTTTTTGCTTGCACGGTGCTAGTCATTTATTTTCTGTTGTTTATTTATTGCCTAAAAAGAATTTTAAACTCACAGACTTTTCGTTCATTGCTCTACCTTTTTTTATTTTTATTGCTTATCTTAGCGTATTCATCTCATATTTTGGCCGTTTTTTTAGGAGATCCTTTGTATTTAAGTGGAACGGTGATCTCCATATTATTATTAGAGTGGATGATTTTAGTCACAGTTGTCGCTACGTTAAAGCCAGATAAAAAATATGGAGGACCTATTAGCATTGTTTTTTTTATATTTATTTCTTTTATGCTATTTCAGTCATATATGGATTATGAACGATTAGCTCTTGCATTATGTAGCTTCATGTTTTTTATCTATCTTCCACTTCTTTATTTCATGGTTAGATGGTACAAGCAGAAGAATATTAAACTTATGAATCCATTAATTATGTCACTTACTTTTATGATGTTGAGTTTTTTATTCGTTGTATTGAGCCTGTTTTTTGAAGAATTAGCCATTTCATTCGCCGGTGCGCTTAAAGTGATTGCTGTTTTATTTTTAGGCTATGTCGTTCTTTCATTTTTTAAAAGGTTAGAAGAAGAAACTGATACACGTTCAATCGATAATGAGCTAGAGCTGTTATTTGAACATTCTGGTGATGCAATTGTTGTGTACCGCAAGGATTTATCCATTGTTAGAAGCAACTATGGATTCAAACAAATGTTTGGTTATACAGATGAGGATGACTTAACTGTGGCATCGTTAATTCCAGCTGATTTAATGATTGAATATAGGGGGTTGTTACAGCAACTTGATAAAGGTGTTCCTGTTATTAACTTTCAAACAAAGCGTAAACGAAAGGATCTTGCTATTATTGATATAAGTATATCAACTTCAATGATTAAAAGAGGGGGAGAAACGTTATATGCAGCAATATTAAGGGACATTACAGAACAAAAGCAAGCAGAAGCAGAAGTGATTAAGGCACGAAAAGAGCTGCAAGAGGCAGTCGAGCTGCACAATGGAATTATATTTCGAGTTCGCAGAGAGCATGGTCGTTTTATTCATCCGTTAATTGATGGCAAGTTACTACGAATGCAAAACATTTCAACTCAGTCACTTATCGGAAAAGAATTGATTGATTTTCTACCTATTAAGTATACAACAGAATTGGAATCATATTATGAAAAGGCATGGGGTGGTAAGGAGCAAGTCTTTCAAATGAAATTTATGGACTATACATTTCTATTGAGCTTGTTCCCAAAATACGAAAGCGGTCAAGTGATTGAGATAGTCGGTACGTGCTCAGATATTACGACCGCTATTAAAACGGAAGAGCTTTTGCGAAAATCGGAGAAGCTTTCCGTTGTTGGAGAATTAGCAGCTGGATTTGCTCATGAAATTCGAAATCCATTAACGACTATAAAGGGGTTTCTTCAATTAATTCAACAAAGCTCAAAAAGCGTAAATCAAGAATATATGTCAATTATTTCAAATGAGATTGATCGTCTTGAGATGATTACAAATGAATTTATGGCCGTTTCAAAGCCTGAAGCTATCCAATATCAGAAAGAGAATGTACATGAACTTATTCTAAAAGTTAATCGTTTCTTAAAGCCACAGGCAATATTAAACAATGTTGAATTATGTGTTGAACAGGAAGTAGAGACTCCTTACATTTATGCAGATAAAAATCAAATGAGACAAGTGTTTATTAATTTATATAAAAACGCTATTGAAGCCATGACTGATGGTGGAAAAATCATTACGAATATTCGGATATCTAATGATGGAATGGTTTCCATCATTATTAAAGACCAAGGTTGTGGGATTCCAGCGCATTTAATTGATAAGTTAGGGGAACCATTTTATACGTTAAAGGAGAAAGGAACTGGACTTGGCTTGATGGTCACGAAAAAAATCATTGACAGTCACTATGGATTCATGGACATTTATAGTATGGAACAAGTTGGTACAACGGTGACAGTTACTTTACCTTTGTACAAGGAGCAACTAGATTAGAATTAGGAGGATATTATGGTACGTTTTGCAGTGATAGGGACAAATTGGATTACCGATCGTTTTATTTCAGCTGCTACTAAAGTTGAAGGATTTCAATTAACAGCTATCTATCGAGAACGAAAGAACGAGCAGAGGAATTTGCAGGCAAGCATCAAGTTCATCTTATATTTACTAGCCTAGAAGAATTAGCTCAATGTGAGGAAATAGATGCTGTCTATATCGCAAGCCCTAATGCATTTCATAAAGAGCAAGCGATTTTGATGATGAAGAATAAGAAGCACGTTCTATGTGAAAAGCCGATGGCTTCTAACAGCTCTGAGGTTAAAGAAATGATTAATGTTGCAAATGCAGAGGACGTTTTACTAATGGAGGGCTTAAAAACGACAGCATTGCCAAACTTTATAGTACTAAAAGAACATTTACACAAAATAGGAACGATCCGCCAATTTGTAACGAGCTATTGCCAATATTCGTCTCGGTATGATGCGTATAAAGCGGGGACAGTTTTAAATGCATTTAAGCCTGAATTTTCAAATGGTGCATTAATGGACATTGGTATCTATTGTGTATTTCCTACCGTGGCTATGTTCGGTCGTCCTAACAAGGTGAAGGCAATCGGGCATTTACTAAAATCAGGTGTAGATGGACAAGGTAGTTTGTTGTTACAATATGACAGTATGGAAGCGGTTATTATGTATTCAAAAATTACTGATTCAGCACTTCCGACCGAAATACAAGGTGAAGATGGTTCAATTATCATTGATAAAATTCATACGCCTGAAAAGGTTTATATTCATTATCGTGATGGTCGTGTAGAGGATATAAGTGTGTCACAAGACGAGGAAGCGATGTTCGATGAAGCACGAGTTTTTATTGAAGCGATTCAAAACGGAGAAAAGGAAGTAGCGTGTAATAAATTAGAATATTCAATCGAAACCGCTCTCATTTTAGAAGAAGCTAGAAGGCAAATAGGTGTAACATATCCTGCTGATTTGTCAGAATAAAAGGGGTGCTAGTTGATGAAGATTGGTTTATTGTTAGTTGAAGAATCACCTGCTGGAGTGCAGCAATTAATTCAAACAGTTGCATTTCAGTTCATTCAGGACCATGAGCTATTTAGTATCGAAATCAATGATCAAAGTGAAGTGAAGGTTCAACGATATCAAAAGGAACAAATTCTATTCTCTCAAGAGTTTGAAGCGCCAATGATTAGACCTTCCCATTTAAGAAATGAAGTGGATCCTGCTATATTCGATCAGTTCGATCAAGTTGTCGTGCTCGGTGAGAAATCTAATATAGGAAATGATTTATTAGAGAAGTTGACGATTTCCCACTTACATATTCCATTAATCGATGGAGACACGGGGCAAAATTTAGGCTATGATACGGCTTTGGATAGTATTGTTGATCAAATTTTAAAAGTTAAAGATACCATTAACTCAATGAAATATGATCATCCACGTATTTTTGGGATTCAGCTTCCTGAAGGGCTATCTGAGAATTTGATACAAGATGTCGTCGTTGCTGTGAATGAGCATCGAATTCAAGATATGTTAGAGCTAGAGGGAATTGCTACATTGCTTAAGCAATCAATTGCAAATGGAAAAACATACGGCTTTATTATATTTGATGAGCATTTAAACCCGAATGAAGTCGTTAAACAATTAGAACAGTACGTAGCGGTTGACTGGAAGTATGTTCAAATTGATCAATCTCTTATTCTTGGTCCATATCCAAGTGGTGCTGATCGACTCATTGCGAATAAGTTAGCGCAGAAAATCATACAGTGGTGTCTCAGTCATAAATGATTCAAAGAGCACTAGTAGAAGGAATCTAAATCCTTTTTTAATGCTCTTTAGACCTTAACAAAACGCCTTTGAGAAATGACTCTCAATGGCGTTTTTAGGTTATATAAAGGACAGTTGAAGAGTAACATAGCCAGTCAGGTTGAAACAAAAGTAAAATGTCCTACTCTAAGACGTCAACGCTGAATAAGAAAATACATCTGGATTTGTTTTGCGAGTTCATGTATTCGACAACGCCACTAATCGACTTTTTTCATTATTCATTTTTACATTTTCACAAATGGATAATGGTTTTTCTTTAATGGATATTGACAATCAATCTCAATTGTCTGTATGATAGTTCTCAGAGATAATCATTATCAATAAGATACATAATAAGCTTAGTTGAAGGCAGTATAGAAAGTGTAGGGGATCATGAAGTTACGGTATTTAGTTATTCTATTAATCTTACTTTCTGTAAGTTCTCTCTTTGTCGGCGTGCAAAGTATTTCGCCACTAGAAATATTTCATTTGACAGAGGAGCAAAAGCAAACATTATGGCTCGTTCGTATTCCGCGCTTAGTGAGTATTATTCTAGCTGGTGTTGGAATGAGTATATGTGGATTAATTATGCAGCAGTTAACAAGAAATAAGTTTGTTTCACCGACAACGGCTGGAACATTGGATTCAGCAAGGTTTGGCATCATGGTTTCTTTATTGCTTTTTACGAGTGCGAGTCCATTTGTCAAGATGCTAGTTGCTTTTTCATTCGCTCTCTTAGGAACATTTATTTTTATGAAAATATTAGATCGTATTAAGTTTAAGAATACGATTTTTATTCCATTAGTCGGTCTTATGTTTGGAAACATTATTAGTTCGATTACGACTTTTTTTGCTTACCGTTATGATTTGATTCAAAATATGTCGGCATGGCTACAAGGAAATTTCGCATTAATGATAAGAGGGCGTTATGAGCTACTATATATTAGTATTCCCGTTTTAATTATTGCTTATATATTTGCTAACAGATTTACAGTTGCAGGTATGGGAGAAGAATTCTCAACTAACCTCGGCTTAAATTATAAAAGAGTTGTGAATATTGGTTTAATTATTGTTGCTTTAGTTACGTCAGTTGTTGTTTTGACAGTTGGAATGATTCCATTTCTAGGGTTAATTATTCCTAACATTGTTTCCATTTATCGTGGTGATAATTTGAGAGATAACTTACCTTATACAGCGGCATTAGGGGCTATCTTTGTTCTTGTTTGTGACATTTTAGGGAGAATTATTATTTACCCATATGAAATTGCAATTGGCTTAACAGTTGGAGTTGTTGGTAGTGGTATATTCCTCTTCCTACTTTTAAGGAGGAGATCATATGGGCTCTAAGTTAAAGATACTCATTTTAGCTACAATTGCATTGATGTGTATTGTCCTGTACATGACGATAGGCTCTAACGGTAATTGGGAATATGTCATACCACGACGGGGAGTTAAGGTGTTATCTATTGTACTGACAGGCTCAGCAATCGCATTTTCAACGGTTATCTTTCAAACGATTACGAATAACCGAATTTTAACACCAAGTATTATTGGCTTAGACTCGTTGTATGTTCTTATTCAAACGTTTATGATTTTTACGTTTGGTTCGTTAAGCTTTGTCATGCTTAATCAGCATGTTAATTTCCTTATATCGATAAGCTGTATGGTTTTGTTTTCCTTTTTCTTATTTAAATTGCTATTTAATAAAGAGGATCGAAACATTTATTTATTGTTATTGATTGGAATTGTATTCGGAACATTTTTTTCAAGCTTTACAACATTCATGCAAGTATTAATTGATCCAAATGAGTTCCTAAATGTTCAGAATAGAATGTTTGCTAGCTTTAACAATGTGAACACAGATTTACTTGGTATTTCAATTGTTCTGATTATTTTGATTTTGCTATATGCGTATCGATTTTATAAATATTTAGATGTTCTATCATTAGGAAGGGAGCATGCGATTAACTTAGGAGTCAATTATGATCACGTCATAAAGAACTATTTAATTATTATTGCTATTTTAGTGTCAATTGCAACGGCGTTAGTTGGGCCTATTACATTCTTAGGCTTATTAGTTGTTAATGTTGCTCATGAATATATGAAAGTTCATCAACACAAGTATTTAATAACAAGTTCCATTTTAATAAGTATTATCGCTTTAATTGGAGGTCAGCTCATTGTCGAACGTGTCTTTACGTTCTCAACAACGCTAAGTGTCATCATTAATTTTATCGGTGGGGTTTACTTTTTATATTTGTTGTTAAAGGAGAGTAAAAAATGGTAGAAGTTCAAAATGTAACGAAAAGATATGCTTCGAAAAATGTGGTTGATAATGTTTCAGTGAACATTCAAAAAGGAAAAATCACATCATTTATTGGACCAAACGGCGCTGGAAAAAGTACTCTCTTATCCATTGTTAGTCGGCTGATCGCTAAGGACGAAGGACTCGTTTTAATTGATGATATGGACATTACGAAACAAAAAAGTAATGATTTAGCAAAGAAAATTTCTATTTTAAAGCAATCCAATCATATTAACATTCGTTTGAAAATTAGAGACTTAGTTTCCTTTGGACGCTTTCCTTATTCGCAAGGGAATTTAACAAAAGAGGATATTCGTTATATTGATGAAGCGATTCGATATATGGAATTAAAAGATATTCAAGATAAATATTTAGACCAATTAAGTGGTGGACAGCGTCAACGGGCTTATATAGCGATGGTAATCGCTCAAGATACTGAATATATTCTACTTGATGAGCCGTTAAATAATCTTGATATGAAGCATTCCGTTCAAATTATGAAAGTGTTACAAAACATGGTGGATGAACTCGGCAAAACGATTGTTGTCGTTCTTCATGATATTAATTTTGCTTCCTGCTATTCGGATTTCATTGTTGCGCTAAAGAACGGGCGAATTATTAAAGAAGGTCCAGCTCATGAAGTGATTGATGAGGATGCTTTACGAGAAATTTACGATATGGATATTCCGATTAACAATATTGATAACCGTAAAATTGCTGTTTATTTTTAATTATCACAGTTGACTGCTTAGCATGAGGTTTACTAGTATAAAGCAATTGCTCTTCGGTTAATCAGAACGCTGTGTAATTATATAAAAAAAGATATAGAGGTGAGTGGGGAATGAAAAAATCATTATTACTATTATTATTTAGTATGTTGCTAGCACTCATTATGGTTGCTTGCGGAGGATCTGAGGATACGTCTTCAGAACCAGAAGAAGATACAGAAGAAACGGCTCAACAAGATTCAAATGACGATGAACAAGCTGAAGAAGCTGCTGATGAGCCAAAGGAAATAACGGTCGATCATGAACTTGGTCAGACGGTTATTGAAGAGACTCCTGAAACAGTCGTTGTGTTTGACTTAGGTGTTTTAGATACACTTGATGCTTTAGGTGTAGAAATTGCAGGGGTTCCAGTAGATAGTGTGCCTGATTATTTATCTCAATATGCAGAAGATGGATATGAAAATGTAGGTTCTCTTTTTGAGCCTGATTTTGAGAAGATCTTTGACATGCAACCTGATTTAATTATTATTTCTGGTCGTGCGTCTGAAGCATATGATGAATTAGCAGACATTGCTCCTACATTATTTATGTCAACAGATCCGGATCATTATTTAGAGTCGTTTGCTTCTAATGTAACGCTTTTAGGAGATATCTTTGATAAAGAAGAATTAGCTGCACAGAAAGTTGCTGATGTTGAAGCTTCAGTAGCCGATTTAGTTGAAAAGACAAGTGATATCAGTGGATTAATTGTTTTAGCTAATGATGGTTCATTAAGTGCATTTGGTCCAGGTTCACGTTTTGGATTCCTTCATGGAGAGTTTGGTGTAGAGCCGGCAGATGAAAATATTGAAGTGTCTAATCACGGACAAAGTATTTCATTTGAATATATTGTTCAAACGAATCCAGAATATTTATTTGTTGTTGATCGCGGAGCTATTGTTGGCGGTGAATCTTCCGCACAACAAACGATCGAGAATGAAGTGACAGAAAATATAACTGCCTACCAAGAAGATAAGATTGTTTATTTAGATCCAGTATTCTGGTATATCACAACGGGTGGTATTACAGCGACTGAAGGAATGATTGCTGAGGTAGATGCAGCGATTCAATAAGTACTAGATAATGAAGAAAAAAGCGGCAAGCACCGCTTTTTTCTTTTGCACATTATAGCTTAGGAATGGGTTTCATTTTTAAAGCGTGGCCTTCTCCAGTACGTTCCTAATCTCCAAAGCCATTCAATTGGTCCTATTTTAAATCGCTTAAGCCACCATTTGCTTAGTAAGATTTGAATAAAGAAAAATACAAAGGAAATGAGGATCCCAATAAAGAAGCCAATTTTCCCAAACAGACCGATACCATACCCATAGAAGAGAGTAGTAAAGACGATTGATTGTAATAAATAGTTTGTAAGAGAGAGGCGGCCTACAAACGTTAGTGGCTTAAGCCATGTATATGCTTTCTTGTTAGTAGCAAGCAAGGCGATACTACTCGCATAAAACATCGCAACCATTGGTCCTCCAACAAATGTATGCAGTGCCTCGGTTTGAACAGTTTCATTTAAGACATAGGCAAGCTTACTAGGGAAGCCGATGCATAAAGTAATCCACCAAACACGTTTAAAGAGACGCTGATATTTCTCTGGTTGTTCTAGCCACTTTTTACGAGCAACAAAAGCCCCTAATAGAAACATTCCTAAAACGCTAAAAATAGCGGAGCCTTGTATAATGACGTCACTCATCCAACCGAAGCCAAGAGGGTCTGCTTCTTGACGGAATGTGACAACATCTGAATAACTTGCTGATGATAAGACTTCGCGTTCCTCCAATGAATATTGATATAGCTGCTCATTAAAGGTTGCCATTGATTCATCTTCTTCTGGCATTGTAATTGATAAAGCCATTAAGGATAATAGAATGATTGACCATATCAATAATCCACGTACTTTCAATTTTAAAAAGAAAAATAAAATAAACCCTGTTAGGGCATAAACAAAAAGGATATCACCATCCCAAATATAAACACCGTGTAAGTAACCGACGAGGAGTAAAATAAGCATTCTTCGCCAATAAACACGAGCAAAAGGCTGTTCGCGTGTAAGTAGACGTTCTTTCAAGAAGGCCATTCCATAACCAAATAAAAAGGAAAAAAGAGTGTAAAAGCTCGATTGCACAAATAGTAAAATGAACCCTTCTGCGATGCGATCGATTATCCCATTTGGGTAATAGTTATGGATATCGGGGATGAGAAATAATCCATATTGGAAATGCATGCTATTTGCTAGTAAAATACCAAGTAAAGCAAGCCCGCGCATCATATCGAGAGATTCGATACGGTCGTTGGTTAATAAGGGTGATGTTGTTGTTTTATCCATTGTCGTTCTCCTTTATATGTAGTCTGTCATTATTGTAAGTTATTGCTAAAGAGTTAACAAGAATAAAAGAAAGAAAAGGAGTTTTTGCATGATTAAATTGATAAAAAGTCATCGATCAATTCGGAAGTTTACAAAACAGAGTGTATCAGATGAAATGGTTACAGACATCATTGAAGCTGGGCAATGGGCTCCAACCTCCCATCATATTCAAGCATATAGTATTATCGTTGTAAAAGATTTGAACAAGAAGAAGCAGTTAGCACAATTAGCTGGGGGGCAAGCTTATGTTGAAAGCTGTCCGGTTTTCTTTGTTATTTGTGCTGATTTCTCTAGGCTATATGAATCTAGTAGGAAGCATGGACTACCTTTTGAAATAGGAGAGGCAGAGCAAATCATTGTTGGTGCTGTTGATGCTGCGTTAGTTGCAGAAAATATGCTTCTAGCAGCTAGGAGCTATCAGCTCGGTGGTGTGATGATCGGGGGTATTCGCAATGACCTTGAATCGGTATCGACATTGCTCAACCTCCCTCAATATGCATTTCCAGTTATGGGGTTATGTATTGGTTATCCAGATCAACAGCCTGAACAAAAGCCAAGACTTCCGCAAAGTGTTGTTGTTCATTATGATGAATATGATCAAACGAATAGCTCGAAGGAGATAAATGAATACGATCAAGTGATGTCACATTATTATATGTCTCGTACACAAGGGATGCGAAAGGATATGTGGACAGAGTTAATGGCTAAACATTTTTCCACTAAATCCCGTGAAGAGGTTGGAGATTTTTTGAAAAAGCAAGGATTTTTGCAAAAGTGATCATACCTTGACAGTTGAACAAGGATCAACTAATCTAATGAAAATAAACAAGACAGCAGTGTCTTTTTGAGGTTACAGTAAAGAAACGGACTTACACTATGCTGATGAATGATTGTCGTATACGCATAACGAGTGGACTACTGCAAATGCATCTTCAAAAAGGCATTTATTAATTGGAGTGAGAGAAATGAAATCTTTTCGTTATTCAAATGCTTTGGAGCGACTTCCAGAGCAATTTTTTGCCAAGCTTGTTAATAAAGTTGTTGAGGTAAAGAAGCATCATGATGATGTCATTAATTTAGGGCAAGGGAACCCGGATCAACCAACCCCAAAAGCAATAGTGGAAAGAATGCAAGTGGCTACTGAAAATCCTGTCTATCATAAATACCCTCCTTTTAAGGGTTTTCCTTTTTTAAAGGATGCCGTAAAAGAATATTATCAAAAACAGTTTGATGTTGAGTTAGATGCTGAAACAGAAATTGCTATATTGGCTGGAACTAAGACTGGCCTTGTTGAGATTAGTCAATGTTTGTTAAATGAAGGAGATGTGGCGCTTGTTCCTGATCCGGGATATCCGGATTATTGGTCAGGATTAGCATTAGTAGGGGCGAAAATGCATCCAATGCCTTTAATAGAAGAACGTGATTTTCATCCGAATTTGGAGGATATTCCACATGAGATAAAAGAACAAGCGAAGTTAATGTTCTTAAATTATCCGAATAATCCTACTGGAGCTGTTGCAACGAAAGAGCTGTTTAATGACGTTATTTCTTTTGCAAATACATATGAAACGTGTATCGTTCACGATTTTGCATATGGTGCAATTGGATATGATGGTCAAAAGCCATTAAGCTTTATGCAGATGCCCGGTGCAAAAGAAATCGGTATCGAAATGCTGACAATGTCAAAAACGTATAATATGGCTGGCTGGCGTATTGGTTTTGCAGTCGGTAATCGAAGTGTTATCCAAGCATTAGAGCTAATTCAAGATCACTATTATTGCAGTTTATTCGGAGGTATGCAAGAGGCAGCAGCTTATGCTCTAACTTCTGATCAATCTGAAGTAGAGAATTTAGTGAAAGTATATGAGAAGAGACGTCAAGTGCTAGTTGAGGCTGCACATCAAATTGGTTGGAAGGCTCAAGCACCCAAAGGCTCTTTCTTTGCGTGGTTTCCGGTTCCAAAAGGGTATACATCAGAATCTTTTGCCAATATATTATTAGAGAAAGCAAGAGTAGTTGTGGCTCCTGGTATCGGATTTGGTGAGCACGGTGAAGGGTATGTAAGGATTGGTTTATTATGTGATGAGGAGCAACTAGAAGAAGCAATGCAACGTATTGGTGAGATGAATTTATTTTCTTAATAACTAAGAGCCTGGGGCATAACTAGCTTCTAATAGTGAAAAAGGTGAATTTGAGTACACTCAATTCACCTTTTTCTATTTTAAGTGTAAATTCTTCTGCCATTAACGTAAATTAGCCTTCAAAAAAAACTGGTTCCGCATCGATTTTGCGTTTGGATTTGGTGTGGTAACAACTTAATTTTATTAGAAGTTGTCCTTATTTTATTGTAAAAAAAGCTAATTCTCATAAAGGTTGTCGCTGTGCACATTGGGTTATTTTCGCAATGGAACGAACTTATGGCGGCTACATTCCGTAAAAATATGCGGAAGCCGAAAAATAATTTCACAGGAATCTATTGTCCAAGTATTATTATTTTGTTCTTTATAAAAAACAGAGAATGTAAGAGTATAGAAGAAAAAAGAAAAGGATTTAAGGTTAAATCCTTCCTTTTTTCGAATATAAATTAGTTTTCATTTCACACATTCCATATTATACTAACAATGTAGTTCTCTAAAAAGAACAGTTGTATGAACAAGCTTTAGGAGCATATACATAGGAAGTAAGTGAATGAAACCGAATTTTCTATGTTTATCCTGGCACTATTGGTTATAATAAGGAGGAAAAGAAATGTCTAAAAAGCAGGAATTCATTGATCTAGAATGGTTAGAGCTACTTTTGGAAGCAAAACAAAATGGACTAACAGTTGAAGAAATCCAGCTCTTTTTAAAAGGTGATGAAGAAGAGGGGACGTAGTAAAGTTTTTTTATATTAGGAATTCGGTTCTATTTACAGAACGATGGGATTCTTGCTATAATGACGTTAATATGTCAGAGAGGATAAGGTATAGACATGATAGGAGAGCGAGTGAAAAAATACAGACTTGAGAAAGGTTTATCGCTATCCGAGTTAGCGGAAAGAGCAGGTGTGGCCAAATCTTACTTAAGTTCAATAGAACGCAACATACAGTCAAACCCATCAATTCAATTCTTGGAGAAGGTTTCAACCGTATTAGATGTATCAGTTGAAACGTTACTAAATGAAAGAAACGATAGTAAAGATGAGCAATTAGACGATGCATGGATCGGTCTTGTACGAGAAGCTATGGATTCTGGCGTTAGCAAAGACCAATTTCGTGAGTTTCTCGAATTTAATAAATGGCGAAAAAACAATACTGATTCATAACATTTAAAGGAGGTGTCAATCGTGACACCTCCTTTATTAATGGGGACATTGAGAAAAAATCTATTTTTGAGTGTCTTTCCTACAAGGTGCACCCGATAAATCAATTATGAGCTTCTGTACTTATTCTCTTCTGTTTGATTCATTTTTTCTATTAATGTCATAAACTCGACATCAAGTGCATCCGAAATTTTTTTTAGGACAATGATACTCGGGTTTTTTTGTAGTCCACGTTCAATATAGCTAATATATGATTTTGAAACACCTGATACGTCAGCTAATTCATTTAATGACATTCCTTTACTTTTACGAAGGTCTCTTATATTCCCCCCATTCATGTGTCTAGCTCCTTTACAGTATGATTCATTTCTAAACTTAATTGATATTTTTCTAAGTACATTTGACGGTAGGCTAGTAAATGACTATTGCTTGGATGCTTTGATTTATTTACGATATACGTGTATTCATATAGATTCGAAGATCCATAGTCTGACTGAATAATAGCTGTGATGTAGCCAAATAATTCAAGCTTTGTTTGATTGATTTGTAGACAAATTCGATAGACGACTGATTCAGTAATGGGAAATTTTAAATCGCTGGTGAAAATCAAGGAGCTACTCGAAAATGTTAATACTTGTACGTTTGATTTCTTGGATTCAATAAGTTGCTCGTTTACTTGATGAATGTCTAATTGACCGTATAACGGATCTTCATAAAAATCTGCTATGTGCATGCAATCCACCTTTCTTTTTCGTTCTCTTTAAAGAACATTTTACATCTAATGTTCGTTATAGTAAACAACATTTTAAGATTAATTCTTAATAATGAATGATATGGACTATATGATGAAAATTTTAATAAGGATAAATGTCCTACTTTTTAGTACTTTAAAACTAGATTTTGAAAAAAAATTTTTTATTGTTGACATGTTCTTTATAAAGAACTAAAATGTAACTAATCGATCATTAAGAGCGAGTTTATAAGTAAATAGTGTGAAAAAAGATTAAAGGTTTTTTTATGCACCATTTGTTCTTTATAAAGAATAAGTATTTAATAGTAGGTGATCTACTTGGAAAATGAAGGTAAAGAAATTGAATTGAAGAGAATGATTGCAGTATTAAAAAAAAGATTGTGGGTGATTGTTCTATTCACTGTAATGACAACGACAATTGGTACTTTGTATCACCATTTGGTTAAGCCAGTACCAGTTTATGAAGCATCTGCTCGCATGATTATCCATGAAGATTCTGATTTTCGAATTACATTATTAGCTGTTTTAAGAGAACCACCAGTTTTAGAAGCTGTAATAGATGAATTGCAGCTACCATATACAATCGAGTGGTTAAGTAGTCAAATAACCGCACAGAGTATTGACAATTCTCGAATTGTAAAGGTTTCGGTTGTTCATTCTGATCCAGCAAGTGCAGTTGAAATTGTTAATACATTAACAGAAGTTTATCAACGTGAAGTTGCAAACATTTTAGATTTTAACGAGATTGATTTATTATCTGAGGCCGTACTCGATGCTCAACCTCAGCCAATCAATCCCCCTAACAATAATTTGACGCGTATAGGGTTAGTAGCTGGACTCGTACTTGGTGTTGGGTTAGCATTTCTGATGGAAAGCTTAGATAACAAAGTGCGTACTGAGAAAGAAGTTGAACAATTATTAGGTGTTCCGGTATTTGGAACAGTTTCAAAGATGAATAAACGAAAATTAATGAAACGAAAGTCCAGAAGGAAAAAAGAAACATTTGTTGTGAAAGGATGAACAGAGATGGGAATTCGTAAAAAGAAACGAACAATTTTTCGCCATGCACAATCGATCATAGCTGAGGAATATGATGTGATTCGTACGAATATCGAGTTCTCTTCATATGAGCATAATACACGGTCTGTTGTCATTAGTTCTCCTCAAAAAGGAGAAGGTAAATCTGTGACTGCAGCTAATATAGCTGTTTCATTTGCAAAGCAAGGAAAAAAAATATTGTTAATCGACGGCCATATGAGAAATCCAACTGTTCATTTATTTTTTCAATTTAGAAATTGTGTGGGGTTAAGCCATATCTTAACTGGTCAACGTACAGCTGGGGAAACGACTAACCGTACAAGCATCGAGGGATTACATGTCATCACTGCTGGCGCGATTCCTTATAATACTGAAGAATTATTTAGGTCAGTAGAGATGGACCGATTTATGGAGCAGGCTTACAAGCTTTATGACTTTGTCATCGTGGATGGTCCACCAGTGCTAGAGAGCCCTGATGCAAAAATGTTAGCAATGAAATGCGATGGAGTTATTCTTGTTTTAAAAAATAATCAAACAGAAGATAGGGCTGCTATTGAAGCTAAAAATACATTGACTATAGTCAAAGCCAACATATTAGGTGCGATATTAAATGGAAAAAACTCTACAGCATCTTAATAGAACTCTGTTTTTTTCGTTCGATTGTTCTTTATTGAGAACTTCATTGTTCTCATAATAGAATTAAAATTGACATTCAACTACTTCTATATAAAAAATCATTGCTCGTTGTTTGATAGGTGATATCTCCTAACCTCTATCAATTGGAGATACTCGACCATGCTGTGGGTGAAAACCTTAGATGCTTGTCATCAGTGGTGTGGTGTGAGGGAGGGTTCAATGCCCATTACAATGTTAAAACATTCTTTTTTCAGTAATGATTTAATGGAAGTCATTAATGAAAAGAGAAGGTCAATTAAATGGAAAAGTAACCGAAAGAGGTGAATAAGTTTGAATAACAAAAAAGTGTTATTTTGTGCAACAGTCGATTATCATTTTAAAGCTTTTCATTTGCCTTATTTGAAATGGTTTCAAGACCAAGGCTGGGAAGTTCATGTTGCAGCAGAAGGTTCAATGTCATTACCGTATACGAATAAGAAGTTTTCAATACCGATTCAACGTTCACCCTTCCGTCTATCTAATTTCAGGGCGTGTAAACAGTTAAAGGACATCATTGAACAAGAACAGTACAGAATCATTCATTGCCATACTCCATTAGGTGGGGTTCTTTCTCGTATAGCTGCAAAGGGGATTCGAAAATCTGGAGCAAAAGTTCTTTATACCGCTCATGGCTTTCATTTTTTTAAAGGGGCGCCATTAGTTAACTGGTTGTACTACCCAATTGAAAGAATTTTGTCTTCACAAACGGATTGTTTAATTACGATTAATCAAGAGGACTACGAATTTGCATCGAAACACCTTACACAGGCAAGAACATTAAAGCATGTACGAGGAGTAGGTGTGAATATGAAAAAATACCGCCCTCTCGATGAAAAAGAGAAATGGTTGAGGCGTTCACATTTTCATTACACTGAAGATCAATTCTTAATGATTTATGTAGCTGAATTTAACCGAAATAAGAATCATCAGTTTTTGATTCAAGCATTTGCACATGCAAAAGATGAGCTTAGTGGAGCTCGCCTTTTGTTTGCTGGGGAAGGACCGTTGTTAGAGAAGTGTATAAAGTTAGCAGAACAGCTAAAGGTCAAGGATCGAATCGACTTTTTAGGTTTTCGAAATGATATAGATCAACTCCTTCCGATATGTGATATCGCTTTATCTGCAAGCTTACGTGAAGGGCTTCCGGTCAATATTTTAGAAGCGATGGCTTGTGGTTTGCCTATAATAGCTACAAATAACAGAGGGCATCGTGAACTTATAACTGCGAATCAAAATGGTTTTTTAATAGGTGTTTCACAAGTTAAATTGTTTGCAAAGAAACTCATTACTCTTTACGGCTCAGTGGAGTTGAGAGAACGATTTTCTGAGCACAGTTTAGAGTTTGTTCAACCCTTTTCACTTGAACACGTGCGGCGAGAAATGGATGAGGTTTATTTACATTTTATGATGGAGGATACACATGCAACCGAAAATCAGTATTATCGTGCCTATTTATAATCGTGAAAAAGAGTTAGCTCGTTGCTTACAATCATTACTGAAACAAACGTTTAAAGAGATTGAGATTATTCTTATCAATGACGGATCAACAGATGATAGCGTAGAGCTGATCCATCATTATGCTGAGAAAGATGAGCGGATTGTCGTCATTAATCAAAATAATAAGGGTGTTTCAATTGCTCGAAATCAAGGTCTATTAATGGCAAAAGGAAAATATGTAGGTTTTGTTGATTCAGACGATTGGGTAGAGCTTACGATGTATGAACGTTTATTTCAAATAGCTGAGGAAAGGGAAGCGGACGTTGTCATGTGTTCATATGTGCGAGAGTTTCTAGGTGGTTCAAAAGAGAAGCAGCTCTCTGAACAGAAAATCATTCATTTACAAGGAAAGCAAGTTCAAACTAATTTACTGAGGCGCTTAATTGGCCCTATTCGTCATGAATTAGGACAACCTGAAATGCTTGATGCATGGGGGACGGTTTGGTCAAAGCTTTATCGAAGAGATGTCCTACGCATCAGTCAAGCGACCTTTGTTAATTTAGACGAAATTGGAACGAATGAGGATACTTTATTTAATATGCAAGTTCTCACTTGCGCACAAAGCTTTGTTTTCTATAACCAACCTTTTTACCACTATTGGAGAGGAAATGATAAATCCGTTACAGCCATTCATAAATCAAATTTATTAGTAAAATGGAGATGTTTATTTCAACATATAGAACGTATCGTCAATGATAGATGTAGGCAGGAGGTCGTCTATCAATATGCGCTGCAAAATCGAATTAGTATGAGTGTATTAGGATTAGGGTTGAATGAAATTTATGCGAAGAATCGTACACATGATAAAAAAATAAAAAAAATAAAGCGTATATTACATGACGAGCAAATACAACGAGCCTTGAAAACGTTAGATTTTCGCCATTTCACATGTATATGGAAGCTCTTTTTTTTCTGTGCGAAATACAAGTTCAGCACCTTTTTTTATATTATGTTACATGGTGTGGAAATGATGAGAAAAAGAAAAGGAGGGAGGGACGAGCTTGGAGCCAATACGAGTTCTACAAGTCGTTACGATTATGAATCGCGGTGGACTTGAAACAATGCTTATGAATTACTATCGCCGAATTAATCGTGAACGTATTCAATTCGATTTTATTGTTCATCGTGAGGAAGAAGGTCATTATGATCAAGAAATTTTAGATTTAGGTGGCCGTATATATCGAATGCCATCAATACGGCCTGGTCAGTATCGTACGTATTTCACTAAGCTAGAGTCATTTTTTCATGAACATCAATATGTTATTGTACATTCACACATTAATGAAAATAGTGCATTTATTTTGAAAATAGCAAAAGAAGCAGGAGTACCTTGCCGTATTGCCCATAGTCATTTAAGTGATTTAGCCATTGATTATAAGTTTCCGTTTCGAATATATGCACGAAGGGTGTTAAAAAATCAACCTACAACGTATTTTGCCTGTTCGAAAAGAGCTGGAGAATGGCTTTTCGGTAAGGAGATAGCCACGAAGGATATAAAGGTTCTTCACAATGCTGTCGATGTAAATAAATTTGCTTATGATCCTCTAAAGAGAAAAAACAAAAGAGAGGAGCTAGGGGTTCAAGGGAAATATGTCATTGGTCATATTGGTCGTTTTAATAGACAAAAAAATCACAAATTTTTAATCGAGGTTTTTAAAAAGGTTTATCAATGCAATCAACATGCAGTACTTGTTCTTGTCGGTGACGGTTCATTAAAAAACAATATTGTTGAAAAAGTAAGGAGAGCTGGAATAGAAGAAGCTGTCTTTTTTTTAGGCGTCAGAGACGATATTCCAGATCTAATGTTGGCTTTTGACCTTTTTTTGTTCCCTTCTCTATTTGAGGGGTTACCGGTTGTGTTAATTGAAGCACAGGCAGCTGGATTGCGTTGTGTTGTTTCTGATGCGATTACAAAGCAAGTGAATGTGACGAATCGAATTGATTTCTTTCCATTATCTCGCTCTCCGTCTCAATGGAGTGAGCACTTACTTTCGGTAACAGGCGGTCATAAGGATATGAGCGAGCAATTAAGAGAGAACCAATATGATACGTATTCAATGGTTGATTGGTTAACGGGATATTATTTAGCCGAGGCCAATCGGCAGTCAGTGTAGCAATGAAGGAAGGAAGTTTATATGGATGCTATATTAACGATTTTCACTCCAACATACAATCGTGCTTATATCCTGCACGAATGTTATGAAAGCTTAAAAAGACAGACCTCACATGAGTTTGTTTGGTTGATTATTGATGATGGCTCCACTGATGGAACGGCTGAGTTAGTGAGGAAGTGGATTCAAGAAGAAGCTATGATCATTCGCTATCATTATCAGGAGAATCAAGGTATGCATGGAGCCCATAATACAGCATATAAGCTTATTCAAACGGAGTTAAATGTTTGCTTAGATTCTGATGATTATTTTGCTGATGATGCTGTAGAAAAAATCGTTTCCTTTTGGCATAAATTTGGAAGCGAACATTATGCAGGAATCGTTGCATTAGATGCTTATCCATCAGGAGAAATTGTCGGCACATCACTTCCGCGTTCGATGAAAGCAGCGACGCTATCAGATTTATACATGAAGCACAAAGTGAAAGGTGATAAGAAGCTTATTTATCGTACAGAACAGACGAGTAAAACACCACCATATCCAATTTATGAAGGGGAAAAATATTGCCCGCTTAGTTACAAATATATTTTAATTGATCAAATTTGCCCATTACTCATTATGGATGAAGTCGTTTGTTACGTTGAATATTTGAATGATGGTTCTAGCTTAAATATGGTACAGCAATACCGAAAGAATCCTAGAGGGTTTTCTTTTTTTCGGAAAGTAGCGATGAAATATGCACCAACATGGGATGAACGCTTAAGGGAAGCTATTCACTATGTGTCTAGTAATCTCTTTATTCGAAATCATCGCTTTTTAATTGAATCGCCATGCAAATGGACGACGTTGTTAGCGATACCATTTGGTTTTATTCTTCATCTATACATTCGGTTAACTCGGAGGCAAACTGTAATGAAGTAATTAGACTTGAAAGGAAATGATGATGTGACGGTTCTATATGCGAATGTATTTTTCGTTTTTGTATTCTCCTTATTGGCACGTTTTTTAGCTGAGCCTGATTCATTGTCACCTGCAACTGTAAAGCCCAATAAATACTTTGCTGGATTAGCGGCATCCTCACTTGTGCTCGTTGCTGGGTTAAGAAGCAATATTGGAGATACATATTACTATATTCATTCGTATGTCACAAATGAATACACATGGGAAGAAATTGACTTTACTGGTGATTTCGGTTTTAACCTTTTGCAAATGGTGTTGCAGCAAATTTCTCGAGATCCACAGCTGCTCCTATTCATTACAGCTTTCTTGACGAATGTTCTTATTACAATGACTTTATATCACTATTCACGTTTATTTGAAATTAGTATGTATGTCTATATTACATTAGGCTTTTTCCTTGTTTCAATGAATGGGATTAGACAATACCTTGCAGCTGCCATTTTGTTTGCTGCGACAACCTATATCATTCAAGGAGCATGGAAGAGATATTTTGTGATTGTACTAGTTGCTTCTACTATTCATCAAACAGCACTTATTATGATACCTGTTTATTTTATTGTACGAAGTCCAGCATGGTCAAAAATGACAATTGTTTTGATTCTTGGTTCTGTTGCGTTAGTCATTGGTTTTAATCATTTTATGGATATTCTTTTTCGTGTAATTGAGGATACGCAATATGGTGGATATGAGGATTTCCAGGAAGGGGGAGCGAATAGTTTACGAGTCCTCGTTGCAGCTGCCCCCATATTATTAGCGTATATTGGACGTGAACGACTACAAGAACTGTTTCCGAAAAGCGATGTGATCGTCAATATGGCGCTCATTAGTTTATTATTTATGCTGATTTCGACACAAAATTGGATTTTTGCTCGATTTTCAATTTATTTTGGCTTATATCAGCTGATTCTTGTTTCGTGGGTCGTCAAAGTATTCGCTCAAAAGGATCAGCGCTTGATCTATTTTGGGATAGTAATTTGTTATTTTATTTACTTTATTTATGAGCATGTTGTTACGTTAGACATTATTTACCACAGTCCATATTTACCATTTAAATGAAATTAGGAGAATATATGAATAGTAAACAATTAGAAGAATTATTATTGAAGATTTACGATATGGGTGAACAACAAAATGTGAAAGTAAAGGAAGTGATGACTCAGATCGCTCAGGAGCTGAATCACGTTAGGTTGATCTCTGGAAAGGAGAAGGAAGAATGATTAAGAGAATGTTAGATATTGTAGTAGCGATTACATTATTAATCGTGCTTTTTCCAATTGGTGCGATCATAACTTGCCTTATTAAATGGCAATTAGGTAACCCTATTTTTTTTGTTCAGAAGCGTCCTGGTTTAAAAGGAGAGCCTTTTTATTTGTATAAATTTCGTACGATGAGTCACATAACCGATGCAGATGGTGAACTGCTAGAGGATGCAAAGCGGTTAACGACATTTGGAAGATTATTAAGAAACACGAGCTTAGATGAACTACCTCAGCTTTGGAATGTAGTAAGAGGCGAATTGAGCATTGTTGGACCGAGACCGTTATTAATGGAATATTTGCCATTGTATTCGACTGAACAAATGAGAAGCATGATGTAAAGCCAGGAATTACAGGATGGGCACAAGTGAATGGACGTAATCAACTAACCTGGGAGGAAAAGTTTGATTTCGATCTTTGGTATGTAGATCACGCTTCTTTCTGGTTAGACTTGAAAATAATAGGCATGACTTTACTGAAAGTAATCAAGCGTGATGGGATTAATCAATCTTCGAATCTGCCGATGGAGCGATTTCAAGGAATGAAATCGTCAAGTGGTGATGTTGGATGAAATTGTTCATTGTCGGACATGGTGGACATAGTAAAGTTATTGCTGATGTGGCTATTCAAAATGGTTATGAGATCGCAGGTTACGTAGATGATAAGTACGAAATAGAAACAATAGAAAATGAGCTTATACTCGGTCCAATTTCTGCTCTACATAAATATCTTAAGACTGAAAAGGAGACAAAGGTTGTTATTGCGATTGGCCATAATGCGCTGAGACAAGCAATGATGGAAACATTAGCGTTGGATAAAAATCGATATGCTACATTAATACATTCGAATTCTTGGATTAGTCCACAAAGTGAATTGGGGCATGGAAGTGTGGTCATGGCGAATGCAGTTATTCAAGCGGGATCTATTATTGGTGATCATGTCATTATTAACACGAATGCGATTGTAGAACATGATAGCGCAATAGGTAATTTTGTTCATATTGCTCCTAGTGCAACATTAACAGGAATGACTACGATACAAACAGGAGTACAAATAGGTGCAAGTGCAACTGTACTACCTGGAAAGACGGTCGGAGAGTGGGCCATCGTTGGAGCTGGTGCAACTGTTATACACGATATTCCGATGTACTGTACAGCTATAGGGGTTCCTGCGAAAATTAAGCAAAAGGAAGGCGATTCGATTGTCAAAAGATCATAGAATTTATCTATCTCCTCCTCATATGTCTGGTGAGGAATTAGCATATATTCAAGATGCTCTGCAGTCCAACTGGATTGCTCCATTAGGCCCTCATGTTAATCATTTCGAGAAGGAAATTGCCGAATATGTAGGTGTAAAGGGAGCAGTTGCGGTTAGTTCAGGGACGGCAGCCATCCATTTAGCACTACACGTCATAAATGTAACGAAAGGAGACCTCGTATTTTGTTCAAGCTTAACGTTTGTGGCGAGTGCTAATCCTATTTTGTATCGTGGAGCGGAGCCAGTCTTTATTGATGCAGATCCCGAGACATGGAATATGTCAACGAGTGCACTGGCAGATGCATTGGCCGAAGCGGCTCATGTAGGACGTTTACCAAAAGCAGTTATTGTTGTTCATTTATATGGACAAGTGGCGAACATGAGTGAAATTTGTTCTCTATGTGACCAGTATGGAGTTCCAGTTATAGAGGATGCAGCAGAGTCATTAGGGTCAACTTATGAACAAAGGCATAGTGGCTCGATGGGGTTATTTGGTGTTTACTCATTTAACGGGAATAAAATTATTACAACATCTGGCGGTGGGATGCTCGTTTCTCATGATCAACAGGCACTAGAAAAAGCTCTATATCTAGCAACACAAGCAAAAGATCCAACAGAGTATTATCAGCATCGAGAGCTTGGTTACAATTATAGAATGAGTAATTTATTAGCGGCGGTCGGAAGGTCACAGCTTAAAGTGTTAAAAGAACGTGTTCATGCACGAAGAGCTGTTTTTCAGAGATATGTTGAACAGCTCGGTGATATAGCAGGGTTCATTTTTACGAAAGAGCTGGAAAATACTCGCTCGAATAGATGGTTAACGACGTTACGAGTGGATCATTCGAAGACTGCTTTTCGGGTTGATGTCATTAGACGAACGCTAGTAGCACATAATATCGAAGCACGTCCAGTATGGAAGCCACTTCATTTACAGCCAATGTTTAGCGGTGTGAAGTATTATCCTCATGAGAAAGGGATGGATGTTTCACAGCATTTGTTTCAAACAGGTATTTGTTTACCATCTGGATCGAACTTAAGTCTTAGGGATCAAATGCGAATCGTTCAATGTATTAAAGAGACGATTTCGTTCGAAAAAATAGCTTTCTAAATGAAAAGGAGAAGATAATGGGACAGTCAGATAAGCTTTCCGTTCTGCATGTGGTTGGAGCGATGAACCATGGTGGTACGGAAAAGATGCTCATTGATATATATCGAAACATGGACCTTCAACATATTCAGTTTGATTTTATTACATTTAGTGGTGATAAAGCATACTATGATGATGAAATTAGACAGCTAGGAGGTCGTGTCATTCGTGTTGTCAATCATCTGTCAATTATAGAAATGAAGTATATTATGGAAATGTATGGACCGTATGACATCGTTCATGCCCATACGTTATTTCATTGTGGCTTAGTGCAAATAGCTGCTCGACTCGCAGGGATTAAGGTGAGAATCTCACATGCTCATACAACTGATGATGATCAGGAGTCATTAATGCGAAGACTGTATACAGCTGTTATGAAACCGACGATTCAATTGTTTTCCACATATACGCTCGCTTGTAGTCAGCAAGCAGGGCGTTTTTTATTTGGCGAACGCATGATAGAAATAAGGAACAACTATCAGCTTTTTCCAAACGTGATTCATTATCAAGATTTTATGGAAGAACCGGCGGAGGAAGTACAAGCATTTAAAAAGCAACTTGGTATTGAACATCGATTTGTTATTGGACATGTAGGCCGGTTTATTGAACCGAAAAATCATTCTTTTTTGCTTGATATATTAGCCATTTTACGAAAGCGAAATATGGATGTGGTGTTGTTACTAGTTGGTGATGGAGTATTAAAAGAGGAAATAGAGCATAAGGCACAAAAGACCGGATTGGAAGAGTATGTTCATTTCACGGGCATTCGTGAAGATATTCCAACGATGCTTCATAGTATGGATTTATTTGTGTTTCCATCCATGTATGAAGGGCTAGGAATGGTGCTATTAGAGGCACAAGCAGCAGGAAAGAAGTGTCTTGTTTCAGAAGCTATACAACCGGAGGCCGATCTACAAATTGGCCAAATGGTAACGTGTTCATTGGAATCAGGAGCCGAAGAATGGGCTGAAACGATCATGGAAATGAGAGAGCCGGAAACGATTGATTTAAGTAGGATTGAACAAGCCTTTATTGAAAAAGAGTATACGTTAGATGCAGGTGTTAACCGGTTGAGGAAGCTTTATATACAGGAAAACCAAAAGAAGGTGACCGTGTGAAGAAAGTTCTTATTTCTTCTTTTGATCTAGAAATTGGTGGTGTTGAGAGAAGTTTAATTAATTTACTACATGAATTTAATTATGAAGAGCTCCAAATCGATCTAATGCTGTACCGTCATCATGGAGATTTCTTTCATTTATTACCTGCTTCTCCTCGTTTATTACCAGAACGATTTGAGTATTGTTCCTTTCGAAAATCGATAGGAGAATTGATGAAAAGTGGTCATTGGTTGTTCGCTTTAACGAGAATATTAGCAAAGGTAGAGGCGTCTGCTTATCGATCTGCTGAAAGTGGATATAAACAAATGCAATATATGTGGCGCAATGCGCGAGTATTGTTGCCAAAATGCAAGGAGTCTTATGATGTTGCGGTTAGTTATTTATGGCCGCATGATTTTGTTGCATTCAAAGTGAAGGCAACTAAGAAAGTCGCTTGGATCCATACCGATTTTGAAACCGTTGATACTGATGTTCCATGTGATTTAAATGTGTGGAAAAGATTTGATTTCATTATAGCGGTTTCTGAAGGTTGCCGCGCTGCATTTATATCAAAATATGCAACTTTGGCTAAAAAGGTTCATGTATGTGAAAACATCGTATCAAAAAAGATGATTACCGAATTAGCGAAGGAAGTTATAAGCGGTGAGATGATAAGTGACCCTCGTTTTAAAATGGTCACAGTAGCAAGGTTGTCATATGCCAAGGGAATTGACCGGGCTATTAAGGTATTAAGTGAGCTACGTCATAAAGGGTATGATTTTGCCTGGTATGTTGTTGGCTATGGTGGTGATGAAGAGCAGTTAAATAAGTTAATCCAACAATATCGTATGGAAGATTCCTTCTTTCTCATTGGAAAGAAACTAAATCCGTATCCTTATATAAAGGCAGCTGATCTGTATGTACAGCCATCTCGATACGAAGGAAAAGCGGTTACGGTAACGGAAGCGCAGATTCTCGGCAAGCCTGTTCTTATTACAAATTATCGTACAGCTAGAAGTCAAGTAAATGAAGGGGTGGATGGTATCATCTGTGACCAATCGGTTGAAGGAATAACGTCTGAAATTATTAAATTATATGAAAATAGACAATTGAGGCATTCGCTATCAGAAGCTTGTTTGCAAAATGGTTATGATTATTCAGATGAAATGGATAAATTGTACAAATTGCTTGGTGTGGAGGTGTAGATTTTGCAGCAAACGGAAGTAAGTATCATTATACCAATTTATCAATCAGAGCGTTATTTGCATAGGTGTTTGACTAGTGTTGCGAATCAAACCTTTTCCAACTTCGAGCTTCTGCTCGTTAACGATGGATCGACGGATGGCAGTAGTAGAATCATGAACGAATGGGCGAACAAAGATGATCGAATTGTCGTTATAGAACAAGACAATACTGGTGCATATGCTGCGAGAAATAAAGCGTTGCAGGTGGTGCGCTCTCCTTTCGTTATGTTTATTGATAGTGACGATTGGATTGAAAAAACGATGATTGAGGTACTTATTAGTCTGATGAAGGAGCATCAAGCTGATATCGTCCAATCCCATTTTTATTATGCAGATGATGAGAGGCTTACTCTTGATCAACGCTATATAAAGAAGCAAGAGATCATGATCCTATCTAATCAAGAAGCGATGAAAGAGCTTGTTGTAAATGAACGGGTCAAAAATTTCACATGGGGGAAATTATTAAAGACATCACTCGCTAAAAAGGTTCCTTTTAAAGAAGGTGTGAAGTTTGAAGATGTCTTTTGGGCACATAAGCTCATGAAACATGTTAATCGCTTTGTCTTAAGTTCTAAGCCACTTTATTATTATTATCAACGTGAAGATAGTTTAGTCCATGACTATACGTTGGAAAATCTGAATATCATTAATGGTTTAAAGGAAAGACAAGCGTTGTTAGAAAGATATTACCCCACTCTTTTACCTGATTCATATAAGTTGATGCTCACAACGATATTTAGTCAATACAGGTTGTTGTATATTCATCGAAGAAATCTCGATCCGAATGGGGAAGAGCGAAAAAAGCTCTATACGTTTGTTAAACAATCAAAACGGGAGATGAAGAAAGCAGTGGAGGAAAACCGGGATTTACTCATTTCTTTCCATTTTTTTTGTGTTCACCCATTTTTACTGTTTGCATATTTGTTATGGAAAAAAGGCCTTCGAACTTTACGTATTATTCGAGTTCCGAAAAGTTTAAAAGTCTTTAATTCTGTAAAGTAAAAAAAGTATATTCCTAATGAAGATAGGTAATGGAAAGCTGTTGCTAGTCAAATCAAAGGTACTGAAAAATTGATTTGTTCTATTTCAGTTGCCTCAAGAGAAGTGAGGATGAGAAATGTGAAGGTTCATTTAAAGTTTAAACAACAAATAAAGCAAGGAGAAATAAGAAGGGCTTTGCGATGAGAACGACACATTCAATAAGGAATATAACGATCATGCTTGTTTCACAAATCATCCTTGCTCTACTGGGTTTCTTTTCTAGGAAAGTATTTCTTGATACATTAGGAATTGAGTATTTAGGATTGAGTAGCCTGTTAACGAATGTTCTTGCGATGCTTGCTTTAGCTGAAAGTGGAATTGGAATGAGCATTATCTATCAGTTATATAAGCCATTAGCTGTTGGGAATCATCGTAAAGTGATTGCGTTAATTCAATTATACAAAAGGGCTTATCTTCTTCTAGCTGTTCTCGTCCTACTTTTAAGTTTGTCTTTACTTCCGTTTTTACCGATGTTGATGAATGATACCGAGCCGATTCCTTATTTAACTGTCATCTTCCTTTTATTTGTGGCTAGAAATATGGTGTCTTATTTAAATGCCCATAAATGGTCGCTCATTCAAGCAGATCAGCGTGGGTATGTGTTATTGAGAATTGACCTAATCTTTCAAATGATCACAACCTTTATAAAGGTATTTATTCTCATATGGACGGCAAATTTCATCTTGTATTTAGTTGTTGAGCTTATTATGCTGATCATCCAGCAACTTGTAAATGGTTCAATTGTTAGAAAAAGGTATCCGTACATCCATACAAAGAAAAAGTATTCGCTAGATTCTGAAACAAAAACAAGCCTTATTCGAAACGTTAAAGCATTGCTGCTTCATAATATCGGAGGATTTCTCATATTTGGAACCGATCATATTTTGATTTCTTCCTTTATTAGTGTGGCAACAGTTGGGTTGTATTCGATCTATACATTAATCCTTCAGCAAGTAACTGGACTTGCTAATAATATCATTCATAGTGTGAGTGCGAGTATTGGGAATTTGATCGCGACAGAGGATTCAGAAAAAAATTATGCTATTTTTAAAACGATATTTCTTATTATTTTCTTTATCTATTCGATTTCGGTTGTTTTGTTATTTAATGTTATCGAGCCTTTTATTAGTTGGTGGGTAGGAGCAGAATATTTATTGGAAACGACCGTTTTAATTGTGATTTTACTTAACTTTTATTTAACAGGAATGAAAGCTGCGATCGCGATATTCAAAAAAACAGCGGGGTTATTTGTTCAAGACCAATATGCTCCAATTATAGAAGGAGGGATAAATTTAATCATCTCACTCATATTAGTGCAATACATTGGGCTGATGGGCGTTTTTATTGGAACGACATTTGCAACCCTTTTAACTGTATTTTGGACACAACCAGTTATTGTTTATAAACATGTATTTAAACGTTCAGTGTTTTCTTATTTTATATCGTATAGCCGGTTTGGTCTATTGACGATATTTATGTGTAGTCTAACCAACTTCGTCTGTCAATTTTTCATTGAAGGATATGATCTTATGTCCCTTATAAGTAGGGCATTGATCTGCCTTACACTTTCTGTTCTCATATATGGTCTAGTATTTTTACGAACACCAGAAATGGTTATGCTGATACAACTTGTGAAAAAAATAAGAGGGGGAAAAGCCTTATTCATACAATCCAATTCAATGTAACGCCCGTTCGTGTCATCGTGATGTTCGTAATGATACTGATTTGTTGTGGCTGTATGAAAGAAGAGACACTTGAAGAGCAGCATGAAGATGTATATGTACTTGAATTAGATGTTTGGAATATTTATGATGATGGTTCAAATCCTGAAGAAACGACTAGTGGGATAAATGAAGCTCTTAAGTGGGCTCAAGAACAAGGCTATTCAACAGTGAAAGTACCAAACGGTGTTTATACAATTCAGGCAAAAGAGCCATATGATCCAGCCGGCAGAATTAATATGGTCAGTCATATGACACTGTTGTTGGAAGATGAAGTTATTATTCAAAAAGAGGAAAATGGATATGAACGTTATGAACTGTTATATATTGGCCCATTAGTTGAAAATGTCACCATTCAAGGTGGCACCTTTGTCGGTGATCGTAATAATCATGATTATTCAAACAAAGATCACGAGCATTCGCCAGGCACACATGAAAGTGGATACGGTATTTTAATGGAAGGTGCAAAAAATGTCACAGTTGCTAATGTGAAGGCGGAGCAATTTACGGGAGATGGTCTTGCTGTTGGCGGTAAAGCCACTATAATTGGACAGTTTCAAGAAAGTGATTTTGAATTTGGGGCGTTCAATGAGCAAGGAGAAAAGGTAGAAGATGAGACTCAAATTAGAACGAAGAATTGGCTTAATCTAGACCACGAAGTTCTCGATACCGAACGAACCATCCAGCTCGCACGTCCCAAAGGTTTATTAAATGACAAGTTTGCACACCTTTATTTTTACGATCACGAAGGTGTGTTTCTACACAGGGAACGCAACCATGAACTTAATTGGAGCTTAACAGAAGTTCCAGAGGAAGCGAATTATGTTCATATTGTCTTCGAACAAGAGGAGTTGACTACATTTAGTGTAGAGCTGTATGTGAAAACTATCTCAGAAAATATTCGGATATATGATTCTGAATTTGCTTATAATCGTCGGCAAGGAATTACTGTTGGAGGTGTTGACGGGATCGAGATTTACCAAAACATTCTTCACAATATGAACGGAATAGCTCCACAATCTGGTATTGATGTGGAAGCGGGCTTTTTTCCGAATCATGATGTCGTTATAAGGGAGAATGATTTTCATAGTAATGCTGCCTACGATTTAATTTTGTTTGATGGTCGCAACGCTGTCGTTGAACAAAATTATTTTGGTTCGATTGGGGCAGTTGGGTTGGCTATTTCACCGCCTTTTTCAGAGGCAGTGATACAAAGGAATGTGTTTGATGGCTCGAGTATTCATGCCAGTCATTATGCTGATTTTTATCAAAATCGAATGTACAATTCAATGGCTCTTTTCACGGGGCCAGAGATATTGATTGATGGTTTTGAATTAGAGAATTCTCAGCTAGTGTTTAATAGTTATACTCCATATGGGATTACGGGAAAGAATATTAAAATGACACATGAGCAAGAAGGGCAAGGGCTAGTCATAAACGGAGAACCGATCCTTTTGCAAGATGTGACAATCATAGGTGAAGGTGAATTAAGGAATGTGAGTGGAAATGTTCGTGATGGAAGTATATTCGAACGATTATCGGTTCTTGGTTATAACGGGTATTATGGGATTGATTTACCACGTGGGAAGTATGTAGACTGTCAATTTGAAGCTGGGACTAGTGGAGATGGTGAAATTTATTTTAACCTCGATGGTCGCTATCAATTTGAACATTGCTCCATAACGACGAATGGTAGAGCGATTGTAATTGACCACCCTCAGTCTGAGTTGATGATACGCAATTCTGACCTAGTTATTAAAGGGGATGGTGAAGCCATTAAGGTACACTCTGCTAATAAAATAGCAGTAGAAAGTAATCGGATAGAGGCTAAAGCGTTAACGAGAGAGGTCAGTTTAATTGAAATTCTTCCAACAAGTGAAGTGAGCGAAACAGATGTTTTTTTACTAGGAAATCATCTTATTTCGAATATGAAAACACCGGGAATTGATATAAGTAGGGAAGCGTTTGAAAGTCAATCGGTTGATATTTCTAATAATCAATATACAAATACGTATATATATATGAGAGAGAGTGATGAATAAGAAAATGTGTCATTTGACATTTTTATTAACAAGGATATAGAAAGATAATCGGACATAGAAAAAAAGTAAGAAATAATAGAAAGACTATTGACAGGTACTAGAAAGAATGATAAATTCTTTATAAAGAACAAAGAAAACAAATTTATACCTTGAAAAAGAACAGACGGGTATAAATTTTTTAGGGGGATTCGTTCTTTATTTAGAACGATAGGGTGAAAGGTTAGGGGGTAGTATGAGTGCTATTGCAGCGATATTTGATTGTTATCAAGATCCTATAAGTGATGAAGAACAGCGCGAGTTGCTTCATAAAATACCCTATCATGCGGATACCGTTCATGTTTGGTCAAAGCAAGGTGTTTTCTTTAGCTGTCATAATCAATGGATCACTCCAGAATCAATGGATAGCGTAATTCCTTACTTTGATACTGTTCGCCAATTAGCAATTACGGCAGATGTGATCGTTGATAATCGTGATGAATTGTGTGATAAGTTAGCCATAGCTATTAAAGATCGAGATCGCCTAAGTGATCCTATCTTAATTCTATTAGCTTATGAGAAATGGCAAGAAAAGGTTGTGTCGCAGGTTGTTGGTGATTTTGCTTTCCTTATATGGGATGGTCGAAAGAACGAGTTGTTTGGTGCAAGGGATTTCTCCGGGGCACGAACGCTTTATTATTACCGTGAAGGAAGTAAAATTACCTTTTGTTCAGCATTAAAGCCTCTCGTTACACAACGATCTACTAAGAAAAGCTTAAATGATAAGTGGTTAGCAGAATTTCTTGCTCTATCTACGACACTTGATTCAACTGATCTACATGAAACGGTTTATAACGGAATTATGCAAGTGCCACCATCGCATACGATTACTGTGAATGAAGCAGGAGTTTCATTTACTCGCTTCTCTGTATTACCAAACGAGGGAAAGTTGAAGCTACGATCAAATGAAGAGTATATAGA
The DNA here is from genome assembly GCF_000513115.1 of Halalkalibacter hemicellulosilyticusJCM 9152. Taxonomy (GTDB): domain Bacteria; phylum Bacillota; class Bacilli; order Bacillales; family Bacillaceae_D; genus Halalkalibacter; species Halalkalibacter hemicellulosilyticus. The sequence goes on from NZ_BAUU01000008.1 coordinate 112,276, forward strand.
AGCGTTTCAAGATGTGTTTAGTCAAGCGGTTAAGTCACGCATTAGAACAACCAAACAAGTAGGTGCACATTTAAGTGGGGGATTAGATTCAAGTGCGGTTGCTAGCTTTGCTGCTAGAAATTTAAAGAATAGAAATCAACTGCTACATACTTATAGTTATGCACCTGCTCCTAACTACCAATCTGACCTTCCTGAAAGCTTAATAGCTGATGAAACACAAATGGTTCATGACATTATCCGGTTTTCTGGAAATATGAAGCCGAATTTTTTAAGAGATGAATGGACGAATTCGTACACTGAATTAGATGACTGTCTTAAGACATTAGAAATGCCTTACAAATATCATTTAAATGCCCATTGGTTACACGGTATTTATAAAATGGCAAGCTCGCAAAATGTTAATGTTATGTTAAATGGATTACGTGGGAATTGGACGATTTCTTTTGGGGATGCATTAGAATATCAAATGGCTCTTTTCAAAAGCTTAAAATGGCTCCTGCTGATGAAGGAAATACACCAATATAGTCGAATGATAGGTATTCGTCGCTTAGCCACATTAGGAGAGTTAAAGCACAAATGGCAATTTAGAGGGCGAGCCACGTCATTAATAGATGAAAATCTTGTACATCCACAGTTGGCTAGAGAGACAAATGTGATTGAAAAGTTAACGCATTTCCAAAAGCAATTTAATAGAAATCATACAGCAGAACAGCTTCGACAATTTCATTTTGATCAGCTTTCATTTTGGAATCGAACGAATACATTTTCAGCTAAAGTATCGCTACGATATCAATTGGCTGACCGTGATCCTACAAATGATTTAAGAGTTGTACGCTTTTGTCTTTCTCTTCCATATGATCAGTTTGTTCAGAAGGGGTTAGATAGAGCATTAGTAAGAAGAGCAACAAAAGGATATTTACCTGAATCAATTCGTTTAAATCAAACGGTTAGAGGTGTTCAAGGGAATGATAGCGTCTTTCGTTTAAGACGGCATTGGCAAGCATTCATAGCTGAATTAAAAGCAATGGTCGCTGATTCTATTTCACAATCTATCTTTCATATTCCTGCTTTAAAGATAGCGATTCAAAAGCTTGAAAATAATGACAATGGCATCATTACAGCTGAATACGACTTACTAATGAAAGCATTGATTGTTTATCGATTTATATCTAAATCGACTTGAAAGGGGGTGAGAATATGAAAAAGGTATGGCAAGAGCTACATTAGAAGTGCTAGAAGTAGCAATGACAATGAGTGGGAAAGGGAAAAGACCAGGTAAGAAAAATGATGGTGTAGAGGACTGCTCATAATTTTATACTTAAAGGAGGTCAGCGACTCGTTGACCTCCTCCATCAAAATATAGGAGGTATTATGTGCAATCTACAAAAAGAGAACTATTTTGCATTTGGTTTACAAATTGAAAGTGAGTGGCCGTTGCCTGAGCTCGTTCATGGCGAGGAGGCCAAAAAGGCTGATGTAACGATTAAGGTCGGTGATTTAACAAATGAGTGGGAGCGTCATGAGAAAGAAAGTAATCTCGTTATTACAGAAGGACATGTTATGTTTAAGATTGATCATACAGCCACGTATGTAGTTAAAGGAGGTCATACAATTATCGTGTCTCCAGAAGTTGTGGCTGATGAACGTAAAGTGCGTTTGTTTCTATTGGGGACATGTATGGGAATTATCTTGATGCAAAGAAATATCCTCCCACTACATGGTAGTGCTGTTTTGATAAATGATCAGGTTTACGCAATTGTGGGTGATTCGGGAGCTGGCAAGTCGACTTTGGCATCGGCACTCATTAAACAAGGCTACCGGTTATTAAGTGATGATGTCATAGCTGTTTCTTTGGATGAAGACAATATCCCAATTGTCTCACCAGCATACCCACAACAGAAGCTTTGGCAGAAAAGCCTAGATTACTTTGGTGAAAAATCAGACTGCTATTCTGCCATTTTTGCAAGAGAGACAAAATATGCAGTCCCTGTACATGAATCTTTTCATACAGAGCCACAAAGGCTTGCAGGTGTATTTGAATTAACAATGAAAAAGACTGGTGAAGTGAGGCTTTCTGAAGTAGAAAGCTTAGATCGACTACGCTTATTGGGGGAACATACGTACCGTCAATATTTACTTGAACCATTAGGGCTACTAGAGTGGCATTTTATGATGACAAGTAGACTTCTAAGAGATGTTCGTATATTTCGAATAGAGAGACCAGAGAATGTGTTCACTGCACATATCATAACGAAAGAAATGGAACGAATGATAGGGAAGGAGGATTATTATGAAAGCGAAAAGCATTTTGTCAATTGAAGATCAGATTGTGCAAGCAAAAGGAAACGTCGTAAGTGATATGGATGGAGAAAAGGTGATGTTAAATATAACGAAGGGGAAGTATTACAATTTAGGATCAGTTGGTGGAGATATATGGGAACTACTTCAATCACCAACGACTATTGGACAGGTCGTTATGAAGCTACATGAACAATATGATGTAACAGAAGAACAATGTGAAAGACACGTTATTCAGTTTATCGAAAAACTATTGAAAGAGGATTTAATTATCCTTAATTCCAAAGAAGTGTAAGAAAGAAAGGGGAGAGTAGTTTGTTCCAGGCAATAAAGACCTTTATGAAACTGGACTTTCATAGGAAGTTGCTATTCATTGAAGCTTTCATCTTCTTAGCTATTGCACGTACTTTGAAACTCTTTCCCTTTGCAACGGTTTCTAAATGGTTAGGAGAACAACATGTTGAGTCTGCTTTTTGTCATTCTAAAAAGACGAATCAATTAGTTGATGATATCGCATTAGCTATTGAAGTGATGAGTCGTTATACATTTTGGGAAAGTAAATGTCTCGTTCAAGCAATAGCAGCGATGAAAATGTTAGAGCGGCGTCGTGTTTCGAGTACTCTGTATTTAGGAGTTATGAGAGAGAAACAAGGGAAGATGGCTGCACATGCATGGCTTCGGAGTGGCTCTTACTATGTATCTGGAGCTGATGAAATGGAGAGATATACAGTTGTTCAAACTTTTTCTAAGCAAATAATAGTAAAAGAGAGTAGGAGAGGAGTATGAGAAGAGAGTATCGGTTTGAAGAGAAATTATCATTAGAATGTAGGTATTTGTTGAAATGTGTGATGAATCAACCGGATATTGATATGGTTCATGCTAAAAAAAAACAATGGGATTGGGATCTGTTTTTCGACTATGCCATTCATCATCGTTTATACCCAGTGCTATACCCTAGTATTAAGAGTAGTAATGTGGATTTTCCGAAAACAATCATAGCAGCTTTAGAAGAAAGGTATCAAGCGAATACGTTTAAAATGTTGTACTTCACATCAGAAATGGAAAGGTTAAGTGTTCGATTTTTTGAGCAAAAACTACATGTTCTTTTTTTAAAAGGTCCTATACTAGCCGAATTATATGGTGATCTATCTCTTAGGACTTCTTCAGACCTAGATGTATTAGTGCCAATTAATGAATTATCTAAACTGGATCAGCTTCTTAAAGAAGAGGGATTTATTAGGGAGGAACCATTGCCGACCATTTTAAATGATTGGAAATGGAGACAGCACCACACTGTATATAAGCATGAGGAAAGTGATATGAAATTTGAAGTTCATTGGAGGTTACATCCTGGTCCTGGAAAGGAAATAAGCTTCGATACACTTTGGACAAGAAAAAGGCAACATAGTCAGATAAATGGGCATGTATATTGCTTAGGATATGAAGATTTATTTGTATTTCTTATTATACATGGTGCGAGACATGGCTGGTTTCGGCTACGCTGGCTGTTAGATATTCATCATATGTTACATATGGACCTTAATTGGGAGGTAGTGTGTGCTCAAATTAAACAATACTATCACCCTGCAGTTGCAGGTCAGGCACTAATTTTAACATCTGAAATGTTTCGTACAAAGATTCCTGAGAAGCTCACTCATTTGATGAATAGAAAAGCAGAAAGACTTTCAAGGACAGCTCTCTATTATTTAGAGGATTTGGTTGATCCACATAGTGAACCGCTACCACACGAAATCTCTGTATACAATCGTCGTTACTTATTTTCCTTAATGTCGTTGAAGAAAAAGTGTGTCGTAATGATGAGTTATTTATACCCATATCCAGAAGATGCTCGAACGTTAAAGCTTCCAAGGAAATTACATTATTTATATTTTCTATTGCGTCCATTTCTATGGGTATGGAGGAAGACACGAAGAGTAGCGAGTATTTAAGGAGGAAAAAATGAACTCCATCATATATTTTCTGAAGCAGATCCATTCTTATAGCGGTAAAGGGCTATATGTCAACTTAATGGCGATGTCATGTATAAGCTTATTAGAGGGGATAGGCATTCTATTATTAATTCCAATGATTAGTATGAGTGGAATTTTACCTTTACAAGGCGAGGTTGCTAGAATTGCTTTTTTATTTGAACCCTTTCAACAAATACCGTCAGCGATCGGACTTCCGATCATTTTACTTCTTTTTGTTATGATTATCATAGCTCAAAATGTTCTACAGCGTTACATAACGATTAAGAATACTGAAATGACAAATGGGTTTTATCGATATTTACGATTTGAAACGTATCGCCAAATTCTTCAAGCGAAATGGGCATTTTTCGTAAAAAAAAGAAAATCAGATTTAATCAATATACTTACAAATGAAATTACGAAAGTTGGAGCAGGAACATTTACCTTTTTACAATTTGTCTCGTCTTTCATTTTTACGATGATTCAAATTAGTATTGCTTTTTGGTTATCACCTACTATTACGGGGTTTGTGCTCTTGAGTGGATTAGTATTGCTGTTTTTTTCACGTAAGTTTCTATCGAATTCAATGAGGTTAGGAAGTCGTAATCATGAATTAAGTAAGGCCTATTTAGCTGGTATAACAGATCAAATAAATGGAATTAAAGATATTAAAAGTAATACATTAGAGATAAATCGTTTAAGATGGTATGATTCGGTTACAAAGAAGATGAAAGAAGAGCAAGTCAACTATACGAAATTACAAGCTACATCGCAAATGTATTATAAAATCGCCTCTGCCTGCTTAATGGCTATGTTTATTTTTTTTTCGATTAACTTGTTCCATTCACAAGGAGGACAATTATTACTTGTTATTGTGATTTTCTCTAGATTGTGGCCTCGTGTTACAGATATTCAAGCATCTATGGAGCAGATTGCTAACACCGTACCTGCTTTTGAAGTCGTGAAAGCCATTCAACATGAGTGTGAAGAATGGAAGGAATTTCACAAGTTTGATAAAGGAAATCAGCTTAATGTTCATAATCATATTGAGTGTAAAAATGTGTATTTTTCATATCATGATGAAGTGGAAAGTGAATCGAACACATACGCACTTCACAATATTTCTGTACGAATACCTGCTAATAAAATGACAGCTGTCGTGGGTCATTCTGGGGCAGGGAAAAGTACGTTGATTGATTTGTTTATGGGTCTAAATAAACCACAAAAGGGGCAAGTTTTGGTAGATGGATTACCTTTAACGGAAAAACGATTAATGGACTTACGACAATCGATTAGTTATGTACCACAAGACCCTTTTTTGTTTAATGAAACGATTCGGGAGAATTTAATGCTAGTCGCTCCACATGCTACTGAACAAGAGATGTGGGAAGCGTTACAGTTTTCAATGGCGGCTGATTTCGTTAAAATGTTACCGAACCAATTAGATACGTTAATTGGTGATCGTGGGATGAAGCTATCAGGTGGTGAAAGGCAACGTCTAGTCTTAGCTCGCGCAATTTTAAGAAAGCCTACTATTCTCATTTTGGATGAAGCAACAAGTGCTTTAGATTCTGAGAATGAGAAGAAGGTTCAAGAGGCATTACGTCATTTACAAGGAAGCATGACGATTATTGTTATTGCTCATCGCTTATCAACGATACGTGATGCAGATCAAGTGATTGTATTAGAGCATGGACAAATTATTCAGTCAGGTGAGTACGTTGAATTGGCCGAAGAAGAAAAAGGAGTATTCAGACATCTATTACAAGACCAAAAGCAAGCGATTCCTTAATATAGTTCGAATGGAGGGCGCCCTTCGTTCGGGCTTTTTGTGTTGAAGAAGAAAGGGGAATTGTGAAAAAATATGAATGGATGGAGGAAGTGAAATGTGAGTTTGACAAAGCCTCCGGAGGAGACTTTGTCTTTAGCGAGTTGTGTTTAAGCTAATGAGTTTGATTGTTGTATCATTTGTACGGATAGAGAATGTTTGCTTCCTTGTTTAAGAAATAAGCGAACTTCTTCGGGGGATAAGCCTATTTCCTTTGCTTCTTTCATTAATTGTTCCCACTCTTGATCAATTTCCTTAATATTCTCCAGGGGTAATACAAACATCAAGATTCCTCCATCTTTATCGGTAGCCCAGCCGTCATAGTTTGGTTCCGTAGACCTGTGGCTTTGCGTCCTTGCCTTTCAGCAAGTTTGCCTTTTCTTAATTTTCTGTTTTTTTTAAGGGCATGATTTCAAGAAATGAACGGTAATTGATCGTACTACTATCATATCATAATTCGATAAGTATTTAGAGTATTTTTATTCCAATTATTCCGACATTGATCAACAAAATCAAAAATACTCATAATTGGTCAAACATAGAGGTATTAGACAAACTTCGCCAATCATATGTCATATAGTAAGTGACTTTGATTTGATGGAGGGGAATACTTTGATAAAACGGTATAATAAGTTGCTTATTGATCTCCCTAAGCCAGATCATCCAGACGCCAATGCAGCAGCTGCTGTTCAAGAATTATTAGGCGGCAAATTTGGGGAGATGTCGACATTAAATAATTACATGTATCAATCATTTAATTTTCGTAATAAGAAAAAGTTAAAGCCGTTTTATGATTTAGTTGCTAGTATTACTGCTGAAGAATTTGGCCACGTTGAACTCGTTTCTAATACGATTAACTTAATGATTCAAGGGACAACATTCCCAGCAGATCCTGATATTACGCCGATGCAAGCTGCAAAGGATAAGCGCAATACGTATCATTTTATTCAAACTGCCCAAACATCTTATCCAATGGATTCGATGGGAGCACCATGGAAAGGTGAATATGTTTTTAATAGTGGTAATTTGATCCTTGATTTATTGCATAATTTCTTCTTAGAATGTGGTGCTAGAACACATAAGATGAGAGTTTATGAAATGACGGATCATCCGGTGGCTAGGGAAATGATCGGATATTTATTAGTCAGAGGAGGTGTGCATGTGGTTGCTTATGCCAAGGCTTTAGAAATAGCAACAGGAGTAGATATGACAAAGCTCGTACCCATTCCTAATTTAGAAAATAAATCCTTCGACTATGCGAGAAAGTTTGAAGAGCAAGGTGTACATCGTAAGCTATATACTTTTAGTGATAAAGATTACAAGGACATAGATAAAATTTGGAAGGGAAATCATCCTGAGGATGGAAAGCCGTTAGAGGTGATTAGAGGGATGCCTGAAGGAGCACCTGTTCCAGATTTTCCTGAAATTCCCGAAGAATTCGCTCCAGGAATTTCGTATGAAGATTATTTAGAAATAGCTAAAAGGTTGCAACGGTCAGCTGGGCTATAAAAGGATCACTAAAACAGAAGTCATGTATCATATACCACCTAAGAACCATTATAGGTCTTTTTGGGTGGTGTTTTTATACGTATAGTCGTAATAAAAAGAAACATTTAAGAAAAATTTTATTTCCCTCTAGTATAATAGGTACTTTTGGACTAAAATAAAAGAAAGACGATTAGACTAGGTGATAATAATGAATGAAATGCTGACACCGTTATATGATAAAGAGAGCGTTTGTCAAATATGTGCTCATAAACACTCTACTAAACGAGTGCGCACACGTTTTTTAAAAGTAGAAAACATTCATAGCGACTTTTTTACTGAGTATAAAGATTCTACCATTCATCCATTACTATATGAGGTTATTGTATGTCCTAATTGTGGATTTGCCTTTATGGATACATTTTCTCCAAACATTAGTAGTGATTCACTAAATGTCATTAAAGAACAGTTAAAAGATTGGGAAGTACAAGATTTTGGGCAAGAACGAAATGTGGAAGTTGCGATTAAAGCAACAAAATTGGCAGTTATTAGCGGGATGATAAAGAAGGAAAAGTCAATTGTTATGGCAAGTTTATGTTTAAGGTTAGGATGGCTTTGTCGAATGAAGGGGGATGAATGTGAAGAAAGGCGCTTTTTATTGAAGGCATTAGAAAAATATAAAGCGTCTTATTTGGAAGCTGACTATATCGGCACAACGATGACAGATATTAAAATGCTATATATGATTGGGGAAATGGCTAGAAGAGTTGATTATATAGAAGATGCGTTGAAATATTTAGCAAAGGTTGTTGAGCATAAAAATAAGCATGAAGAGAAAAAAATAGTAGAAATGGCACGTGAACAATGGTATGCTATTCGTGAAAACGACAAAGAACGACAACTTTCATAATAATTTTTTGTCACTTTTCGACATTTGTGTTGTCGTGGTGCTTTTGGGGGAATGTTACGTGAATGTTAATCATGTGAATGCAATAAGTAGAGCAACGAAAGAGATATTAACAAATCACTTTGGCTTAGAGGTTAATCAAGAAAAACCAAGTGCAGGTACTGGATCGATTCCATCAAACAATGTGGCTGTAATATTAGGAATAAAAGGTGAATTAACAGGTCAAATTATTGCTACCTTTTCAGGGGAAACAGCAAAGAAGTTAGTAGGTACGATGATGGGTGGTATGGAAATTCAAGAGCTTGACGAAATGGGTTGGAGTGCTGTTCAAGAGTTTGGGAATTGGGTAGCAGGAACAACCGCAACAGAACTTTCCAAGGAAGCCTGTACCATCGATGTGACAACACCAATTGTGAATGAAGGAGATTCTAAATTTCATTCTAAGTTGCCATTTGTTACAATTCCATTTACTACAGGTATTGGCGAAGTTAGAGTACATATCGCTGTTAAGGAAGAGTAATGAAAACCGCCTATAAGGTGGTTTTTTTTATAGATTCGTATCATTAAATACTGTCCATTATACCTTTAAATATAATGTATGTTATTATGAGGGATATTTCTTATAATAAAAAGGTAAATTGATGAATGTCGTAACAAGGGAGTGACATCGTGTCCAAAATTGATGTATCTAAATATGAAAAGAAAATGATTCTTCGTAACATACGTGAAGGTGATTTTCTAGAAATAATCGAAATGCAGAAATTATGCTTTCCAAATATGGAGCCATGGAAAATAGAACATTTGCAGAGCCATTTGGAGCACTTTCCTGAAGGGCAGTTTTGTGTTGAATATGATGGCATTATTATTGGTTCATGTTCAAGCTTAATTATTAATTTTGATGAATATGATGACCAACACACATGGAATGAGATTACTGACAAAGGGTACATTACAAATCATGATCCTGAAGGCTATAATTTGTATGGTATTGAAATAATGGTCCATCCTGATTATCGTCGGATGAAAATAGGTAGGAGGTTGTACGAGGCTCGAAAAGATTTGGCGAGAGAGTTAAATTTAAAAAGTATCATTATTGGGGGGCGTATACCAAATTATTATAAGTACGCTAAAGAATTGACTCCTAGACAGTATGTCGAAGAAGTGATGATGCATAACATTTATGACCCTGTACTGACATTCCAGGTGATGAATGGTTTTACATTAAAGCGGGTTAATCCAAATTATTTACATGATGATAAAGCATCGCTTCGTTATGCGACATTAATGGAATGGAATAATATAGATTACCGTTCTACGATGCCTAAGCGTCAATTTAAGACATCATTTCCCGTGCGAATTACAACAATTCAATATGAAATGAAGAAAATATCATCATTTGAAGACTTTGCTATTCAATGTGAGTATTACACAGATGTAGCGGCAAGCTTTCAGTCTGATTTTGCTGTATTTCCAGAAATTTTCACCTTACAGTTATTATCTTTTTTACCTGAAAAAAGTCCAAGTTTGGCCATTCGTCGCTTAACTGAATTTACGGAAGACTATTTAGATTTGTTTACGAATTTAGCTGTTAAATATAACGTAAACATTATTGGTGGTTCACACTTTGTTGAAGAAGAAGGGAAAATCTTCAATATCTCATATTTATTTAGAAGAGATGGGACGATCGAGAAACAGTATAAGCTTCACATTACTCCAAATGAAAAGCGTTTTTGGGGAATTTCAGGCGGAGATAAGGTGAACGTCTTTGATACAGATTGTGGAAAAATAGCGATACAAATTTGTTATGACATTGAATTTCCTGAACTCGGGCGTATCGCAGTAGATCAAGGGGCGAACATCATCTTCACACCATTTTGTACGGATGATCGCCAAGGATACTTACGTGTTCGGTACTGTTCACAAGCGCGTGCGATTGAAAATCAAGTATACACCGTTTTGTCAGGGACAGTGGGTAACTTAACTGATGTTGAAAATATGGATATTCAATATGCACAATCAGGGATTTTTAGTCCCTCTGATTTTACATTTGCTCGTGATGGGATTGTCGGAGAATGCCAACCGAATATTGAAACGGTTGTTGTTGGTGATGTCGATTTAGAAATATTAAGACGAAATCGCCGGGCTGGTAGTGTGAGGCAATTGAAAGATCGTAGACATGATATATTTGCGATTGAATATCGGCAGAAATAACGATTTAAGTAAATACCTACTATGGTGATAATGAAAGTAGATTAATGAAAAGGAAAAAATCTAAAGCAACTTGTGAAGGTCGCATTTCTCTATTCTTTTTGTTTAAGGTTTCTTTTTGCTGGAAATGATGAAGATGACAGCAAGGAGGTTAAAGATGAGAATTGAGACAAAAACGTTCATTGAATGGCCAGCAATCGTAGCTGTACTCGTCTGTTTAATCGGTTTTGTTTTATTTATTATCGCACTTTTCCCTAATGAAAAGGTCATTGATCATTGGAATGTTACGACGATTAGCGAAGATGTATTTTATACAGGTAACGTATCAACGATTCACCTGTATATCGTTGATGAGCGCAATGAACCGATTGAAGATGCAGAGGTATCGGTCGTATTTGATCGACCAGAAACGGTTCATCAAATTGAGCGGACGTTCCATTCAATAGGTGAAGGATTATATGAAGCTAACGTGATCTTTTCTGTGCGAGGTCAGTGGGTGGCACTTGTTCATGCAAAAAAGGGACGGGATGTTTATCAAAACCAGTTGTTTCTCTCAGTTGAAGGTGAGATAGCGGCACGTAATCGTCGTGATCCAGCTGACTTATTTCATTTAGGCCAGCCATTACCACCTGATTTAAAACTAGAAATCATTAGAAGTCAATAGAGGAGATAGGATCAACTAGAAAATAGTATAAAGAGGCGCTATGTAAGCTCATTACATGATAGTATCGGACCTTCAAGTCCTGTAATAGCTAACATAGCGCTCAAATTGTCTTTTAGGAATCTATGTTTTCTTCTCGTTGTTCGGCAAGATTGGAATTCTCCTCATCCTCGCGCTCAATAGTATGCTCTTGATTGGCATATTCAGTTGTGCTTGCCGTTTCTTTGATTTCTTCAAATAACTGATTTCGGCCTCTTGAGACGTAAGTTTCTAACATTTCTTTCAGGTCCATTCCCGTCGTTTCTTTTAAACTTTCTTGCAGACCTAGCATTGTTTTCGTCACGTTGCTTGTAATTTTTGATGCTCCGCCATTTGAATCTGATCCACCAAAGTCAAATACTTTCATTTCTTCAATTTGTGATAAAGGTTTGGCAATTTCATGTGCATATTTCGGAAGGACTTGGATAAACATTTCGAGAATAGCTGCTTCTCCAAACTTCTCCATGGCTTGAGCCATAAGCTCTTTAGCTTCTGCTTCCGCACGACCACGCTCACGAATAACTTCGGCTTCGGCAAGCCCCTTTTGTTTTTCAATGGTCGCTTTCGTTTCCCCATCAATTCGAGCTTTCTCTGCTTCGGCTTCTGCTCTTGCTTTAATATCGTAGGCATCTGCATCAGCGAGAGCTTTACGACGTTTTTGTTCCTCAACTTGTAATTGAACTTGGCGCTGCCGCTCGATGTATTGAATTTGCATTTCTTCTTCTTTCACTTGTTGAGCAAGCTTAGCTTTCTCTAACTCATAGGATTGCTCCGACTTTGCTCGGGCACGCTCTGTTTCTTCTTTAATTTGTGCTTCCTTCACGTCTTTTTCTTTGCGAGATTCGGCAATAGCTGTTAACCGACGATTTTCTTCATCTTGTGCCTCTTGATCATTTTTCGCTCGATAAATTCTTGTTTCCTTTTCAGCATCGGATTCCGCCATTTCCGCTTTCTTACGTATTTCAGCTATTCGTGGACGTCCGAGGTTTTCTAAGTATCCATTCTCTTCATCTGTATCTCTTAAATCATCTAAACCAAATGAAGTAATTTTAAAGCCCATATTGTCGAGTTCTTCTTGAGCAATTTCTTGAACTTGATGATTAAATGATTCACGGTCATTATTAATTTCGGTGACGCTCAATTTTGATAATATGGCACGAAGGTTGGTACCTAGTACTTTTGAAACTTCATCTTCAATTTCTTTTTGCTTCTTTCCGAGAAATTGTTCCGCGTAATTGGCTACTCCGATAAGGGAATCGGCAATCTTCACAGAAGTAACCGCATCAGCAATGACAGGAACCCCTTGGGAGGTATACACTTTCGGTGTGGTTAATTTAATTTGAAAGGAATTTAAATCAACCGGTGTGCATGTTTGAAAGAGCTTAAGTCTCACACCTCCACCACGAATAATCTTCATACTTCTACCATTTTCATCAACAAAAATTCGTGAATCCTCATCTGGGTTTCCGAGATTTGGCCCTGTAATAATGAGAGCCTGGTTTGTACTTGCCGTCTTATATCGCAACTTAAAAATAATAAAGACAACAATCCCTATAATTAATAGGATAAACAGAATAATACCAATGATGCTTAACCATAACATTTCAATCATTTTAACAACTCCTTTTCTTTGTTAGTAAAATATACGACCAATAAAAGGGATTGGTTTCAGTTTTTCACTGAATTACCTCCAATCTAACATATATGTATACTCAAGTTCAGTTTTATCTTTTATACGAGCTTGTACAAAGCCGATACCGAATAATCGATTGTCACTTTCTATAAGAGACGATATACTTTTCATATTACTAGTTAGGAATAGAAATGAGGGATGAATGTGACTCGTACACATATAACAGGTAGCTTTCAATTAATGAAGTCCTTGAACCGATCGGTTATTTTAACGATTATTCGTGAATATGGTCCAATCTCGCGTGCAGATATTGCTAAACAAACCAAGTTAACACCACCAACGGTCACGAACATCGTTTCAGAATTATTGGAGACAGGAATCGTGAAGGAGAGTGCGATTGGTAAATCAAAAGGTGGGAGAAAACCAATTCTTCTTACAATAGAAGCAAAGCATTCTTACATTATCGGAGTAGATGTAGGCGGTCGTTCTATTAGAGCTGTACTCACTGATTTAGATGCGACAATTGAGCACCAAGTTACACATGTATTACCAAAGGAAATGAATGAACATACGTTTCTTAATGTACTAAAAGAAGTGATTACTGATGTTCTCTCACACTCATCATGCCCGAAAGAAAAAATGATCGGAATAGGTGTAGGGATGCATGGTATCGTGGACCATACAGACGGAATAGCCTTGTACGCTCCAAATTTCAATTTATCAAATATCCCCATTAAACAGGAGCTAGAAGATTATTTTGAAATAACGACCTATGTTGAAAATGACGCAAGAGCACTCGCTTTAGGAGAGTCTTGGTTTGGAAATGGGAAAGATATTGATCATGTCCTTTGTATGAATGTTGGAACAGGGATAGGGGCAGGGATCATTTTAAATAACGAGTTATTTTATGGGCACCATGGTACGGCAGGGGAAATTGGCCATACAGTTGTTGATATGCATGGGAAGAGATGTCAATGCGGAAATGACGGATGTTTACAAACAATAGCAAGTAGTGAAGCTCTACAGCAACGAGCATTGGAAGCACTTGGGAGTGGGCGAAAGTCGATGCTAATGAAAAATAACTTAAGCGGAAAAGTGATTCATGAATGTGCAATGGCTGGAGATGAATTGGCGATTGAGCTTTTAGAAGAGACAGGGACATACTTAGGTATTGCTATCATTAATATTATTCATTTTATGAATCCTGAAAAAGTGATTATTGGTGGTGGTGTTTCAAAAGCGGGTGATTTTATACTTGAACCATTAAAAAAAGTTGTTCAAACGAAGGCGTTAACTGAGCAAGCTCGAAATACGGAAATTGTATTATCTCACTTAGGAGATAATGGAACAGTGATTGGAGCTGTTACGATCGTCTTGAAACAAATTTTCTCAAGAAATAGTGCTGTTTCTTAATCAAACCTATGATATAATACTTAATAAAATTAATTAATTAACTTTGAAATAGGTTGATGGAGGTAAACGATGGACATTCAAATAGTAAAAGAGCGCTTTTTTCATGAGTTCTCAAATAAGTCACAGCACGCACGCACGTTCTTTGCTCCTGGACGAGTGAATTTAATCGGGGAACATACCGATTACAATGGAGGGTTTGTATTTCCGACAGCTTTAACGATTGGGACATTTATGACTATTAGTCCCCGTACGGACCGAAAGTGTACATTAGTAAGTACAAACTTCGATCAAAAAATCACATTTTCATTAGACGATCTCGCTTATAAGGATGAGGATGATTGGGGTAATTACCCTAAAGGGATTATAAATGAATTAGTGAAATTAACTGACTCCTTAAAAGGGGTTGATGTCGTGTATCACGGTACAATTCCAAATGGAGCAGGGTTATCATCTTCAGCGTCTATCGGTATGGTAACAGCTTACGGCTTGAGCGAATTATTTAATGTTTCGTTATCAAGAGTAGAGCTGGCTAAATTGTGTCAGCGGATGGAAAATCATTATATTGGTGTTAACAGTGGCATTATGGACCAATATGCGGTCGGGCTATGTAAGGAAAAACACGCGATTTATTTAAATACGAATACGATGGAGGCGCGTGACGTTCCTCTTGAGCTTGGCGAAAATAAAATTGTCATTACGAATACGAATAAACGAAGAGGGTTAGCTGATTCGAAATACAATGAGCGACGAGCAGAGTGCGAAGAAGCTCTTGCAGTTATTCAACAGCATCGACCGGAATGGAAAACGTTAAGTGATGCTCATATGAATGACCTAGCTTCAATTGAAATGTGGTTAGACAATGAGTTGCTTTATCGTCGGGTGAAGCATGTCGTAACAGAAAATGCTCGTACAGAGGATGCTAAGGCTGCGCTTGAGTCAGGCGATTTAAATCGTTTCGGAAAGCGTATGTTAGAATCTCATGTTTCATTACGGGATGATTATGAAGTGACGGGAGAAGCGTTAGATGCCCTTTATGATTCACAACGTGTTGTTGAAGGTTGTATTGGAACGAGAATGACAGGTGCTGGTTTTGGAGGATGTTCTGTTAGTATTGTAGCCGCTGAACAAGTTGAATCGTTTAAAGAGCAAGTGGCAAAAACGTATCATGCCAAAACGGGATTAGATCCATCTTTTTATATTTGCGAAGCAGGTAATGGAGTGACAGAGGTTTAAGCATAAGAAGGGGGAGAAATGCTATGGCTATTTTAGTTGTTGGTGGAGCTGGATATATAGGCAGTCATACGGTCTTGTATTTACAAGACCAAGAGGAAGAAGTCGTTGTTTTGGATAGTTTGGAGACAGGTCATCTGGAAGCGACATTAGGGGCTACTTTTTATGAAGGCTCTATTGAGGATGAACGGATCTTAGATACGATTTTCACCAAACATACAATTGATTCTGTTATTCATTTTGCGGCATATTCATTAGTAGGAGAAAGTGTAGGGAACCCATTAAAATACTATGAAAATAATGTGCTAGGCACGTATAAGCTAGTGAAGAAAATGCAGGAATATGGTGTTTCACGAATTGTATTCTCTTCAACTGCTGCAACATACGGAGAACCTGTCTCCATTCCAATAAAAGAATCTGATCCGACGATCCCGACGAATCCATATGGAGAAACGAAGCTAGCAATTGAACGAATGCTGAAGTGGTGTGATCAAGCATATGGTTTAAAATCGGTTTGCTTACGTTATTTTAATGCGGCTGGAGCTGACCCGAAAGGTCAAATTGGTGAGGATCATACTCCTGAATCTCATCTTATACCAATTGTACTACAGGTTTCGCTGAATCAACGGGAGCATGTACAAATCTTTGGTGAGGATTATGATACGAAGGATGGAAGCTGTGTACGTGATTATATTCATGTGCTCGACCTTGCCCAAGCTCATTATTTGGCTGTACAATCATTACGTGAAAAGGATGAAAGTGCGATTTATAATTTAGGGAACGGTGCAGGCTTTACCGTGAAAGAAGTCATTGATACTTGTCGAGATGTAACAGGTCATAACATTCCGGCACAAGTAGCTCCAAGACGTGCTGGTGACCCAGCGACATTAATTGCTTCATCTGAATTGGCGAAGAAGGAATTAGGGTGGCGGCCAGCGTACCCTTCATTAAAGGAAATCATTTCACATGCGTGGAGTTGGCATCAAGCCCATCCAAATGGATTTAAGTCTTAATGATTGTAAGAGTTGCCTCAGAACGAAGGAATGCTGAGGTGACTCTTTTCTATATATTGAGTATATGATTGCGACAGTTGAGGAAGTATCTTACACTAATAAAAAAACATAGGTTTTTTTAGTGCAAGTATTTGTAGTGAGTAAGATAATGGTATAATAAGCGATGGATATCTGGTACGAAATTGAAGAGGGGGAATGATGATGGATTGGCGAACACAATATGAAAAATGGGCAAAGTATTCAGCATTAGAGGAAGAACTGAAACAATTACTTGAACAGTTAAGAGGCAATAACGAAGTTCTTGAAGACAGCTTTTATAAGAATTTAGAGTTTGGAACAGGCGGCATGCGTGGTGAAATTGGACCGGGTACAAACCGCATGAATACATATACGATACGTCGAGCGGCAGAGGGGCTAGCTCGTTACATAGAAAATCAAGGACAAGAAGCAAAAGAACGTGGTGTAGCGATTGCATTTGATTCAAGACATAAATCGAAGGAATTTGCTTTAGAAACGGCATTAACATTAGGGAATCACGGCATTCAGTCCTATTTATTTCATGACTTACGCCCGACTCCAGAGCTTTCGTTTGCTGTGAGGTATTTAAAGGCAGCTGGTGGTGTTGTGATAACGGCGAGTCATAACCCTCCTGAATATAATGGCTTTAAAGTGTACGGTGATGACGGTGGACAGCTTCCTCCTGGACCAGCTGAAGAACTTGTACAATATGTAAATTCTGTTGAAAATGAATTAGAGATCCCTGTTGCTGACGAAATGGAGCTAAAAGGAAATCAACTGTTAAAAATTGTTTCTGAGGACATTGATGAAGCTTATAATGAAGCGTTATCATCAATTCTAGTCCAAAAGGAATTGATTGAAGAAGAGGCTCATAATGTGAAAATAATTTTTACACCACTACATGGTGCTGCGAACATCCCAGTTCGTCGAGCATTAGAAAGTAACGGATTCACGAATCTTACAGTTGTTCCAGAACAGGAGCTTCCTGATCCTAACTTTTCAACGGTGAGCTCTCCTAATCCTGAGGAGCATGCGGCATTTAAGCTAGCTATGGAGTTAGGTGAGAAAGAACAGGCTGATGTACTATTAGCAACAGACCCAGATGGAGACCGTGTAGGTGTGGCTGTCAAAAACAATGAAGACCAATATGTTGTTTTAACTGGAAATCAAACAGGCGCTCTAATGCTTGATTATTTGCTAACGCAGAAAGAACATCAGAATATGCTTCCTGAAAATGGTGCAGTGTTAAAAACCATTGTAACGTCTGAGATTGGTCGAGCTATTGCAGAGCGATTTCATTTAACAACGATTGATACGTTAACAGGTTTTAAATTTATTGGTGAGAAAATTAAACAGTATCAAGAAACGGGACAACATCAATTTTTGTTTGGTTATGAAGAAAGTTACGGGTATTTAATTGGAGATTTTGTTCGCGATAAAGATGCTGTTCAAGCTTGTTTATTTGCAGCCGAGCTAGCTACTTATTATAAAACACGTCAAATGACACTATATGACGGATTATTGGAAATGTTTGCAAAGTATGGTTTCTATCAAGAAGGATTAGAGTCTCTAACTCTTAAAGGGAAAGCCGGAGTTGAAAAGATTCAACATATATTAGCGAATTTCCGGAATGAACCACCAAAGATGATGGGTGGTCAGGCGGTCGTGTCAGTCGAAGATTACGAAACGAGTATTGTGACAGAATTAGAGACAAATGAAAAGACGGATATTACGTTGCCTAAGTCAAATGTATTAAAGTATAAGCTTGCGGATGGATCATGGTTCTGTATTCGTCCGTCTGGAACGGAGCCAAAAGTGAAATTTTATTTTGGTGTTAATAAGAGCTCGTTGGCTGAGAGTCAACAAGCGTTAGAAACGTTAAAAACAGATGTGATGGCTAAAGTTCAATCCCTTGTTTAACATGTAGTGCTTGCAGAGAATGTTTCTTTGCAGGCACTTTTTTGCTTAATGGAAAGCTCATACAGTTGCAAGAGCTAAATAATGTCATGAATTTACACTTTGTAATTGCTCATTTGTTTGGATCATAAAACATCAATGAAGATAATAGCATATGAATTTATAAAAACTTTATTAAATAAATTTACTAACTTTCTCGTTTAGTGTAAACTGAGGGTGAGTATCCGATACTACGACCATGAAAGGATGCGTGAGGATGAGTATTTATCAAGATATTGAACGATTAATACAATACGGATTGAAAAAAAAATTAATAGAGAAAGAGGACGTCATTTGGACACGTAACCAACTGTTAGCGATTTTGTCTTTAGATACAGTTGAAGAAGTAAAGGTTGATGAAGAGGAGTTAGATACACCAGTGGCCATTCTAACAAATATATTAGATTGGGCTGCAAAGGAGGGTGTACTCGAATCTAATTCAGTTGTATATCGTGACTTACTCGACACACAACTAATGGGCATGTTAACGAAGCGACCTTCTGAAGTGATTCATACATTTTTCGAGAAATGTAAGGAAGAAAGTTCTGAAGCGGCAACACGTTATTTATATCAGTTATCTAAGGATGTTCACTATATCCGAACGGACCGAATTGCAAAGAATGAGCATTGGTATGCTGATACGGGCTATGGCCAGCTTGAAGTTACGATTAATTTATCCAAACCGGAAAAGGACCCTAAGGCGATCGCTGCAGCGAAAGGGATGGAAAGTGTTAACTACCCTAAATGTTTACTTTGTGTCGAAAACGTAGGCTATAAAGGCCGTATCAACCATCCGGCAAGGCAAAATTTACGAACAATCCCTGTTACGTTAAATGATGAGAGTTGGCACATTCAATTTTCGCCGTATGTGTACTATAATGAGCATGCCATTGTCTTAAAGGAAAAGCATGAGCCAATGAAAATTAGTCATTTAACGTTTAAACGCCTTCTTGATTTTGTTGAGCAGTTTCCACATTATTTCTTAGGCTCTAATGCAGATTTGCCTATTGTCGGAGGCTCGATATTAAGCCATGATCATTTCCAAGGAGGAGCTCATGATTTCCCAATGGCTAAAGCAGAAATGGAAGAGGTATTTTCTTTTGAACGTTTCCCATCAGTACAAGCAGGAATCGTGAAATGGCCGATGTCTGTGCTACGGTTACAATCAACGGATAAGGAAGAGTTAGCCAACGCCGCAGATGATATTTTAGAAGCTTGGCGTGTATATGAGGATCGTAAGGCTAACGTAGTTGCACAAACGGATGATACACCACATAATACGATTACCCCAATCTCCCGTATGCGAGGGGGAAAGTTTGAATTAGATTTAGTTTTAAGGAACAATCGAACAACTGCTGAACATCCTGATGGCCTATTCCATCCTCATCAGCATGTTCATCATATTAAGAAAGAAAATATCGGGCTCATTGAAGTGATGGGATTAGCGGTATTGCCGGGGCGATTGAAGGATGAACTGAAACGAGTGGCCACTTATATAGGAGCGAAAGAACGTCGTGAAACAGTCGATGCAACTGGTGAGATCACAAAGCATTTAAAATGGGCCGAGAAAATAAAAAATCAATATGGCTTTGACAATGAGGTTTCTTTTGAGCAACTATTACGTCAAGAGCTTGGACAGGTCTTTTTAGAAATATTACATCATGCTGGGGTATTTAAACGTGACGAAAGTGGTCGTTCTGCATTTGTTCGCTTTGTGTCCACTCTTGGAACGAGGAGAGTGCATTACTAGATAGAGATACATGATTTCCCTTCTTCAATCATATACAAATAAGAGAGGTTGAAACAAGGGAGGGAAATACATGTCTCTAATTGAGAAAGAGCTGGAATATGCCATTTCAGAAATCACTGAAATTGCCGATGGATTTGGACTTGATTTTTATGAAATGAGATATGAAATATGTCCGGCTGATATTATTTATACGTTTGGTGCATATGGAATGCCAACAAGGTATAGCCATTGGTCGTTTGGCAAGCAATATCATAAAATGAAGCTACAATATGACTTTGGCTTAAGTAAAATTTATGAGCTTGTTATTAACTCTGACCCATGCTATGCCTTTTTGTTAGATAGTAATTCATTAATACAAAATAAGCTCATTGTTGCTCATGTTCTTGCGCATTGTGATTTTTTTAAAAACAATGTTCGATTTTCGAATACACGCCGTGACATGGTTGAGAGTATGAGTGCAACCGCCGAACGAATAGCGCATTATGAACATCAATATGGGAAGGAAGAGGTAGAGAGTTTCTTAGATGCTGTTTTGGCGATTCAAGAGCATATAGATCCTAGTCTTGTAAGGCCCCAATTAAATTGGTCTATGGCAGATGAAGAAGATGACACCAATGTGCAACGAAAAAAATCTGAATATGATGATTTGTGGGATATGGATCAGAAGGGTGACAATGAAAAGCCAAAAAAGAAGAAGAAGTTTCCACCTAAGCCTGAAAAGGATTTATTGCTATTCATAGAGGAGTATAGTCGAGAGTTAGAGCCTTGGCAACGTGATGTCTTAACGATGATGCGTGAAGAAATGCTCTACTTTTGGCCGCAGCTTGAGACGAAAATTATGAATGAAGGCTGGGCATCATTTTGGCATGCACGTATTTTGAGAGAAATGGATTTAACGAGTGAAGAAACGATTGAATTTGCTAAATTAAATGCTGGGGTTGTTCAGCCATCAAAGACAACGATTAACCCTTACTATTTAGGGTTAAAAATATTTGAGGATATTGAAGAGCGCTTTAATCACCCAACTGATGATATGAAGGAACGTCAAGGAATTAAAGAGGGTAGTGGAAGAGATAAGATCTTTGAAGTTCGTGAGATTGAATCAGATATTTCATTTATTCGTAACTACTTAACGAAAGATCTTGTTATGAACGAAGACATGTATTTGTTCCAAAAGCAAGGAAGCGAGTATAAGATTGTTGATAAAGAGTGGGAGCATATTCGTGATCAGCTCGTTTTGTCTCGTGTAAATGGTGGTTTTCCTTATTTACTTGTGACAAACGGTGATTATATGAAAAACGGTGAATTGTATATCACTCACTCCTATGAAGGAACAGAGCTTGACGTTGGATATTTAGAAAAAGTACTTCCTTATATATATCAATTATGGGGTAGAACTGTTCATATTGAAACAAAGGTAAATGATAAAGCGATCACCTTTGTGTATGACGGTCATAAAGTGCATCGTAAATATTTATGAACAATGTCCCACTGCTAATGAGTAAAGCAGTGGGATACCTTTTTAAGATAAACCATATTATATAAATCGCTTGAAAGTCTAAAGATGGAAGGTGTAAAGTGGATTCAGTGAAGGGTATTGGCTCCATATGTACACGTATTGTTGAAAGAACCTACTTCCAGAAAAGCTCATTACGCAGCTATTCTTATAAAATATTGAAAACGTTTTAAAACGTTATTGACTTCTAGTTTGTATTAGGTTTAATATAGTGTTTAGTTTCATAAAATCATTCGAGACTCTAAATAAATTTATAGAGTTTAAGAGTGTACATATTATGAGGTGATGGAGATGGATACATTTAAACGTTTGAAAGAGTTTTATTGGCCATTTAAATCATTGTTTGCCTGGTCGTTACTTGCACTCGTTGTCGTAACGGTTATGACGGTTCTTTACCCAATGATTCTAGCCTTTACAATTGATGAAGCAATTGAAAATGGTCGATTTGAATTAATTCCTTATTTAGCTTTAACGATAATGGGAACGATGATTATAAAAGGTGGTGCAGTATACGTTCACCAATATTTAGGAGATTTATTCGGGATAAAGGCGGTACGTAAATTACGAGATACGTTATATGAAAAGCTTCAGTTTTTACCATTTCGCTATTATGATAATGCTAAGACAGGCGATTTAATGTCCCGCTTAACCGCAGATGTCGAAGCCTTTCGCTTCTTCTTATCGTTCGGCTGTGCTCAGCTCTTAAATATTATATTACTCGTTGGTTTTAGTATGTCAGTTATGTTCTATTACTCCGTTCCACTTACTCTCGTCTCAATGATAACGATCCCATTTTTAGCCATTAGTGTAGCAAAATTTGATAAGCGAGTACACCCAGGATTTCGTGGTATTCGAAAATCATTAGCTCGTTTAAACACAAAAGTCCAGGAAAACGTTAGTGGCATGAATACGGTAAAAGCGTTATCACAGGAAGATGAGGAAATTACACGGTTTTCTCAATCGAATGAAGACTATCGTAAGAAACATATTGATTTAGCTAAAATATGGGGAAGGTATTTTCCATTGATGGAGTTTCTAGGAAATATATCTGCTGTTATTTTACTAGCTTATGGTGGTTATTTAACGATTCAAGGTAGTTTGCAAGTCGGCCAGCTTATCGCCTTCTTTAGCTTAGTATGGTTTATTATAGGTCCGATTATGCAACTAGGCTTTATTGTGAATATGTTTTCGCAATCAAAAGCGTCAGGAGAACGATTAATCGAAGTATTAGATGAGTCTGTACGTCGTGATGATGCGAAGAAACCAGTGTTGCAAAGGAAAGATGATTTTGTAGGAGAAGTGATTTTTAACAACGTTTCATTGACGTATGGGGCCAAGCAGCAACAAGCATTAAAGAACATTTCCTTTGAAGCAACTAAGGGTAAGACAATTGGGCTAGTTGGTGCAACGGGATCAGGGAAATCAAGTATTATTCAGTTGATTACTCGCTTCTACGAACGTTCATCTGGTGATATTTTGATAGACGGTCGTTCGATTGATGATTACACGTTAAAGGAACTACGCGAACAAATTGGTGCTGTATTACAAGAAACCTTTCTTTTCTCGTCAACGATTCGTGATAATATTGCCTATGGTCGACCTAATGCGACGATGGCGGACATCATTGATGCAGCTAAGCGAGCAGATGCGCACGAATTTATTGCAGAATTACCTGATGGTTATGACACGGTATTAGGTGAACGTGGTCTAGGATTATCAGGTGGTCAAAAGCAACGTATTGCCATTGCACGATCGATAATTATGGATCCACGTATTTTAATTCTTGATGATGCTACGAGCGCCGTTGATATGCAAACAGAAACGAAGATACAACGTGCATTTCAAGAAGTGATGAAAGGAAGAACAACGTTTGTTATTGCTCATCGTATATCATCTGTGAAACACGCTGATGAAATACTCGTATTGGATCAAGGTGAAATTATTGAACGTGGGACACATGAGGAATTATTGAGAAACACAAATGGGCAATACCGCCGAATTTATGACATACAAAACCAAGACCAAGAATATGTCTTGCAGCAAGTATAGAGAAAGGAGGAGCAAGAATGAGTCAAACACATACAGAAGTACAACGTACACAAGAGCAGAAAAGGTCTCGTTTCCATTATACAGTTGAACAAATTATCGATAAACCTTTTAACTGGAAACAAATGATCCGTTTATTGAGCTATATGAAGCCATATGCAAAAAGCTATTTACCTAAAACGATTTTAGCAATGCTCGTAGTAAGTGCCGTTCGATTAGCTGCTCCAATTTTTATTGGATGGTCTATTGATTATGCGATTGCACCTGGTAATATGTCTCTTATGACAACAATTGCTTTGACAGTTCTATTTATGTATTTAGCATCATGGCTTGCTAATATACTACGAATTCGTTGGATGAATGAGCTTGGACAGCATATGATTTATGATATACGTAGAGCATTATTTAATCATATTCAACGTTTATCACATCGATTTTTTGACCAACGTTCGGCAGGGTCTATTTTGGTAAGGGTTATTAATGATGTGAATTCGATGCAAGACCTGTTTACGAATGGTGTCGTTAATTTGATTATGGACATCGCGATGCTACTCGGGATTGTTATTATTTTATTCACATTAAGTCCAGAACTAGCTATTTTAGTCTTAATCGTTGTACCAATCATGTTCTTTATTTCAACGAAGTTAAGAAAAAATATAAGACGTTCATGGCAAAAGGTTCGGATTCGACAATCGAAATTAAATTCGCATTTGAACGAAAGCATTCAAGGGATTCGTGTCACTCAAGCGTATGCGCAAGAACATGAAAATATGGAATTCTTTGATGGGGTGAATACCGATAACTATGAAAGCTGGAGAGATGCAACGAAGAAAAATGCGATTTTTCGTCCAATTGTAGAAATGTCTGGTGCTATAGGTACAGTTGTTTTAATTTGGTATGGAGCGTATTTGCTTCAATCAGATACGAGTACGCTAACTCTCGGTGTATTTGTATCGTTTGCCTTCTATTTAGGAATGTTTTGGGAGCCAATCTCCCGCCTAGGTCAAGTGTACAATCAATTATTAGTAGGTATGGCCTCATCGGAGCGAATCTTTGAATTTTTAGATGAGAAGCCATCTGTTCCTGAAAAAGAAGAAGCAAAAGTGTTAGCAGATGTAAAGGGAGAGGTTACGTTTGAAGGCGTTGAGTTCTCATATGATGAGAAGAGAAAAGCGCTGCATTGCATAGACTTAACATTTGAAGCAGGTGAAACGATTGCACTTGTCGGACATACTGGCTCTGGTAAATCAACGATTGTCAATTTAATTAGTCGTTTTTATGACCCGACTAACGGAAAGGTTTTGCTTGATGGAGTTGATCTACGAGACTTGAAGCTAGACGATTTGCGAAAGCATGTTAGCTATGTCTTACAAGATACATTTATATTTGCCGGTACAATCATGGATAACATTCGATTTGGGCGACCTGATGCAACGGATGAGGAAGTTAAAAATGCTGCACGTGCAATTGGAGCACACGAATTTATAATGAAGCTTGAGGATGGCTATAATACGGAAGTAGAGGAGAAAGGAAGTGTCCTGTCGGTTGGGGAACGTCAACTGTTATCTTTTGCTCGCGCATTACTTGCAGATCCGCGTATTCTTATTCTCGATGAAGCAACAGCTAGCATTGATACCGAAACAGAACTGAAAATACAAGAAGGTTTAAAGAAGCTGTTAGCAGGTCGAACGGCGATTATGATTGCTCATCGCTTATCAACGATTCGCGATGCAGATAAAATAGTTGTCTTAGAGCATGGTCATATTTTGGAAGAGGGAACGCATGAGCAATTAATGAGTAATCACGGTGCATATTACCAATTAGTGAAGTCTCAATACGCGGCGATGATGAAAAAATAAGGAGTATGTTGAAGAGAATAGTTACAAGGCTATTCTCTTCTTTTATAAGGGCGTCAAAAGTTAAAAAACAACTTTTCCAGTGCCCTTTCATTTGATAAGCAATGGCTTCACTCGTTGCTCGATTGATACGAGAAACCCATTCGTATCAATTTTTTAAACTGGCAACGGTTACACACATTGCTTAAAGGGCACGAAAAGTTAAAAAACCAACTTTTTCGTGCCCTTCTTTTATAAGATTGGATCTCACGTTGACATTCCATCGGAATAAGGTAGTATATATATATAATATTCAAAATTTTATTACAATAGAGGTGCGTTAGATGAAGTATGCATTTTCAGATCGAGTGAAACACCTCCAATCATCAGCTGTTCGTGACATTTTAAAAGTAGTTGGTAAGGGAGACATTATCTCGTTTGCAGGTGGATTACCTGATGATGATTTGTTTCCAATTGAAGGTATTAAAGATGCGTTTGATCGGACATTTAAATCAGGAAAGCAATCAATGCAATATGCGGAAACAGAGGGGTTACGCCCGTTACGTGAAGTGATTATCGATCGGATGGGAAAGAAGGATATTGTCAACTATTCACCAGACAATGTTCTCATTACGACTGGTTCACAGCAAGCTATTGATTTATTTGCAAGAATCATGTTAAGTGCTGGAGATATTATATTAACGGAAGATCCGACCTATTTAGCAGCATTGCAAGTATTTCATTCCTATGAAGCAAAAGTGATCGCAGTTGATTCTGATGATGATGGAATGATTCCAGAAGATCTTGAGAGAAAATTAAAAGAATATCGTCCTAAATGTGTCTATGTTGTCCCAACGTTTTCAAACCCAGCAGGTCGTGTATGGTCTCTTGAGCGTCGAAAGCAACTCGTCAATCTTGTCCATAAGCATAAAGTTGTTGTGTTCGAAGATGATCCATATGGTGAAATTCAATTTGATCGAAGTGAAACATATACGCCTCTTGCGGCATTAGATGATGGTACACATGTATTATATACGAGTACGTTTTCAAAAACAGCTGTACCTGCATTAAGAACAGGCTGGATTGTTGGTCCATATCAAGTTATTCGGATGATGGCACAAGCGAAGCAAGCAAATGATCTTCATTCCAATTCACTTTCTCAGCATGCACTATATCAATTATGCTGCCATTTTGATCTGGATGCTCATATTCAGAAGATTAGTGATACGTATCAAGGGCGTATGGAGGCAATGGTTGCCTTTTTAGAACAAGCAAATGTACCTGGATTAAGCTTTGTTAAGCCGAAGGGTGGAATGTTCATTTGGATTGAAGTTGATCCTTGTTTGAATATGACGGATTTATTAAATAAAGCAGTTGATAGAGGGGTAGCCTATGTTCCGGGGCAACCATTCTATGCTGGTGAACCAAAGAAAAATACGATGAGGTTAAATTTCACTCATGCAACACCGGAAAAGATTGAAAAAGGATTAACGCTCTTATTAGAATTAATAAAAGAAGAAATGGAAGTGCAAGCAGCACTTATAAACTGAGCGAGCGCTTTGTCAATTATCCATTAAAATATAAAAAACACCAGACGTGTTATCTGCACATCTGGTGTTTTTTTTCGAAATAGCATTAGTTGAAAGCACCAACTGAACCGAGAAATACAATTAAGATGGCAACAGGTGCAATATACCGTAATAAGAAGATCCATGTTCGACCGAGTCGAGTGTCCCCAAAATCAGAATCGCGTAATGCATCTGATTTCTTCCAACCCCAGCCCATAAAGATGGCGATAATTAAGCCTCCGAGCGGAAGGAATATATTAGAAGCGATGAAGTCTACAGAATCGATAATATCTAGGCCACCTAAGCCGTAGCCAGCTAAAACACCTTGTGAAAGTGCCGATGGAATACCAACTAAGAAAATAATAAATCCAACGATTAACGTTGCCTTCTTACGGTTCCAGCTAAACTTACGGATGAAATAAGCGACGGCTACCTCTAATAACGAAACTGCGGATGTCAATGCAGCAGCAGATAGTAGGAAGAAAAATAAAATTCCGAATACTCCACCTAACGTAAAGCTATTAAATACATCTGGCATCACAACAAAAACAAGACCTGGTCCTTCTGCAGGGTTAATATTAAAAGCGAATACAGCAGGGAAAATCATTAAACCAGCAACAATAGCAAATAACGTATCAAGTGAAACAACACTTGCTGCTGCTCCAGGTAATCTTTCCTTTTTAGATAAATACCCACCGTACGTAATTAATGCCCCCATCCCTAAGCTTAGGGAGAAGAAAGCCTGACCTAAGGCAGCTAAGTAAATAGAAGGGTCAGAAAGTGCTGACCAATCTGGTGAAAATAAGAATGTTAATCCTTCTTTAGCTCCACCGAGTGTAAGACCGTAAATCGATAAGACAATTAATAAAACACCTAATAATGGCATTAAGATCTTATTTGCACGTTCAATTCCTTTTTTAACTCCGACATACACAATCCCAACCGTTACAAACATAAAAATAAATTGCCATATAATTGGTTGACTTGAGCTTGCAATAAAAGTACCAAAGAAATCACCATAGCCACCTTCAGGAGCTGTCCAAAGGTTACCGGTCAAATAATTAAGTAAGTAAAAGAATAACCATCCTGCAATAACTCCGTAAAACGATAAAATCATAAAAGCAGCGGCTACGCCCATAATACCTGCAATTTTCCAAGGCTCACCGGGGGCCAATCGATCTCCTCCAGGTGAAAGCTTTTCAAATGAACCGACTGCATCACTTTGTGCTTTTCGCCCAATTGTAAACTCTGCCATAACAATAGGCAAGCCGATTAGAAGGATCATGACTAAGTAAATAAGAATAAAGCAGCTCCTCCATTTTCGCCTGCAACATATGAGAAGCGCCAAATGTTTCCTAATCCAACGGCAGACCCCATTGCTGCTAATATAAATCCTAATCTTGTTGCCCACTGCTCACGACCGGGTTCTTGATTTAAGGCCATATTTGTTTGTCCTCCTTTATAAATATAATTAATATCAGGATATAATATATCATACAAATGTATTCGTGAATAGTACAATTTTTATATTTTTCTTACAATTCAAAAAAAGGAAAAAATAGATAAAATATCATGATAATTTCTATCGGATTCTACCATAAATTATCAGAAATCAATTTACATAATCGATAAGAAAAGTATCAAACTATAGGTACACAAGGAGGTGAGACAACATGGCAAACAATAATCGTTCAAACCAACTTGTCGTACCTGGAGTACAACAAGCATTAGATCAAATGAAATATGAAATTGCTTCAGAATTTGGTGTACAGCTTGGACCTGATGCAACTTCTCGTTCAAACGGATCAGTTGGAGGAGAAATTACAAAGCGTTTAGTACAAATGGCTGAACAGCAAATGGGTGGTCAATCTTAATAATTTGAATACAACATGGCATGGGTGTCCTTATTGAAGGACACCCTTTCTGGATGATTGTTACAAAATGAGGGATGTAAATGGGAATGTGTCCGGTTTGTAATGGCTTAAATGAATTAAATGATACGTGTAAGCATTGTCACACCATTCTTATTGATCATGGTAGAATGATGGATTTTGGTGAGAAATATGATGCGTATTTACCGATTGAAATGAAGAAATTAGATAATGGGATTAAAGATGATCAAAAGGAGGAACAATGCGTCCATTTGGTAACTTGCCCTACATGTGATGAGGCTTCGTTGGTACTCATTCAAGAGTGGTAATTATTATAGTAGAAAAAGGTGCGATCCTTTTAGAGGACACACACCTTCTTTTGTTTATTATTATTTTTTAATAACTTCCTCAGTATCTTTGTCAAAGAAGTGAGCCTTGTTCATATCTAAAGCAAGCTCTACTGTTTGACCACTTGCAATATCTGTACGAGAATCAATACGCGCTACTAAGTCTTGACCACCAACTGTTGAGTAAAGGATCGTTTCAGCACCCATTAACTCTGCTACATCAATTTTCGCTTGAATCTTTGTATCAGGAGAGCCTTCTAAGAATACGAGCTCATCATGTACGGCTTCTGGACGAATACCGAGAATTAATTCTTTACCATCATAGCCTTTTTCTTTAAGGTATTGAAGCTTGCCGGCAGGTACTTTTAGGCTAACATCATTTACTTTAAAGAATTCACCTTCTAATGTACCGTGCAAGAAGTTCATAGATGGTGAACCAATGAAGCCACCAACGAATACGTTTGAAGGGTTGTCATATACGTCTTTTGGAGTCCCAACTTGCTGGATAACCCCTAATTTCATGATAACAATTCGTGTTGCCATCGTCATCGCTTCCGTTTGGTCATGTGTTACATAGATTGTCGTTGCTTGTAAACGTTTGTGAAGCTTGATGATCTCAGCACGCATTTGTACACGAAGCTTTGCATCTAAGTTTGAAAGTGGTTCATCCATTAAGAAAACTTGTGGATCACGAACGATCGCACGACCTAGAGCAACACGTTGACGCTGACCACCAGACATTGCCTTAGGCTTACGGTCTAGCATTTCTTCTAGACCTAGAATTTTAGCTGCTTCTGTTACACGACGTTTAATTTCATCCTTCTTAAACTTACGAAGCTTAAGACCAAACGCCATGTTATCGTAAACATTCATATGTGGATAAAGTGCATAGTTTTGGAATACCATCGCGATATCACGATCTTTTGGCGCTACTTCGTTCATACGCTTGTCGCCAATATATAAATCCCCTTTAGAAATATCCTCAAGTCCTGCAATCATACGTAATGTCGTTGATTTACCACAACCAGATGGTCCAACGAATACGATAAATTCCTTGTCTTCAATATCAAGGTTGAAATCTGTAACAGCTGTTACATCACCATCATAAATTTTATATACATTTTTTAATGCGATATCTGCCATGTATAACGCCTCCTATTAATGAACTAATGAAATTGTAACCCTTTTCTTTTGAAAACACTATGGCAAGCTTGCACAAAAAAATGTAAGCGTTTTTGTGCAAGTTGCCGATTAGGAACGAGTATCTAAAAGTAACAGCGCTAGATAGAGTAAGGAGGCATGTGTAAATTGTCTAAGATCAAAATTCGTTCGCTCAGTAAATTTATCAATGCGATATTGTAAGCTATTGCGATGAAGGTGAAGAGCCTTTGCTGCTGCTGAAATGTTTAAATTATGTTCAAAGTAAACCTTCATGCTCTTTAAGAAGTCTTTGTCAGATCGCATTTCATCATCTAAAAGTCGATGAAGAAATTGTTCACGTAATTCAAAGGTGATTGGTTCAAGTAATAAGTAAGGAATCGCTTCATGCTCATAAAACACTCGATGTATGACTTTTGCTTTAATAAGTGCATCTAAACAAGCTGACTCCCAATGAAATTGCTCTTTAGCATTTTCAATTCCGTGGCTTGAACCGACTAGTAATGTCATATCGATGTAAAAATCAGAAGCAATAGCCTGATTGATACTAATGAAGTCGGGAAGCTCCTCTTCCATTGTCGTATCGAGAATAATCAGTCCACGCGTAGATGATGTCCATACGATAATGACCGGTGTTTCTAAAATGTTATTCCAAACATCACGAAATGAATCGAGGTCATCTATACGTTTGTCGAGTGTAAAATGAATCATTCTTATTATTTTTGGCTCGCGAGGTTGAACACCTTCTGCCAATAGAAAATGAGTCCAATGTTCTTCATTTGAACCTTGAGGTTTTGGAGTAGAATCAATAGGTTGAAAGAGCATCGTTAGTAGCAGATGTTCACTTTCTGTTAACTGTTCTTTTAAAAAGCCAATAGGTTGTCTGGTCTCATCCTCAAGCCATATAATTGATTCATGTTCTTCAGTGTTATTTGTTACAATAGCATGTTTGAATTGTTTGATTAGTTTTTCATTCAATGTTGCCGTCTCCTTATTGCTTGTCTAATTAGTATAAGTATAACAAAAAAGAACGTATCTGTTAGGTGAAACCTAACAGATACGTTCTTTTCTTAGAAATTTAATCAAGGAGGATGTAGGAGAAGTCACGGGAGGTGTCAGCTTCTCTCATTATACGTTGCCACTTTCAAAAATCTTAATGGTCAGTGGAGCTTGGAGGATCTTCTTGTTCAAGGCTTCCTCTTGTTTCTTCAATTAAACCGGAATCATGATCATGTACAGTGCCACCACCTAAGCCTTCATTGATCATGCGATCAACATCGAGAAAGGCCTGCTCCCTTGCATTTTGATCTGGGATGAATGAATGCTTTTGTTTTTTCTTCATTGATGTCACGTCCTTCTATTTATATAGGATATTCATTTTAGCTTTTGAAAGGATGGCTTATCTTATTCATGACACGATGTCGTTTGTATTCCAACGCCCTCCACCGAGCCAAAGGTAGTTAGTCTCCTGTTCTTGACTGTAAGAGAAGCAAACAAGTCCAGATTCAAGAGCCGTTTTAAATTTTCTCTCATCATCGTACTTTACTCTTGTGTAAAAAACGCCAAGCTGGTCGATGATAGAATGAATAAGTCGTTGATGGATTTTGGGTCGATCGAATGTAGGTGAAATAACTATTTCTGAATGTTGGGTGCCGTAGTGAATTATGACAGCTGTAGCGATTAGTTTCCCTTCCCAAAACGCGACTAATATACATGTCCCAGGCTTTTGTAAATCAGTCTTTTTAAGGTGAAATATTTTACGGTAAAGTGAATAGTTGTGACAGTTCTCATAACGACGAACAAATAGCAATAACGGCCAACGGTATTGCTCCCATATATCAGAGGTTAAAGTAATCAGTTTCATTATGATCCTCCTACATCTATAATTGTCTTAGTGACGAGTGTAAACAAATACTAGATAGGAGAGTGTACGTATCGTATACTATGTGTTACATGCCTACTTGGTGAATTGAAGAGAAGGAGTGGAGTATTAGTTTGGGTGTTTTTGGATTAATTGTATTCATGATAATAATAGGAGCTATTATTGGAGGTTTAACGAATTCATTAGCAATCAAGATGCTGTTTCGACCATATACAGAGAAAAGAGTTGGACGATTTCGTGTCCCGTTTACACCTGGAGTCATTCCAAAAAGGCGACATGAGTTAGCCTCACAGCTCGGTAAGATGGTTGTTCATTATTTAATTACTGCGGAAGGTATATCAAAACGGCTCATGAGCACGACGTTTACAGATGGATTAACGAACTGGCTGCAAAAAGAAGCGATGAAGTTCATGAAAAGTGAGCAAACAGGGGAGACTTTTCTCAAGCAGCAATTTGGATTGACCTCCGCTCATCAAAGACTCTGTACGCAAGTTGGAAAATTGGTTGAGAATGGTTATCGTGGCTATTTTGCTAAGAATAGATATCAGAAATTGGACGAGCTTTTGCCGCTCTCGATGAAGAAAAAGATTGAAATGAACATACCTACCGTAACTGATTATTTACTTGAACGTGGAGAAATGTATTTACAAAGCTCAGAAGGGAAGGATCAGCTTAGTGTGATGATCGACCGTTTTCTTGTACAGAAAGGGAAAATTGGAAATATGATTTCAATGTTTCTTGGCAATGATCGATTAGTTGATAAAATCCAACCTGCGCTTGTAAAAGGCTTACAAGATAGTGAAACAAAAAAAGTCATACAACGGCTAATTCATCAAGAATGGGATAAGTGGAAACAAAAAGAATTACATGAGCTTGAGTCATATTTAAATGAAGAAGAAATTGTTTCGTATATACAGCAAGCAATCGAAAAGAACCTTCCGATCTTTCAATGGATGAAAACACCGATAAGAGAATGGTCTTATCAATATGAATCCACCGTTATGGATGTTGTTATTCCAAGAGCGGTGACTGTATTAATTGGTTTAATTGCTTCTCATTTAGAAGTATTACTAGAGCAGGTTCATTTAGACGACATCGTGAAGGAACAAGTAGAGGCCTTTTCTGTTGAACGTCTCGAAGACCTTGTTTTATCAATATCACGCCGTGAATTTAAAATGATTACGTATTTAGGTGCATTCCTTGGAGGATTTATTGGTTTGTTACAAGGATTCCTTTTATTTATTGTACGATAAATAAAAGGAATCATATTTGACGCTTCTTCTATGGACTGTTATAGTCGTAGGGATACTTTTATTAGGAGGACGTAACATGTCTACAATTATTGAAAAAGCTCAAGAATTAAAGCAAACATTAGCTAATAGTGAAGAGTTTGCAACTTTACGTTCATTACATGGGCAAATTAATGCGGATGAAGTGGCAAAAAGAATGTTAGACAATTTCCGTAAATTGCAACTTGAGCTACAACAAAAGCAAATGCAAGGTGTTCAAATTACACAAGAAGAAGCGGAGCAAGCACAAAAACAATTTGAACTTGTTCAGCAGCATGAATTAATTTCAAAATTAATGGAAGCAGAACAAAACTTAAGTACAATCATTGGAGATGTTAATAAAATTATTACAGAACCATTAGAAGAAATTTACGGTAATCCTGAACAATAAGATAGAATGAAAAGAGACGACTGATAAAAGATTAGTCGTCTTTTTTTTTTTGCAGAATCAGAATTTATAAGTGCACCCTTTTGTCGCTAGAAGTTAATCAGGAGGGTGTAGGAATACTCAAAGAAGCGTCCGCTTCGTACGTTATACGCATTTCTGAGAAATGCTCAAGCCACTTCATGGACTATGCACGACGCAATTAAGAAAGAACGTTACTGTGTTTATTAGGTTATTTTTCGTTTAATGATAGCGGTTAAATGTATGATAAGACCTACCATGACTCCTAAGAAGGTCGAACCAAGGATGCCCATTAAAATCGATTGTGGTTCCTGATTAGGAAAATGTAACGATGTTAATAAGATAAATAAGAGAGTCGGAACAAAATAATAGTTAAATGTCTTTTTCATGTGTCCTTCATATGCTCCTTAGTTTACACATTATTTAATAATGAGTATATGGAAACAATCCGTATACGTCCAGTTCTATTTTTCGCCGATTGTTCATATGTTGTGAAGAAATAGCAATGTTGGACATCGAGAGAAGGAGGAGCTGAAATGGTTTATAAGTTAATTGCCCTTAACATTGATGATACGATTGTGAGAGCGAATGCGAAAATAACTCGACAAACAAAAGAGGCCATTGAGTATGTTAAAGCAAAGGATGTATACGTGACGTTAGCAACATCTAGGCCATATTTATCAGCAAAAAAAATCGCAAAAGCGTTAAAGGTCAATGGATATTTAATTTCGAGTGATGGTGCATTTGTCGGCTCAGATGATAGTGTCCCGGTATTTGTTCGAAGAATTTTTGAAGAAAGAGCTTTGCAAATTCTTGATATTCTCGAGCGTTACCCTTGTCATATTCGTGTTTGGAATGAAGAGTACGCTATTGGTAATAAAGTTAAGCAACGTAATCATTTAATTGCCAAAATGACGGTAGGTGTCGGTGATCCTCTTTTCTATCCGGTACATTTTGTCGATTCAGTATGTGAACATATGATGGAACAACCATTTGCTCCATTAAAAATACAGGCACAGTTTTTTGATGATGTTGAACAGCAACGAGCATTGAAACATCTACAGCAAATTAGTAAAGGATTTAAACTACTACATTCTGTTCCTGGAAGAATAGAATGTGTAGCACCAGGAGTTTCAAAGTCGCGCTCTTTGCAACGGTTAGGAGATCATTTGCAAATCTCTTCAGAAGAAATGGTTGCCATTGGTTCAGAGGAGTATGACATTGATATGCTGCAACAGGTCGGTTTAGGTGTCGCGATGGGGAATGCGAATAAAACTGTAAAGGAATCAGCTGATTGGGTTACGCGCTCAATCGAACAAAATGGTGTGGCGTACATGATTAAGGAAGTGTTTAGGAAGCAGATGCGATTAAACGTATAAATTGGAAGAGGGTGTCTTAAAAGGTCAAATATAGACCTTTTGAGACACCTATTTTTTGAGAAATGGACGAGCTTGTAAAAATAAATTAAGAAAAATCTTGCTATTACGTGTAAAAGTGTGGGAAAATATTGACTTGGTTTTAGAAAGGTGTAAGATAAACTAGTATTTTTGTAATTTTTGTAAATGTAAAAGGGGGATATAAATTGGCGAGCATAATTCAATTTATAAAAAGAGAAAAAATGATGTGGCTCGTATTTGGATTTATTTGGCTGAAAACATACCTTTTCTATAAGCTTGGTTTTCAAATTCAATCTGAATCGATTTATCAAGAATTTTTGTTACTTATTAATCCAATTAGTTCGACGATTTTGTTATTAGGTCTTTGTTTTTTAATTAAAAAGGATAAGAGGCCGTTTGGGTTTATTGGAGTAAATTTACTAGCAACAATCATTTTATATGCGAATGTTTTATATTATCGATTTTTTAATGATTTTTTAACGTTACCTGTATTAGTGCAGACGAGTAATATCAGTGATGTGCAAGGGAGTATTGCCGAATTAATTAGATGGTGGGATGCACTATTTTTTGTTGATATACTTGTATTGGTTTTTGTATTGATGAAAAGACGCCAAGAGTATTCATTTGCTAGATCGAGAGTGGCACTTGCGTTAACTGTTGTCGCTGTTGGAGTGTTCGTAGTTAATTTAAGCTTAGCCCAAGCTGAACGTCCACAGCTATTAACACGCTCATTTGACCGTGAACTGCTCGTGAAAAATATAGGCGTGATAAATTATCATGCTTATGATGCTTACATTCAATCGCATTCTAAAGCACAGCGGGCATTTGCTGATAGTTCAGAGATTAATGAGATTATCTATTATACACGCGAACAGTATCGCGAACCAAATGAGGAGTACTTTGGGTTAATTGAAGGTAAGAATGTTATGGTTATTTCATTGGAGTCGTTGCAAAGCTTTGTCATCGAGCAAACGATGAATGGGGAAGTCGTAACACCGTTTTTAAATGAGTTGATCGAAGAAAGTATATACTTTGATCATTTCTATCACCAAACAGAGCAAGGAAAGACATCAGATTCAGAATTTGTTGTAGATAATTCATTATTTGGACGAAATAGTGGGGCTGTTTTCTTTACTCATTCTAATAATGAGTATAATGCTTTACCTGAACAGCTAGGTGAAATTGGCTATTACACATCGGTCATGCATGCAAACAATAAGAGCTTTTGGAATCGAGATATGATGTATTTAGCTTTAGGATACGAGCGTTTCTTTGACATTCAATCGTATGATGTAACAGAGGAGAATTCGGTTGGATGGGGATTAAAGGATCTCGATTTCTTTGAACAGTCTATTGATCTATTAAAGCAACAGCCAGAGCCATATTATACAAAATTCATTACATTAACGAATCATTTTCCGTTTGAGCTTGACGAAGAGGATCGTTTGATCGAAGAGTATGATTCCTATAGTGGAACGTTAAATCGATATTTCCCGACAGTTAGATACATGGATCATGCGCTTGAACAGTTCTTTGAGCGTTTGAAGGATGAAGGAATGTATGAGGATACCGTCTTTATTATGTACGGTGATCATTATGGTATTTCGAGTTTTCATGATCGTTCGATGGCCATGTATTTGGAAAAAGACGAAATAACGGATTTTGATACTGTTCAATTACAGCGAGTACCACTTATTATTCATATACCTGGTATGGAAGGTAAGAGAATGGATACGGTATCTGGGCAAATTGATCTGAAACCGACTATGTTACATTTATTAGGGGTGGAAACAGAGGATATGATATATCTCGGTACGGATTTATTTTCTGATGAGAGAGAGTCTTTTGTCGTCCTTAGAAATGGAAGCTTTGTGACAGATGATTATTTGTACACGTCAGAGGTTTGTTATGATAAACAAACAGAGCAAGAGACGGATATGAGCTATTGTGAGCCGTATTTCGATAAGGCACGTCAGGATTTACATTATTCTGATCGTGTTATATATGGGGACCTGCTACGATTTTTTGAAAGAAATGAATAAGTGTGGATAGATGCACCCAGTTACCGAATGTCGTAACTGGGTGTATTTCATTTGAAAAGGTCGGAATTTACAAGCTTGATAACGATTGTGCACGGTATATGTGAAAAGACGTTAGGCATACACCTATTTCAATCTCCTTGCATACAGTATGTATGAAAGGAGGAGGAAGTATGGCGACACCTCAATGGATAAAGACACAATGTGAGCAACATGTGAATCAACCTGTTCAGTTACAAGTGAATGGACAACAGGAGTATCAAGGTGTGATTGAACATGTCGATGATCATCATGTTTATTTACTCGTACCAACAGATGAGCAAGGACAGTATATGGACGTGAAAGAAGCATGGATGGAATGGAATCATCAGCAATGGGGAAATACTCAGCATGGGATTAATCAACGGAATATCGACCATCGCTATTACCCATATTATCCATATTACCCTTATTATTATCCGTATTATCGACCTCGTCCTGTTTGGAATCGATTCGTCTTACCGTTAGCTTTACTTACGGCATTTGCAGTATTATAGTCAATAGCATGAGGCTGGGACAATACCAGAGTGTTTAGCTGAGAATCCGAACATTTTTCAGAAGCGGTGAATGTGCGCCATTCTAGATTTGTTCGACTTCTTATTTATGAAAATACTTTTGTCCTAGCCCCTAAAAAAATTATGATAAAACGTGTAAAAATCCTCTAACTTTTGTGTAAGCTGACCTTCAAACTCGTTTCAATGGATAAAATACGTTACAATAGCGATAGACTTATACTAGCGTTTGCGAGGAGGATGGATGATGAGTGAATATCTCATTAACCTTGTTGAAGATGAAGAAAACCTTTCAGAAGTATTGAAAGCATATTTAGAACAAGAGGGATGGCAAGTGGATGTATTTCATGATGGTGACCAAGCACGTGCTGCTATTGAGCGAAAGCAAAAACCCCATCTTTGGATTTTAGATATTATGTTACCAGGTACAGATGGTTATCAACTCTTAAAAGCGATTAAGGAAAAAGAAGATACTCCTGTAATCTTTATTTCTGCACGTGATCAAGATTTAGACAGAGTGCTAGGGTTGGAAATGGGTAGTGATGATTATTTAGCGAAGCCATTTTTGCCTCAAGAGTTAATTATTCGTGCGAAAAAATTATTAAATAGGGTTTACGGGGTGCCAACGACAGATACAAAGAAAATTGAGTTAAATCAGTATCTTATCGATCCTGTAGGGCGAATTATTACAGATCAAGAAGCCAATCATGACGATGCGATAGACTTAACGACTAAAGAAATGGATTTAATTTTATTGTTAACAGCAGAAATCGGTAAGGCTTTTTCCCGTGAAAAGATTATTGAGCATGTATGGGGAGAGAATTATTTTGGTTCAGAGCGTGC
This sequence comes from Halalkalibacter hemicellulosilyticusJCM 9152, assembly GCF_000513115.1. Taxonomy (GTDB): domain Bacteria; phylum Bacillota; class Bacilli; order Bacillales; family Bacillaceae_D; genus Halalkalibacter; species Halalkalibacter hemicellulosilyticus. The sequence goes on from NZ_BAUU01000008.1 coordinate 151,433, forward strand.
AGTCGATGATGTTGTTCGTCGAGTCCGGAAGAAAATGCCAAGAATTCATTTAGAAACATTATATGGATATGGCTATCGGGTTTTATCCTCATGATTAAAGTGAACTTAACGCAACGAATTTGGCTTGCGTTCATTTCTTTAATCGTGCTTGTTATTCTTTCTGTCACGTTAATTTACCCAATCTCGATTAAAGGGACATTAACAGAAGAAACGTATCGAATAATTGAAATTGAGCAAACGAGATACGTTTATCCGCTATTTGATTTAGTGAATCCACCACGAAATGAACTCGATTTCGTTGAGAGAAGAGATGCGGAACGATCAGTTGGACATTTCTTTATTGATACATTTGGTCAGACCGCTGAAGGTGGGCCTTCACCACCACCTGCTGAAGTTTTACGGGAGATGGCACAAAATGCTTTTAGGCAGGAGCATGAACGTGGTCGTTATGAGATCCAATATGGCGGGGCAACGGTGTTCTATGTGATAACAAAGACGAATTTATCAGATCGTCCTGCTTATCATATTTCATACATGTGGGATACATATCGTGATCAAATGGTTAATCGCTTATGGGAGCGCCTTATTTATATTTTACTGCTAACGTGTGCCCTCAGCTTATTGCCAGCGATGTGGCTGAAGCATTATTTACGCCAACCATTATATGTCCTTGGTAATCATTTAGAACAAATTGCAAACCGCGATTGGAAGGAGCCTCTTAAGTGGAAAGGTGATAAAGATTTTGAACGCTTAGCTAGACAGTTTGAAAAAATGCGTCAAAATTTAAATTTATATGACCGTTCACAAAAAACATTTATTCAGCACGCTTCACATGAATTGAAAACGCCGATCATGGTCATTAAAAGCTATGCACACTCGGTTAAAGATGGGATTCTTCCTAAAAATGATCTAGAAAGTACGATGGATGTCATTATCGAAGAGGCAAATCGAATGGAACGACGTGTGATTGATATGCTTTATTATACAAAATTAGATTCATTAAAAGAAGAAACACCTAACTATGAGGAATGGCTCTTTGGTGAAGTGGCATTCCAAATTGAAGAACGGTTCCGAGTGCAACGTGAAGATGTAAAGATTTATGTGAATGGAGCCGACATAAAGATACGAGGCGATCGTGAACAATTAGAAGTGCTATTAGAAAACTTAGTTGAAAATGCATTGCGTTATGCCTCTGATTCAATTTGGATTGAAGCTAAAAAAGAAAATGGACAAATCTATGTATCAGTTGAAAATAACGGGGAGGAGATACCTGAAAAAGATATACCGCAATTATTTAATCCTTTCTATAAAGGGAGTAAGGGGAAGTTTGGTTTAGGACTAGCCATTGTTAAGAGAATTGCTGAACTACATGAGGCAACACCCACAGTCGAAAATAATGAACGAGGTGTTAAGTTTACCGTAGCTTTTAGCCAAACCGAAGAAAAAGGTCGTAAACGGAAAAAGTTGCCTGCGAAGCAAGCTCAAAAAAAATACATCGATGTAGATAAAGATCACAGGGAAGGTCAATGAACCTTTTCAGTGATCTTTTTTTAATT
>NZ_BAUU01000007.1 GCF_000513115.1 Halalkalibacter hemicellulosilyticusJCM 9152
GAGGAATTTAAGGACCGTCGGCTAATACTGATTTAAAAGATGATCTTCAGGATATCCTTCAGAGGTTCCGCGGTTTAAACCTAGATGTTATTGTCGTTGACCAAACAACAACGATCACTAAACGGAATGGATTACACTGTGTAAAGGTATTAATTCCAGGAATGTTACCAATGACATTTGGGCACCACCTCACCCGTGTGAAAGGGTTGGAGAGGGTACTCACGGTACCTATGCAACTAGGATATGAGAAGAAACCGTTATTGTATGAACATCTTAATCCATTTCCCCATCCATTCCCGTAATGGAAGAGTAGGAGGGTAAACGAGTTGGAGCTAGAAACATTTCTACATCAACTGCATTTTGAAACGGATAAAATCTTCCCCAAAGATTGGGAGGTAGATTGGGAGGATGCGCCACTTCCCTATAAATTGTACCGTGGGTTACCAATGATCCCTCTCTCTGCAGAAGTACCTTTAGCACTCAAGAAGAAAGAAGATGATCAAAATCCTAGTCTTGAAGAGGTTGGCCACTTTTTATGGTACGTATACGGACTTACTCAATACTCTCAATCTACTTTAATAGACGAAACCAAAGAAAAACATGCAAGATTTACTCAGTCTTTACGGAGATTTGCTCCCTCTGGGGGGGCGCTGTATCCTAACGAATTATACGTGTATTTAAAACTGGATAACACTCCCGAAGGAATTTACCATTATGATGTAGCGCATCACCGTCTTATTTTGTTACGAGAAGGAAATTACGATTTCTACTTAAGTAGAAGTCTTGACGGTCTTCCTATTTCGGATTGTTTTTGCATCGCTTTTGTATCGACCGTTTTTTGGAAAAATTTTTATAAATACAATAACTTTTCCTATAGACTCCAAGGCTTAGATGCAGGTGTGTTAATTGGGCAATCATTAGAAGTAGCCAAGCGAATGGGGTTCTCTACACGGGTATGTTATCAATTTCTTGATCAGTCTATTAATCATTTGCTTGGGTTACCCGCACAGGAGGAAAGTGTATATGCCGTTATCCCATTAAGTATGAAACCATCAATTACTTGTGCTGACAACGTTCAAAAAAGGGAAGAAGTGATTTCAGCAACTGAATTGTGTCGGGAAGTTCCAGTATTGAATCATATTTCCTATAATCGTTCAAAGGGAGTCATTGATTATCCGATGCTGAGAAAACTTAATGAAGTATCGATGCTTGAAACAACGAAGTCATTTGTCAAAATAAAGAAAAATAATTGTGAGAAACTGCCTTTAGATACGGAGATAGTCTTGCTGCCATTTTCAACATGCTTATCGTTCGATCTCGCATCTGTTTGCAGGAAGCGGTATTCACCTGATAGTGATTTTATGTTAGGAAAAGTTAGCCAAACACAATTATCTTCTTTATTAAAAGAGACATTTTCTTTCCCATATCAAAATGACATCGACGACACAGAGGGACAGGTTGAGACTCGTGTTTCTTTATATGGTAGTTTTTATAATGTAGAGGGGATTTGTAATGGTGCTTATTCTTATGACAGTGGCACTCATGCACTTCGGAGAATAAACAAGGGCGATTACCGAGAGTTTTTACAATACGGATTAACGATGCCCAATGTGAATTTGTATCAAGTTCCACTCTGTATGCATGTGGTTGGAGACAAGGGGCACCTCAAAGAAATATTCGGGTATAGAGGATACCGTATTCAACAGATGGAAGCGGGTATTCTCGTGCAACGACTGCTCTTGGTGTCATGTGCTTTAGGAATGGGGGGGCATCCATTGCTAGGATTTGATGCAAACCAATGTGATGAACTTTATAGGATCGATTCGAAAGGAAAAACTAGCTTGATCCAAGTTCCCGTCGGGCCATATCGTTCACGTGCCTGGTTAAGGGGGAGTTTACTTAGCTAGGTAAAGCAGGAGTAACGCATATTGAAAATAGGGAAATGCCTCTTTTATGCCTTTTTGAATTAACTATGTATAAAGGAGGCGGGATTTAACAGAGTTTCTAGGTACAAAAGCTCACTCTTTTTCAACTTTTGCTCAAGTTATACCAGAGCCAGAGCAAATTGAAAGGGTGTTTGATAAATGTTTAATGTTCCAGTAACAGGATTTATGTATGGTTGAGGCTGCTTCTGAACACTCGCATAATATCTATATAACAACATGGGATGGTCGACCAATGGTTTTCACCAATAAACCTTAAATTACTTGGTGAACAGGTGAAAAGCCTTTAGGTAATCGTATAAGTGGATATTAACATCGAAGTCCAATAATAAATTGAAAGTAGAAAGCATCGATTACTACTAATTTCCCGCTACTAATTCCTTTAACAAAACCAACCACAGTCAGACCAATCACGAATATTAGAGGTGATAAGATGCGCTATGAAGTTTAATCATTAGTCTAATGTACCATTAGAACATTATCTGCATCCTCTCCTTTGTATTAAATGGAGTGGTAATCGCGGTCTACTTTACAAATTCGAGTTATATATGCAGAGTACCAATCTTTTTTACCTTTTTCTTTAGCCTTTTGATGTGCCATATGTTCTTTCCATTGCTTAATAGATTCTAGAGAATCCCAATAAGAAACCGTTATTCCTAACCCATCGTGATCTCTTGAACTTTCAACACCTAAGAATCCAGTTTGTTTTGAAGCGAGTTCAACCATTAATTCAGCTGTACGTTTGTACCCTTTAGAATCTTTTTCAGTTCTTTGAGAAGTAAAAATAACAGCATAATAAGGTGGGGGAGGGGTATTTGCAAATGACATATGATCGCCTCCAAAGATATTTGTATATTTGAATGTTATCACAAAAATGTAACTAGTAAAGGCTGAAGTGGATGCATAGATCAATGATTTCGGTATTTCAGGTTCGGTGTTGCTACCGAGCACTACTAGAGCTTTTAGTTTAGCGATTTAGCCTATTAAGAGAGAAAAAAGTAAATACTCAATTAAAGGCCATTGTCCAAATAACATTTTTCGTGTAATCTTGTCCAAGAGAGTTATTCTTTGTAAATGGTAAAGTGCTTCATATTAGAAGGTAGATCATTTTCAGCGCCTGTATTGTAGGACATATCTCATGATGAAATATACAACCGTCACTTGATTATTTACAAAATTATTTGAAAAATTTTATAATTTATATCATGTGAGAAAGGGACTTCTCACAGCAAGTTTCTTTTTAATTGAATTGAAGTAAAAGAAACATAGAATAAATTTTATACAAAAAAACTATAGGTGAATGATATGAGGGTAACGATTAAAGATATAGCTAATATTTGTGGGGTTTCAGCTGGGACAGTGGATCGGGCACTAAATAATCGAACAGGAATTAGTGAAAAAACAAAAAAAAGAATTTTGAAAGTAGCAAAGGAGATGAAATATCAACCTGATTTTACGGCAAGAAGTCTAGTAATTGGGAAAACAATGACGATCGGTGTTGTTTTGTTTGATTTATATAATAGGTCATTTGCTCAACTATTAAATGCCATTGAATTCAAGGCTAGAGAGTTAGGCTATTTTGTTTATATTACTTTATCAGATAAGCAAGAAGAAAGTGAGCTTAATTGTATTGAATATCTAGTGAATCGAAAGGTTGATGGGATTATCCTATTTGCTGTAAACAAAGGGGAAAAATTCGATTCATATTTAAGTAAGTTTGATATTCCAATTATTACAATCTTCAATTATGTTTCTGAAAAATGGGAGTATATTGGAATTCAAGAGCGTCATGCTATGAAGGAGGCCATAGACTATATTGTAGGTGAAGGCTACAAACATTTCATTTATATTAGTCCACCTTTAACATATTTGGAAAAGAAAAATATTTACACACAGGAAGAGCGATTTAAAGGCTTTTTAGAAGGGCTAAATAATAACAAAATTAAATATGAGCCGTCTATAATAAAAAAAAGTGAATATATAAAAGAGATGGAGAATATAACCTTTAGTAAAGTTGAAAAGACAGCTATTGTTTGTTCAACTGATCTCTATGCGCTAGAAGTAATGAATTATTTAAAGAAAAAAGGTGTAAGCATACCAGGAGAGGTTGGAATAATGGGTTTTGATGATATTGATATGCTAAAATACATTACACCACGTTTAACGACTGTTAAATACCCAATTGACGAAATTGGACATAGGGCTATAGAAAGTATAGTTAATAAAATTGAATATGGAGAATATGTATCAACACCTTTGCTAGATTATGAAATTATTAAAGGTGAGTCAATCTAGACCAATTTAAGTTGACTGAAGTTTGATTAGGGTGTTACTATGAATGTGTAAAAAGGAATGGAATTTGAATTAATTTTAGTGGTTGTTTTAATAGGTTACAGTGAAGCCGCTTTATTTAGTTAGGAAGTTTTGTAAGCGCTTCCTATAGTTTTGAAAAACTTATAAATGGGGTGATGGATGTAGATATATGTCTATTTAATTGACCTTTTCTAAGATCAATTAAATAGACGTAATGTTTTGCGTGTACGTACACGAAACGGAATGTTTATGATCTTACTATAAAAAATAAAAAGAGATAGGTAACAAAAACAAAATCAAGATGACTAAACTAATTTTTCATTTTTTTCGTGTACGTACAGAGAATGGACATCTTATCGGAATTTATCATACGAGCATGAAAGCTTTGGAATAGGAATGTGAAAAATAGTAGGCTATGAATCGTAAGCGAGATTTTTATGTGTAGAATGTTGATCCTTTGTGTTATAAGCGTTTTCGGTATTTGTCGAAAAAAGAAATTCTTTGAATAGAAGGAATCATGATAGAGGAGGTTCTTATGATACAACCTAAAAATGGTAGCAAACAAGAGATCATCCAAGTGAATAATAAGAATGGCGGTATTTTTAATTTCTTAAACTCTCAAAAAGTTGTGCCGTATGTCCTGATTTCACCATTTATCATTTCTTTTCTAGTGCTGTCGCTATATCCAGCTATTCAAGCTATTATTATGAGCTTTCAAAGAGTGTTACCAGGTGAGATTACATTTATTGGGTTGAGGAATTATACAAGAATTATGAACCCAACATTTTTCACAGCATTACAAAATACTACTATTTATATGATTTTAACAGTTGTTATTCTATCTCAGTGCCAATGTTGTTAGCTGTTTTGTTAAATTCCAAAGTAGTGAAATTTAAAATCTTGTTTAGAACATCACTGTTTTTACCTGCCTTAACATCCGTTATTGTTGCGGGGATGGTTTTTCGTTTAATGTTCTCTGAAAGTGATACGGCAGTAGCTAATCAAATTGTCATTTGGCTTGGATTTGATTCTGTTGATTGGAGGTACAATGCTTGGTCAGGAATGTTTCTAATGGTTGTTCTTGCATCATGGCGTTGGATGGGAATTAATATCTTGTACTTTTTAGCTGCATTACAAAACGTGCCGAATGATTTATATGAAGCTGCAGAAATTGATGGTGCCGGTACTTTTAAAAAGTTCTTTTTTGTTACATTGCCATTTCTAAAACCTGTTACTATTTTCGTAGCAACTATTTCAATTATCGGTGGTTTCAGAATGTTTGAAGAAAGCTTCGTGTTTTGGACATCCGGTTCGCCAGGGAATATTGGTTTAACGATAGTTGGTTACTTGTATCAAGAGGGTATCCAGCAAAATGATATGGGATTTGGGGCAGCGATTGGTGTGATATTAATGTTAATTATCTTTGCCATCAGCTTGACTCAACTATTTCTAACTGGTGCCTTTAAGAGGGGGGATGAGTAATGAAGCAAACAAATAATCCTTTACTAACATGGTTACTTACAATTGGTTTTGTTGCTGTAGCTATTGTAGCCCTGTTTCCACTTTGGAATTTAATACTTGCCTCGTTTAGACCATCTACTGATTTAATGAGGAACGGGATTAGTCTAATATTTGATCCTAACACATTAACTCTTGATAATTTCATCTATATCTTTACTGAGGCTGGGATTTATTGGAGATGGTTCGGGAACAGTGTTTGGATATCGATGATCATTGTAGTCTTATCTTTATTATTTTCTTCAATGGTAGGCTACGCTTTGGCAGTTTACGATTTTAAAGGTAAAAACTTTTTCTTTCTATTAGTTTTAATTATTTTAATGATTCCTTTTGAAATATTAATGTTACCTCTTTTTCAACTAATGATTGACCTGCGCTTAGTTAATACTTATACAGCTGTTATCATACCTGCGATAGTAGCCCCAATTGCTGTCTTTTTCTTTAGACAATATGCATTAGGACTTCCTAGGGAGCTAATGGATGCTGCAAGAGTGGATGGCAGTACGGAATACGGGATATTTTTCAAAATTATGCTCCCGCTTATGGGACCTTCGTTAGCAGCCATGGCTATTTTACAAGGATTAAATAGCTGGAATAACTTTTTGTGGCCATTAGTCGTATTGAGATCGAATGATATGTTTACACTCCCAATAGGATTAGCAACATTATTAACACCTTATGGTAACAATTATGATATTTTACTTGCTGGTTCTGTTATGACGATTGTTCCGATCGTGATTTTGTTTATTTTATTTCAACGTTACTTTGTAGCAGGATTAACGGTTGGAGGAGTAAAAGGATAATGAATGCTAAGGCTATAAGAAAAGGATGATAAAAGGTGGTGTAGAATATGAACGGAAACCAGATTGTATCATCCCTTGACCGTATTCTTCGCTGGATCTTACAACTAGTGGCAATTAACCTATTGTGGCTTTTTTACTCAATGCTAGGTTTGTTCATTGTAGGGGTATTTCCAGCCACGTTAGCAGCATTTGGACTATCTAGAAAATTAATAATGGAACAGGATGATGTGAAAAAAGAGAGACGTTTAAACGAATTTACAGAGAAGAGTTCTTTCGTGCTAACTTAATGGGGTGGTTTCTAACTGTAATTGGGGTAGGGCTATACTTAAACTACGTCACTATTCTAAATTCAAGTGAGGAGCTACTATTTGTTATTCCATTTTCTTTCTACTTTATTTTATTTTTCTATATGATTGTTGTGATCTGGATTTTCCCGTTGTTAGCTCACTATCAAACTAACTGGTTTGGGTATATTCGCAATGCAGTGATTATCGGGTTAACCAAAATTCATTATACGATGGCAAGTGGTTTGGTCATCTTTCTAGTTGTGTATTTTTCATTAGATTATCCTGGGATTATACCATTTTTCTCGATAGGTTTAACAGCAATTGGTTGTATGTGGATTGCTATGCAAATTTTTGGACAGTTAGATCAGCGGACCTCATAAAAAAAGTAAACATGTAAGGAGGTGATGGGTAAAACGAGGTAGTTTATTGATAGTAGGTAGTTTGATTGGCCAAAAAGTAAGGGGGAATTGTAATGAAAAGGAAAAGCCTGTTATATGTAATGGTGGTTATTGTATCACTCGTATTAGTAGCTTGTGGAGGGTCTTCTTCAGATGATGCTGAAGAAACAACGATCATTGGTTCCGATATTGAAGGTGCTACCGAGTTAACGTTTTGGACTTTCGCAGGACAGCATGTTGATTTATTTGAGGATGCAGCAATTGCTTGGAATGAAGAGTTCCCTGATAGACCAGTTACACTTGTTGCTGAAACATATCCATTTGACCAAATGCACAACAATCTATTATTAGCTCTGCAATCAGGTTCAGGAGCACCTGATATCGTAGACATTGAAATTTCTCGTTTCCCTAATTACCTTCAAGGGGTACCACAAATGTTACCGATGAACGAACATGTTGAACCAGTTATCGATCAATTTATTGAAGCTCGTTTTGATATTTATGCTAAAGATGGTCAATATTATGGAATGCCTACTCATGTTGGTGCATCTGTTATGTATTACAATACAGAAATAATGGAAGAAGCAGGCGTAGACATTGAATCAATTCAAACATGGGACGATTATGTCGAAGCTGGAAAACAGGTTGTTGAAAATACAGGTAAGGTTATGGCGACCGTTCATACGGATGATTATTTACCTATGTTTCAACTAGTTAGTCAACGTGGCTCAGATTGGTTTGATGAGAATGGAAATCCAACTTTAGATGCTCCAGAAAATATTGAGGTACTACAATTTTTACATGACCTCATTTATGTTCATGAAATTGCTGAGCTTACCCCAGGTGGAGAGCCGCATGCAGAAGAGTTTTATGCGTATATGAATGAAGGAGAAGTAGCCTCGTTAGCAATGCCAATTTGGTATATGGGACGTTTTCTTGAAAATATGCCTGACCTAGAAGGGAAAATCGCTATTCAGCCATTGCCTGCATGGGAAGAAGGTGGATTTCGTTCAGCTGGTATGGGGGGAACTGGGACTGTTGTTACAAATCAAACAGAACATGAAGAGCTAGCTAAAGACTTTTTAGCATACGCAAAGCTTACTGAAAGAGCAAATGAAAAACTTTGGACTGTACTTGGATTTGACCCCCCTCGTTGGGATGTATGGGATAATGAAGTTTTTAAAGAAGACAACAGCTTCTATCAATTTTTTGGCGATGGTATTTTTGATGTACTATTAGATATTCGCGATGAGATTAATGCGATAAATGTAACTTCAGACACACCTACTGTAGCTAATGAAATGAATACAAATGTTTTTAATGATGTGTTAAGACAGCAGACTCAAACTGCAGAAGAGGCATTGAGAAACGCTCAAGAGACTATTGAAGCGAGTATGCAAGATTAGTTTAAATAACAAAATGATAGTGTTATTTAAATAAGGTCATTAAAAGTGTATTGAAGGTGTCCTACTTTTAACATGTATGTGAATACCACTCTAAATCTTAAACGTTTGAGAGCCATTTCTCAAAGGCGTTTAGTCTATGATTTGCGTTGATAGGTACTGTCATTATTTGATTACAAGTCTAAGAGGTCATGGACAGTTAAAGACGTGAAAGCCTTCAGGAATAACGATTTCTACGATAACATCACTTTTTGAAGTGGTGTTTTTTGTTAGAGTTAAGATAGTAGTCATTATGGATTGTAAAGTCCATTTGCGTTATAGATAGGTAGATTTGTTTCATTATCGATTTACTGAGTAAGCATTGAAGACGAATACTTGCTTATTTTCTCATTCTATTATTCTCATACTAATTAACTAGTTTTATGATAAAATAGAAGCATTAACAATGTTGTTCAAAAATGGAATTTCACGAGTATATCCTGACGTGTAAATAAATGTGAAATTAGGGAGGTTTGGCAGATGTGGAAGAAATGGTCTCGAATTATTATTCCAGAATTACAGTTATTAGATTTTAAACAGAGGGAGGGAAATAGTCACCAAGTAGGAAATCAAAGTGTTAGCTATTCGTCCCAACCTATTGGGGGACAAGAAGCAGCTCAAAGACAAATGGCACCAATTGGTGAAAATTCGGCTATCCATTCAACGGATTCTGCTCATACAAATAGTCATAAAGGGGAAATGGATGAAGTCTTTAATCGTGTAGAGAAGTCTGTTCGTTCTAGAGTCTATGGTCAGGATGAATATATAGCTAATCTTGTATTGTTTTTTAAGAAGCAATATTTATTAGGCGATGGGCTTGATGGGAAAGCACCGTCTCTTTCTGTTACAGGACCAAAAGGAAGTGGGAAGGAGTTAGGGATAACAGAAGTTGTTCAAACTCTCCATCAGCATAAACTCGTTCGATATAATCAGGTCATCACGTTAGATGTCAGTATTTATACAGACAAAGATGTTCATTCTAATTTTGTTCGCGATTTTTCCAGTGCTTTTTCATATGGGGGAACACCTATTGTCTTAAGAGGTATTGAACGGGCTAACGAACAGATCGTAACAAATTTAGAAAATCTAGTGAAAAACGGCTATTTCCGTACAGAAGCAGGAATTGTTATCGATTCAGCTGATCATGTTTTGATCTTTATTACGGAGAAAAAAGCTGAAGTTCCCGAACGGATTCGTCATCACCTTTCAGAGGAGCTTGAAACGATTGCTTTGGAGCTTGAGCATTTAATGAAAATGGCTGTTAATATGCTAGAGCGAGCTCAATCTCAGGTTATTCAATTAACGAATAAACAGGTCACATGGGATTTAACAGTAGTCGAACGTTTAGCACAAAGATCGTTAGAAGCAGAAATGAACGGAAGGCTATTAAAAAAATGGATTTCAATACAACTTATCGAGAGCCTTGTCGCGGTTCGAGCTCGCGGAGAATTAGGTGAGATAGAACAGCTTAATGTAGATAATGATCAACTATATTTAGCTGGGCATCAGCAACCTCTTTTCTCTCTTTCGTATGAAATAGGACAATCGATTGATCAAGCGTTTGAGGAGCTTAATAGCTTAATTGGATTAACAGAGGTTAAAGCGTTTGTGCATGAATTAACGAAAACCGTTGAACTGCAAATGAAAAGGAAAGAACAAGGTCTGTCTACTGCTCCACTTACCTTACATATGATCTTTTCGGGGAACCCTGGAACAGGTAAGACAACGGTAGCAAGGTTAATTTCCTATATTTTAAAAGGATTAGGTATACTTTCAAAAGGCCAGCTAGTAGAAGTGGCTCGGCAAGATCTCGTTGGAGAGTATGTTGGTCAAACGGGGCCAAAGACCATGACGAAAATTCAAGAAGCTCTAGGTGGTGTTCTTTTTATCGACGAAGCGTATGCACTATCTAGAAGCAAACATGATACGTATGGTCAGGAAGCGATCGATACTTTAGTAAAAGGTATGGAGGATTATCGTGAAGATTTAGTCGTTATATTAGCAGGATATACACAAGAAATGGAAGGCTTTTTAAAGACGAACCCGGGCTTACGATCACGATTTCCATTCCAAGTAGAATTTGCGGATTATTCGCCAGAAGAACTTTATACAATGCTTCAATTAATGACTCAGCAGAGAGAGTACCAGCTTCAGGTTGAAGAGAAGAAATTGTTTATTGAATTATTTGAACGTAAACAAATTCCAGGTCGAAATGATAGTGGAAATGGTCGTCTTGTACGGAATGTATTGGAAGAAGCAATTAGAAAACAAGCGGTACGTGTAAATGAGCAAGAAGATAGCAATTATCAATTATTAACAGCGGATGATTTCGGCCTTACTCATACCGATACATTTGACTTGGAGGAAGAGCTTTCATCCTATATAGGCTTAGAGTCTGTGAAAGATATTATACGTACGTTGGAAAAGCAGCTACTAGCGAATAAAAGAAGAAAAGAAGCAGGCTTACATATTCGAACAGAGCAAGTGTTAAATATGGTATTCTCCGGTAATCCTGGAACAGGGAAGACGACAATTGCCCGGACTTTAGCTAAAATGATGAAGGAGCTAGGTGTACTAAAGAAGGGGCATCTTGTGGAGGTAGGACGGAGTGAGCTTGTCTCAGGCTATGCTGGACAAACGGCAGATAAGACGAAGCAGGTTGTAGAATCTGCTTTAGGTGGAATTTTATTCATTGATGAGGCTTACGCGTTAGCTGATGGTAAAGGTGGTTTTGGCAAAGAAGCGATTAATGAGCTAGTCCGCTTAATGGAAATTCATAAGGATAATGTTATTGTTATTTTAGCTGGATATGAAGAGGATATGGAGAAATTACTTGAAACGAACGCAGGGTTATTCTCGCGTTTTCCTTTACATGTTCATTTTCCAGATTACACGGCGCATGAGCTTGTACAAATGCTCCATTTAACAACGAAGCAGAGAGGGTTTTTATTGTCACAAGAATTAGATCACACGCTTGAGGAATTATTTAGAAATAAACAGGCAGCTAATCGTGAGGCTACAGGAAATGGACGTATGGTACGAAATGTCCTAGAAGCAGCCATTAGAAAGCAATCTGTTCGAGTTGCGGAATCTGACGTGGAAGATAATGAAATGCTCATTGAATTGATAGCGGAGGATTTTGACATTCACCCAGATGTTGAAAAGGTTGACAAAGCACAGGAACAATTAAACGAAATTATTGGTTTGAATAGTGTGAAGGAGTTTATGAATAACCTCTTTGCACAAGTTTCAATGAACGAAAGACGGAAAGCGATGGGCTTACCTGAAATTAGTGGACAAAGTCTACACATGTCTTTCACAGGAAGTCCTGGAACAGGAAAAACGACGATTGCGCGAATTGTTGCGAAACGTTTGCATGAGCTAGGTGTGATTCATACAGATCGAATTGTCGAAACAGACCGGAGTGGACTTGTAGCAGGCTATGTCGGTCAAACGGCATTGAAAACTAAGGAGATCATTGATAAGGCAAGGGGAGGCGTTTTGTTCGTCGATGAAGCGTATAGTCTTGCAGGTGATCAATTTGGCCAGGAAGCGATTGATACGATTGTGAAAGCGATGGAAGATCTAAAAGAAGACCTCGTTGTCATAGTCGCTGGCTATGAAAAAGAAATGAATGATTTTTGGAGTGCGAATTCAGGCTTGCGTTCTCGTTTTCCACATCATATCTCTTTTCCTAACTACACGAGTGAAGAGATGCTACAAATTAGTAAGGTGATGCTAACTCACAAAGGATATCAAATAGAAGAAGCTGCTAAGGTTGTTTTATTAGAGCAATGTGAGATTGAAGCTGCAAGCGTTCAAAGTGGAAATGGACGATTCGTTCGTAACTTAATTGAGGCATCTATTCGTAAGCATGCCGTTAGACTAAATGATTTTCATGATGCTACGATGGATGATCTTATTACAATAACGGCTGAGGATGTAGCAAAAAGGGAGGAGATCGCATGATGAGAATTGTAGGTAGAGTAGGATTTTATCCACTTTTTTTCTTTGCGGTGATTTGTTTAGTAATGGGTCCATTTATGGCAATAGATGATATTCGAGCGACACTGCAATATGGAACACCTCATGGAGCGTATTATTTGTTTATGATCGGATTTTGTAGCTTTTTTCTTTATCTCTCGATTCGGATTGAAACGCTACAGTGGATTTACTATAAGTTACCGATTTTATGGCCAGTGCTACAAATGTGTTTATTTATGTTAATAGCTACGGGATTAGGAGCTACATTTTTACAACATTGGGCTGAACACAATTTCCCATCAAAAGGGGTAGCAATAACGCTTGCGATTGTTAGCTTTGTCGTTGTGAGAATTATGATGTCCTGGTGGTTTGCGCGCCATCCGGCCTCCTCACCCTTCGTCAATAGGAGGTATGTATAAATGAATAAACGACCATATATGCACAATCCCAATAATACTAAACAATCCATGCAAGATCAGCTTTCTCACCAAGATGCTAGACACAAGAATCTACCACCGCTACAAAAATTGGGTAAAAGAAAGAAAGCACCGAAAGAAACAAAACTGATGCCATCAACGAAAAAAACAGAACGGACACCATCTGCGAAAGAAACAGAGCTGACACCATCAGCCAAATTAATGAGAAGAAATTTAGGACTCGTAACTTTGACTTTAATGATTATTGGAATGTTCTTCTCTTCTTCTTCTGTTTCACAGGAGCGAGCTGCTGAGGAGGTTGTGAATCGTACTTCCTCCATTATTGAGTCTGGTTTTGTACTTGAGGAGACGAGCGAGCTAGCTCTTAGTGAACAAGACTTTGCGATTGGAGATTTTGATGGTGGTACGGCACGTATGCTTATTTGGGATTTTACGGGAGATAGTGAAGACCAAATTCAAATTATTGTCGATGGTCAAATTATTAGAGAAAGCCATATTCTAACGTCTAATGTGGCAGCATATAGTGTTCCAGTACCAAGCGTTGTCATCATACGAGGGATCGATCAGGCTAATTATGCTGTTAAATTCCCTGAAAGAAAGTACACCATTTTCAACGCGGTATCGCCTGGAGGAGCAAATTCATATACGTTAACACCAAGTGTATTACCTTAAGTAGGTAATCGATATAAAAATATCCTATTGTTTCTAATGACTAATCATAGTATAATCATTTTCTGTGCCAAAAAAAGGGGGAGAGAAAATGAAGAAATATGTAAGTTTGTTTATGGTGGCTATGCTAGTGAGTATCATTGCGGCATGTAGCCAAGGAGCTTCAAACGTAGAAATCACCATCCCAGCATCGTTTCTAGAAGGCGAAGATGTAGAGAGTGCGATTGAAGAAGCGAAGGCTGAAGGGATCGAAGAGGTTGAGGAAAATGAAGATGGTTCATTAACGTACATCATGTCAAAATCGACTCATGATGAGTTAATGGAGGAGATTGAAGCATCTTTACAAGAGAGCATCGAAGAGATGAAGACGAGTGAAGATTTTGTTTCGATCTCAGATGTTTCAGCTAATAGTGCTTTTTCTGAATTTACGGTAGTCGTTGATCAGGAAATGTATGAAAATAGCTTTGATGGTTTCGCAATTTTAGGTTTAGCGATTGGTGGATTATACTATCAATTGTTTGATGGTGTAGACCCTGAACAATATGCAGTAACAGTGCAATTAGAAGATGAGCAATCAGGTGAGGTTTTTGATACGATTACGTTCCCTGATGCGCTAGAAGAATAAGTTGAGTGAAAAGCATTCCATTGTGGGGTGCTTTTTTTTTAGGAAGCGATCGATTATGATGTTGTGGAAAGTAAGCCCGTATTCAAATCACCTATGTTTTTCATAGCCACCTCTACGTACAGTAGGGTAGCTATGATCATTTAAAAATCCTGTTATTACCATAAATATTGTTGTGAGATTTTTATTAAAAGGGGAATCCTATTTAGTAGAACTAAAATTTAAAAATGCTTGTATGAAGGAGCACTATTATATGTTAATTGCATTCATTAGCAAAGTCTTACAAAAGGCGATTACGATTGAGCAATGGAAATTGATCATATTCGGTGTTGTGTTTCTTTTTTTGAGTTCATTTATTGTCTATTTTTTAGAGCCAGGTGAGTATAAAAATCCTTTAAATGGTTTTTGGTTTGTTATGACTACAGTTTCACAAGTCGGGTTTGGAGATTATATACCTAAAACAATTGCAGGTAGGCTCTATACGGTTGTTTTGTATTTAGTTGGTGTAGGCTTCTTTGCGATTATGATTGCTAAATGGATCGATTTATTAAATAAGTATGAAGAAACGAAGGAGATTATGGGATTTAAAGGGACAGATCATATCGTAATGATTAATTGGTCACAAAAGACAAGTGATACGATTCAAACCATTATAGGGCTTAAGCAAAACATAGATATAGTGTTAATTGATCAGTTATCTGAAGCACCAATTGTTCATAAAAATGTCCATTTTATCCAAGGGGATGCGACTAAATTTAATACATTGGATCGAGCGAATATTCTTCAAGCAAGGTCGATTAGTATTTTTGCAGCTGATAACTGTCTGAATAAGATGACTGAAGATGGAAAAAATGTATTAATTGCATCTGCGATTAAACAGTTTGCCGAAGAGAAGAAGGTAGAGGTTTATACGGTTATTGAAATACTAGATGAAGAACATTCGAAAAACGCCTATTATGCTGCGGTTAATGAAGTTGTTATTTCCAATAAGCCATTCACTCAGTTAATGGCGAAAAAAGCTTTGCATCAGCAGGTTACCTAATCTAGAATAGAGGGTTTATGTTCAAAAGTAAGAAAGTATAAAACGGAGAAACCTTTTAAGACTATATCAAAGTTGCTTTCATTCTATTCGAAGAAAAGCGTCGACTCCACTCGTTATATACATTGTATGAAAGAATCTTATTTACATATAAGCTGAACCTATTATAACGGCTGCGCACGACGTATGTAAGAAAAGGCGCCTCGTGTTTTCTTATAAGAGATCGTTCAAAAAGGTCGGCTTTGGAAGGCTTCTTTGAACATGTTCTAAAAGCATACAAATAGTTTTACTGTAAAAAAGGAGAGTAAGAAAATGACGGTTCAAAGACAAATTCAAGAAGCTTTAGCTAATGCCAAGAGTGTTCAAGCTAATTTTGAAGTGTTTGCACAACAAACAAAGGATGAAGTGGCAAAAGAAAAATATGATCAAGCAGCACAGGATCTTCAGAATGTGATCAGCAGCTTAGAGGAACGAATGAAAAAAATTAAAAAGGAAGAGACGACTTTTGACAATTAGCATTTACGTTTCATTTGGCTGATGCTAATGATTTTAGGTTTATCCATTTTGTGTTAATGTTAAAGGTTGTAAATGATCGTTAAAAGGTGCCGAATTTGGCTGATGCTTGTCAAACTTTCGACTTTGTCTTCATCTTTTGCATATTCTTTAAGGGAGACAATGTGTAATTCGATATCTTGATAATCACCTATTGCTGCAAGAAGCTGTAATTTCCATTTTCGTTTAGAGTAGTTTTTTTCAAAGTGAGTAATACTTTTACTTACCTCATCCCATTCTTCATTTTCGATTTGTTCTTTTAAAATAGAGGTCTGTTGAAAAAGCAGATGATCTTTCTCTGTTTTTACGATTTGTTCAACATTACACCCTGTAATAAGAAGGATGAGCATTGCTATTCCAATTAATTGTTTTATCCTCATAAGCATTTGTTTAACACTCCTAAGCATTGTTTTAAAGGTTGTTTAAGACATGACACATCGAAATTCTACGTTTTTTACGGGACGATTAGTTTTTGTATTGTGGAAAAGTGAAAGCATAATCCAAGAAGGCAATGGTGCCACTCGCCACGCGCTCTATGTGGTTCCTCATTCCTCTATTTCCCCCCATTCCCTGTTTCATGTCGTTACGGTTCCCTCATTCCGCTATTTAAGCTAAATGAGTCCAAAAGGAGCCATAAAAGCCAAAATAGCGGAATGAGGACGACATTTTCTTCTCAGGAAGCGTTTGTTCTCTGATTTAGAGGAATAAGGATTACCTTTGTTGGTTGGCTCTGTGCAAGTAGGTTCGCAAAAGCTGTCGTCCACGCTTGATACACGTATTTATGAGCTAAACCCTATTAACGGCTTCGCACTCCGCTTTAAAGAAAAGACGTTGCCGCATTTTTCTTAATTGGCTTGTTTTTCCGCTTCTCACGTATTCATGGCATACATTCCGATACGCAAATCTGCTCTGTCTCGAACTTCTCGGTCCCTTTTTATCCTCGTTATAAATAAAGTAAAGCATACATGTACGAAAATTTTTGGTTGTGACTGAGAAAGTGTAAGTAAATTAAAGGAAGAGCGCTAGCTACGCCCGTACTACCGCTATTGATGAAGAGCCAGACGTTTTTGATAGTACAAAGCTCAGTGACGAATTTGCACAACAAAAAGACGAGATGCGTTTTTCTTAGTATGTAACTTTTTACTTTGTCCAATACTAAAAATTGCATAAGATATAGAAGAAGTAGGTGAGAATGGTTGAATGAATTAAGTATAGTGTTAATTCGAGGGCTTGTTGGTGTTTTCTTTATGCTGTTACTTGCCCGATTAATGGGGAAAAAACATATTCGCGATATGACCATTTATGAATATATTGTTGGTATTTCAATTGGTAGCCTTTCGGCTGAATTAACGTTCGGTACAGAAGTAAGGATGCTGAATTTTTTACTTGGGATGCTTATTTGGGCCATTATTCCAATCATATTATCTAAACTAGAAATGAAGTCTTTTCGACTGCGCAATTTAATTGAAGGAAAGCCAACGATTTTAATAAAAGATGGTCGCATTCTTGAAAAAAACTTAAAAAAAGAAAGTTTAACAATTGACGAGTTGATGATTCATTTGCGACAGAAAGATATCTTTCATTTTTCCGATATTGAAATGGCAGTAATGGAGAAAAACGGACAAGTTAGTATATTAAAGAAAACTGAATTGCAACCTTTAACACCAAAAGATATGGGGAAAGTGGTTGAAAAGGAAAAAGAACCACGCATTGTTATTGTAGATGGCAATTTGTTAGAAAAAAGCTTGTATGAGTATGGATACACAAAAGAATGGCTCCTAGGTGAAGTGGTGAAACAGGGAGCAAAAAACTTTTCCGATGTTTTTCTTGCACAAATTGATTCAATGGGAAATGTATATGTCGATTTATATAATGAAACGGCGACGATTGCCCAAGTGAAACAGAAATTATTAGTGGCTGCGAATATTAAACAGCTTCAAGCTAATTTAATTAACTTTTCGTTGCAAACAGAAAATAAAGAAGCGAAAGAGATGTATAAAAAACATTCGAAGCAAATGGATCACTTGCTAGATGATATGAGTGGTTATTTAAAGGAATAGTGATGATTATCGATCAAGGGTTAATCTTTTTTTTTGACACGATCATAATAGAACGAAGAATGGTGTTCAAGACAAATATAGTCAAATCAAAAAGATAAATAATATACCAAATATAGCTGATAATATTAAAAAGTGGGTTAGAGAAAAAACCATTATGCGGAGATTCAATCCACATCGGTATTTGTTGAAATGATATATTTGCTAGTTGATCATGACCGTAAAAATCATATGAAAACCAAAACCAATGAATGGCGATAAAAAATAACGTATGCATGAAAAATAATGTCGGATAATTGTCTGTATCAATGCGATGGTCGTTGTCGCTACTCGTTCTTATGTGACGGTTTTTCGAAAGTCGTTGTTGGATGAATTTGTCTAAATTCTTAAAATGAGAAGTGCCTAATGTGGAGCCATATAAAATAAACAAAATAATAAGGACTTGAAAAAAAGATACTTTTCCTGTGTAGTAGTAGTTGATTCCTGCTAGCATTGCTTGAAAAAATGTACACAAAAGAATGGTATGTAAGAAAAGATGACTTAGTCGATTTAATTGATATATGTAACGAAACACGAGAAAAACGAAGATACATAACCAAGTTATTCCTTCTGAGAGAAGGAATAGAATCCATCCATTTTGATAGAAATAAGTCACTAATTTTCGCTCCTTTTTTAATTGCTTGTCTTAATCATTCATTTATACGGTTTTCAATAACATAATATTACAGTGAAAAAATGAATAGTGATGTATAGATCCATTTTTTAAAACCATATTAACTAGTGTTCAACGTAAAGGAGGTTGCAAAATGACTGTTCAGACGCAGATTCAGCAAGCGTTAGCTTCTGCTCAAAGCGTGGAAGCTAGTTTAACACAATTTAGTCTTGAGACTGAAAACGAACAAGCAAAGCAAATGTATCAACAGCTGGCTCAACAACAAAAACAGATTGTTCAACAGTTACAAATTCGTTATGATCAGGTCTTACAAGAAGAACCACAATTTAAAAATAATCAGTAATTTGAAAGAGACTGGGGACATAAGTAAAGTATCCCTTTCCACAAGACATGTAGCGAAGGAAATCATACTTCTTGAGATGCTTTAGGCAGGGATTTTTCGTTATAAGAAAGGATGTACTAGAGAACCATGTTGGAGTTACACCAATGAAGCTTTTGGTCCATTCAAAGAAAAGCGTAGGCTCCCACACGTTACACACTTTTTATGAATGAACACCGCTTCTCATGAATCAATTAATGATGAATTTATAGTGATGATCTCGTGATAAATGAGGATTGTGATTGTAACGCTGGGGAGTTAGCGAATAATCTTTGCTCTAAATAATAAGTTAGTATGATTAATGGGGAACATTTATGATGATCAAAAGTCCAAAATAGTGCCTGAAAATCGGTATAATGAAGGATTTAAAAGCTATTTTTCATCACTTCTTGTTGGAGAATGGAGTTCACTCGTTTTCTTACAAAAGGTTCAGGAAGTTGAAAAATTTCGACTAATTCTGTTATCGATTGAATAGACGGGATATAATTATTTAAGATGAATCGGGGCATAGAAGCATAGAGGGCAAAAGTGTGAGCTTGTCTTTCTTGGAATTGAACAAAATGAGGATCGGTGAAGCGCTGGTCATTGCTATGCTCAAAAAAATGAGCCATTTCGTGGAAAAAATCATATCTTATCCATTCAATTGGCTGATTTTTGTCAAGATAAATAAAGGCGCATTGATCATCATAAATACACCTGCTTCTATAGTCGTAATAGGTGACGTTAAAGTTTAATGAGGTGCTTAAGTTAGAAATGGTAAGGTCAGATGCAGTTCGAATATTAAGTTTTTGATATAAACTTACTATTCGGTCTTCACGAAACGAAGTAAAGGCACATGAATCACCTCCGAATGCCCATTTTTATGTGTCGCTGTAATTACTTTCCGTATCCTAATTTTCCGTTTCACTACTTTTCTGAGCGAATTTTTTCCGCCAGCTGCGGAACTCTTCAAGCTGCCTTTCTAAAAATTCCTCTTCTTCCTTTGTAAGTGGGTCTGATCCATGAGAGAATGCTACATGAATGGGTTTTTCGTCATTGGTACGACCTAAAAGGTAGTCAGTACTTACATGATAATAATCAGCTAGCTTTTTTAACGTTTCGTTATCAGGTTCTGTTCGACCTATTTCATAATGACCATATGTAGCTCTTGAAACACCGATTTCCTTAGCGACATCCTCTTGTCGCTTATTTCCACGTAACATTTTTAACCTTTTTGATAACACGACCAATTCCTCCAAGTCATACATGGTTAACTTCTCTCATTATAGATACAAATTGTATCCATAAACATATATTCTTCAAAAAGTATCATATTTACTATTGATGATACTTTTTGTATCATGTATAGTTAAAGTAGTTTCAAAAAAGTGTAAAAAGGGGTGAGACGAATGAAACGGATAGATTTAATAAATGAAAGAAGCAAGCGACAATTGTCAAGAGAGGAAGTTGGAAAGGCTTTAGGTATTTCAACCATTTATGTTCGGAAAATTGAGAATGGTGAAAGAAACCCTGGACGTGAAACGATGGTGAAATTTGCTGAATTTTACGAAGTAAGCGAAAGACGCTTATTCCCTGATCTTTTTGATATAACGATTGAGAACAACATCGAAATTGACTAACTTTCACATATATACTCTCCTCTAAAAATGATCATTCCCGCTTGAATCTAATGTACATGATAGGTTGCCCTTTTTGTTTTCATTTATCAAAGTAGTTAAATTTAATAGTTATAAATTAGAAGCTGTTTATATATGAAAGGAGTTCAAAATGAAAGCAACGCCACTGCAATCATATAATCAATCTGAAATCTCTCTAATTCAAGATGCATTAAGGATTTATATGGGAAGTGTCCCCATTACAGCTGCTAGAATCATCCTTACAGATTACATAAAGGTCATGAAAAAAGGTAATCAAGTACAATTAGATGGTATGGGAATGGAGCATATTTACTATGCGTTATTAGTTAAATCAAATAAAATGGCTAGTGCATCTGAAAGTAGTCACTTAGAAGTACAAGAAGTTAGGAAAATGGCACAAGAAATTAGAAAGAAAAGGATTCACTTTCAGCAGACATTTTACAAAACGTATATGTTAAATGAAGACTATCGCTCCAACTCCATATAATGATTGTTTAAAATGAATAAGCAATTCAATCATGATCGAAAAAAGAGGAGTATCCCATACAGTATGACTCCTCTTTTTTAACCTGTAAATGTCCGCCCATTGACCGTTTAAGAGTGGTTTGGTTCTGCTTCTAAAGCTATTGCCTTCGTTTCATGTACGGTTCCTCGAGGGTGTGCAGGTGGAGCGTATATTGAATAGAGTTTAAGTGGTTTTCTGCCAGTGTTTGTTAAATTATGCCACGTACCAGCAGGAACAAAAATCGCATCATCATCTTTCACATTGCGTTCGAAGTCTAATTGTTGACGTCTTCTACCCATTTGCACCCGTCCTCGTCCATCTTCAATTCTAAGAAATTGATCATGATCGTGGTGAATTTCAAGACCGATATCGTCACCTGGTTGAATGCTCATTAACGTAAGTTGCAAGTACTCACCTGTCCAAAGCGCCGTGCGGAAATAGTTGTTTCGTTTTGTTGCTTTTTCAATATCAATGACGAAAGGTTCGGGTCCATAATCCGTTCTGCGTTCATAGGTAGACGGCTCAATATTTCGAAAATAAGTCGTTACTTCTTCATTACTTTTAGAGACAGATAACAAGGCTTGCTTTAGATCACTACTTGTTAGAGCGGATACGTTTCTTTCATAATGCTCCTTGTTTGCTTTTTCTTTATTGTATGCAGTGATTAAACCATCTTCGTACCGTTCAAAGGATAAATCCTCCAACGTATATTCAGGTTTCTTTCCAGTATGGGTCATGTAATGGTTCGTTAATTGGTTGACGTGATGTTGTTTATTTTCTACTACTTCTAACAAGGAACGTCTTTCTTCAGAGTGAATGGCGTTATCCGCTAGCTGCATATATAAATTCATCATTGAAGCT
Source organism: Halalkalibacter hemicellulosilyticusJCM 9152 (assembly GCF_000513115.1). GTDB lineage: Bacteria > Bacillota > Bacilli > Bacillales > Bacillaceae_D > Halalkalibacter > Halalkalibacter hemicellulosilyticus. The sequence continues at coordinate 22,120 of NZ_BAUU01000007.1, forward strand.
TCTTGCTGTATACTAACTAATAGAATGTTTGTTTCATCACTATTTTCATTGTTACGTAATGATGAATCCATTTGATGAGCAGGTGTGAAATAGGGATAAGGGTACCGCTGTGAGTCATAGTACATGTTCTTCATTCCTTTCAGAGGGTAATCACAGTTATCATATGCCTATGGGCAGAGATGGTACGTCATAATGAGTCGTTTTTTTTAAAAGTTGTGCAATCTTAATTTAAAGAAAGGTATGCTATCCCTTCAAGAGGGCGTAAAATTAACAAAGTAGGTGAGAATATGTCAATTCGATTAGACGCTTTTATGGATTTGTACTATCAACAAGAAGTAACCGTGATGGAACGAGATCATATGGAATTAAGGGGAAAGCTTCAACAGCTTCTTGGAGAATTTACGTTTCCACATACAGTTGCAAGCCCAAGAAGAATAGAAATGGAGGAATTTTCTTTATATAAACGTGAGCGATATCTTATACCGTCATTGAAGGGGTTGATGATCCCAACATACATCTTAACACCAAAGTCGAATAATAAAACATTTGAAACGGTCATTGCTTTACACGGTCATGGGTATGGAAGTAAAGAGATCGTCGGGTTACGTGAGGACGGCACTGAAGATACAGATGAACCTGGTATTCATCAGCATTTTGCTGTTGAATTGGTGAAAAGAGGGCTGAAGGTATTCGCTCCTGAAGTGATTGGGTTTGGCGAACGACGTCATTCGAAGGATCTAGCCAACAATAAGGCGAATTCCTGTTATTCATTGGCCACGTTGCTGTTAATGAGTGGGAAAACGCTCGCAGGGCTTCGTGTAGCAGAAACGAGGCACATGCTAGATCAACTAAAAAAATTTTCAGATGTTGATTATGAGCGGGTTGGATTGATGGGTTTTTCTGGTGGAGCTCTTATTGCAGCTTATTCAGCCGCTCTTGATCGAAGAGTAAAAGCAACCGTATTAACAGGGTTTACAAATACGTTTAAGGGAAGTATCTTACATACAAATCATTGTATTGATAACTATGTTCCAGGAATACTTAGGTATGGGGAATTGCCAGATTATATAAGTTTAATTTGCCCTCGGGCTTTATTTGTGGAAAGCGGATTGAGAGATCCGATCTTTCCTATTGAAACAACAAAGAAGGCAATTGATGAACTTAAAGAAATATATGATCGTCTTGATGCAAAAGAGCAGTTTACGTTTGATTTATTTGATGGGAAACATGAAGTGAGTGGAAGGAATGCATATGATTGGCTTGCTTCTAATCTTTGAGGAGGTATTTAAAGTGAAAAAAGCTATCAGTTAATTGTTCGTATGTACTATATTTATAGCAGGATGCAATCGTTATTCTGAAAGTGTTAAAGGTGCATTGGAGAGAGTGCTTATTTACTGTCCTTATACATTAATTCGTCTAAACTTTTGTCTGTTGAATAACTAATTTGATAGATGTTATTCTCATCTACCCAAAAATGATAAGTAACCTCGGGCTCGTTTTCGAAAATCACTCCGATATAATAGGGGTTAAGATGCTTGTAACCATTTTCTCGATGAGGAACCGTTGTAATCATCCAATCATCTTTTGGATACTTCTGCTCTAAATATGGCTCTAACATGTAAACTTTTTTCTCGATTTGTGAATCAATCCAATTAGGACGAGCAATAAAAAATAGACAGTATGCTACAAGGACGACTAAGGCTAATGCTTGTCCTAACTTTCTCCAATTACCTTTTAAAAGAAATGAAATGATTATGATGACTACAATGATTCCCACTACAACGATAAACTCTATAACTTCGGTTGGGTGCATAAAACCCTCCTTGGATTATTTTTGTTCCTTCACTTCTTTACTCAATGATACCACTAAATGGTGAATAAATCCCTTTTATGCACGATTATCGACATGAAAATAGCCCAAAATAAGTAACTATATTGTATTGCAATGTAGTTACGCTTTTGATACACTATGTTGTATAGCAAGAGAGTGGGTTGGTTTCAAATGAAGCCAACTATTCTATTGAGTATCTATATTGTATGACAAGGTAGGTGTGGAGAGGTGTCGTCCATTCGTAGTCAATTGTTGAAAGGGATATTAGAGGGGTGTATTTTAGCTGTTATTTCACAACAAGAGGTGTACGGTTATGAATTATCAATGAAACTACAGGACTATGGTCTCAAAGTGAGCGAAGGCTCTATTTATCCGATTCTTCTGCGCTTGCAGAAGGAAAAGTTAATTACCGGAGAAATGAGAAAATCTCCGAGTGGGCCGAATCGGAAGTATTATCTTTTAACAACTGAGGGACAAGAGGCATTGGCGGATTTTCGAGTGAACTGGGAAGCATTAAAAAAACCAGTTGATCTTCTAATGAGTAAGGAGGACTTAAGATGAAAACAAAAGAGTTAGTGAAGCAAAATAATGAGAAACGCAAGGAATTAACGAAAGAGAATCGTAATTATTATGAAGATATGCTGATCTATATACGGTTATCGTATAATAAATCAGAGGAAGAAACAGAAGTGATATTAACAGAGTTATTAGATCACCTTCTTGAGGCGCAAAATGAAGGGAGGGAAGCAGAGGATGTTTTTGGTCATAACCCAAAAGAATATGCGAATGAGATTATTGGTGAACTGCCAAAAATGGTGACTAGAGAACGAATCCTTTTTGGGGTAATGGCACTTCTTTACTTTTTAACAGCTAGCATACTATTTTTTGGAATCTATCAGCTGATTGGGCATTTCTTCTTGAATATAGACGGACTTACGAAAGACTATTATATCGGGACTGTGCTAGTGAAAACAACGATCTCTATTCCAATTGCATTTTTATTATTAGTCGGAATTGTACAATATATCCGCTGGGCGTGCTTTAAAAAGATTAATAAAATTTTAGAATTTATGCTAACTTGGTTAGTTGGTATTCTTTCAATTGGTATTTTTATTCTAGCTTTTATCTTTATTCCTGATTTTGGTCCAGTTGTATCAATTTCAGTATATGTGTTGTTTGTACTAGGAGCTGTCTGGTATGTAATTGCTGATAGAATAAGAAAAGCAATCTAAAATAAGGCATGAATGAGACCACTGAAGCTGTTGATCGTTTTCAGTGGTCTCTTATAGGTAGCAGTCTACAAATCAACCGCACATCTAAATCCCATATTCCCAGTCGAACTGTCGGGGGTGTTTTTCGTTCTTGCGGCAACTCTGTAACGGTTACAATAAGATTGGTGGCATAAGTAAGAGCCACCTTTCATAACTTTCTCTGTCCCTTTAGAAGGACCAATTGGATTTTGGAGTAAGTCTGCGTTTGGGTGATCGGCCGAAAACCAATCTTGACACCACTCCCAAACGTTACCGGCTACGTTGTATAAGCCAAAGCCATTTGGCTCAAAAGTGTCAACGGGTGCGGTTGAGAAATAACCATCCTTTACCGTATTCTTTATAGGGAATTCACCTTGCCATATGTTACATAAGTGTTTGTTCTTATATGTTAGCTTATTACCCCAAGGATATTTCTTTTGTATTAAACCACCACGGGCAGCATATTCCCATTCAGCTTCGGATAAAAGTCTCTTCCCGGACCAATTACAGTAAGCAATCGCATCGTTCCATGATACGTGAATAACGGGGTGATTTAACCGCTCTTCGATACTTGTGCTTTTCCCCTCAGGATACTTCCAACAAGCTCCATTCACAGCTAACCACCATGGCGTGTTTTGAGGGGAGCCTGCAACATGTTTCTTCTCTTGTTCAGGAACCAATAGATGAAAGACGAAAGACCAACCGAAGCGCTCTGCATCTGTTTGGTAACCAGTTTCTTGAATGAATTCTTGATATTCGGCATTTGTTACAGTATACCGATCGACAGCAAATGGAGGGATGTACACTTTTCTTACTGGACCTTCACCATCTGTAGGAAAGCCGTCCTTATCATCTGTCCCCATTAAAAATTCTCCACCTGGTAGGTTGATAAGGTTATCTCTATGTTTAGGATGATTAGGAACTGGGATGAAGGGAACATTAATTGTCTCTTTTTCAGACAGGGGGAAAAGATTTCGTTTAGCTGAGCAGCATGCTTTTTCTTTCATAATTTCACCTCTTTAATTTTGAGAAAATAGAGGGTGGGACATAGTGAAAATGTTTAATTAATTGCTCATCATAGGAAACTCAAGAGTTTTTTCTGAAAATGTTTTACTCATTCTTTCGGTAAGATCCTGGGGCTACCCCGAACTTCTTTTTAAATACTTTATGAAAGTACGGATAACCACTGAAACCACAGTTCTCAGCAATCTGATCAAGTGTCATATGCGTATATTTCATTTGATCGACTGCAGCGGAAAGACGGATATCCTGTGCGTATTCAATCATTGTTTTGCCGACACTGCTCTTGAAAAGGTGAACGGCTCGTGACACACTAAGACCAGCATGGGTGGCAGCTTCTTCTATTTTAAACGTAGATAAAGCATGTTCTTCAATATAACGCATCATTTTTGTAACGGCATAAGGACGACTATATGTAGCAGATGTTTCGTTCACTGCACGTTCTAAACAAACACAAAGTGCCTGCAATAAATAATCCATCAGCTCACGGTTTTGTTCTAAGTGAGGGCGTCTGTCTTCGATGATAATATGGCGCCATAAGCTTAGAAGCTTTTCATCTAATTCAATTCTTGTCATGGTTGGCTTTTCTGAGCGATTCCACCACTGGTCGATCCATTGCCCTTGACAAAATAAATAGTAATCTCCACTATTTTGTCCCTCTTCGATACGGAGCTCATAATGATCACCGGGCTTAATAAGGAGTAGGTCTCCTTTTTCGACCGTTAGTGATTGTTGGTTCACCTTCACTTCACAGCTACCCTCTGTTTGAAGTCGAAACAAATAATCACTAAGAACAGCGTCATGAAATGAATAAAACTGTTTTGTGTGGTATGAAAAACCACATAATCCAATCGTTAGCACAGTTGTTCACCTACCTTTTAATAATAGCAAAATAGTTGAGGTTTTCATTATATCATGGATGTTCAGACGAAAACATTTACATGTATGATCAAATAGGTTATTTATGCGTATAGAAAAGTCTTGTATGTGGCTGGAAAAAGGAAATGGAGCTGTACACCATGAAATCAAATTCATTCTTTTATATCGGGTTAATGTTCGTTTCGATAATCTGGGGGGCTAATTTTGGTATTTCACGCTGGGCGATGGACGTGTTCTCGGCTGAAATCTTCGTTTTTTTACGATTTGGACTTGCAGTTCCACTTTTATTTTTATTGCTTTATAAGCTGGAAGGTAGTATTAAGGTTGACCGTCGCGACTTAGTCAAGCTTGCGATTATCGGGTTTGTCGGTGTGACAATTTTAGAAATCCTAGTTATGTATTCAATTAAATTCACGACACTAGCGAACGCATCACTTTTAAATGTTGCACCATGGCCGATCTTTGTGGCGTTGTTTGCACCACTTTTCACAAAGGAAACGTTAACGAAACGAATCGTTGTCGGTGGGGCAATTGCTTTTGTGGGAGTTTCGCTTATTATTTTAGGTGGAGGAGAGGGGTTTGACTTATCGTCGCAATATATGCTAGGTAATGTACTTGCGTTGCTTGTTAGTTTATTAGGCGCCTTATTTAATTTAGCATGTATGCCACTTATGCAGAAATACTCGGCGATGAGGGTAACGACATGGTATGTGTTATTTGGCTCTGTACTGCTCATTCCATTTACGATTGGTGGTTGGAGTGACGTCGATTGGTCAGGCTTAACGCTACCGATTTATAGTGCCATTTTTTATAATGTTATTTTGTGTACAATTGCTGCTTTTGTTGTTTGGAATATGTCGATGAAGCGTGTCGGCGCAACTAAATCGAATTTCTTTCGTTACGTTGTCCCTGCAGCCGCAGCTATTACAGGAGCTATGTTTTTTGGTGAAGCGATTAAATTAACTCAAATTATCGGTGCATTTATTATTATGTTTGGTTTAGTGTGGATTGGGATGGAACGAAAGAAACTAGAGAATGATCAGCCTTCGAGCAATATGAAGGTAGCAAACTAAATAGTATTGAAAAAGTTTGATTTATAGTGGCCTTTAAAGTAAAGGTTCATTATGGGAAGGCACTCGCTTTTTGAATGATCTCTATTTAGAAAAGAGTAAAATAGTATAGGTTTCAAGGAGATCCTATATATACAAGAAAACAAATATTCGTTAAGATGAAGCAAATAGATGATCTTTGGCATCAACTAGAAATTCATGATAGAAAAGAGGAGACTATATGAGAACGATACCAGTAGCAGTACAATTGTTTACATTACGTGAAGAGTGTGAAAAAGATTTTGCCGGAACATTAAAAAAAGTAGCCGAGCTTGGTTTTAATGGTGTTGAATTTGCTGGCTATGGTGGGAAGTCTGCACAAGAAGTGAAAGCGCTATTAGATGAATTAGGGTTAAAAGCAGCGTCAAGCCATGTTCCACTTGATCAATTGCAAAATAACCTTGATCAGGTGATAGAGGATCAAAAAACACTTGGAAGTAAATATGTCGTTTGTCCGTTTTTAATGCCGGACCAACGTACGGAGGAGCATTACCAAGCGCTTATCCCGTTTTTAGAGGAAGCAGGCGCGAAATGTCGGGCGGAAGGAATAACGCTTTGTTATCATAACCACGACTTTGAGCTGGAACGTCTAGAGGATGGAAGAATGGCACTTGAGGCTATTTTCGATGATACAAGTGAAAAACATGTACAGACAGAGCTTGATGTCTACTGGTTAACAAAAGCAGGAGAGGCGCCAACTGAATGGATTGATCGTTACAAAGGAAGAACGCCTCTTGTTCATTTGAAGGATATGACAACTGATGATGAGCAATTTTTTGCTGAGCTAGGTACAGGTGGGGTCGATATTGAAGCTGTACTTGCCAAAGGAGAAGAAGCAAATGTTGAGTGGTGGGTTGTTGAGCAAGATGTCAGTCGAAAGACACCGTTTGAAAGTATTGGAATCAGTATAACCTATTTGAAAGAGCGATTGCCGTATTTGGTAAAATAAGAATGGAAGAAGAACCCTGTGCCTTTATTGCACAGGGTTCTATTTGATGTGAATGACGAAGGGACTTGAGAATCTAAAGGATGCGGGCGACAAACCTCTCCATTAAGGAGTGGGGAATGTTACCTAATGTCTAAGTCCTGCCTTTTAGATCGAAAAAACCCATGAGTGAGAAAACCCATGAGTTGTTTCGATGTCTTTCATTTAATTATTGCTCTAATGATACGTTTTGAAGTAATAAAATTTGATTTGGCGTTTGCTCTAATCCTTTCACTTCATCACGAACACCTAATAGAAATTGCTGATGATGAATATAAAGCATTGGTGCTTCTTCAACTAAAAGTTCTTGTGCTTGACGATAAAAGTCTAAACGTTCTGTTTCATCTGTGCTACGACGTCCCTGATCAAGTAGTTCATCTAACTCGTCATTTCTAATAAATGAACGATTCCCAGGTTCGCCGACCTGTGAAGAATGGAATAACGCGTACATACCATAGTCAGCATCACCTGTTACAGCTGACCAGCCTAAAATGAACATATCGTGTTCAGCATTAGCTGTTTGCTCTAAGTAAGCACCCCATTCAAGAACTTGAACATCGACATCGATACCGATGTGCTTTAATTGTTCTTGAACGTTTGTTGCTGCATCAATACGCTCACGATTATCGTTCGTCCATAGCGTTGTACTAAAGCCATCTTCATAACCTGCTTCAGCTAATAATGCTTGTGCTTCTTCTAGATTATATTCAAGACCTGATTGATTTTCATCATAACCAAATACATTTGGTGCTAAAGGGCCGATTGCTGGGATACCAACGCCATCGTAAATCCCTTCAATGATTTGGTCTTTGTCAATAGCCATTGAAACTGCTTGACGAACACGAACATCATCAAATGGTTCTTTTTCAAGATTAAATCCAATGTAAGATAATGAAGCACTATCTTGTCGGTTTACGTACATGCCATCTGTTGCTTCAACACGGCTTACATCTGATGGACTTAATGGATCAGAGATATGAGCATCGCCTGTTTCAAGCTCAGCAATACGAGTTAAATCTTCTGATACGACTTTAAAGGTAACTGAATCAAGGTTGGCCTTGTCACCCCAATAATCTTCGTTACGTACTAACTTAATTTCTTCTCCTGGCGTCCAGTAATCAAACTGGAAGTAGCCTGTACCGATAGGGTGCTCGTTAATTATCGTCCTGGCTCAGAACCTTCTGCCATCGCTGCGTAATCAGCTTCAATTAGCTCTTTTGAAATCATTCCACCAGCATCATGGGCAAGGTGCGCAGGTAATGAAGAGAATGGATATTCTGTTTCAAAACGAACAGTAGATTCATCCACAACTTCGACGTTTGTCACCATTTCATATAAAAAAGCACGCTGTGATGCAATTTCTGGATCGGAAATACGTTCCATATTCGCTTTTACAACTTCTGCATTAAAATCTGAACCGTCATGGAATTTGACATCATCACGAAGTTTAAATTCCCATACATTGTCTTCAATGAGTTCCCAACTCTCTGCAAGACCTGGTTCTAATTCAAAGTTTTCATCTTGTTTAACTAATGATTCGTAAATATTGTATGCAATATTAGCTGAAGGTTGATCGTTTGAACCATGAGGATCAAGTGCTACTGCATCAGATAATTGTGCGACAATTAAGTCCCCACCTTCAGTCCCTTCTGTAGCTGTTTCACCATTAGAATCTTCATCTACTGGCGTTGATTCATCGGAATCATTTCCTCCTCCACACGCAACAAGCACAAGACTTAGCATCATTGCTAGAATGAGGAAAAATAATGAATTTTTTGACATTTTCATTCGTGTTATACCCCCTTGATTTTTTATTGGTAGATCGGAAAAAACAATTGTAATATAACGTATCTTACAAGAAATGACAAGGGTTTTTGCGAAAAAATCTCACACTATTTCTAAATTGTACTATTTTCGCCTCTTATTTTAGCGGATCAACGCTTTAAAAGGATAAGTTGAAAAGATTGATTATTTTAAAAAATCTAATTTATTTATAATATTTTGTTATTTTCAAAAAGTATATTTTGCTTTTTAAAAACGAGTCGACGTGATATAATCATTCGGGTATACGCTTTAATCTATTAGAATATTTCCAAAATTATAATTTTGTAGAGAAAGGAATGAAATTGGCTATGAGTCAAGAAGTTACGAACACCCCAATAACTTCTCCACCGCCTCCTAACCCTCGTTTCGATCGTTGGAAGCTCTTTTATAGAAAAATGCGAAAAAACCGTGGTGCAATGATTGGCGGCTTTTTTATCTTATTTTTTATCATGACCGCAATTATCGGTCCATTCTTCACTCCGTACACTCCTACCGAAACAAACTACTCAGTCAAACTTATCGGTCCTTCAGCAGACCATTGGTTTGGAACAGATCACCACGGTCGTGATATTTTTAGTAGAATTATTCACGGAATGGGCATTACCTTATATATTGGATTTTTATCCACTTTTATAAGTGCCATTGTCGGTACTGTTTTAGGAATCATTTCTGGATACTATGGAAAAAGCACGGATGCCATTATTATGCGTATTATGGATGTTCTACTAGCATTCCCAGGTATTTTACTAGCTTTGGCGATCGTTAGTGTGTTAGGGCCTAACATTCAAAATGTCATTATTGCTGTTGCGATTTTTTCTGTCCCTGTTTTCGCACGGATTGTTCGAGGCTCTACATTATCAGTAAAAAAATTGGAATACATTGACGCGCAAAAAGCATTGGGAGCAAGTGATTTTAGAATTATTTTTAAGCATATTTTTCCAAATATTACGTCGCCATTAATCGTTCAATTAACATTAAGCATTGCAACGGCTATTTTAACAGCTAGTGGTCTTTCTTTTATTGGATTAGGAGCACAACCACCTTCACCAGAATGGGGAGCGATGCTTAGTGATGGGCGTAATTACATGTTTGATGCTGGACATGTTGCCTTTTTTCCAGGATTAATGATCGTCATTGTCGTTCTAGCATTTAATTTATTTGGAGATGGATTACGAGATGCTCTTGATCCGAAAATGAAAAACTAGAGAGGAGGTTCCTTCTTTGTTTAAATTTATTATACGTCGTCTACTACAAACGATACCTGTTTTAATTGGAGTATCAATTATTGTTTTTAGCTTAATGCATTTAGTTCCTGGTGATGCCGCTCAAGTCATTGCCGGAGAAAGCGCGTCACCAGAGCAAGTTGAGCAAATGCGTGAACGTTTAGGGTTGAATGACCCTTATCCAGTTCAATATTTTAATTTTATTAGTAATGCCGTACAAGGTGATTTAGGAAGCTCCATTCGTAGCGGTCGCCCTGTTATCAATGAAATTGGAGCTCGTTTTTGGACAACGGTTGAGCTTGCGATATATAGTACCATTCTCAGTGTCTTTATCGGTTTGATTGCAGGTGTTATATCTGCAACTAGGCAAAACTCTTTAACTGATGTTGGAATAATGATTGTTGCTTTATTTGGTTTATCGATGCCAAACTTTTGGCTCGGATTAATGTTGATCAAATGGTTAGCTGTTGATTACGGGTTATTCTCCCCCTCAGGATGGGGTACGTTTCAACAAATGGTTCTTCCAGTTGTTACACTCGGTACATCAGGTGCCGCAATTGTTGCAAGAATGACTAGGTCAAGTATGCTAGAAGTCATCGGACAAGATTATATTCGTACAGCCAGAGCAAAAGGGGTACGTGAACGAGTCGTAACCTATCGACATGCTCTTAAAAACGCACTTATTCCAGTAGTTACAGTTGTGGGACTATCGTTTGGTACATTATTAGGTGGAACGATTATCGTAGAGCAAGTTTTTGCGATTAACGGTATGGGGCGTCTTATGGTTGATGCTATTCGTTCTCGTGATTTCCCAATCGTTCAAGGCACTGTATTAATCGTTTCTTTGTTGTTTGTTTTAGTGAACTTAATGGTTGATATTACGTATCGACTTTTAAATAAACGGATTGATTTGGATTAATTTTGAAAAAAGGGAGTGAGATCAATGAGTGGGAATGAAGCGATCATTGAAGTGAAAGACCTCCAAACCTCCTTCTTCACAAGTGAGATAGAAGTGAAAGCTGTTGACGGAGTGACGTTTAGTGTTCCAAAAGGAAAGACGCTTGGAATTGTTGGTGAATCTGGATCGGGAAAAAGCATTACGTCACTGTCCATTTTGCGTTTAATACAAGAGCCGGGAAAGGTTGTTGGTGGGAAAGTCATTTTTAATGGTGATGATTTACTAGAAAAAAAAGAAGCTGAAATGCGTAAAATTCGTGGCAATGAAATATCGATGATTTTTCAAGAACCGATGACATCATTAAACCCTGTCTATACGGTAGGTCAACAAATAGGAGAAGCATTTCAAATTCATGAAAAGCTTGGAAAAAGAGAAGCGATTAACCGTTCGATAGAAATGTTGAAATTAGTTGGTATACCTTCACCAGAAAAGCGTGTTCACCAATATCCGTTTGAATTATCAGGCGGTATGAGGCAGCGTGTCATGATTGCGATGGCTTTAGCATGTAATCCGCAATTATTAATCGCTGATGAACCGACTACTGCACTGGATGTAACGATTCAAGCACAAATTTTAGAACTAATGAAAGATTTACAAGAGCGGCTTGGTATGTCGATTATTATGATTACACATGATCTTGGTGTCGTAGCCGAAACATGTGATTACGTTGCTGTGATGTATTGTGGGAAAGTGGTAGAATACACGACCGTAAAAGACTTATTTAATAACCCAAAACACCCGTATACTGTCGGACTCTTGAATTCTTTACCACGTCATGATGAAGATGTTGAAGGTGAATTAGAAATAATAAAGGGTTCCGTGCCATCTCCAGCGGAAATGCCTAAAGGTTGTCGTTTTGCCCCAAGATGTCAATTTGCCAGTGATATTTGTCGTGAGAAATTACCTGATTTGGAGCAAGATGACAATGGAAATCAAATCCGTTGTTGGATTTACTCTGAAGAGTGGGATGGCGAGTCGGAGGTGAACGTTTATGAAAAAAGAACTACTTAAAGTAGAAAATTTAAAACAATACTTTCCTATTAAGGGAGGCTTACTCGGTCGCACCGTTAATCATGTTAAAGCAGTTGACGATGTTTCCTTCACTGTTTATGAGGGAGAAACGGTCAGTATTGTTGGGGAATCAGGCTGTGGGAAATCAACAACAGGGCGTGCCATTTTACGCTTAGATGAACCAACTGATGGGAACATTACATTTGATGATGTGAATTTACAAAGCTTAAATAAAAAGAAAATGCGTAAAATGAGAAAAGACTTACAGATTATTTTTCAAGATCCATATGCTTCAATAAACCCGCGTCAAACAGTTCGCCAAGTACTTGAAGAAGCGTTAGAAATTCAGAATGTTGTACCGAAAAATGAGCGTTCTGCCAGAATCAGTGAGTTAATGGAAACGGTAGGACTTGGTGCACATCAAGCGGATCGTTACCCTCATGAATTTAGTGGAGGACAACGTCAACGAATTGGCATTGCTCGTGCTTTGTCAGTTAACCCGAAACTGATTATTTGCGATGAAGCTGTATCTGCTTTGGACGTATCAATTCAAGCACAAGTTATTAACTTATTGAAACGTCTACAAAAAGAGTTTCAATTAACGTATTTATTTATCTCACATGATCTGGGTGTAGTTCGCCATATTTCTGACAGGGTCATTGTGATGTATTTAGGACGTATCGTAGAAATTGCGGATAAAAAGTCACTTTTTGAAAACCCGCAACACCCTTATACAAAAGCATTATTATCAGCAATTCCAGTACCAGATCCAGAGAAAAAGAAAGAACGAATAATTTTAAAAGGCGATGTTCCTTCGCCAATAGATCCCCCAACAGGGTGTCGTTTCCATACACGTTGTCCTTTTGCTACTGAGAAATGTAAAACGGATACGCCGCAGCTGCGTACAACTGATCATATGAAAGAAGGACATCAAGCAGCTTGTCATTATATGAATGAAATTCATGCTGGTACAAAAGAACCTAATTACGTATAAGGAACGAATGGGACCGAAAATTTTCGGTCCCATTCGTTTGTCTTGATTATGCATCACCAATATAGACAGAGATCGAGAATAAACAAACACCTCCAAAAGTCGATTAATAAGCGACTACGGAGGTGTTTGGATTGTTATACACTAGGTTCTATCATATTCATGATTGAATAAGCTAGGCTGCGACGTCTCGTTTGGCAAATACGGTAAATGCTAATACATGAAAAATCAAGAAATAAACTAGCAACATAACGACTGAGAAGCCTAATGTCATACTATCGACTGGTGGCACACCATCAAAGTAGACGTTCAAATCGGTATTGGAAAAGAGGATATATTTTGCCCATTCGAATCTTGATGCAAGTAGCAATGTGACTGTTGAACCCATAAACAATAAAAATAGTGAGAATCCAATGGCTAATTGAACTATTGCGGAATACCGAAGAAATCATAAAAGCCATTGTTGATATCATAAAAATATCGATCGAGTAAAGTAAATATTGCATAATCAAATGGATGATAATATTCCGTTCAATGACTTCTCCGTCACGATATGCTAAATGAAAGCTCTGTTCAGTTGGGAATCCGAATAAGATTGTACCGACTAAGCTCGACAACAGAAAGACAATAGTTAACAAGCTTAAACTAAAAAGAATGACGGTCAAATATTTCGAAAGCAACAGCTTTGTTCGACTAATAGGACGAATTAAAAGGAATTTGATTGTTCCAGAAGAAAATTCAGAAGCGACAATACCAGCTGAGACAATGATTGTAAATAAGCCAGCTAAACTAGTAAGAGCCACGGCATCATAAACAAATGTCCAAATATGCTTTTCGGATGTTGGTGCAAGATCATGTTGTAGGCGATATTCATTTAAGGCAATTTGACGTTCATAAAACATTCGTAAATTGGCGTTATTAGAGCCGGTGTTATCTAAAGCCTCTTGATCAGATGAGATCATCATTTCAAGCTCCTCTTGCCAATTCTCATTTGCAGATGAGGATGAATGGCTGTCTTCATATTTTAAAATGCCACCCATGGCGATTACACCTAAGACGAGTAATCCGATCATCACATAGGTACCTGTTTTTTTAAATAGCTTAATCCATTCATTCCATATTAATTTAAGCATTTATTATTGACCTCCTTTAGCTGATGTGACTTCTAAAAAACGATCTTCCAATGTTTTCGTAACCTGTTTCACTTCATAAATTGATATGTTTTCCTCGACAAGCTTTTTGATTATTGTTGGAATGTGTTCTTTTGTCGTCATAACTGAGAAGCCTGTTTCAGTTATGTTGACACTCCAATCTTGCCTTAGCCAAGATTGAATATTGTCAACCGTGCTCGTTTCAAAAATATATTCAATTTGTTCATCAGTAACAAAGCTACGAACGTCTTGAATATCGGTTAATGTTCCGTTTTGAATGATGGCAATCCGATCACACATCATTTCCATTTCAGAAAGCAAGTGACTGGAAACAATGACACTCATTCCTTTTTCTTTCGTTAGGTATTGTAAATGGTCACGAATTTCCCGAATACCTGCTGGGTCAAGTCCATTTGTTGGTTCGTCTAAAATGAGCAGCTTTGGCTGATGTAGTAAGCATTGAGCCAATCCAAGCCTTTGACGCATGCCTAATGAATACGTTTTGACCTTGTCATGAATGCGATCTTTTAATCCGATTAATTCAATCATGTCATCAATTCTCTTTTTATCAACGTCTTTATGCATACGTGCATACTGGTTCAAATTTTCATAACCTGTTAAATGTTTATACATTTCAGGGTTTTCGACAATGGCCCCGACTTGCTCAATGGCTCGTTCAAAATCTGTTTTTATGCTGTTTCCACATATTGCAATGTCCCCCTTTGTCATTTTAATTAACCCGACAATCATCCGAATCGTTGTTGTTTTACCAGCACCGTTTGGACCGAGCAATCCAAATACTTCACCTTCTTGAACAGAGAAGCTTAAGTTATTAATAATGGCTTTTCCTTTTATCGTCTTATCGACGTTGTTCAATGTGAGAACTTCACTCATTCAAATTCCTCCTACTAATGATATAAATTAGATGTATTAGTGAACTATTAGAATAGTACACTAATACGCATTTTATGTCAATATGTAAATAAAAAGAAATGATTACTTATATATGGTAAAGGGTATACTTGCATCGTTTGTACATGTATGATAACTTCATAGTAGATTAATTGACTAAAATAGTATTTTGGTCAAAATGGAGGACGAGTGAGATGCAGCGTAATAAAAAACAATTAATCTTAGACGGTGCGACAAAGTCTTTTACTCTTTTTGGTTATAAAGCGACGACGATGGATCAAGTAGCTAAAATAGCCAAGGTTGGGAAAGGAACGATTTATACGTATTTTTCAACAAAGGAGGAATTATTGAAGGCGATTATTGAGCACCTTGCTCTTGAAATGAGAGAGGTCGCAAATAAGTCCATTAATCCAGATGCCTCATTTGTGGACAACTTCAATGCTGCATTGAGTAGAATTGTTGAATTTCGCGAGAAGCATGAGCTGACGGTTAAGCTCTCTCAGGAGATGAGAGAATTAGGTACTCCAGCTGTTGGAGACGCTCTTCAAACTATGGAGGATGATATTTGTCAATATATTGAAGGGCGGATTCAGAAAGCGATTGATCAAGGGCAGTTACGTAAATGTGATCCAAAAGTGACGGCTTTTTTAATGTTTAAAATGTACATCAACCTTGTAAGTGATTGGAAAGAGCGTCACGGTCCATTATCAAAAGAAGAGGTCGCTCAATTAATGAATTTTTACTTTATGGAAGGCTAGCGCCGCTTTCCGAATAATGAAATATATCGGGTGACTGAAAAAAGATAAATGAGCGTTCATATTGTGCAATATCCTCGCACGTTGCGAGGTTAATATTACGAACGACGTATTTAAGTAAGACGCGAGTAGCTAGGTTTTTTTGTATAAAAATGACCAAAAAACTAATATAGTCAAAATGTTTTGGAGGAGAACGATGAGAAATGCATGGCACATTTTCAAACAAGATATTCATAATATTAAACGAGTTCCATTAGTCGGAATATTACTAATTGGGTTAGCGGTTTTACCGTCCTTATATGCATGGTTTAATCTAGGAGCGGCTTGGGATCCTTATGCTAATACAGAGGGAGTTCAGGTGGCTGTTGTTAATGAAGATCAAGGAACAACGATTCATAATGCAGATGTGAATGTTGGAGAGGAACTTGTTGATTCGCTTAAGTCAAATGAAAATTTAGGTTGGGTGTTTGTTTCTCGGACAGAGGCTGAACGAGGAGTGAAATATGGTGAGTATTATGCAAGTGTTTTTATTCCTGATACCTTTTCAGAAAATCTAGCCACAATAGTCGAAGGTGAACCGAGTCAAGCGAAGGTTCATTATCAAGTGAACGAAAAAGTGAATGCGATTGCTCCTAAAATGACGACAACAGGGGCTTCAACGATTGTCAATGAAATAAATGATCAGTTCATTCAAGAGACGTCAAAGGTGTTGTTTCAAGAGTTGGATAAGCTTGGGATCCGTTTGGAAGAGGAGCTACCTACTTTCCGTCGACTAAGAAACATCGTCTATGAGCTTGAGGAACATTTTCCAGAAGTGAATGAGCTAGGTGAATGGATCGTTGAAATAGACGAGAATTGGTATCAAATCGAGGAGAATGTTGAAATATTATTAGCAATAGAAGATTCGTTTCCATTATTTCATGAAGGATTAAACCATATTTTATTTTTAGAGGAACAGTTTCCTCGTGTGAATGAACTTGCCGATCGTATTGTTGATTTAGAAGCAGCCATTCCCGAAATTGAGAAAGCTGTTGACGGACTCATTGAAGTGAATCAATCATTTTCGAATGTGGAAGCGTATGTGGAAGAAGTATTATTAGCTGTGCAGGAAGCAAAAGTAAGCATAGTTGAGATAGAAGGACGCTTGCCTAAGTCGGTTGAAATAGAGGAGTCGATTGAATCTTTTTATTATGCATGGAAAGAGTTGGAAGGTCCATTAGTTGATACGATTGAACAGCACAATCGCTTGCTTAATCAGACGGCAAAGTTTATTAGTGAGTCAGCTAGTTGGTTAGAAGAAGAGAATGATGAGAATGTAATCGATATATTGGATTCTCTTTCAGAGGAATTAACATATCACCAGCAAACGATTGATCGCACAATGGAGATGTATTCTATTTTATACGAAACGACAGGTGATGCACGTTTTTTAGAAATGATTGAGCTATTTGAACAAATGACAGAAACTCTTCATCAATTGAATGAGTTAGTTGAATCAGCGAATGCTCAAGTTAAAGAAGGAGAATGGCTGACAAATGGGCAAATTCAAAGCATTCAAGATATGTCCAGTCAAATTGAAAGCATGACATCTGATATACAGGAACGAATAGATGAAGAGGGGTTATTTGAAGCATTCGAAAAAATAGAACAAGATTTATCTTCACAGCAAATCGATGCTATTTATGATGCATTTGAACTTGCTTCAGATATGGCACTAGCAAGTGAGGAAAAGTTTGAGCAATTGCTCAAAAGGCTACCGTCAATTGAGACAGCAGTGAATGATCTAACCGAGCAAATTGAGCGCAGCCTCCCTATAGCTGTCGAACGGATTGAGGCATTAAGTGCTTTTGGACAGGAAGAGCTTCCGAATATCGAGCAACAAGTTACTTCAGTTGCCAACTGGATTCGTCATGAAGCCCCGAAAGTAGAAGAAAGCTATTTATCGTTTACCAAAACGCTAGAGGAGAAAGTCCCAGCTGCAAAAGAAGCAATGAGGAAGCTAGCCTTATTTAGCCGTGAACAGCTACCAGAGACAGAGCAATTATTAACAGATGTTGCTAATCAGATTCGAGAGATTGATGAAAATGGTTATGTGAATGAACTCATTATGATGCTTCGTAATGATCTAGATGAAGAAACCGAGTTTTTTGCTAGTCCTGCATTATTAGAAGAGGAGGAGTTATTTTCGATTCCAAACTATGGATCAGCAAATGTACCATTTTACACGACATTAAGTTTATGGGTAGGAGCCTTATTATTATCCAATTTAATCACGACGAACTTACAAGGTGTAGATCGCAAAAATGAATTTTCGTTACGAGACGTTTATGTGGGAAGGATGATTCTTTTTTTGCTAGTGGCTGTTTTACAGGGGATCATCGTTAGTGTAGGGAATTTGCTATTATTAGGCATATATGCAGCACATCCAGTATGGCTTATCATTTCTTCAGTGTTTATTGCACTTGTATTTATGACGATCGTCTACACGCTCGCTTCTATACTTGGTAATATAGGAAAGGCGTTAGCGATCGTGTTACTTGTATTACAGCTATCTAGCGGAGGTGGAACTTTCCCGATTGAAGTAGCACCACCATTTTTTCAAGCGATTCATCCGTATATGCCTTTTTCTTATGCGATCAATTTATTAAGAGAGTCTATTGGTGGAATCATTCCATTGTTAGTTTTGAAAAATAGTTTGATATTACTCTTATTCTGGCTGTTAGCGTTAGTGATTGGCTTTGTGTTAAAGCCTGTGCTTGCTACAAGAATTGAAAAAACGTCGCAAAAGTCAAAGTCGAGTCGATTAGTTGAGTAGCGGTAACAAGCTAATGGAATTTGTTCATGCAAACAAATGATCAAAGAAGAGCATTGAAAAGGTTATTACCGACTTTCAATGCTCTTTGACTTTCATCTTGTGTCTGTCTATTCACCGTCTTTATATTTTCCTGGAGAAATGCCAGTATGTTTTTTGAAAACGGATGAGAAATGTCTCGGTGTATGATATCCTACCCTTGCGCTCACATCGGCAACTGTTTCCCCTTGTATAAGCCTCTCCTTTGCTCGTTCGATACGGTGTTTGGTCACGTATTTAATATACGATTCCCCAGTTTCCTCTTTAAATAAAAAGCTAAAATAAGTTGGATTCATGTCAACCATTTCGGCAACTTGCTGCAAAGTTAAATCTTTGTCGAAGTGCTGTTTAATATGAGCAATGGCAGTGTCGATAGCACTGTGCCGGGTTTGCTTTTTCATTTTTTGAGCTTGTGCAATTAATTCATGAAATTGGCTAGTTAACCACGTAATTAATTCATCCATACTATCAAAACGTTGTATTTCTATATGAGGCAAATGCAGGTTGGCTGTCGACAGATCTCCTAGCATTGCTTTCGTTTCATCAATAATATAGTAATATAATTTGATAAATGTCCCTTTTGATACGTCTGGGTCAAGAATAGTTGAATGATGAGTGTTGAAATACTCGTTAAGCTCTTGAAGGAAAACATCAAATTGCTCGCGTCGGAAACAATCAATGAGTTTTTTTTCCTGTTTAGAAAAGTCAGCAGGAAGTGTATCGTATTGACCAATGTCCTCTGATCGAATAAAACCCGTTTCTTTAAAATAACGACCGTGTTTGAGTGCCTTAATGGCTTGTACATAGCTTGTTGATAGTTCACTTGGGGTCGGGGCAACACTTCCACAGCCGACTGTCAAACCAATCGATTCAGCCCAGGAAAAGAGCGAGTCCCAAAGCATTGCATTCATTTCTTTGTATAGAAAAACAACAAGTATTTGTCTTGCCCCCTCCGTTAAGCTGAGATATTTGCAATGATCATCCTCGAGAAAGGATTGACTAGTCCCATCGTATGCTAGTATGAGCATTCCTCTTACATCTTCTATTGAAAAGGGTAGCAAACGTGTCCAGTTAGCAGTAGCTGGTCGCTGTCCATGAAGAAGGTCAAGCGTTTGTTTTTTTAGTCTTTCCTCATGTGTTTCGAACTGCTCGACCTTTAATTGTTTCAGCTCTTTTTGCTCATTGTAACGTTTCATCGTGCGAGTGATCGCATCCTCAATTTTTTCGATCGTCACTGGTTTTTCAATATAATCTATCACCCCAAGCTTGATCGCTTGTTTCAAATAGGTGAATTCAGTAAATCCACTAAAGACAATACATATGACCATTGGAAACTGCTCTGTAATTCTCTCAATTAAGCGGAGGCCATCCATTCCGGGCATCCGAATGTCAGTAAAAACGATATCAGGCTGTGTCTCTTCGATGAGAGACAGAGCTTCTATGCCATCATGTGCCATTCCAACAAGTTCGATGTTGTATTTCTCCCATTTAATCATCTTTTTTAATCCTTCTAAGACAATGTATTCATCATCACATATGACCGCTTTTAGCATCATTTATGACTCTCCTTTTCGTTTGGAATGTTGATGGTGATTTTTGTACCTTGATTGACTTCACTAGTAATGGTTAAAGATGCATTCTTACCGTAAAAAAGTTGTAGTCTTTCACGTACGTTAATAAGGCCATAACCTTTTTCTGTTTCCGCTAGGTTAGCGATTCCGACACCATTATCCTCGATAATGAGCTCAATATGAGTAGGGAGTTTTCTTCCCTTTACTGTAATTAATCCAGGGCCTTGCTTTGGTTCTAGCCCGTGATAAATCGCGTTTTCCACGAGTGGTTGTAGAGTGAGCTTTAATATTTCTAATTCACGAAGCTCATCATCAACATCATCAATATACGTAAAGCGGTCATCAAAGCGCAAATTTTGAATGGTCATATAATGCTTAATATGGTCAAGCTCTTGTTTTAACGGAATTAAATCGCGTCCATTATTTAAGACAAGGCGAAAGCTTTCTGAAAGAGCAACGGAAATTTTCGCGATTTTATCATGATTCTCTAACACGGCCATCCAATAAATCGAATCGAGTGTATTATACAAAAAATGTGGCTTAATTTGAGATTGTAACGCACGTAATTCACTTTCACGTTCCTTTAGCTGTGAGTGGATCAATTGTTCATTTAATTGCTCATTTTCCGTCGTAATCCGATCAAAGGACTTCCCGATTATCTCAAAATCATCATTGCTTTCTTTTTCAACGATTTCAGATGAGGATTGCTTTGTCCATTCATTAATTCGATGCCGAATTTGCTGGATTGGCTGAATGAAGCGTGAGGAATAGAGCAAAGAAATAAGAAATACCGTTAAACTCAAGGACGATGCTATCGCTATTGTGATGAGTCCAATTTGGTTTGATTCTCTTAATAAGTCGCTTTCCTCAATTATTTGAGCAAATGTCCAACCGGTTGTTCGGTTTTGATAGCTTGTCATAATATATCCATCATTACGTAAATCGTTAAACGTTTTCGTTAGATCACCATCAAACTCTATATCGCTAAGGTGATCATTAGGATCATAGACCGTCTGGATTTCTTCACTAGTTGAATCAATGACTAAAAAGCCACCATATTCTTGGTTATTAATGGCTCCTTCAAATAGCGTTTTTTTCACATTGACAATAAGAAAACCAAGTGGCTCAAGGCTGAAATCTTCTGGATCAAGTAAGAATTTAACGGATGAAAAGACATCTTGACGGTTCGATAAAACATCATGATTTAAAAATAATTCGTATCCACGTGCATCGACAGCTTCTTGATACCAGTTCAGTTCTAAAGGATTTTGTCCATAAAAAGTTTCTCCTGGAGAACGCCCGTAACAAATTGTTCGAAAATGAATGTCCATTATACAGACGGAATCCATGTATTGCTGGTCGATTAAAATATCAGAAAGGATATTTCGTAAGCGTAAATAGGTTTGTGTTCCAAGAGTGATTGTCTGGTTATCGGTTAAACCGCTTTCAATTAATTCTCTACGTAGTCCATCGTTTGAAAGAATCCTTCTTTCAAGGTTAATGATATTTTGAAATAGTAAATCAGCAGTAGAACTTGCGGTACTTAAATGCTGTTCGTTACTTTGAATATGGTTGTTTAATAAAGCATTTTTCGATAATCCATAGGAAATAATACCTAATACAGATATTGGAGCAATGGACAAAACGATAAAGGCTGTTAGTAGTCGTGTTCTCATTTTTTTAAAGTGTATTCTTTTTAAAAATGCTCGTGCATTCATGTTGTTTCCTTCCTTTTTGTATAGACGTAATCATTAATGAATTATGAGTTAGTCTACTATAGAAAGGGAATGAATCACAATCTTTTTATTTGAATCAGAGAACGTATTTCAGTGAAAGATGATAGGGAAAGGGCTGGTGTTGCAAGCTTTATAACACATTTAGAATGTATAGCTTTCATAGTAGTCTAATCAAGAAAGAGGAACTGGAGAATGTCTTATTTTTAGGTTGCCTAAAAAATAAGACATTAATCATAATTTTGTAGCACTTAAGAAATAGATTGTAACTGCTTACAATGAGAGTGTGGCAGTTAAAGACACACAAATTATAAACAAGTAGGGGGAAATATGATGAAAATGAAAAAGTTTGGTTTAGTTTTGATGCTGTTAGTTGTATTCGTTTTCATTGCAGCTTGTGGAGGCAATGATGCGAATGATGGAGACTATGGTGATACAAATGAAAACGGTTCAACAGAAGTAGCAGAGGATCGGACCTTTCAATTATTAACAGAGAATCATGATACAGAAAGAGATACGCAAGTTATCCGAGAATTATTCGACGAATATCGTGGGGATCATGAAGCTCAACTCGAACTAGAAGTATCCATCCTTGGGCAAACGGATATTATTCAACGTATTCAATTATTAACATCAAGCAATGATTTACCTGAACTATTTAAATATGAATCAGGTGTACCGTTACATGATTTAATTGATCAAGATTATGTTCAAAATGTCGAGGAAGCGTTTACTGATATCGGAATTTATGATCAGTTGAACACAGGTGTAGTAGAGTTATTAAACCGTCTAAGTGGAGAGCGTGGATTGTATGCGATTCCAGTTGAATTGAACATCGAAGGTTTTTGGTTCAACCAAGAAATCTTTGACGAGCATGGCTTAGAAATACCGACTACATGGGATGAGTTAATGGAGATTAGTGATGTATTGCTAGAAAATGGTGTTCAGCCATTTGCAGTTGCAGGTCAAGAAAGATGGCCAATTACTCGTTTTATTAACGGTTATGTTATTCGTACGTATGGTGTTGATGCGATGGACAGAGTAGCAAATGGAGAATTAGATATTACCGATGATGGCTTTGTTGAAGCGGCTGAAGTCGTTCAAGAAATGAGTGATCGTGGATACTTCGGTCAAGGTGTAAACACTATTGACTATGATACAGCTTCAGATATTTTCTTACAAGGAAATGCGGCGATGTATTATATGGGAAGCTGGGCGCTTGGCCAGTTTAATAATGAAGATGTGAACTTAATTGGAACAGATAATATAGGGTTCTTTAATATTCCACTTGTTGAAGGTGGCGTAGGTACGTTAGATGAATATTCGATGAACTCAGGTATGACTATTTCAATTGCCAAAGACAAGTATGATGAGCAAGTAGCTGATTGGCTAGAATATACTTTCGCTAATTTTGGTGATCGTGCGTTAGCAAATCATGGAATGATTACTGGATTCAATGTTGAGAAAATGCCGGCAGATGTTGAACCTTTAACACAAATGGTGCTTGAAATTATTGAAGAAATTGAGGATGGTGCCCTTTGGTTTGAGGCAAATATGGACACGAGAACGAAGGATGCTGCTGAGCAAAATGCTCAATTGTTAATCAATGGTGACATGTCAGCACAAGATTACATGGAAGCCCTTCAATAAATTGTCGTAGAAGTTATAATGAAGCCTTGATTGCCTACAGCCTACTTTGAACGCACGGTTCCTCGTAGGCTGTAAAATGAACGAATAGCTGGAGGTCACTACAAAAGGAAAAAGCGAATCTTTTTGCAGTGACCTTGAGTTAATGGTTATACCTTAAAACAGCTTAATGAATTTATCAACTTTCAGACAAGGACGTGAGTCTATGAATACGGTTTTACGAGATCGCAAAGCACTATTGGCTTTTGTTGGTCCTGCACTATTAATCTATTTAGTTGTTTTATTTGTTCCAATTGTTTGGTCAATTGGCTATTCTTTTTTTGAAGCTCGCCAATTCGTGGATTTGAGTTCGTAGGGATTACGAATTATGTAGAAATTTTTCGAGATCAAACATTTTGGAATAGCTTATGGTTAAGCGCTCGCTATGCTTTTTTTGTCACATCTGGACAAATTGTATTTGGATTACTGTTTGGATTAATTTTTGTTTTTTATATTAAACGTTTTTCGTCATTATTTCGTACGCTTATTTTCTTCCCGATGATTATTCCGGCTGTAGCGGTTGCGCAGCTTTTCACGAAGTTGTTCGAAATTGCCCCGCAATTTGGATTAGTGAATAGTATTTTCGATGCGTTGCATTTAGATATGCTCGTACAAGCTTGGTTAGGCCAAG
This sequence comes from Halalkalibacter hemicellulosilyticusJCM 9152, assembly GCF_000513115.1. Lineage (GTDB taxonomy): Bacteria > Bacillota > Bacilli > Bacillales > Bacillaceae_D > Halalkalibacter > Halalkalibacter hemicellulosilyticus. The sequence continues at coordinate 46,491 of NZ_BAUU01000007.1, forward strand.
GGGAAACGGCTTTTTGGGTCATTGTTCTAATGGATATTTGGCGAGCGGTTGGCTTCTACGCTGTTATTTTCTATGCGGGCTTAATTGATGTACCAGAAGACGTTCTTGAAGCAGCAAAGCTTGATGGTGCGACAGGCTTCACGCTTATCGGGAAAGTCGTTCTACCATTAATTCGTCCTATTTTAATTTCAGGAATCATTTTTAGTTTGAATGGTACTTTGAAAGTGTTTGAAAGTGTCGTTGCCTTGACTAATGGAGGTCCGGGTAATAGTACACAAACGCTTACGCTGTACATGTACAATACAGCTTTTAGTTACAATCAATATGGCTATGGAAGTACGATTGCTGTATTCCTTCTACTGTTCTGTTTAGGAGTGACACTATTAGTGTATCGACTAGCACGTAAGGATGTATAAGAAGGTCAGTCATAAAATGTGTGGGAGGGATTCATAGTGAGTGAGAAAAATGGACATGTGAAAGCATTTTTTAGTTCTTACACGATGAAAATACTTCTTTTTATCGTAGTTATAATACAGGTTTATCCCATTGCTTGGTTGTTAATGTCATCTGTGAAAGGGCCAACCGAATTCAATCTAAATCCAACGTATGCTTTACCAGAAACATTGCATTTTCAAAACTATATTGATGCATGGACCGTTGGAAATATGGGAACCTATTTTCAAAATAGTATACTCGTTACATTTCCTGCGTTAGCATTTATCATTTTGTTAGGTGCATCAACAGCATTTGCGATTGAAAAGATGAAATGGAAGCTAAGTAGTACAGTCATGCTATTGTTTTTGGCAGGAATAATGGTTCCTGTTCAAATTGTCATCTTACCTTTGTTTTCGATTTACTTTAATGTCGGGCTGTTAAATACACATTGGTCGTTAATTATTACGTATATTGCATTCGGATTACCATTAACGATCTTTCTATTTACAGGCTTTTTTAAATCGATCCCTAATGAATTAATAGAAGCAGCGGTTGTTGATGGGGCAACGATCTATCAAGTCTTTTTCAAAATTGCGACACCTATGCTTATGAATGCAATCGTAACGGTTGCACTCGTTCAATTTTTCTTCGTTTGGAATGATTTAATTTTCGCAATGACGTTTATTAATGATTCTGAGCTTAGAACGATTCAAACGGGCTTACTTGCCTTTACTGGCCAGTATGGTTCAAGACAATGGGGACCGACATTTGCATCGATTTCACTTGCGGTTATTCCGATTTTGTTCATTTATTTGTTCTTAAATCAGAAGATTATGAAGGGATTAACTAGTGGAGCGGTGAAGGGCTAATAACGAATGGAAAAAGGGAGGTAAATGAATTGAATATCCAAAAGATAGAGAAACAGACAATTGCGTTTAATGACGCTTTTACAAAAAGGGCAGATGCTCTTATACCTACTATTTATAAAGAGAGAAGAAGACCGAAACAACTTGTCGAGGTAGTAGAAGATTCAAATGTGATCCATGGCTGGCGTACAGATAAAGTCGGAGATGAGTCGGATTTAGGAGAAATAGAGTTTGGAAAAGGAGATTCTGTCATCGTTGATTTTGGAGATCATGAGGTAGGTTATGTCACACTTAAATTGAAATCAGTTGGCAGCCCACCAGATGCTCCTCTTCATGTGAAGCTAACCTTTGGTGAAATGCCTGTTGAAGTGGCAGAGCCCTTTTCATCCTATGATGGCTGGTTAAGTAGCTCATGGTTACAGGAGGAAAGCATATATGTCGATGTTCTTCCACACACTCTATCATTATCGAGACGATATAGCTTTCGATATGTAAAAATCAATGTCATTGATACATCACCAAAGTACCGTGTAGTGATTGACGATATATATTGTGATGCTGTAAGCTCTGCACGATCAGCTGATGTTCAAAATTACACAACTCAAGATGAACTTTTAGCCGATATAGATCACGTTAGTATAAAAACGTTAAAGGATTGTATGCAGGATATTTTTGAGGATGGTCCGAAGAGAGATCGACGCCTTTGGTTAGGTGACCTACGCTTGCAGGCATTAGCAAATTACAAGACATTTGCGACAAATGATCTCGTGAAAAGATGCTTATATTTATTTGCGGCTGTTCCAAATGACAAAGGCCAAGTTTCAGCCAATGTCTTTATTCAACCATCATTAATCGCAGATGATACGTATTTGTATGACTATTCGCTTTTCTTTACGACAACACTGTATGATTATTATGAAGCGACGAAAGACGAAAAGACGTTAATAGAGCTATGGCCAACCGCTTATCGTCAGCTAGAATTAGGACTTGCGAGGCTCGACGATCGTTTTATCGTTCAGGATGACGAAACGTGGTGGTCGTTTATCGATTGGAATAATAAGTTGAATAAGCAAGCTCCTTCTCAAGCAGTTTTAATTTATGCTTTACGAAAGGGGATTGCCTTAGCTCGAGCAGTCGAAGCAAGCGAACAAACTTTATTAGAAAATAAGTTAGTGGACATCGAAAAAGCGACAATGGCTCATTTGTGGGATGATACGAAGCAACTTTTTGTTAGTGGGAAGGATAAGCAAGTCTCATGGGCAGCTCAAGTGTGGATGGTACTGGCAGGAGTATTGAAGCAGGATGAGGGCAAAGCATTAATGGAGCGAGTCATCACCGAAGAACCAGCTGTTTCGATGAACACTCCTTACATGTACCATCATTTCGTTGAAGCGCTTCTGAAAGTCGGAATGAAAACAGAAGCGATCAAAACATTAAAAGCGTATTGGGGAGGTATGTTAGAAGATGGGGCAGATACGTTTTGGGAGCTGTATAATCCAAATGATAAAGCATTCTCGCCATATGGTAGCCATTTGATTAATAGCTACTGTCATGCATGGAGCTGCACGCCAACTTATTTAATAAGAGCATATAAGCTATAATTGGAAGTTTACTAGAGATTAAAAGAAGGGCACTGAAGAAGAAACCAATCTGTTTCAGTGCCTAGTAGTGTTTTATTTTAACTAATCGCAGTCTTTACAGCTTTTACTTCATATTTATCGACTTCAACATCTAAAATATAATCTGGTTTTGATTGCTCTTTTTTTGCTTTATGGCCCGCAATGTGAGCATCGCTCTTTTCCCAATTTTTCCATGCTTCTTCCGATTGCCAATGAACGAGGACCATCACTTCTTCCTCGCCGCGTCTTACTTTCTTGACCATGACTTTAAGGTCAATGAAGCCTTCTTGTTGTTCAATAATTCCTGGTTGACTAAATTGCTCAACGATCGTTTGAAAGTGTCCTTCTGCTATCGTTAATTTTCGAACTTGTACAAACATATGTATTGCCCCCCAGCGGTTATTGGATGATCGAACTAGATTGTTTTAAATGAGTTAGACTGATTACTACAATCTAATTCGCTACATTGATTGTGACCATCTTATTGCTCATTATATCAATAATGATAATCAGTTTCAATAAAAGAGTTCTTAGATAAAATATTTTTTCACAAGTATGTTTATTTCGTGAATGGCAGTAAACTTCTTTTCTTTTTTCATGTCATTTTGATATAGTAATATCTATAGACAGACGATTAACGAAATAGAAGAGGTGAACGATGAAAAAGATATCGATAAGTAGTGAGAATCTTCTGTTTTGCGCATGGGGGATTTCACTGATCGCTACAGCTGGTAGTTTATATTTCTCTGAAATTGTCGGCTACATCCCTTGTGATCTGTGCTGGTATCAACGAATCTTGATGTATCCTATGGTCATTATTTTAGGTATAGCTGTTATTAAGAGAGACTTGAACCAAGCACTGTATTCAGCTTTGTTTTCAGGGATAGGGATGTTTGTGGCGTTGTATCAGTATATGCTGCAAAAAGTTCCTTCAATGAATGAGTTAGATTCATGTGGTATAGTGCCTTGTTCAGCACAGTATATAAATTGGTTTGGTTTTGTCACGATTCCGTTTTTAGCGCTTATTGCGTTCATTTTAATTTTTATCATAAGTATTACGATTTTAATTCGAGTAAGGAGATCAAAATAAAATGAAAAAAGTAATTATTTTCTTTGTCATCATCATCGTTTTATTCGGTGCATTAGCGATTGTCAACCATTTTTCAACAAGTCAAAAAGTAGAAGGGAATCCATTTGGGAAATCAAGCTTGAACCCGGCTACGATTGAACAATTGGATGATCCGAACTATCAAAATATTATTCTTCCTGAAGAGCTTGAGGCGTCATTAGATTCAGAGGAGAATATGACGATTTATTTTTATCAACCGACTTGTCCGGCATGTGTGGCGGTATCTCCTGTTATCGTACCAATGGCTGATGAAATGGGAATTGATATGCAACTATACAACCTTGTTGAATTTGAGTCTGGCTGGTCCGAGTATGACATTTCGTCAACACCTACGATTGTTCACTTTGAAAATGGAGAAGAGGTAGGACGAGTGGGGCTGTTAGAAGATGAACAATATGAAATGTGGTTTGAGCAAATAGCTCAAGCACAATAATGAAAAAAGGCTACTAATGAGAAAATAACTTATTTAGTAGCCTTTTCCTTCATATAATTAATTAATGTAAATAAAAGGTTTGACAGAAGGCGATACTGGGTAAAAGGATTAAACATATAGTTTTTATATTGTGAAAAAATTCACTTAACTTTGTAGGAGGGACTATTATGAGAGATCGGTTAAAGAAAGGGTTAGCTCTAGGAATTGGATTGGCTGTTGCTAGTAAGGAGCAAATCGAAAAAACGGTTGAAGAATTAGTGAAGAAAGGGGAATTAAGTCAGCAGGAATCAAAGGAATATATGAATGAGCTTTGGAAGAAAGCGGAAGAGACGAAAGGAGAGTTAGATGCGAAGCTACAGGAAAAGATTAAGCATGTTTTGGCAGATTTGAATGTGGCGACAAAGGATGAAGTACAAGTGCTTGAACAGCGTATTCGAGACTTAGAAGCAAAGCTAAGTAAACAAGATTGATTATAATAGAAATATGGATGAAAGGAGGAGGGTGCGATTTTTGAGAAACGAGTCAGGCATTTAAAGCGCTATCGAGAAATTGTTGCAGCCTTTTCAAAAAATGGGTTTGGCTTCATCGTGAAAGATTTAGGCTTCATGATCTCGTCTCATTGCCAAAGCGATTGTCAATGAAGGACAAAAAGGAAGGTACGCGTTCAACGGGAGAGCGAATTCGAAAATTCTTAGAAGAGCTTGGTCCCACTTTCGTGAAGATGGGACAGCTTGCTAGTACGAGACCAGACTTAATTCCAACTGATATTATTCACGAGTTAACGAAGCTTCAAGATGAGGTGCCTCCTTTCACATCAGAGGAAGTATTTGATATTATTGAATCTGAGTTAGGAAGTTCGATGTCAGAGTTATTTAAAGAGTTTCATTCTCAGCCGTTAGGTTCTGCGTCAATCGGTCAAGTTCACGAAGCGCTTTTACATACAGGTGAACGAGTGGCCGTTAAAGTACAACGACCTCATATTAATCAATTGATTCATACGGATCTGGAAATCTTACACGAGCTAGTTGAAATTGCTGATCATCGCTTGGAGTGGGCGGCGAAATATCGATTAAAAGAGGTAGTGGAGGAATTTTCTCAAGCGTTAATTGCTGAGTTAGATTATCGACGTGAAGGGAGAAATGGAGAGCGTATTGCACGCCAGTTTGATGATGATGATACGGTACATATTCCATGTGTATATTGGGATTACACGACGAAAAAGGTTTTAACGATGGAGTTCGTCGAAGGTGTCAAACTTAATCACTTAGAGTCGTTACGTGAGCATGACTATGATACAAAGCTATTAGCCGAACGGGTGACACGTTCCATTTTACAGCAAATCTTATTAGAAGGATTCTTTCATGGTGATCCTCATCCAGGTAATATTTATGCGTTGCATGATGAGGTTGTTGCATTTATGGATTTTGGCATGGTTGGGAGATTAACGTCGGAGATGAAACAGCACTTGGCTACGTTAATTATTGCATGATGAGACAACGAACGGATGGGGTCATTAAAGCGATCTATGAAATGGGGATTGTTCCTGATGATATTGATATGGATGAATTACGAGCGGATGTTGAGGAATTACGTGAGGAGTATTACGATGTTCCATTTAGTCAGATTCATCTAGGTGAAGCTGTTCATAGGCTCTTTCAAATTGCACATGCTCACCGAATCCAAATACCAACAAACTTAACACTTGTCGGTAAAGCGTTGCTGACGTTAGAAGGAATGATTGAAAAGCTTGATCCTGAACTAAGTATTGTAAAGATTGCCGAACCATTTGGTCGCGAGTTGTTAAAGCAACGCTACCATCCAAAGCAAATGGCAGAGCAAGTGTATGATCAGTTGCAGGATTTAAGAAAAGCCATGTTGAACATTCCACACAATGTCGAGCAGCTTACTTCAATAACAAAAAAAGGACATATTCCGATCGAAGTAACGATGCCGAAGTTGGATATGTTCTTGAAGAAGATGGATCGAATTAGTAATCGTCTCTCATTTAGTATTGTTCTTCTTTCCTTTAGTATTATTATGGTTGGCCTTATTATTGGATCAGCATTGGGAGGCCAAGCTTCTCTGTTATGGAATGTACCCGCAGTGGAAATTGGATTTCTTGTAGCGAGTTTAATGTTTGTTTGGTTGCTATATTCGATCTTTCGTTCAGGTCGTTTTTGAAAAAGGTTTCTCATGATAAGAGGAGTAAAAAGTCATTTAGCCTGTTAAATTACTAAAATGTATCCGAGTATTTTAACTGATTTATAGGCGAGGAAAAGGGATAGTATGTTGAAGCTTATTTAAATTTCACGATATAAAAAGACTACTAAGTTATTTTAGTAGTCTTTTTTATATCTAAAGCTAAGAGTATGTAGAGCAAATATCACTTGTTCAGGTAGATAAACTAACAACAAAGTAGAAATAATCTGACGAAAAACTTTAAAATTATCGATAATCCACAAAATATAAATTTGTTGCTGTGAGGATACACCAATTACTCTACTGTTTCGGAATGCTAACATGATGTCATAACAAAAAACAACTCACAAAAACAGAGGTGGAGCAGATGAACTATGAATTAATTCGATGTGATATGGAGCATCCAGGAGATGTTTCCGCGTTACAGACACTATTAAAAGAAGAGAAAATCAAAGCAGAATCAATTAAGGCAATTATTGCACAAACAGAAGGAGATGGATATTCAAGGGGATATGCTACTTTGGCTTTTCAAGGGTTATTATCCTCCTTTTTATCGATGAGTCATGAGGCGGTATTTGAGCAAATTCCGATGATGATGATTGGTAAGACGGGAGGTTTAATGACACCACATTATACATTGTTTATTCAAGAAGAAGGTGACAAAGTGCATCAATTTAATGAGAAGCGTTTTGCCTTTGGTGTCGCATCAACACCGGTTCTCGATGAGAATGAAATTGGTACGTTAAAGCAAGTTGATTATGTGACTGAAGCAGTGAAACAAGCGATGGAACAGGCCGATATTAAATCCATTGACGATGTGAAATGTGTAGAGGTGAAATGTCCTTGGGGAGTTGGAGGAAGTTTATCGAAGGCAGCTTCGGCATTAGGCTCTGCCGTAGCATTAGAGGAAGTTGAACGGGAAAGTATTTCACAAGAAAGCTTGAATCGAGACCATTCTCTCTATTCAGTTAAAACATCGGTATCAGCAGGTCAGGAGCAAGTATCTGCACGAGTTATTGTGATGGGCAATTCGACCGCTTCTTCTAGTGACCTGTATATAGGGTCAGGGGTGATGGAGGATGCACTTGATGTTGTCGGGCTTAGGAAGTCGTTTGAGAACGCAGGAATAAAAGCTGGATCGACATTGTCGAACGATGAAATGGAAAACATTGTTCAAGTGTTCGTCAATGCTGGAGCAGATGCTCTTTCAACTGTACGAGGAAGGCGACATACGATGCACACCGATGCATTAGCAATGCACTCAGGCATTTTAGCGAAGGCAGTAGCGAATGCAGTTGTTGGCAGCTATGTTGGTGAAACTAGAATATTATGCTCTGCAGGTTCTGAGCATCAAGGTCCACAAGGATCCAACTTGATTGCTCCGGTCGTACGTGTTACGGGAGGTGCGTTATGAGTTTTGTCGGCTGGATGAATTACCATGCGCATATTGATAAAGGGTTTTTGTCACCACCTTTTCGTTATAAAGATGCTCCAGCTTCTACTCGTGCCGAGTGGACACGAGAAGCTAAAGTATTAATGACGAAAAATGAAATAAAAGAAGCTGCCGTGAAAGCTTTAACGAAAATGCATCAATATGGAACGGTTTATGTGCGCACTCATGTTGACGTTGATCCGTTGTTTGAATTACGAGCTATTGAAGCGTTGAAGGAAGTTCAAGAGGAGTGGAAGAATCGAATCGTCATTGATTTGATTGCCTTTAATCAGGAAGGTTTTGATCGTTATCCGGAGACAGAGGTGTTGTTAAAGGAAGCGTTAAATCTCGGAGTTCAAGGAATTGGTGGTCATACGAGTATGGATCAAGACGGAAAGCAGCATATTGATAAGATTATTAAACTAGCGACTAATTCTGATTTAGATTGGATTGAATTCCATACAGATGAAACGGGTAGGATCGATGATTTTAATCTTCCATATTTAGCAAAAGTGACGACCGATGAAGAGCTAGGATCAAAGGTGACAGCGATTCATTGCTGCTCTCTGGCAAATGTTGAAGAAAAGATAGCGATGGAGACGATAGAGGCGGTCGCTCATTCTGGTATGACCGTGACTACTTGTCCGACTGCTATTGCGACAAGGGCATTAACAAGAGTGAAGGATCTAGCAAATGCTGGTGTGAAGCTTCAACTTGGTTCAGACAATTTACGTGATTATTTTAACCCACTTGGAAGTGGAAATATGCTGCAATATGGTCAATTACTAGCCTATATCTTACGCTTCTATGAGCCAACTGAAATGGAGAAAATCATTCAATGGTTATCAACTGTTCCTGAAATAGCAAGAGTGAACGAACAGCTACAGCACTTGTCTTATCAACCAGCCTATGAGCTGAAACTGCCAAGTGAATTATTAGCAGAGGCTCCTACGCCTACTAAGCTAATGGAGAAAATGGTTCGATGAAAGGAGGAAATGAAAAATGGAAACCAAAACGGGAGTGGCGATGATGAGACAACAAGAGAAGAAGGGTAAGCGAGTATTGGTCATTCCACAATTTGTGTGGGCGGCTCTAACCTTATTAGGTATGGCAAGCATTTGGCAATTACTAACGATTTTATTGGATATACCTAGATATATTTTGCCGTCACCGATCGATATAGGAACACGCTTTGTTAGTGACTTTCAAGTATTGTTTTCTCATTCACTGACGACGTTGACAGAAGTATTACTTGGATTTGGGTTAAGCTTAGCGATCGGTATTCCGTTAGCGATCTCGATTGTGTACTCTCGTTATTTAGCCAATTCGTTATATCCGATTTTAATCGGTATCCAATGTATTCCAATGGTATCGATTGCGCCAATACTTGTAATATGGTTTGGCTACGGGTTAACGACAAAAATATTACTTGCCTGCTTAATTTCATTTTTCCCAATTGTCATCAATTCCGTCGTAGGATTTCGTTCTTTGGATAAGGATATGCATGATTTAGGTAAATCGATAGGAATTTCAGAATGGAAAATCTTTTTCTATCTTCGCTTGCCAAACGCCTTACCTCATTTATTTGGGGGCTTTAAAGTTGGAATTACGTTAGCGGTTGTTGGGGCGATTGTTGGAGAATTTGTTGCATCAGAGCACGGTCTTGGCTATTTACAATTAACAGCGAATGCTCGGTTAGATACAACACTGGTGTTTGCGACGCTTATGACACTTGCGATTATCGGGATATTGTTATTCTGTATCGTACACTTATTTGAACGGATATTAATGCCTTGGTATCACGATAACAAAGCAGGAGGGGGGAAGTAATATGGCTACAAAACTAGAGCTAACGAATGTTGGCAAAGTGTTTCAAACGAGAACAGGAAGTGTTGAAGCATTAAGAAACATCTATCTCTCTGTTGAGTCAGGGGAATTTCTAGCGGTTGTAGGTCCAAGTGGCTGTGGGAAAAGTACGATTATGAGAATTATTGCTGGGTTGGATCGACCTACTTCAGGACATGTCCTTCTAAATGAGAAGCCACTTGGAAAAATTGCTGAAGGTGCCGCAGTCGTCTTTCAAAAGGATGTCTTATTAGCATGGAGATCAATTATCGATAATGTGTTATTTCCTCTTGAATTGAAAGGAATAACATGGTTTGATCGGCCAAGCAAGCAAACGAATCGAGCAAAAGCGTTAGAATTACTAGAATCTGTTGGTTTAAAAGGGTTTGAAGATAAATATCCACATGAGTTATCAGGCGGGATGAGACAGCGAGTATCGATTTGCCGTGCGCTTATTCAAGACCCTAAGCTTCTATTAATGGATGAACCATTTGGAGCACTGGATGCCTTGACGAGAGAGCAAATGATGTATGATTTGTTGAAGCTTTCAGATAAATACGGATTTACAACGGTCTTTATTACTCATAGTATTGAGGAGGCTGTCTTTCTATCAGATAAAGTCGTTGTCATGTCAGGAAGACCAGGTACGATTTTGAAGGAAATACCGATTGAGCTACACCGTCCTAGAAGTAGTGAATCACGTTCCAATGTTCATTTTAATCAACATGTTCATGATATTCGTTCGATCTTCCAATCTCAAGGTATTCTAGCAGAAGCTTAAAAAAGGAGAGAAATTTATAATGAGAAAATTTGCAAAATTCTTACTACTGTCGTTATGTATGATGGTTATATTAGCAGCTTGTGGAGAAGGTAATAATCAGGATGATTTCGAGGAAGCAATCAAGACAGTAGGGGAGGGGACGAATGAAGAGGAATCAGAAGATGGAATGACAATTGGTGAACCGGAAGTAACAGACGTGACCTTACGGTTGAATTGGCGCTTTAAAGGAGAATTTTCGCCATTCTTTGTGGCGCAGGAAAAAGGTTTCTTTGAAAAGTATGGCTTACATGTTGATGTATTAGAAGGAAATGGTTCAACAAGTACGATGCAAGCAGTTGCTCAAGGGCAGGATGATTTTGGTGTTACGTCAACAGTTGAGCCTTCACAAGGTTTAATCGAAGGTATGCCGATTAAGATGATTGCGTCTTATATGAATCGTTCACCGATTATGATCGCATCACATCCGGAAACACCAGTTGAAACGCCACAAGATCTTGAAGGAAAAAGCATTGCGATGTCAATCGCATCTACGTTTACAAATGTGTACCCATTTTTCTTAGAAAGTAACGGTGTTGATGAATCTTTAGTTGATTCGGTACAAGTAGAAAGCTCAGCACGTAATGGATTATTTTTAAACAAAGAAGTAGATGCTGTTGCCATCTTCTCAACAAATGAATACCCACTGTTTGAACGGGAGCTAGGCGTAGAGTTGACACCACTTTATTTAGCTGATTTTGGTTATGATCTTGCTGGTTTAACGTTAATAGGAAATGAATCATTTTTAGAAGAGAACCCGAATACAGTCAAGCGTTTCTTAGCGGCGATAGATGAGGCTTTTGAGTATACGTTAGCAAACAAGGATGAGACAGTGGAACTTGTCATGGAGCTGTTCCCAGATGCTATGGATGAAGAAACAGCACTTATGCAGCTTGAATTACTCGAAGAAATTGCTTTATTTGACGGGCTACCTTACGGATGGATGTCTGAAGAGAATATGGAGGATACACTTGATATTTTGGAAGTAAGTGATTTAATTTCTGAGCGTTATGAGGTTGACCGTTATTATACAAACGAATATTTTGAACAGTAAAAGAGATAGAAGGTTCAAAGGGGAGAGAAGCCTTTGAGCCATTTACTCTATGACAGAGGAGGTAGCACATTGGCCTATGATTCGTATTATTTGTGTCGAACTTTATCATCGGCACTCGTTGTTGTTGATATGCAAAATGACTTTGTAGCAAATGAAGGAGCATTTCGGCAAGCAGGCTACGAGGTTGATCATTATCAGGCACTTGAACCGACTATTATGCTCATGATTGAACAAGCAAGGAAGGAAAAGATTCCAGTTATTTTTTTGAAAATGGTTCATTCGAAAGAAAACGATGGGAACGGAGCTTGGGTACAAAGAAGAAAGGAAAAGCAGCATCCAAATAGCTGTCGAGCAGGAACGTGGGGCTGTAATTTCTACAATCTATTACAACCTGTTGAAGGTGATTATGTTGTAGTGAAGCATCGGTATAGTGCCTTTATGAACGAACAATTCGATCAATTGTTGCAATCGTTACAAATTGACACAATGATCATGACAGGAATTAATACAAATACATGTGTGGAATCAACGGCACGTGATGCTCATCAACGTGATTACCATGTAGTTGTTATAAGCGATGCGACCGCATGCGCGTTCCCTGATGCATATGAGCCTTCATTGAGAAATATCGATAGGCATTTTGGTTCAGTTATTTCAAGTGAAAAATGGCTTAGCCTTTTTTGAGAAATAGACGTTGGATAATCGATTGCTGAGGTGATAATGGTGTCAGATGTAATGAATCGTAGAGGATTAACGATTAAAGGGTTATTAGAGCTTGAGCCGTTAGAAGGAGCTAGGCTTGTCGCAGGATATACAAACGTCAATCAGGTTATAAGTAGAGTCAATATTGTTGGTTCACCGGATGTGTTGAATTTTGTCCGACCACAAGAATTCATGATGACAACGGGGTATCCTTTTCGAGATCATGTGGAGGAGCTTGTTGATTTATTACCTCAATTAAAGGAAAAGAATGTTGCTGGGGTTGGGATTAAGGTTCAGCGCTTTATTGATGAAATCCCACAAAGCTTTATTGAAAAGGCCAATGAACTTCATTTCCCAGTTGTTGAAATTCTACCAACAGCAGTATTTTCTGATATTGTAAGAGTCGCGATGGAGGAAGTATTCTATCAAGAATCCGAGCATTTAATGACCTTATACAATCGTGTTCAAGAATGTACGAAGCAAATGGCAGCAGGCAAGGAGATAAGGGATGTTATTTATCATCTAGAAGAGTTGATGGGGAATCCAGTCGTTGTTTATGATTTTGATCGAACGATTATTGCACCATTATTTGAGGATGTATTAGAAGAGTTTGAGTTAAGAAAAACTGTTCAAGCTCTGGAAACAAAGGCCGGTAGTGGGATACGAGGCATTAAAATTCGTGATGAAACATTTTCGTGTATAGCTATTCCATTAACGTCGGAAACGACACTTAGCCATACTGCTTTCATTGCATGTATTGAAACGAATTATGAATTAACAGAAGTGGACTGTTTAACGATAGAAAAAATGAGTACGATGTTAAACATGGAGCTTGCCAATATTGCGGCAAGGAAGCAGATAGAAAAGAGATACATGAATCAATTTTTGAAAGATGTCTTATTAGGTGAAGTGACATCTGATGTAGATATGGAAATTCGAACACAGTCACTTGATTTAGACTTTGAGAGAAAATGGTATCAAGTGTTTATCATGGATGTGAAAGATAAAGGAGCACTTAAAGAGGAATTTACTTACATGGTGTCGACTTTGTCAAAAGCGATAAAGGGGCAATTATATGGAACGGTTTTGCTAGGAGAGTTTACTTTCTTACTTATTGACCATACGAAAAAATCACTAGAAAGAAGCTTTGGTCTTATTCAAAAAGAAGTCGATCGATTCACGAGTTATAAGAATATGCAGGAGTCTTATACGTTATGTGTTGGTGATCACGTACATGATATAAAGAATATTCAAGAAAGCTATCATAAAGCGGTTAAAGTAAACACGATTCGTCAGCAATATACAACAGATAAAAAGGTGATTCATTATCAAGATTTACATCTTTATCGTTTGCTCTATTTAATTCCGGAAGGGACTGAGGTGATTCAATATACAGAGGAAATTCTCGGAGTTCTAGAACGAGCGTCAAAGAAATCAGTCAATTATATTGAAACACTTGAGGCTTATTTCCAAGCTAATCGAAACATCCGTGTGACAGCTGAAACACTTTATACCCATTATAATACGGTTGTTTATCGGATGGAAAAGATATCTTCATTATTGAATGTAGATATTGATGATCCTGAGGTAAGCCTTGAATTGCAGGTTGCACTTAAGCTACGAAAGATGAATCAGTCGCAAATGAAAAAAGTGAAACCACTTGCACAGAGAAAGTATTCGTAAAGGGGAGAAGAGCGATGGACAATTGGAATGCATTTAAAAAGAATAACATGAACTTGTCTGAATCCGAAGAAGGTTCTTTAAAAGGGATGACGTTTGCTGTGAAAGATGTCTTTGCAGTAAAAGGAATCGTTGCAGGTGCGGGGAATCCAGATTGGGAAAGAACACATTCATCAGCCACTGAACATGCATTTGTAGTAAAGCGCGTGTTAGAAGAGGGGGCGACGTTAAAAGGAACGACACATACAGATGAACTAATGTTTAGCTTGAATGGAGAAAATATTCATTACGGGACTCCACTTAATCCAACGAGCATCGATCGAATACCTGGAGGATCATCAAGTGGTTCGGCCGTCGCTGTTGCTGGAGGTGAAGTTGATTTTGCTCTTGGAACCGATACAGGTGGCTCTGTTCGAATTCCGGCAAGCTATTGTGGTGTATACGCTTTAGGCCAACTCATGATCTCGTTTCAGTTGAGCGTGTGATCCCACTTGCGAAGCGTTTTGATACGGTTGGATGGTTGACGAGGGAGTCAGGTTTACTTTACAAACTCGGTACAATATTATTCAACCAACATAACGATTTGCGTCCTTTTAAACGTATCATCGTACTAGAGGATATTATAGAGCTATGTAATAGTGAATGTCAGCACGCATTTTCTAAGCAAAAAGAGCTGATGAAACCATTTGTTGAATCGATAGATACTTTAAAATTGGCTTATGATGGGATGGGAAGTTGGTTAAACACCTTTCGGACGTTACAAGGATATGAAGTATGGCAGGAGCATGGTCAATGGATAGAGGAGTATCAGCCTTCTTTTGGTACAGATATTGATCAACGATTTAAATGGGCAAAGACGATTACGAAAGAAGAGTATGAACAAGCGGTATCGCAACAGAAAAAGTTAAAAGAGCACTTTGTTCAACTTCTTGATGAGGACAGCTTACTTATGATGCCAACAGCTCCATCGATTGCCCCTCTTCTAAAAGCGAAGGGAGAGAAGCTAGAAGAACAACGGAAGCGAACGTTATTAATGACATGTGTAAGTGGCTTAACAGGTGCGCCGCAAGTATCAGTTCCTTCAATGAGCATTAATGGCCTACCGGTAGGTGTTTCCTTTATTGGGTCTACACATCAAGATTTACGCTTACTCAATTGGGTAAAGGAATACGATGAAAAGGTACAGAAGGGAGCAACAACCATTGAAATTAGCGACCATTTTTTATCAAGAAACTGAGCAAGCTGCGATTGTTGTAGAGGATGGGTATATTTTAATTAAAACGATCAATCAATATGAACAGACGCAATGGCCGAATAAGACGTTTGAATTAATTACAACGGAAATGATTCGCGATTTGATTAGCTGGTATGAGCAAGGTGGGTGTCAGAAGCTAGACCGTTATGACAAGGTTGAGAGCGATAAAGCGCAGCTTGCTCCGCTTTATCGAAAGCCTAGAAAAATATGGGGAGTTGGGATGAACTACTTAGATGAGAAGCCTAAGCATGTTTCGACCTATTTGGACCCCGTTAGCTTTATGAAGCCGGATACGACCATTATTGGGATGGATGATGCAGTGAAGATTCCAAAAGGGTCAACGAACACAACAGCCGAAGCAGAGTTAGCTATCATCATTGGTAAGCGATGTAAAGAGATTGATCAAGAAGAAGCGAGCCAGTACATTCTCGGATACACATTAGCATTAGATATGACAGAAGCAGATATACACGCTGAAAACCACCGTTATTTAACACGTGCTAAAAGTTTTGATACGTTTTTTAGTTTTGGTTCGTGCTTATTAATTAATGAAGTGGAAGATGTGAAACAATTACGTGTAGCAACTGTGTTGAATGGTAACGTAAAGTACGAAAAGAAAGTAGGGCATATGCGTTATGATCCAGCGTACATTGTCGCCTTTCATTCAAAGGTGATGACATTATTGCCAGGTGATGTGATTTTAACGGGAACTCCAGGTGCTGTCGTTATAAGAGATGGTGATGTGATTGAAGCCCATATGACTGGAACGAAGCCATTAGTGAATGCTGTTGAGCAACTATAAGGACACTGAAAAAATTTGTAGAAAGAAGGTCGTTTAAGATGAAAGCATATCGACCGACAACAATGGCCCCTGGAGTAATGGTGACAAGTCCTCATTATTTAGCATCACAAGCAGGAGTAAGTGTGTTACGTGAAGGGGGAAATGCATGGGAGGCAGCGATTGCTGTTGCCTCGACACTAGCGGTTGTTTATCCGCATATGAATGGAGTTGGTGGTGATAGCTTCTGGCTTATGTATGATGCAAAGTCAACATGTATGCGTGGTTTAAATGCGAGTGGCCGTTCTGGAGAAAAAGCAACGATTCCGTTTTATATCGATCGAAAGTATCAACAAATTCCAACGCGCGGTTATTTAGCTGCTAATACGGTTCCAGGTGCGGTTTGTGGCTGGGATCAAGTCTTTCAATATTCACAGAAGCATTTGCAAGGAACAGCACGCTGGTCCGACTTATTTCAAACGGCTATTTCGTATGCGAAATATGGATTTCCAGTTACACCAAGTCAGCACTATTGGACAAAGTGTAATGTGTACAATGAAAGCACGAATCTACAAAATTATCGTGAATTTAGGAAAACGTTTCTAAATGATGATTATCAGCCTTTTCAGGTAGGTGAGGTCATGACGTTACACGATTTAGCAAATACACTTGAGGAAATCGCGGATAAGGGGGCACGGACGTTTTATGAGGGTGGTATTACAAAAGCAATAATTGAAGACTTTCAACAGCATGATGGAATGCTCACATTAGATGATTTTGCCTCGCATCAATCAGAGTGGGTTACTCCTCTTTCTGTTCCTTATCGGGAATATACAGCTTACAATCTCCCTCCCAATACACAAGGAATGACGTCGTTATCGATTTTAAATGTACTGAATCAATTTGACCTCCGTCATATTGCGGTGGATTCAGCCGATTATGTCCATCTCATTCTAGAAGCGACGAAGCTTGCCTTTTCTGATCGTGATCAATGGATAACAGATCCTCACTTTGTAAATATCCCGATCGATGAATTGTTGTCAGAAGATAGAGCAAAGGAATTAGCGAAGCAAATCCAAATGTCGGCAGCACTAAATCATGAAAAGCTCCTTGATCCTAAAGGGGATACGGCTTGGTTCGGAGTTGTTGATCAGCAAGGGAATGCTGTATCTTGTATTCAAAGCATTTATCACGATTTTGGTTCAGGTATTATCCCAAAAGGAACGGGAATACTTCTGCAAAACCGAGGGAGCTTTTTTTCGCTAAATCCAAAACATATTAATAAACTTGAACCACATAAACGAACCTTTCATACGTTAAACCCGGCAATGGTGACATATCACTCTGAGCCTCTCCTTATTTATGGTACAATGGGCGGAGAAGGGCAACCGCAAACGCAAGCAGCACTCGTTACGAAAATGATCGATTACGGAATGTCTCCTCAAGAGGCGATTGAAGCACCGAGGTGGTTATATGGACGAACGTGGGGAGCTCTGTCGAATACGGTTAAAGTTGAGTCGCGGATGCGTGAGCATGTTCTAAAAGAATTAAAACGACGAGGACATCCAATTGAAATGGTAGAGCCATACACAGATATGATGGGTCATGCAGGAGCGATATGGATTGACCCGGAAAATGGAATGAAGTATGGCGGAGCAGACCCAAGAGGGGATGGCATGGCGATTGGATATTAATAAGGAGATTAAAGGGGAATGAAACGTTATTGGGATCTTTTTGTCGCTTTTTTTCGGTCAGGGATATTAGGGTTTGGTGGTGGCCCGTCTGCTATTCCGCTTGTCCAAAAAGAAGTTGTCGATATATATAAATGGATGAATAATGATGAATTTGGTGATGTATTAGCTCTAGGAAATACATTACCTGGTCCAATAAATACAAAAATGGCTGGTTATATTGGCTATCGTGTCGCTGGTGTGTTAGGAATGATTGTCGCTGTGTCAGCTTCTATCGTTCCGACGATATTTTTAATGATTATTCTGCTTGCGTCATTAACTAATTTCAGTGACTACGCATGGGTCAATGGTGTTACAAATGGTGTATTGCCTGTTGTTGGTGTGATGTTGGCGCTTTTGACGTGGGACTTTTTGAAAAATGCAAAAACTGGTTTAGGATGGATCGTGTGTATTTTACTTGCAGTTATGAGTGTTGTGATGATCGAACTATTCGGATTGCATCCAGCTATATTAATCTTGATTTTATTATGTGTTCCGTTTTTCCAACGAACCAAAGCAAAGGAAAGTGTTCAAGAAGGAGGGGAAGCTAAATGATTTATGTCGAGCTTTTTATCGCCTTCTTCATTCCAGGAATAATTGGTTATGGGGGTGGACCTGCTTCGATTCCGTTAATCGAGTACGAAGTCGTTCATCGCTTTGAATGGATGACGGTCGAGCAATTTAGTGAAGTGCTCGCACTTGGAAATGCGCTCCCTGGGCCAATTGCTACGAAAATGGCTGGTTATATTGGCTATGATGTCGCTGGTGTCATTGGAGCGACAATCGCTGTCTTTGCAACTGTTGCACCATCATTGATCTTAATGATAGTGTTGTTAGGTTTTTTATACAAATTTAAAGATTCACCAAAAGTGAAAAAGATGACGGCACTGATACGGCCAACAATTGCTGTATTATTAGGTGTAATGGCATACCGCTTTTTCGAAAGCTCCTATGATCATGCAGGAATAGGGCAAACGTTATTTCTAGTTGTGATGAGCTTTCTTTTATTACATAAATGGAAGGTACATCCGTCTCTTGTAATCGTCGGTGCGATCGGATATGGGATTTTGTTTTTGAGTTGATGTGAAGCTAGGGTGAAGTTGCCTAGCTTTTTTGTAAGAAGGAAAATATGATTTATAATATATAAAACCATTGTTGGAAGGAAATAGAGAATGAAGATAAAGTGGAATTTAATATATGAAATCATGATGGTAATTTTAGCTTTTATATCAGTGTTAGTCATTTGGTCAGATCATTTCAATAGGTGGTATTTCTTAGATCGTATCGTTTGGTTAGTATTCGTTATTGATATTACTATTCGTTTCTTAAGTAGTAAGGAGAAAGTCAAATATTTGAAAAGATATCCTTTCGACTTAATTGCTATTATCCCTTTTGATTCTATTTTTCAATTAGCACGTATAGCTAGATTGGCTAGAGCTATAAGGCTATTTGCTATCAGTGCTCACTTTTTAAAACCATTTTATAGTATACTTAAAACAAATGGCTTACATAAAGTGATTACTTTTACTATGTGTTTAATTTTTTTATCTGCCATTCCAATAAAGAGTGTAGAGTCTAGTATCGAGACGTATTCAGATGCTCTTTGGTGGGCTGTTGTGACGGCTACAACGGTTGGTTATGGAGATATTTCGCCGGAGACGGAATTAGGTAGGGTTATTGCGTTTATACTCATGTTATTTGGAATTGGGCTAATTGGAATGATTACAGGTTCAATTGCTACTCACTTTCTATCAAATGATAGCAAAGATAGCAAAGCAATTGTATACATAAAAGAAGAATTATCACGCTATGATCAATTAACTGAAGAGGAGATTGAAAGGTTAATTATTATTAATGGAACAATTAAAAAAAGAAAAGAGGAATATTAGTTAGTGTGGAACCTGATTTGAAATTGTACTAATATTGTAGAGATTGGGAAACACAAAAAATGTTTAACAGAGAATCCGAACATCATGAATATTTCAGGAGCGGTGCTTATTTGCACCGCCATGTAGTTGTTCGGATTCCTATTCATGGAAATGTGTTTATCCCAGTCTCAAGGTGCACATACATTCAATAAAAAACCTTTTGTAATCACTGTGTAATTGTGCTTGTAAGAATACCATTACTCAGTTTTTCCTCAGTCTAATCTTGATCATCACTCTTTCGACGGTCGCGATCTTTTTCTAGCACATCTTCTAGTAAATCTAATAATTCATCACGTGAAATGCGTGAGCGTTGCTCTGAGTCTGAATCGATTTCACGAGTTTCATTGGATTCTGAAGTATTGTAGGGCTCCTCATCTTTTTCTACTTGCTCAAATTCTATTTCATATTCATCTTCTCGTAAGTTTCTTTCGTTGTGCTCCTCTTCATGAAAAGGTAAAGCTTTGCGAGAGCTTGTATGTTCACCTAGCTCGTATTTTTCTTCGAGCAAATAGGCTGGAATAAGTTGTCCGTCAGGAGTTGCATATTTCTTATTCATTCGTCTCGTATCTTTATCAAAAAAGCTGTAAATAACTGGAATGAAGATTAACGTTAAGAATGTTGAACTAATCAATCCCCCAATAACCGTAATCGCCATCGGTTGTTGAATTTCAGAACCTTCACCCATCCCTAATGCGAGTGGAACGAGTCCTAGAATCGTTGTAAGTGACGTCATGAATATTGGACGTGCACGGTCTTTGACTCCTTCGATAATAGCATCATAGCTTCTTACTCCTGCTTCTTTCTTCTTATTAATATAATCAACTAATACAATTGCATTGTTGACGACTATTCCTGCTAGGACAATTAAGCCAATGAACGCCATAATGCTAAGTGGTGTTAATGTAACCGTAAGACCAAGAGCAACACCGATGACAACGAGTGGTACACTGAACATAATAACTAGTGGGTATTTAAAAGATTCAAATTGTGCCGCTAGAACGAGAAAGACAAATACTAACGCAAGTAACAAGGCAAGTGTTAGATCACCGATCGCATCGTCTAGCATTTGCTGATCACCAGTATAGGAAATCGTCGTCTCATCAGCAATATCCAAATCATCAATTGTTTGTTGAACGAGCTGTGACATTTCCCCTAATGTGTACTGATTTCCATATTGTAAACTAAATTGAACGGCCGATTCTTGATTGATCCGATTAATCGTAATCGGTCCTTCTCCTTCAACGGCTTCAACGACATCACTTAATACCACGTATTCGCCTGTCGGTGCGCGAAGGATTAAATTTTCAACATCTTCAAGTGTTGTCATAAATTCCTCACTGTAACGAACGTGAACTTCGTAAATGTCATGATCATCTGTCACAATTTGGGTCGCAAAAGCGCCGTTCATAATTTGATTTAATGATTGAGCGATTTGAGCGGGAGCAAAGCCATGTTCTCTTGCTGTTTCTTCATCAACAAGAAATTGAATTTCTGTTACTGTCTCAGTTAAGTCATTCGTCACTTCATTAAATTCACTCATGTCTTCAAATTCTTCTGTTATTTCCATGACGACATCTTCTAAACGATTAGGATCAAAGTCTAATACGTTAAACGTAATTGTGTTGGGTGCTCCGCCCATCATCGCTTGCTGCTGAATGGAAATATGAGCATCTGAAGCAGCACGTTCAACATCGCGACGAATCGAGTCAGCAAAATCAGCGGTCGATATAGATCGCTCATCTAAAGCTCTCATCGTAATGAAGATCGAGGCTTCGTGTGAACTGGAGCCACCTAAGATGGTTCCTTCTCCGCCACTAGAACCTACTGTACTAACATAATGTAGAATATCACGTTCATCATCTAACACATCTTCTATTTCTTCAACTGCTGATAATGTTTCTTCAAGTGGAGTGCCTCGCTCCATTTCAACATCAATTTGGAAAAATCCTTCATCCGTATCAGGGATAAATTCGACACCGACTTGGGATACGCCTACTGCACCAGCTACTAATAATAAGAAGGTTATTCCAAGTACACTTAATCTGCGCTTTAAAGCCCATTTAATCGTTGTATCGATTGTTTTCATGAATCGACCTTGCTGACGCTTTTCTTCGATATTCTCTTTCGGTGCCTTTAGCATCCGACTGGCCATCATCGGAACAACGGTTAAAGCAACGGCTAATGATGCTAATAAGCTAAATGAGACTGTCAGTGCAAATTCCATAAATATATCGCCAACGATACCTGAAATAAAGACAATCGGTAAGAAGACAGAAATGGTTGTCAACGTTGAAGCTGTAATTGCTCCACCTACTTCTTTCGTTCCATCGTAAGCGGCTTCTTGAGCCGTCTTTTTCATTGATAAGTGTCGATATATATTTTCAATAACGACAATTGAGTTATCAACAAGCATTCCAATACCAAGAGCTAGTCCGCCTAACGTCATAATATTTAACGAAAGATTGGTGAAATACAGTAAGACAAACGTAACGATGACAGAGAATGGGATCGCAATTCCGACAATAAATGGTGTCTTGAAGCTTCTTAAAAAAGCAAACAAAACAATGATTGCGAATAACCCACCTAAAATAAGTGCGGTCATGACGCTTGAAATCGCTTCTTGAACATAGTCTCCTTGATCAAACACGACAGCGACCTCTAAATCATTATACTTCTGCTCATCTAATAGTTCAGATAAACGGTCGTTAAAAGCGGTTGACACTTCTGCTAGGTTTGCATCAGCTTGCTGTTGAACACTCATCATAATGGAAGGTTCCTGATTTGTTCTCGTAATCGCACCACCATGGTCAGCAACGAGTTCAACATTGGCAATATCACCAACTGTAATGTTCTCACCCGTTTCTGGATTGACTGAGACAACAATCGTTTCAATATCGCGGATACTTGTCATTTCAAATAAGACACGACTTGTATATTGTAAATCTCCACTTTCTACTAGTCCTCCTGGTGCAGTAACATTGTGGGCTTGGATGATTGATACGACATCAGCTTGTTCAAGGCCATACGTTTCGAGTTCATGTTGATCAAGCTCGACAATAATTTCATCAATCGCTTCTCCGGTTACATCAATCGATGCAACTCCATCAGTCTTTTGAAGCTCACGTTCTAGATCAAGAACAAGCTCATTAAAATGGTCCTTATCAGATGATAATGTTAATTGGATAATAGGAAGCTGTGATGGGTCAAATTTCAAAAAGCTAGGTGAACCAGCGTCAGATGGTAGATTTGTTTGGTTCATCCTGCCTATTATGTCATTTTCAACATCCTCAATCGCCGTATCCCAAGAGAATTCTAAAATCGTCATCGACGCATTTTCCATAGAGATCGAACTAATATTGTTCAAACCAGGAATGGTAGCTAAGCTATTCTCTAACGGTTCCGATACTTTATCTAATACTTCTTCTGGGCCAGCATTAGGGTAGCTTGTGACGACAGCACCTATCGGCGGGTTAATGTTAGGCATTAATTGTAGCGGAATATTCGTTAAAGAAATCGCCCCTAACAATAGAAATAATATCATTGCTACAATGGTGAAAATCGGTCTTTTAATTGAAAATTTCGTCATGCTTCTCTTTTCCTCCTTCATCTACTTAAAAGTTAAAAGCATCCCCTTCGTGCATTTGTTCACAAAAGATGACTACAGCGTAAAAGGTAACATAGGATTATGAACTGAATATGAACACGAAAAATTTAAAGGAAGAATGGAAGGGCTGTTTAGAAGTCAACAGGGAAGGTTTATTTATACTTGGAGGACGATGGAGCCTAATAATGAGTTCACCAAAGCAATTAATTTGTCAATCAAATTAATTGAGGCTAGGACAAAAGTATTTTCTTAAGTGAGATGCCGAACAAATTTAGAGTGGAGCACATTCGCTGCTCCTGAAATATACTTCGCTTTCCGCGGAAGCTGGTGAGCCTACGTACTGTGGGGTATCACCTTTGCTTTTCATCTCGCAGGTGTTTACGTATATTTCATCCGCTACGGTATCTAAATGCTCGGATTCTCAGCTGAACACTTTTGTTTTGTCCCGCCTCAATGATTTAAATATAAAATGCTACCTTAGTATAAGCTTAAGGTTTCAAACGTTGGACGACAGAGAGTAGGACAAAGGAAAATAGGACCAAAGTGATGACCCAAAAATAGGCCATTTCTGTTCTACCAGATTGAACAGCAGAATAAATAGCGCTAGGCATAGTCTGAGTTCGACCTGGTATATTTCCTGCGAACATAATCGTAGCACCGAATTCGCCGAGCCCTCTAGCGAATCCAAGCATGTAGCCTGTTAATATATATCGCCACGATAATGGTAAGATGACAAAACGGAAAATTTGCTTTTCGTTTCCGCCGAGTTGTCGAGCTGCCTCAATTAGTTCACTATCAACAGATTCAAATCCTGTCCGGAGTGTTTGGTAAATGAGTGGGAAAGCAACAACAGCAGCAGCAACAACAGCTGCCCAAAAGGAAAAAACGAGAGGCTGAGAAAATAGCCATTCGAAGGATCTTCCAATGAAGCTTTGCCGTCCTAAAAGGGTAAGTAAACCAAAGCCGACAACGGTTGGTGGCAGTACCAAAGGCAGCATTAAAAGCGTATCAAGAGCACTTTTGCCTTTGAATTTTCTGTCTTTCATCCACCATGCAACGAAGAGAGCGGTAATAAAGGAGACGATACTTGCGATCATGATCACTTGTATTGAGATAAAAACTGGAGAAAGAAACCTGTCAAATAATGTCATGATTCAAACTCAAACCCATTTGCTTTGAATATTTTTTTTGCTTCATCGCCTTTTAGCCATTCGTAAAATGCCTTTGCTTCTTCAGGGTGTTCAGTGTCTGAAAGGAGTCCTATTGGGTAGAGCACAGGATCATTTACTTTCATTTTTTCAATGATGGTTACGTTAGTTGATGCCATAGCATCTGTTTGATACACAAAACCCGCATCTACATTCCCAGTTTCTACATACGTTAGAACACCGCGAACGTCATTAGCAAAAATAAGTCGACCTTTGATATCGTTATACAGATCAGCAAGTGTTAGAGCCTGTTTGGCGTATTCTCCAGCTGGGACGGTTTCTGGGTCACCAATTGAAATTCCTTCTATTCCATCATTCATAAGATCAGATGCCGATCCAATATTATGCGTATTTTTAGAATTTGTAATCAGAACTAGTTCATTTCGTAATAGAGGTGTAAATTCGCTCAAAAAACCTTCTTCTTCAAGTTCGATCATCCATGACATTGCTGCAGAAAGAAAGATATCAGCAGGCGCACCATTTTTGATCTGGTCTTTTAAATCTCCTGAGCTACTATATGTAGGCGTAATGGTTATCGTTTCGTTATCTTCCGTATATTTCTCAATTAATTCCTCCATCGCATCCGTTATACTCGCAGCTGTTGGAACATACAGTTCCACTGTTTGATTTTGATTAAAACAAGCTGTAAGTAGTGGCACAGCAATTAAGAATCCTACAATTTTCTTTATCATTTATACTCCCCTTTTTAGACATTGAGATGTGTGCGATTGGTATGATCTCTCTTTGGAATTTGTAAAGCAGAGAAGGTCTCATAAGCCAACTTATTTTATATTACGATATTAGTTATAGCTAATTATAACTAACTATAACTAGTTGTAAATAGATATAATAGATCCAGTGTTAGATCTATTGTCAGTACACACTTTTATGACATTGTAGAAGATACATACAATCTTCCATATATTCACTTTAAATGATCCTTTCTATTAAGCAAATAGGAAACAACTTATAGGTTTCTCTTTATCATATGTATGAAATGAGAATCGGGTAAAACGGCCATGATGTCAAAAATAAGAGCTAGAAGATGTAAGAGGCTTTTTAATTCATAATCAGTTCATATTGAAGTGATATACTAAGTGGAAAAGCTGAACAATAATGAAAGCTAGGTGAGTAGAATGACCACTATTTTGGTCGCAGATGATGATGCACATATTCGAAAATTAATTCGTTTATATTTAGAAAATAGTCATTTTCAAGTGATTGAGGCAGCTGATGGGAAGGAAGCCCTAATGATGTTAACGACGCATCCGATTGATTTAGCGATTGTCGATGTGATGATGCCGTATGTAGATGGAATTGAGCTTACAGAAGATATACGCTCATTTTTAGATATTCCAATCTTGATGGTAACGGCCAAAGGAGAATCACAGGACAAAGTAAAAGGATTTAGAGCTGGTACGGATGATTATGTTGTGAAGCCATTCGATCCTGTTGAATTATTATTACGAGTTCAAGCATTATTAAAAAGATACAATGTGAATTCAACAAGTAAAGTGATAGTCGGTTCAACGGCAATTGATGTAGATAAGCTTACTGTTCAATCTAAAAATGAAATTCTTTATTTGAAAAAGAAGGAATGTGAACTCCTATTTACTCTTGCTCACTCATCTGGAAAAATCTTTACGAGAGCTCAGCTTATTGAAAAAATTTGGGGCTATGACTATGAAGGAGACGAACGAACGGTGGATGTCCACATTAAACGACTTCGTGAGCAATTAACCGCATTTCCTGATTTGACGATTACAACGGTGAGAGGATTAGGTTATCGTCTTGAGGAGGTGTAGTGTGTGTTTAAAAAGAGTTTATACTTTCAAATTGTTATCATATTTATCGGAGTTGTTCTAATTAGTCTAGCAAGTGCTTTTTTTATTTCTTCATCTTTCTTTCATTCTGAGGTGATTTTTGATGAGGAACTTTCGAATATTTCCTCAGGAGTTGCCGAAATAGTTGAGCTTACCGGTGCAGATGACCTACCTCAATTAATGGATACCATTAAAACATATTATTTTAATGCGGTCATTGTTAGTGAAGGTGGAGAAGTGATTGGAGAAAACGCGAAAATTGTCAATGAGGTGTCGAAACCTATGATTCAGCATATCACGTCGCTGAATCAAGGGGAAACGTATATATTACCTTATGAACATAAGGCTAATTACCGAATCATTGGACTTCCTGTCTCTATCGTTGCTGGGGAAACGCATGCTCTTTTTGTTTTCATAAATTATGAAGAGGAATTTGAATCGCTTCGGAAGGTGGTTTTTTTCACGTTATGTCTTGTTCTTATGATCGGCAGTGGGCTTATTTTACTTGCTTCTCGTTATTTGGTGAATCCTGTAAAGAAACTAACGAATGCAGCTAGGGAAATGGCGAAGGGAAACTTCTCAGTTAGAATGGAGACGAAGAGTACAGATGAAGTTGGAGAATTAATTTCGAGCTTTAACCATATGGCCTCAGAAGTAGAGAAAATTGACCAAATGCGTGAAGATTTTGTTAGTAGCGTTTCACATGAAATTCAATCGCCAATTACATCGATTAGAGGGTTCACGAAAGCAATTAAAGATGATGTTGTACCAAAGCAACATCAAAAGGAATATTTAGATATTATTTATCAAGAAACAGAAAGGCTATCTCGTTTGAGTGAGAATCTATTACGACTCGCATCTCTTGATTCTGAACAGCATCCCTATCGTCCTGAAACGTATCGTATAGATGAACAATTACGACGAACGGTGCTTGCTACAGAGCCTTTATGGAAAGAGAAAAGTATATACGTATCATTAGAGTTAGAAAAGGCTGAAATTTATGCAGATCAAGATTTGATGGAGCAAGTATGGTTTAATCTACTAACAAATGCGATTAAATATACTCCGAAAAATGGACAAGTGTCTATTGGAAGTGAACGTGAAATTAGAGGTTTGGTCGTTCGGATAAAAGATACAGGAAAAGGAATTCCAGAAGAGTCAATACCTCAATTATTTGATCGCTTTTACAAAGTTGATAAAGCGAGAAGCAGTGCCATTGACGGAAATGGACTCGGATTATCGATTGTAAAAAAGATACTCGCTATTCATCAATATTCGATTGAGGTGGTAAGTGAGGAAGGGCTCGGTTCCATTTTTATTGTTCGATTGAAAGACGAAAAAGAGGCTAAAACAAAAGGAAACCACTGATTCGGTGGTACGCTTTGTGGGGCTTCGGACAGGTGTTAAGAATTTACCATGCATCACACCGCCATATTCCACGATTTCACATATTTCTTTGCTGTTTGTTCATACTCAGTTCATATATTATTTTTATAATAGTATTAAAGGATACAGTTGGAGGGTGGAGTGTTTATGAAACATGAATTTGTTGGGAAGAATGTGAACAAAGAGGACTCTTCAGGACACAAGATTCAAGACGTTGTATCAAAGTCAGTTAAGCAAATAGTTAAGGAATTACAAGATAAAGGAATGGAAGCAGAAGTTTGTGATCGGACAATTTTGTTAAGCATTCAAAGTTGAGACGTATGGATGTTTCTGTTGCTTCATAAGAAAAGGAGTATGGATTAAATGATTTTTCATCCAATGGATTTTTTGATTTTTGCTGCCTTAGGATTAGCACTATGGGCACAAACGAAAGTGAAAGGGAATTTTGAAAAATGGTCACGCGTACGAGCGTCTTCTAATTTAACAGGTGCACAGGTGGCACGTTTGATCTTAGATAAGGAAGGCTTGTCTCATGTGAAAGTTGAGCATTCACGAAATGGGACACTATCTGATCACTATGATCCGACAGCCAAAACAGTTCGGTTGTCAGATCCAGTATATGCAGGGAATTCGATTTCGTCATTGGCTGTGGCCGCTCATGAAGTCGGTCATGCTATTCAAGATGATACACGTTACGGGATGCTTGTGCTTCGTCACCGCTTGTTTCCACTAGCAAATATCGGTTCACAGCTAGCTCCGTTTTTGTTCATTGGAGGCTTTTTACTTAATATGATGAATTTAGTTGGAGTCGGCATTATATTATTTGCTGCGGCTGTTCTCTTCCAAGTTGTTACTTTGCCAGTCGAATTTGATGCAAGTAATCGAGCTAGAAAGAAGCTCATTGAGCTTGGTTTAATTGCCAATCGAGAAGAAAAAGGGATAGGGAACGTCCTAAATGCAGCTGCCTTAACCTATGTCGCAAGTACGTTAATGGCTATTTTACAATTAATTAAGTTTATCCTTATTTTTAGAGGAAGAAGATAAAGAAACGTAAGAGGTGTATGAGATGATGTCTTTTAAAGCAAATCAAAAGCAATCACCATATATAGCAAAAGAACTCGAAAAAATTCAATCAAAGCTCAAACCATTTATGAAAAAAAGTACTATATATACCTTTATATCGATGCCACTTATCACATTTTCGATGATGCATTTGGGCATCATCTTGTTTCAAATTGGGATTAGTCAAGAGATGATGCTGGTCGTAGTCATTGCTGCTTTATCTGGGGCATTTGGATTAGCATTATTTAAAGAATCGATGCATGTGAATAAGCAAATGTTTCAAACGAGTGTGGATTATATGACTGATCGAATTTTGAAAAGTACGAAAATCCCTGATCAATCAAGGGAGCAATATTTAGATCAAATCCATACCGAACCTATGAAGGCTGTCAATACGTTTTGTCTGTTTTTAGAACAAGAGGAAAGAATCAAAAAAATAGAAGAAGGTGCAGTATCGATTTTCGGAAAGGCAAATGATATGACTAAATAACTCCTAAAAGTGTTTAACTCCTTTAGGGGTTTTTTTGTTAAAAATACGAATGTATAAAATTCGAGGAAGATATGTAGGAAAAGCATAAAGGGTGCTGGCAACCTCAAAGGAGAGCGGCGGCTTCGCACGCCACTTTAAAGAAAAGACTGCTGCGCAGTTTTTCTTAATATGAAGAAGTGATAGCTGTATGCTAAAATAAAACGGAAAAAGAAAACGTCATTGTAAAGGCACTGAAAAAGTTTGCATATCACTTTTTATTGCCCTCGTCATTGTGCATAACTTGTAAAATTAAAGGGAGTCGAACGAAATGGAAACGGTTTGGCGAAAGAGTCAATTTAAGTCTTATTTTAAATTAAGCTTATTCATTATGATGGTCATCTCTACTTGTTTAGTCATTTGGGCAGGCTTTACAAAAAAAGGAGAAATCATTCCATTTTTACTGAGTGTTACTTTGTTTTTATGGATTAGTCAGGTGTACATAGAAAATAAAGACGCTAACAAAAAGAATATGCATAGAATCATATTTGTCATTTCGCTTCTTTCAGTAGTATTTGGAGCGTTTCATATATTTGTTTATCGTTGATATAGTATGAATAGCTTATAAACCGTTCATTATGTTACGTTGTCATTGAAAAAAAGGAGAGAACAAAATGCAAATCAAGCAAGGTTTAAAAGTAAGGGTCGTTCAAAAGCAAGACCAACGTACGGGGCAGCTAACAGATGGGGTTGTTGCCAAAGTTTTAACAAAATCAGCTACCCATCCTCATGGTATAAAAGTGATGCTTGAAAGTGGTATTGTCGGAAGAGTGAAAGAAATCATTGGTGATTGAAATAGATTTCAAATCGTGACGGATTCAAAAGAAACGGATGCAAATGAAGGAGACAGTGTATGTCAATAGATGCTTTTATTATGGGACTCGTTTTTATTATCATTCATTTGTTTGCGAATAAATTAATTCCATCTAAACGAATCCATCGTTTGAAATGGTTTTCTTTTTCAGGTGGTCTAGCAGTTTCCTATGTATTTGTTTACGTACTGCCAACTTTACATAAGGAGCAATTGCACGTAAAGCAGTATGGAGATTACCTTAGTATGGAATCTGAGTTATACTTTATTGGGCTATTAGGTGTTCTGATTTTTTATGGAATACAGAAAGTTGTTAGAAAGGCAGAAAGGGAGGATGAGACTAAAAAGCACGTACGCTATTTTGGTTACAAATTCTCTTTTTTGGCTTCTATAATATGCTCGTTGCTTATACGATTATCTCACATGATGTATTGGGAATTCAGGCTGTATTTTATGGCTTAGCAGTAGGGCTTCATTTTGTTGCAGTTGCCCATGATATGTGGCGTGAATATGCAGATATTTATAATAAAGTGGGGCGTTATGTGTTAGCGTTAGGAATTGTAGCAGGTTGGGTGACGGGGATGACCGTTCAATTATCTCCATTGACGGAATCGGTTATTTTTGCATTTATTTCTGGTGCTATGATTTTGAATGTTTTAAAATATGAGTTACCTCCTGATGAAGAGTCACACTTTATTACATTTGCTATTGGTGTTGTTGCCTATACGACGATTACGATGTCATTAAAGTTTTTCTTTCAATGGTGAAGAGAATGTTCAAATAAATCAACTTTGAACATAAATTAAATAGTGATTAGTAGGAGGAAGTAGGTTATAAAGTAGGACTTCCTCCATATTCATATTAGGATAAACCGATAATCGATTGAATGGTCTTATCATCAAGCTGTTTAATGACCTCGCATAATAAGGTGACAGCATGTTCTAAGTCGTCATAATGAACAATGGAAACATGGCTATGTATATAACGTGAGGCTACACTGACGACTAATGTTGGTACACCATGATGGTTTAAGTGGAATTTACCAGCATCCGTTCCACCACCGGTCATAATGTCAATTTGGTAAGGGATTGAATTCTCTTTAGCGATATTTACAACAAAATCCCGAAGCTTACGGTGAGGAATCATTGATCGATCCATGAAGCAGAGAACTGGTCCTTTTCCTAGCTCTAAGCCCGTTTCTTCCTTATTCATTCCTGGCGTATCCCCAGCAACACCGACATCTGTCGCAAATGCTATTTGGGGCTGGATCATATTGGCTAACGTCTCTGCTCCACGTAAACCAACCTCTTCTTGAACGGTTGCACCTGAATAAAGTATGTTTGGTAGCTTTTCCTGCTTTAACCTTTCTAACACTTTTAAAGCGATGTAGCAGCCTGCGCGATTATCCCATGTCCGACTTAAAAGCATTTTTTCATTAGAGAGTGGCTCGAATGGGCAAATGGTTGCAATTGGATCACCGACAGCTACTCCATATGATTCTGCTTCTTCGCGAGAACTGGCACCGATATCTATAAACATTTTATCTAGAGCAAGTACCTTTTTCCGTTCTTCAGAAGTGAGGACGTGAGGAGCTTTTGAGCCGATAACACCAGTAATATCTTTCTGTTTTGTTAATACTTTAACACGTTGTGAAAGAAGAACATGTCCCCACCATCCTCCTAAAGGACGGAAGCGAAGAAAGCCATTTTTCGTAATGCCGCTAACGATAAAGCCAACTTCATCTAAATGCCCTGCTAACAATATTTTTGATTGACCTTCACCTATTCTTCCAACGATGCTTCCTAAATGATCGGATTCGATCTGACTCGTATGAGAGGCAATTTCGGTTTTCATCACATGAAAAATACGTTCTTCAAAGCCTGGCAATCCTTCTGTTTCGGTAAGTGTTTTCATTAATTGCAGGTTGGTCTGCTCCATTTAGAAACCTCCTTGTATGTGACCACTGAAAAATGTTATTTAACTTTTTCAGTGCCCTTTATGTACTAGTCATAGGATCACGAATATTAATGGATTTTATTCAAGGGAAAGGGGCACTATTTTCAATCATATTCTAGTATGAAACTATAGAGAGTGAGAAAGGAAAGGAGAAGGTAAGATGAACGTAAACGAGATCATGAATGTTACGATGCAACTAGCCTATGAAAATAGTAGGGATCAAAAAGGTGGACCGTTTGCAGCAGTAATCGTTAAAGATGGAAAAATCATTGCAGAAGGAACAAATGAAGTTACATCAAAGAAAGATCCGACGGCTCATGCAGAGATTCAAGCCATTCGTTCTGCCTGTGAACGGTTAAATGATTTCCAATTACGAAACTGTCACATCATTACAAGCTGTGAACCATGTCCAATGTGTTTAGGAGCAATCTATTGGGCGAGACTTGAATCCGTCTATTATTATTATACGAGGGAAGATGCTGCTAAAATTGGCTTTGACGATCAATTTATCTATGATCAAATATCTCTATCGTTAAATAATCGCACCATTAAAATGAAGAAAGTTGATGGTCTTATCCATTATCAACCGTTTGAATTATGGAAAGAAACAGAAAATCGAATTGAATATTAGGATGACGGATTCGTGCACCTCAATTGAAGCTAGCTGTTGAGGTGCATTATTATGCCTTAGACTTACACGCTATTGACTGAAAAGAATTTCTAGTTTCGAATGATTTATGCTTTTGTTATCGGATGATCTTTAGTAAAATGAATAAAATCTTGTTAATGATTTCATTCCCTATTGAATTGTTTTCATTTGGAGAAGGAGTACTTATGTCGAATGCTAATGTGAAACATGTATCTTTAATTGCAGTTACATGGCCTATATTCATTGAATCATTGCTTCACTTTTCGTTACGTACTGCCGATACATTTATGCTAAGTCAAGTGTCTGATGAAGCGGTAGCTGCAGTTGGAGTAGCGAATCAAATCATTATGTTTATGTTTTTTTTGTTTCAATTTATTGCTACTGGCACTTCGGTCGTTATTGCTCAGTATATTGGTGCAAAAAAATATGGAGAAATTAGAAAGTACACAGGTAATGGTATTTTCATTAATTTTATATTTGGGTTACTTGTAGCTATCGTTCTCATTGTATGCAGTTCTCCGTTACTCAGTATTTTTCAATTAGATCAAGAGCTATTTTCTCAAGCACAATTATTTTTAATGATTGTTGGTGGAGCGCTTGTTTTTCAAGCGATGATTGTTACGATGTCTGTTGTAATCCAAACTCACGGTTTTACAAAGGAAACGATGTATGTAAGTGGTGGAATGAACATCATTAATATTTTTGGGAATTATTTGTTTATTTATGGAGCGTTTGGCTTTCCACAATGGGGGGTTCTCGGAGTTGCGATTTCAACGGCAACTAGTCAATTTCTTGCTCTTATTGCATTTGCATTTGTTTTGTATTATCGAGTCAACCTTCGCTTAACTTGGAATGACTTTAGCCATATTCAGAAAGAACGATTAAAAAAAGTATTAAGCATTGGAATTCCTTCATCAATGACAATCATTTCATATTCTAGCAGTCAAATAGTGACTACTGCATTTATTACGTTACTTGGTACTCAAATGCTAGCTACGAGAATTTATACGCTTAATGTTCTGTTCTTTGTTATGGTGTTGGGGATTTCTCTCGGTAGAGGGTCACAAATTTTGACTGGACGATTAATTGGTGCAGGGAAAATGGAAGAGGCGTATCGTCAAGGGATTCGAAATACACGCTGGAGTATGGCTCTTGCTTTAGCGATGACAGTACTTATTGTTCTTGTTCGTGAACCATTACTTAGCCTTTTCTCTTCAGACCCTGAAATTATTCAAATGGGAGCAATGTTACTATTAATGGGCTTCTTATTAGAGCCGGGCCGCTGTTTGAATTTAGTATATGGCGCTACTTTGCAAGCGGCTGGAGATGCTCGTTACTTAATGCTCGTGTCCATGCTCGTTATTTGGATGTTTAGTGTTCCTCTTTATTACATTCTAGGTATTCATTTTGGCTGGGGGCTAATAGGAATTTGGGTTGCTTTTATTGCAGATGAATGGGTTCGTGGCCTTGCGTTATGGGCAAGATGGCGTACGAGAAAGTGGGAGGAAAAGGCTTTAGTCAAACATGGAAAGCAGGAGAAAGTAGATACGGCTTCATAGTATAGTATCGGTATTACAAAGGATTAAAACCTTCCTTTGTAATACCTTTTTTAGTTGGAAATTGAGATTGTATGATCAAATAACTAATAAATTAGTTAAATTAATGGCGTATATCGTAAACAATAAAGTTAAATAATAAGATAAAAAATTTTGATTGCTTTATAGAATTATTTTTATAGTTTTTAATGTGAATTGTTTGAACTCCTAGTATAATAGACAAAAAAGTAGTTGTGATTACTTTGAAATGACCATATAAAGCTGTAGTTCAATTAATTATTATATTAGTTTATTATAAACTAAAGTATTAATTATAATCAAAATATTAATTATTAATAAAAATGATGAAAAAAGTATTGCTAATCATAATAGAGTTATATATAATACTAACAACAGCTCATAAGTACAAATTTTGTATTAAGCGTTTTCAATTATTAACATGTTCGTACAATGTTGAGAAGGAAGTTATTTGTACTTTTTCGATAAATAAGAGGCTTGTCAATGATCATTATTTAGAATGTAAACGATATCAACTATTATTCTACTAAGTTGGAGTTAGGCCATCTATTTTATCGACTGAGCGAGTTAAATCGAGATATGTAACAAGGGGGAAGAAACATGAAAAATCCAATGAAATTTTTGTTAGGGCTTTCTTTGCTTGTCGTTGTGTTAGTAGGTTGCGGTGGGAATAAGAATCAGGTTGAGTTTTGGACACCGTTAACCGGTGAAGATGGAGCTAATATGGACGCTCTCGTTCAGGCCTTTAATGAAACAGAGCCAGAATTTGAAGTGAATCACGTCGTGACCTCTGATCTATATACGAATCTTTACACTGTATTGAACTCTGGAAGCGGTATACCTGATTTAACGTTGATTCATGCCGATCGTGTTCCGAACTTTGTAAATCAAGGTTTATTAGAGTCGATGGATGAAGTGATGTCTCAGCAACCTGAATTAAGAGAAGAGAATTATATTGAAGAAGCTTGGAACTCTGGGGTTGTTGATGGAACCGTTTATACGATTCCATTGGATATTCATAGTAGCGCGATGTATTACAATCAAGACCTTTTAGAGAAATATGGCGTTGAACATTGGCTTGACGATGATGTTGTGACATTTGATGAAATGCTTGAACTTCAAGGTCAAATGGATGAAGGGCAATATGTATTAAATGATGCGTTGTTAGGTTGGGTTGTTTTAGCGCAAATCCAAAACCTCGGTGGAGACGTCGAAGATGAAAATGGAGACCCTGCTGTTAATACTCCTGAAATGCGAGAAGCGATTGAAGCGATTAAACAATTAGCAGATGCTGGATTAATGACACCGTATGGTGAAGATGGTTATTTATCATTCCAAGCAGGTGATGTTATCTTTTCAACGGATGGTACGTGGAGCTCACTTGGACACGGTATGGTGGAAGATTTAAACTTTGGCGTGACGAATGTATATGCATTTGAACCAGAGGTGTTCCATAATCGTGCTTCATCACACTTATTCTCGATGTTGAAAAGTGAAGATCGAACAGATGAAAAAGTAGCAGTCATTGCTGATTTCTTAGAGTTTATTCGTGAAAACTCTATTGAGTGGGCTGAAGCTGGTCAAATTGTTGCCAGTGTCGATGTAATTGAAAGTCCTGAATATGCCAACTATATGCAGTCATTCTTTACCTCAACAGAGCAACAAATGGAAGCTCTTCACATTTATACGTATGAGCATTATCCGTATGTAGCAGAAGCAATTGATACGTACGTCGCTGATCTTGTTCATGGAGAGATGGATATTGATCAAGGATTAGCGGAAATGCAGTCATTTGTAGTTGATCGAGTCGAACAGGGCACATTAGATCTAGAAAATGTAATTGAAGAGCTTGAAGAAGCAGAAGAGGAATAGATGTACGTAAGTAATGTGCCATTTCTTTTGAATGGCACATTACTTTTAAACAAAGGAGGTTGTATAACGGTGAAGAAAAAGATCAATTGGGCTCCGCTTGCCTTTATTGGCCCCCATCTCATTTTATTTATCGTCTTTATTTTAATACCGTCTGTTTACGGTATTTATGCGTCTTTCACAAGGTGGAACATGGTATCTGAACCAGTATGGGTTGGTTTAGACAATTATCGCACTCTTCTCTTTAATGAAGAATCGACCTTTTATCGTCAATTCTTTAATGGGATGAAGAATACGTTTATTTTTGTCTTCTTTAGCGTTCCAT
Organism: Halalkalibacter hemicellulosilyticusJCM 9152; assembly: GCF_000513115.1. Classification (GTDB taxonomy): domain Bacteria; phylum Bacillota; class Bacilli; order Bacillales; family Bacillaceae_D; genus Halalkalibacter; species Halalkalibacter hemicellulosilyticus. Next base: position 83,186 of record NZ_BAUU01000007.1, read on the forward strand.
TTATGATTATTATACCATTATTAATTGCCGCTTCATTGGAACATAAAGAAGTGAAAATGAAAAATCTCTTTCAGACACTCATCTTTATTCCAGGTCTTATTTCCATATCTGCAGCAGCTCTTATTTGGTCTCTTATTTTCAATCGACAATTAGGAATTGTAAATAATTTGTTTGGATCTGATGTCGTTTGGACTGCTACTCAACCTTACGCTTGGATTACGATTGTCGTTATTACGATATGGGCTGGTATTGGTGGTAATATGATTATTTATCGTGCGTCTATTAGTAGTGTGTCTGAGGAATTATATGAGTCAGCAGAAATTGATGGTGCAGGACCTGTCCGTAAGTTTTTCAGTATTACGTTACCGTCTATTCAGTTTCCGTTAATATATACACTCATTATGACAACGGCAGGTGCTTTTAATGTCTTTGCTCAACCATTAATGATGACAGATGGTGGACCTAGACAAAGTACGACCGTATTAATGATGTATATTCGTGATTTGGCATTTAGTCATGGTGAATCGATTGCGGGTATGGCTTCGGCAATGGCTGTATTACTTGGGTTAGTTATTTTAGTTATCTCTGCAATTCAGTATTATTTAATGAATCGCCATTCCACTTCCTAAGTGTCGTGTAGAATTTTAATTGATCAAGAAAGGTAGGGATAACCAAAATGTTTGAAAATATAAAAGTGTCAAAGTATTTATCGTATCTCTTTTTGATTATCGTGAGTGCGATTTGGGTCATACCTGTATTGTATGGGATTACGACTTCCTTTCGTTCTCAGACAGAAGTTGTTAGCTCAGGATTCCGGTTGTTACCGGTGAATTGGATCGTTGATAACTATGTGGCGATTTTAGAAAACACGTCTACTGCACCTATTCTTCAGTGGATATGGAATTCCATTTTTATTGCGACAACACATACCCTGCTAGTTGTTATTGTCATTGCGATTACAGGATATGGTTATACCCGTATGAATTTTAAAGGACGAGATGTGTTATTCTTTACATTACTAGCGATTTCCTTTTTTCCAAATGTCGTTAATATTATTCCGTCTTATATGATCATTGATATATTAGGCTGGGTCAATACACCGTGGGCGATGATTGTTCCAGGGGTAGCAGGAATGGCTAACATATTCCTAGTGAGACAGTTTATGAAGGGGATTCCTAAAGAGTTAGATGAATCTGCGCGAGTTGATGGTGCAAGTGACTTTAGGATTTTTATTAGTATTATTGTACCACTAATTAAACCAATTCTTATTGTTTGTGGTTTGTTCTCGTTTGTAGGTTCATGGAATGATTTCTTATGGCCAGTTATTGTTTATACCGATGTTCAGAAGATGCCAGTAACGGCAGGTTTATTATTACTTCAAGACGTGTATGGTAACTACCGGATGATTGGACAATTAATGGGATCGGCGATCTTAGCAATTATTCCAACGTTATTGTTGTTTTTCTTTGCTCAGAAATATTTTGTTCAAGCGATTAAATTAAATGCAGGTTTGAAAGGGTAAAGCCTTCATATTCACAAGGATGCATAGTACTCTTCAACTGACTACGACTGCAAAGGACTGATTACTATTGGGTGCTAGTGTGAAAGTAAGTAGAAAGCTAGAACGATCCTTTATCATCATTGGTGCAGCATGGAACCTTGTGATTGCGCTCGTTACGATGTTTCAATATTATACATGGTTTCAACGAGAAGGAGCCCTCAAACTAGAAGAGACAGATATGAATACGATGATCGCAGGATCGCAAATGGTGAATAATGTTTTACAAGTGATCCTAATCTATTCTTTATTTCTCTTTGTTGGTGCAATTGTAAATTTCTTAATTGCTGTTAAATTACAGGATGACGAAATTCAATATAAAGTATTGATATGGATAGGTGTTTGGGCTGCTATCATGCTTACGATGACGGATATTATTGCCTTTGCCTTGTATTCCATTGCCTTTGTTATGTATGTAGCAAAGAATAAAGCGATTAGATTAGCTCATACGAACCCCCATTAGTAGCGTTAATGATATTGTACGTACAAAAGAAGATAAAACAAATAGGATGGAGGGAGACATGATGACAAACAAAGTCATTATTAATACAGATGTTTCAAAGGGAAAGATTAATAAAAATATTTATGGGCACTTTGCTGAGCACCTCGGTAGATGTATTTATGAGGGGTTTTGGGTCGGCGAAGATTCGAATATCGAGAATACAAATGGAATTAGAAATGATGTGGTAGAAGCATTAAAAAACATTAACATTCCAGTTCTCCGTTGGCCGGGAGGGTGTTTTGCTGATGAATATCATTGGAAGGATGGAGTAGGTCCAAGAGCAGATCGAAAGAGAATGGTTAATACGCACTGGGGCGGGGTCGTTGAAAATAATCATTTTGGTACACATGAATTTATGATGTTATGTGAGATGTTAGGAGCAGAACCGTATATTTGTGGAAACGTAGGTAGTGGAACAGTTCAAGAAATGTCAGAGTGGGTTGAATATATGACCTTTGATGGCGAATCACCGATGGCGAATTGGAGAAACGAAAATGGTCGTAAAGAGCCATGGTCATTAACATATTTCGGTGTAGGTAATGAAAATTGGGGTTGTGGTGGAAACATGCGCCCTGAGTTTTATGCTGATTTATATCGTCAATTTCAGACGTATGTACGTAATTACGGCGATAACAAAATTTATAAAATTGCCGGTGGTGCTAATGTTGATGATTACCGTTGGACGGAGGTACTTATGCGTGAAGCCGCTCATTTAATGGATGGATTAAGTCTACATTATTATGTTCATCCTCACGGCTTTTGGAATAAAGGCTCGGCATTAGATGCTCGTGAAGAGGAATGGTTTATTACGATGAAGAAGGCTCTTCATATGGATGAGTTGATTTCTAAACATTCAACGATTATGGATAAGTATGATCCAGATAAGCGAGTTGGAATGATTATTGATGAGTGGGGAACATGGTTTGATGTTGAACCAGGTACAAATCCTGATTTTTATATCAGCAAAATACGATTCGTGATGCATTAGTTGCCGGGTTGCATTTTAACATTTTTCACGAACATAGTGACCGAGTTCAAATGGCTAATATAGCTCAAACGGTTAATGTTCTTCAGGCAATGGTATTAACTGAAGGCGAAAAGATGATCTTAACGCCGACTTATCACGTGTTTGAAATGTACAAAGTTCATCAAGATGCCGAAAAGTTAGATTTATCGATTGAAACCGATACGTATCGACTAAATGATGAGGATTTACCATCAGTCAGTGCAACAGCTTCAAAGGATGTGAATGGAAAGATTCATCTTAGCCTCTGTAACTTGAATCCAAATGAACAATCAAAGGTTACAGTTGAATTACGAGGGATAACAGGTGTTGAAGCTATTGAAGGGCGTGTATTAACAGCTGATGAGAGAAATGCTCATAATACTTTTAATAACCCTGAAAATGTAAAGCCAGTTGCGTTTGAAGGTTACGAGTTGAGTGGTGACCAATTAACAGTTACGTTACCGAATATGGCAGTTGTAGCTTTAACAATCGATTGTTGAAACTAAGAATATAGTTTAATATGCTGATCATAAAGCCACTGAAAAGATACGATGTCTTTTTCAGTGGCTTTACGCTTTTAAATTTTATATCGTATTTTTTCATTATTATAATTATTTTAACTCTTTTTACCTATTAAAAAACATTACAATGAGGTAGAATATAGTAAAAATATAGGTTTATTTGACTAAATTGAATGAATGTATGGTCACTGGTATATTAAAAATGAATAAGAAAAGGGAGGGGAACAATGAGCTCTTCTAGAAAATCTGCCTTGAAATTAAGTGGAACTTTTTTTATTATTTCATTTTTGTGGATATACTTTTCTGATTTAGCCGTTACTAGAGTAATAAATTCAACTGAATTTATTCAGCTATTTCAAACGATCAAGGGAATTCTCTTTATTACGATTACAAGTTATATTTTGTATGTCATCACCTACAAGGATTTGAATCAATTAGAAGGCAAAATCCATTCGATTACAAAGCATCGACAATTATTATCGCAATCTGAAAGGACATATCGAAGGCTGAATGACGGAAATTTCGATACCATTTGTATGATTAATCAAGATGGGCTTATTTCTTCTGCGAATAAGCAGGCGGAAGAATTTTTACAGTTACCGAAAAATAAAAAAAGTTAACTTGTTTGAACTCTTCAGTTATGATGAGGAAAAGCAATCAATCATTGAATGTATTCAACAGCAGCAAACATCTTCGCAGTATTTTAAACAGATGACTATTTCTTTAAATCATGAGGAGAAAAAGGTCGACATTAATGTCATTCCAATTGATGGCCACGACAATGTAGCGTTTTTCATCGTTATGAAAGATATGACATCTTTACTCCAAACTAAACAACTATTCGAATATCAATCGTATATTCTTCAACGTTTCTTACAATCAACAGAGTTAAATGAAGCACTTCGCAATGTTGTTACTATACTAGAGCAGAAATCAGACTGTATGTATTCCATTATGATCTATGATCAAAAGAGTGAATCTTTAAGCTATGCAGCAGGACAATCAATTCCAAATGTATTCGTACAGATGGTAGATGGAATTAAAATAGGGAGAACTATAGGGACATGTGGTCCGGCGATTCTTGATAAGAAAACAGTCATTAGTGAAAATATTGAACAGTGTTCGAACTGGGAGAAATTTAAGACAATTGCATTGGAATGTAACATTAAATCATGTTGGTCTACACCTATCCTATTGTCAAATGGAGAAGTGATTGGTACCTTTGTCGCGTACCATTCCATTGTAGCTAAACCTACTACGTTTGATTACCGTTTTATGGAATCCGTCGCAGGTGTGATAGGAATGGGGATGTCTTACTTTAATAATATGCAAAATACGTTGAAACGCGAGCGTGCTCAAGAGCTTTTGGCTGAACAAACATCTGATTTTATGTGTATCATCAATCATGATTATACGATCTCATATCAAACGTCCGCTTCACATTTATTCTTTCCATTTGAATTGGAGACATTGTGTGATTTGACAGCTGCGATGACTCAAGAGGAAAGGAAGCAGTTAAAAGAAATAATCGATCAAATGTTTTCTGGTCTATTAACTCATAGGGACATGCTTTTTACAAAAAGAAATGATGGGAGAAATCATATTTATCGTATTCATTTAAGTGCAATGCAAATCGAAAGCGTGATTCAAGGGATTGTGGTTTCATTACAAAATGTTACGGAAGAAATGGAGTTAAAGGATTATGTTGAACAGTTGACCTCCACGGATGCGTTAACGAAATTACCAAACCGTAAGAAATTACAATCTTACTTGAGAGAGTTAACGAGACAGAAAGCCTCGTTTTATATTGCGCTCTTAGACTGCTTGAAATTGAGTCGAATTAATGAGTCGTATGGTCATCAAATTGGAGATGAATTTCTTGTTCAATTATCTACATATTTATTGAATTTAGAGAATGAACGTATTCGAGTGTTTCGTTCAAGTGGAGATGAATTTTACCTTGTCATTAAAGCAGAAGATGAATTAACGGTCAGAAGCTATTTAAATAAAGTCATTGCCTTTTTTGCAAATACATCGGTTGTTCGAACACAAACGTTACATATGAATTGTAATATAGGAGTGGTTCAATATAAAGGGGAATCATTAACGGTAGAAGAGCTATTTAAACGTTGTGAAACTACATTAGCATATGCAAAGAGACATGGTGCTAATATGTTGGTGTTTTATCATGACCAAATGAAAAGCTCTTATGAAGAGATTATGATTGAAACAGAACTTTATCATGCTATTGAAAAAGAAGAGCTTACCTTATACTATCAACCATTAGTGAGCGTCCATACTCGTGAAGTAATGTCAGTTGAAGCGCTTATACGTTGGAGCCATTCAAAAATGGGATTCATTCCACCTGATCAATTTATTCCAATTGCTGAGGAAAATGGATTTATCCGAGTATTAGGTGATTGGATTATAGAGCAAGTATGTAAGCAGTTATGGCAGTGGGATCAAGAAGGATTTGTAATGCCGAAAGTTTCGATTAATCTATCATATGAACAATTAAAGTCAGATGATTTCGTCTCACGCGTTTTTACTCACTTAAAAACGTATAACATAAGCGGAAAACGTTTAGCTTTTGAAGTGACAGAACGTATACTAGTCGAAGTTTCAGCTGAGACGATGCAGAAGGTTCATGCAATAAGGGAAGCTGGTATTACATTAGCCGTCGATGACTTTGGAGTAGGTTATTCTTCACTTTCATATATTGAGCGATTCCCTGTTGACACAATCAAATTAGATAAAGTGTTTGTGAATGAGATTCCAATACCTGATAAAAAGCTAGCGATCATTAAAGCGGTATTTCATTTATGTGAGCTGTTAAATATTCAAATTGTTGTTGAAGGAATTGAATCAATTGAACAACTTAACCAAATTCCGATTCATTTGGAGGCATCTATACAAGGGTATTTCTTTGCTAAACCGCAAACAGCATCGGAATTAATGAAAAATATGAATGAGATTAAACAACTTGTTTATCTTGCTGCTTCTAAATTAGAAGAAAGGGAATATAGATATTAAAGGTAGTTTTGTCCGTTTAAGGTTGATTTTTATCAAGATACTATCATTTTACCACTTCTCATCATAAGAGATCTCAAATAACCATCCACATGATATTCTTTCAGTTGGATGGTTATTCTATTTATTGTTTACATGTAGTTGGACCATTTGAGTGCAGGTCATGAATGGGATAATGGCTATGGTTTTGATAAATATCGAGATTAGACAGGGGTCAGTAAGCGGTTGTCTTTTATTTTATTATTAAAGAAAAGAACGTTCTCTTATTCCATTTGCTAAATTCGAAATAATCCTATAAACTATTAACTAAATCGTAATAATTACGATTTAAGGAAAGGAGAGATAAAATGCTTAGTGACCTTTACCGAAAAGTGGTAATGGATCATGCGAGGTATAGGAGAAACTATGGACAGCTCACAGATTCAACAGTCAGACACATCCATTATAAGAATCCAACTTGTGGTGATGTCATCACACTTTATATTCAAATTAAACAAGAAACCGTTGAAAATGTAGCCTTTGAAGGGGAAGGATGCAGTATTAGTATGGCATCTTCATCAATGATGACTGAGTTAATTAAAGGTAAGCAGTTAAATACGGTATATGCACTAATGAATGAGTTTGAAGTATTAATCAAAAAAGGGGAAAGAGAAAACCGTGAGCTCGATTTAGGAGATGCAGAGTCGTTAGAGGGGGTTCATAAATTACGGGCACGTCATAATTGTGCATTAATGAGTTGGCAAGCTTTAAATAAAGTATTACGGCAATAAGGAAGTGGAAGATACTTGAAAAATAAAACGGAACTCATTATATTAACGGGATTTTTAGGAAGTGGAAAAAGTACATTGTTACAGCGATTATTGCAAAAAGAACAGCAAATAGGAAGACGTATTGCTGTGATTATGAATGAAATAGGGAAGGTGAGTGTGGATTCAGCTAGTATCCCTGAAAAAACCCCTATAAGAGAATTGTTAAATGGATGTATATGCTGCTCCATTCAAGGAGACCTTACTGTGCAAATAAAAGGTTTAATAGAACAGTATGAGTTAGATGCGATTTATATTGAAGCAACAGGAGTAGCTCATCCGTTAGAAATTATGAATGCGTGTACCCATATGCAGCTTATAGGAGCTTCCTACTTGAAGTCTGTTATTACAACTGTTCATGCTAAGCAGTGGTTTGAGAAAAAAATGTCTATCAAACTGAAAAAACTGATGACAGAGCAAATACGCTTTGCTGATTTGATCATTATTAATCATATTGATGGAGTTGATTCAAGCATCATAAGAGAAGTAGAAGCAGAAATAAAACAATTCAATGAAAATGCGCATTTTTATGTTACTTCTTTTGCTTCTATTCAACTGGTTACAAATGAACTAGATAAACAGAAAGATCGTTTGACCTATGAAGCAGAATTTGATGCCCATATTCATCACAGTCTACACATCAGAACGGTAAACTTACCAATTCTCTCAACGGTGGAAAGAGTGGCTTTTACAAATTGGTTATGTCAAAAAGATCAGCTGTATCGAGCGAAAGGTTTTGTTCAATTGAACGAGACACCAGGTATGTTTCTTTTTAACCTTTCCTATGGTGAAGTTGTTTTTGAACGTTTAAAAAAAGTAAACAAGCAACAACCAATTCTTGTTTTAATTGGTGAACGGTTAGAAAAGGAAGTAATTGAAAGCGAATTAAGCAGTATATATGCTTGAACGGTGGTATAGAGAAGGGAATAAAGGAATAGGAGGATGAAAATGGCAACATGGAATTTGTCAGAAACGACGCATCATATTTTAATTTGTAATGGAAGTAGCTGCAATAAAGCTGGTGCAGAATCGTTAACGTCAGCGATACGAAGAGAGATAACGAATCAGGATGTAAATAACACTATTCATACGACAAGAACATTGTGTAACGGAAGGTGCCATGATAAGTGCGTTGTGATTGAATATCCACATGGCCGTTGGTATAAAGAGATGACGGATGCAAACGCTTATGCTTTTGTACAATCTATTGTTGAGAATAAACCGCTAAGTGAGAAGATCAGCCACATGTATGAAGAGACGTTTGTCCGTACAAATGGTACTGTTAAGGGTGTTACAAAAACAGAAGAAGTTGTTAATAAAGTTTCAAAGCTTTGATTTGATTCTAGAGACTGAGTAAAGAGGCTTGGACAAAAGTGCAATAAAGAGAGACCGAACGAATATAATAGAGGTGCAAATGAACCACTCCTGAAATATACTTCTCTTCACGCGGGAAGCTGCCTGAGTCTCCTCATGCTACGCAAGGGCACTGAATAAGTTTGGTTTTCACTTTTTGGTGACCTTCATTTCATCCCACAGAAGTCTGTGTATGTTTCTTCTACTATATTTTCTGAATGCTCGGATTCTCAGCTAAACACTTTTGTTATGTCCAAGCCTCTACTCAAAAGATGTAGCGGTTACGCCAAAAAGGATTATTTTTATTGTGGATATACCATTTGTTTATAGACTAACGATGTTCTTGATAACAAAGAAGCAGTACGAAGCTTTTAAGCTTCTACAAACTCTGGTAATGGATCATAGAATGATGACCAGTCTAAGTTCATTTCCTCGTCAGTTAATGTACACAAATCAAGCGACTGTTTAACTGCTTCATGATCCATATCGACACCGATGAGGACAAGCTCTGTTAACCGATCTCCGAAAGTAGGGTCCCATTTTTGTTGGAGTTCTACTTCTTCAGCTAGGGTTTTCTCGCGTTCTTCATCGCTATAGGCCGCAACCCATTCTCCCGCACCTTGTAAAGTTACGGTAGATCCAGTTTGAGAAATAAGACCTGCGATAGAGTTTCTCGTCGCTACCCAAATAAACCCTTTTGCTCGAACGACATCCTCAGGCCATTGCTCTAACCACGACATAAACCGTTCTGGGTGAAAAGGGCGCCGTTTCCGATAAACAAAGGAGGAAATTCCATACTCCTCAGTTTCTGGGATATGCTCTTCATTTAACTCTTTGATCCACCCTGCTGCTTGGCTTGACTTATCGAAGTCAAATTTACCAGTGTGTAGTACTTCTTGTAAGTCTACTTCTGAATAGGAGGTTGGAATAATAGTCGCATCAGCGTTTAATTTTTTCATGAAATCAATGATCTCTCCTTTGTCAATGTCGTTTAACGTTTCAATGTGATTAACAAGTATAACGTTAGCAAATTCAATTTGATCAATGAGCAAATCAGAGATATCACGTGTGTCATTTTCATCGGTTGCTTGTTGACGATCTAAAAGTGTTTCTCCAGAAGCGTAGTCCTCCCAAAATTGAGCGGCATTTACGACTGTTACCATCGTATCTAATTGACATTTATTCGTTAAATCGATATTAAACTCCTCATCTATATAAGTAAAAGTTTGTGCAACAGGGATCGGCTCACTTATCCCCGATGATTCAATGACAATATAATCAATTCCTCCCTCATCAATAATTCGTTCTACTTCTTTCATTAAATCTTCGCGTAGTGTACAGCAAATACAGCCGTTTTGTAATTCGACCAACTTTTCATCTGTTCGTGAAAAACGTTGATTTTTTACTAACGTAGCGTCAATATTGATTTCGCTCATATCATTTACAATGACAGCTACTTTTAATCCTTGACGATTTTTTAGTATATGTGTAAGTAATGTTGTTTTTCCTGCACCTAAATAACCGCTTAAAACTGTTATCGGGATTTTCTTCATAGTGAGTGCCTCCTAGTAGTTAAATAGTAATTATTACGATTTAAATTGTAGACGTAATTGTTTGAATTGTAAATAGATAAGAAAAAAGTTTTGACAATAGCTATATAATTAAGGTAAGGTTATGTAAATAGTAATGATTACGATTTACAAGGAGGGAAATATGGAAAAGCAAATTCCAGTAACGGTACTAAGTGGATATTTAGGTTCTGGCAAGACAACTTTGTTAAATCATTTGTTGAGCAATCGTGATGGATTAAAAATTGCCTTTATTGTTAATGACATGAGTGAAGTGAATATTGATGCTGATTTAGTACGCCAAGGTGGTGGACTATCACGAACCGATGAGAAGCTAGTAGAAATGTCGAATGGTTGTATTTGCTGCACGTTACGCGAGGATTTATTAATGGAGGTAGAACGTTTAGCGAAAGCAGGGGATATTGATTATATTGTGATTGAGTCGACTGGTATCAGTGAGCCAACACCTGTTGCTCAAACGTTTTCTTACATAGATGAAGAATTAAATATTGATTTGTCTACCTATTGTCGCTTAGATACTATGGTGACCGTAGTAGATGCAAATCGATTTTGGCATGATTTTCATTCAGGGGAAAGATTGCTTGATCGAAAAGAAGCGGCTGGAGAAGACGATACACGAGAGATTGCTGACTTGTTAATAGAACAAATTGAATTTTGTGATGTGCTTATTTTAAATAAATGTGATCTAGTTAATGAAGAAGATTTAGACAAGCTTGAATCGGTATTAAGAACATTACAACCTAAAGCGAAAATGATACGAACAGAACATTCGAAGGTGGATCCAAAAGAGATCTTAAATACATATTCATTTAATTTTCAAGAAGCAAGTCAATCGGCTGGCTGGATTCGCGAGTTGACACAAGGTCACAAACATCATACACCAGAAACAGAAGAGTACGGTATATCTTCATTTGTTTATCGAAGTCGTTTGCCATTTCATTCGGAACGATTTCAACACTATATGAGTCAACTTCCTCATAATATTGTGCGAGCGAAAGGCATTGCATGGTGTGCGACGCAAAATGACCTTGCTTTACTCGTTTCTCAAGCTGGTCCTGCTGTTTCTATTGAACCTGTCTCTTATTGGGTTGCTAGCTTACCGAAAGCTGAAAGGGAGAGAATTCTATTAGATAATCCACACATTGTTGAAGAGTGGGATCAAGTGTATGGAGACCGACATACGAAGTTAGTCTTTATCGGAACTGATTTAGATCCGGATGAAATTACGAGAGAAGTCGATCAGTGTTTATTAACAGATTCTGAACTGGAGATGGATTGGAGCACCTTTGAAAACCCATTTAATTGGGATATACAACGGGCACACTCATAAGGAGTGAGAGGATTTGATTTTATCAGGTAAAAGTATTCAAGAAAGGTGGGAGAAAAGAGAAATATCTATCTCTCCCTTTGAACGTACAAGTCAAATTCAACCTGCATCGGTTGATTTAAGGTTAGGAAATGAGTTTAAAATCGTTGATCAGGATCAAGTTGAATTATTGAAAATGGATCAGCCTTCAATATATAAAAATGTAGAGGTGATACGTAATCGTATTGTTATACCACCTCACTCGTTTATGCTTGCGACAACACTAGAAACCATTACACTCCCCAATCATTTGACAGCATTTGTAGAAGGAAGAAGTTCTATTGGAAGATTAGGGTTATTTATTCAAAATGCTGGTTGGTCGACCCGGGATTCTCTGGTCAGATTACGTTGGAATTGTACAATTCGAATCAAGTGCCAATTGAGGTGCAGGTTGGTCGGAGAATTTGTCAACTTGTCATAGCGGAATTGGACGAAACGACTTTCCCATATAAGGGGAAGTATACTCGACAATCAGGAGCAATGGTAAGCAAAATTTATCTGGACGTTGAGTAAGAGGGGGTGTCTCCAAAGGTTCTTGTGTGGCCATTGGAGATAACCTCCTCTTATTTTTGTATTCGGAATATAAGCTAACTGGTTTGGGAATCGTGTAAATCGTTTGTTAAGGTATTTAAGAAGCCCAATTTTCTATTATTATAGGACTATTGAAGTGTAAAATAAATAATTAATGAATATTAAAGGATAAATAAAATGGGTAAATAGGTATATGCTTTGTAAGCAATAAGAAGATATCTAAAAAATATACTGAAAATATTAAAAAAATACTATACATAAATGAGATAATATTCCTACAATAAAGATTGAACTGAACATGTGGAGGGATTTTTTTGTCAATTAAAGTAAAATTAATGATTTTATTTACCTCGCTCATAGTATTTATTGCAGTTGGAGTTGGGGGACTTTCGATTTGGAATAGCTCAAATACGATTGAAGGTGAAGCCGAGTTAAATCTTTCAAGTGTGGCAGTTGAAAGTGCCACTTTAGTTAATGCAACCTTAAAGCAGCACACGAACTTTTTAGAAGCTTTAGCAGAGAATCCAATCATTACAAATGAAGAAGATCGGATAGGGTATTTTAATGAAATAGCAAATAAATATGAATATATTGACTTTTCATTTGCAGGCTCATCAGGTCAAGTTGAATCTTTAACGAATCATAGTGAATGGACGGATGTAAGTGGGGAAGCTTTTTTTGAAAGAGCGCTATCAGGTGAGCCGGCTACATCTGACGTTTTTTTAAGTGTAGAAAACCAAGCTCCTCTTGTATCATATGCCGTTCCTGTCTATGAAAATAATCAAATTTCTGGTGTGTTAATAGGTACAAAGGATGCTAGTCACTTAACTGATATTATTTATGAGATTAAATACGGGAACTACGAATCGACGCGAGGATTTATTGCGAACAAGGCTGGAACATTTCAAGCACATCCAGAATATATGTTAGTCGAGTGGCAATTAAATTTAATTGATATGGCTAATATGAGAGAAATGGTTGAACAAGGCTTTATTGCTGAAGAGGAAGCTGATTTTTCAGTTGAACCTTTAGGTCAATTGTTCGAGCAAAGAATTAGTCAAGGTGAAGTAGGCTTCGGTGAACATTCCTTTGACGGTATTCGTACATTAGTTGGCTATGCCCCTGTCACAGGAACGGATTGGGTCATTGTTGTGGAGGTAGATGATCATGAGATCTTCCAATCTTTAAATGAATTGGTTATTTCATTAATTATCTTTATCGTCATTTTTATTACCATTGGTGTGGTGAGTACATATTGGGTTAGTCATTCAATGAGTAAACCAATTAAAGCTGTAACGACTGAATTAAATAAACTGGCCAATTTTGATTTACAATCTAATGATGCACTTCAAAAGTTCGAGAAAAGAAAAGACGAAATTGGCAAAATGATTGCTGCGCTAAGCAAGATGCAATTAAATTTTGTTGACTTAATTAAGGCTTCTAGAACGCTTTCTGGAAAAGTATTAACTTCTTCTGAGATTCTGACAGAAAGAAGTCAGCTTACAGAAAGAGCCTCGACTGAAGTATCACAAGCGATTGATGGTATTGCTTCTGGAGCAGTGGAACAAGCGGAGGATACAGAAAAAGGATCAAGTCAAATGCAAGAATTAAGCGATCATATGAATAACAATTTGAAGCAACTGATTGTATTAACGAAGGCGATCGAAGAGGTGACTTCGTTAAAGGAGCATGGTGAAAAGAATTTACATGAATTAATGGACAAAACAGAGGCTAACTCTAAATCGATCCAAGATATAAAAGAAATTATCGTCAATACGGATGAGAGCGCGGAGAAAATTGAAGCAGCGAGTCATATGATTCGGAGTATTTCAGAACAGACCAATTTACTTGCATTAAATGCTGCGATTGAGGCAGCTCGTGCAGGGGAAGCTGGAAAAGGTTTTGCTGTTGTAGCCGATGAGGTTCGAAAGCTTGCCGAACAGTCCAATACGTTTACAGAAGAGATTGTTCAGATTATTCAAGAGTTAATTAGTAAAACAGATCACGCTGTTTCGACAGTTGGATTAGTAGAAGAGCATGCTGTTATTCAAACTAAAAGCATAGAAGAAACGCGTCAACAATTTGGTGAGATGGCTAATGTCATCGAGAATATGCAAAACTCAGCTAATCAAATTACGAACTCTAGTGATCAAATGCAGATGAAAAAAGAAGAAATAATAGGTTTAATTAACAATCTATCGGCGATTTCAGAGGAAAATGCAGCAACGACAGAAGAAGCTACGGCTTCAGTAGATGAACAAACTTCATCGATAAAAGAAATTGCCCGAGCAAGTGAAGAGTTAGCAAAGCTAGCAACAGAAATGACTAAAAGTATTGAACAGTTCAAAATTTAAATTGCAATAGACCATAGGAGAAGATAGCTTCTTTTTCTATGGTCTTATTCATTTCTACATATCCAATAACATGGTATAATATAAAGTATGCGTTTTCATAAAAAGGAGAAAGTTCTATTGATACAATCAAGTTCACCATTAAACCTTCATGAAGAGAGCCGGTCACAAGCACTAGCAACGAAAAAAGATCATGTTATATTTTTATGTGTGATTTTTTGTTTTTGGTTTTGTACATATGTATATATTCCGGTATTTTCTCTTTATTTAGAATCGATTCACTTTACTTATTCAATGATTGGAATCATATTAGGAAGTTATGGACTAACACAAATCTTATTACGTTTTCCACTAGGTGTGCTTTCTGATAAGCTTTTTGGTATTCGTAAGCATCTATTGACTTTTGGTTTTTTAGCTGGGATTGCAAGTGGTCTATTTCTTTTATTCTCTGAATCATTTATTGCGATTTTCATTGCACGCTTATTAGCTGGAGTGACGGCGGCAATGTGGGTAATGGCTACCGTTTTATACTCTCATTATGTGAAAGAGCAATTTGCATCTAAAGCGATGAGTCGTGTTCAATTTTTAACCGTGTTTGCTCAATTTATTAGTATGATGATAAGCGGCTATCTCGTCTATTATTTCGGTTGGAAGGCACCGTTTTTGGTGGCAACAGTGGCTGCTGTTGTCGGAACAATTCTCGTGCTTCAAGTGAAAGATTTCTCAGTAAGAAGGGAGAATGCCTTGCCACTAAGTTATTATTTGAAACAAACGTTTCGAATAAGAGGGCTACTTTTCATTACATTTCTTTCATTAGGAGCACATTCTATATTGTTTATTACGATTTTTGGATTTTCACCGATGTATGTTTCACAGTTAACAGAATCGTCATATGCTGTGACGGTGTTAGTGTGTGCTTTCTTCATACCGCATGCTCTGGCAGCTATTTGGCTCATGTTTCGAACGATTAAACAGCAAAGTCAAATAAAAATCTTAATTATCAGTTTTATGCTTACAGCTTTATTTGCTTTACTTGTTCCATTTGTTCAGTCGTGGATATTTGTTGTGCTTTTGCATGCTGGCTTGGGGGTGTCGCTTGGCTTTATTTTTCCGTTACTTCTAGCGATGGTCATTCAAGTAAGTGATGCAAGTTTGAAAAATTCAGCAATGGGCTTTTACCAATCTTTTTATGCGTTAGGCATAATGGGTGGGCCACTTCTAGCAGGAGAACTTGCTGAATTAACGAATCTGTTAAGTATATTCTATCTTTGTGGGATTATGGCTGTCATTTGCACTATTGTTGTGGTAGTGATTCAGAATAGTCGTGTTGTTTATAAGAAGAGGGAGGTTAAAGAGGCTAAAGAACAGTGACATTCGGATGTAAGGCTCTTTAATTGTCTACCAAAAAATAATGAAAGATAAACGTGTGTTCTATCATTATTTGCCCTGCTTCAAATAAAAGCTAATCAAATTGATTTTTGGAGGAGATTAAGATGAATCAATCGTTATGGTATAAGCAAGCTGCCAATGATTGGAACGAAGCTTTACCAGTTGGCAATGGACGTTTAGGTGGGATGATTTTTGGTACGGTTCAGCAGGAGCGTATCCAATTAAATGAAGACTCTATTTGGTATGGTGGTCCCATAGATCGAAATAATCGTGATGCTAGAAGGAACCTAGATCAAGTAAGAAGACGATTAAGAGAAGGCAGGTTGAAGGAAGCTGAAGAGCTAACAGAATTAGCATTTATGGGTACACCTGAATCACAACGACATTATGAACCATTAGGAGATCTCTATTTCCAGTTTAAAGATCACGATGATTTCGAAGGATATGAAAGGTCTTTGGATCTGCAACAAGGGATTGCAAAAGTACACTATCAACTAAATGGAGACTCTTATCAGCGAGAAATATTCACTAGTTATCCCGATCAAGTGTTGGTTATTCGATTAACAACTTCAAAGAAAGAAGGATTATCTTTTAGGACATTTTTGGATCGAGGGCACGCAAAGAATTTCGATGAAATGAAAGCGATTACTAATGATCGATTAATGCTAAATGGAAAAACTGGCGGTGTTGATGGAATTGGATTTGTGACGATGATCGATGTGAGAGCGGATAGTGGATCGATTGAAACGATTGGTAATCGCTTGATGGTCGAAAATGCACATTCGGTGACCATTTGTTTAGCTGCTGCAACAACGTATCGTTTTACAGACCCTACAGAGCAATGTAAGCAATTGCTAGACGTTGCAACGAAAACAAGTTATGAAACATTAAGAGAAAGACATATAGGTGATTATCAATCTTTGTATAAACGTGTTCAGTTTAATTTACATGAAAGTGAAGACTTAGACACGTTGGCAACGGATGAACGTCTCGAACGTATGAAGAACGGTGAAGACGATTTAGGCTTGATCACAACGTATTTTCATTTCGGACGATACTTATTAATCGCTTCTAGTAGAGAGGGATCGTTGCCAGCAACGTTACAAGGTATTTGGAATGACCAAATGAACCCCCCATGGGATAGCAAATATACGATTAATATTAATACCGAAATGAATTATTGGCCTGCAGAGGTTTGTCATTTACAAGATTGTCATCATCCACTATTTGATCATATTGAAAAAGTGCGGATTAATGGAAAGGTAACAGCAACTAAAATGTATGGGTGTCGAGGCTTTGTTGCTCATCATAATACTGATATTTGGGGAGATACTGCTCCGCAAGATCGATATATGCCAGCAAGTATTTGGCCATTAGGTGCAGCTTGGCTGAGCCTACATATTTGGGAGCATTATGAGTATAACTTAAATGAAGACTTTCTTGCCACATATTACGATACATTAAAAGAAGCAGCATTATTCTTTGTCGATTTTTTAGTCGAAACGGAGGATGGTTATATGATTACGTCACCATCGGTTTCTCCTGAAAATACGTACTTATTACCAAATGGTGAGAAAGGTGTCTTATGCGAAGCACCATCGATGGATAGTCAGATCATCTATTCTTTATTTAGCGCTGTTATTGAGGCGAGTGCTATTTTAAACAAAGATGAAGACTATCGTCAGCAATTAATGGAGTTAAAAAATCAATTACCTCAACCACAAATAGGAAAACATGGTCAAATTCAAGAATGGCTGGAAGATTACGATGAGCTAGAACCAGGGCATCGTCATATCTCTCACCTTTTTGCCCTTCATCCAAGTAATCAAATTGCTCCTAGAAAAACACCAGAGCTGGCTCAAGCTGCGAAAGCCACATTGCAGAGGAGATTAAAATATGGCGGTGGACATACAGGGTGGAGTCGTGCGTGGATTATTAACATGTGGTCACGATTAGAGGAGGGTGAGAAGGCCTATGAAAATATTGTACAACTATTAACACAATCAACACTGCCAAATCTTTTTGATAACCATCCTCCTTTTCAAATTGATGGGAACTTTGGTGGGACAGCCGGAATCGCCGAGATGATCGTTCAAAGTCATCTGAACGAAATCCACCTACTACCTTCTCTCCCTGAAAAATGGGAAGCTGGTTATGTAAAAGGTTTACGAGCAAAAGGTGGGTTTGAAGTGGATATTCAGTGGGAAAGAAATACCCTCGTAAAGGCAGAAATACTCTCTTTAAAAGGACAACGATGTACGGTACGAACAAATCGAAATATACAGATCATAACTCAACAGAAGCAGGTGGAATGTATTGAGATTGAACGTAACGTCTACCAATTTGCGACAAGTGTGAATGGAAGGTATGAGATTGTAGGGATTTGACAATAGGATAAAAAATAAATAGCTTACATTCATTTCTTAGGTGAGTGTAGGCTTGTTTATGATCTACTGTGAGTTGAAGCTCACATAAAAAAGGAAATGATAAATAGTCATTTAATCAATGTAATGGGGGATTTGAATGAAATTCTTATCTATTAAGAAAAATGGACAACTTCAATTAGGAGTGAAAGTTGAACAAGGAATTGTAGACATTCATGAAGCATTACTACATGTGAAAGGTGAAGTGGCAACAACGGTTATGGAGATTATACATGGAGGCGAGAAAAGTTTAGCTGATTTACAGTCGTATTTGGACACGTTACCTTTAAATGGACGGCCACCATACATTGTTTCTGAAGAAGAGATTGAGTGGGGGGCATGTGTACCTGAACCAAATAAGATCATTTGTGTTGGTTTAAACTATCGAAAACATGCTGATGAAACAAATGCCTCCTATCCTGAAGTTCCGATTCTTTTTAATAAATTTAACAATACGTTAACAGGGAATCAATGTGATATCGTTATTCCAGCTGTGACAAATAAGCTTGATTATGAAGTAGAATTAGCGGTTGTAATAGGGAAGAACGCTAAAAATGTTAGAAAGGATGAAGCGTTACAATATATTTTTGGATACTGTACTGCTAATGATTTATCAGCTAGGGACTTACAATTTACAACGCCTCAATGGTTGCTTGGTAAGACATGTGATGATTTTTCTCCTGTCGGTCCTTATTTAGTAACAGCAGATGAAGTTGGTAATCCTAATCAATTATCCTTAAAAACATATGTAAACGGAGAAATTCGTCAGGAATCACATACATCAGATATGATTTTCTATGTAGATGAGATCGTCAGTTATATTTCTAAACATATGACATTAACTCCTGGTGATATAATCTTAACAGGAACACCTGAAGGCGTCGTTCTTGGTTTGCCAGAAGACGAACAAGTATATCTTAAACCTAATGATGAAGTAACCGTGGAGGTTGAAAAGCTTGGTGCTTTAACAAATCGGTTTGTAGCAGAAAACTAGCTGTTGCAAGCACGAGATATTTGGAGACAATTGGAGTACTGTTGAAGTTAGAATAATGTATGAATGATGAAAGATGTCTAAAGGCTAGCATATTCCTTTAGGCATCTTTTTTATTAAAGTAACTGGATAAAAAAGGATTAATATACAAATAGTAATAAATGATGAACGTAAACTAATTTAGAAAGGTGTTAAAAATGAAGAATGATAAACATACAAATGAAAGAAAGCCTCGTCTCCATTCAAAACGAGTTTATCGTAAACGAAATTTTTGGTCAGGCTTTCTATTTGGAATAGGATTCATTGCTTTTATTGATGAGATGGTTTTTCATCAATTACTTCATTGGCATCATTTTTATGATTTAGCGACGACCAATATTGGACTTATTTCCGACGGCCTGTTTCACGCCTTTAGTTGGTTCGCGACAATTGCCGGATTATTTCTTTTTGCCGATTTACAAAGTCGTGGTGGAATTTGGATGAGGAGATGGTGGAGTGGTGTTTTGATTGGAGCGGGATTATTTCAATTATATGATGGTACAATTCAGCATAAAGTGATGGGCATACATCAAATTCGTTATGTGGAAGATGTGTTCGTTTATGATGTGACATGGAATGTGTTAGCTGTATTACTCATTGTTATCGGCGCCATTCTATTATGGGGAGCGAACAATGAAAATAATCGTTCAGGAGCTGCAATTTAATGATAGGTCATCAGCATGTTCCGATTACAGAAATACTGCTTGCATTACCTTTTGTTGTTGCTTGTTTTGTTTATTTGATCTGTGTACTTATTTCAAATCGTCGTTTCAAAAAGTGGAGTGTGTTACGTATAATATGTTGGGTGATCGCCTGTATATGTGCGCTTCTTTCACTTTATGGGCCAATCGTACATTGGGCTCATATTGACTTCAGAGGTCATATGGTTGCTCATTTATTATTAGGAATGCTTGTTCCGTTGTTAATGGTAGTGGCGGCTCCAGTCACATTACTATTTCGAGCATTACCAGTCATTTACGCGAGGAGAATAGCAAAATGGTTACAAATGAAGCCGATCCATTTCATGATGAATCCGGTCGTTGCATCTCTTTTAAATATTGGTGGATTGTGGTTATTGTATGGTACGGACTTATTTATGATGATGCATATGAATTCAGTCCTTTATATGGTGATCCATATTCATATCTTTTTGGCTGGTTATGTGTTTACAGCCTCGATGCTGCATATAGATCCGTCTTCGCAACGGACAAGCTATTTGTTTCGCTCCATAACGTTAGTTGTTGCACTAGCAGCACATGGTATTTTAGCAAAGATTATCTTTGCATTTCCACCAAATGGCGTTGATCGTATACAAGCCGAAGAAGGGGCAATGCTAATGTACTATGGCGGTGATCTTATTGATGCTGTGATTATTTTTATTTTATGCTATCAGTGGTATCGTCACGCAAGACCGAGAGGATTAGAAAGTGTAGGCTCTACTATGAATGAAGGAAGTTCTATCTAAGTGCTGGATCAGTGCGATAAGTACTTAATTAGTGTACATTAATAAGTAAATATGATACACTTTAAAGCGATTAAAGAAAGATAAAGGATGTCCTTTATGTTGAAAAGAGTCAGGGGATGGTCAAAATAGAGCTTTCCAATCGTCAACTGGAAATTATTGAAATATTAAAAAAGCACGAGCCTATTACAGCAGAGCAAATAGCAGAGTTGTTAGGGGTAAGTCGCGCAACATTAAGGTCAGATTTAGCGGTCCTCGTTATGACTGGCTATTTAAATGCAAAACCTAAGGTTGGTTATTTTCTTGGAACAACTGCTCAAAGCGATGGAAATATTAAAAATCGCTTAAATGAGATCAAGGTTAAGGATATACAAGGGCTACCGGTTGTTATTCAGAAAACGACGACAGTGCAGGATGCTGTTGTTTCGTTATTTATTGAGAATGTAGGCTCGCTATTAGTCGTAGATGAAGACGGGTTATTAGAAGGGATTGTAAGCCGGAAAGACTTATTAAAAGTCACATTAGGAAATGCTAATGCCTTAACGATACCGGTTGATATGGTTATGACTCGTCACTCGAAAGTTGTGATCATTACACCAGAGGAATCCTTAATTGAAGCAGCAAGAAAAATGATTCATACTGAGGTTGATGGTTTACCTGTTGTTCAATTTAAAGATGGAGACAAAGAAAAAAAGCAAGTTGTTGGGAGAATTACTAAGACTAATTTAACGAAGGTACTATTAGAATTAGCGACTGAAGCCTAGGGGGATTCATAGTGGGAGAGACTCAGCAAAAACCAATTATATATGTTTGTTCAGATGCTGTTGGAGAAACAGCAGAAGCTGTTGCAAGAGCAACGATTCGCCAATTTTCTAGTAATACAATTGAAATTAAACGGTTCGGCCATATTCAATCTGATGAGGAGATTGTGAAAATAGTAAATCAAGCAGTTGCAACTACTGGAATTATTGCCTATACGCTCGTACAGCCGGAATTGCGTGAAGTAATGAAGCAAGAGGCGATTGCGAATGGAGTTCGAGCCGTTGATGTAATGGGGCCACTTATGCAAGCGTATATTGATACATATAACGATTCGCCAAAACAAGAACCAGGTTTGCGCCAAGTACTCGATGATGAATATTTTAGGCGTATTGAAGCAGTAGAATTTGCTGTTAAGTATGATGATGGTAAGGATGTTCGTGGTCTCTTATTGGCAGATGTTGTACTTATTGGTGTTTCACGAACGTCTAAAACACCCCTTAGTATTTTCATGGCTCACAAAGGATACAAGGTAGCCAATTTACCGATTTTGCCAACTGTACAACTCCCCAATGAAATATATGAAGCAACAACGAGTAAGCTAGTTGTTGGCTTAACGATTGACCCTGAACATTTATTAAAAATTCGCAAAGAGCGCTTAAAGTCATTAGGGCTGCCAAATGAATCCTCCTATGCAGCCTTAGATCATATTAAAGAAGAGCTTAGGCGAGCTGACTCAATTATGCGCCAGTTGAAATGCCCTGTTATTAACGTATCCGATCGATCGATTGAAGAAACAGCTAGTATTATTATGGAATACTTAACGTAAGAAGGGAATCTGTTCCAAAAGGTCAAATTACACCTTTGGAGCAGATCTTTTTTGATTGATCAAGCGTAGTTATAAAGTGCTGTTATTAAGGTGCACCATGAATGCTTGGTAATTTTTGATTATTTCCTCCTGTCCCATTTGGTCCTTCTACAATTGTCATTACGGCTAATCCAATTAAAATTAAAATAGAACCCACCAATAAAACAGTTTTTGTTTTTTTCATTTTTAACTTTCCTCCTTAATAAGATGCTATGCTTAAGGAAATGATGACTACCATTTCTGAAGCAAAGGCATTGAATTTTTTCAAGTGTAGATGTCTACTTGTATAACAGTAAAGGTTGATTTATAACAGTTGGTGAGGGATTCATATGCACATTCATTTAAAAAGGACGAGTCAATCGACGTTAACTGATCAAATTGTTCAAGCATTCGAAGATCGAATACGCTCGGGGTTGTTGAAGCCTCATACTAAAATGCCATCATTACGAAATTTGTCTAAACAGTTAGGCGTTAGTTTAGTTACGTGTAGTAAGGCTTACGAAAGATTGGAACGGAAACGACTAATTACTCGAATTCATGGCAAAGGATGCTATGTATTAGTGGAGTCAACTAAGAAAATAGAAGATAACTCCGACCTAAATTGGCAACTAACAATAGTTGATTATTTACCAAGAGCTCAAATGCTTAAGAATTTCCAAGCGGGATTTCAAGAAGCTGACAGTTCGATTCGTTTTCCTTTTCATGTATCAGCTATTAACGAGAAGTTGTTACCAACGTATGAAATCGTTCGAGAAATTAAAAAAACTGATCAAACGGCCTTATCTAAGTACAGTCCGTTCCAAGGTGATATGGATCTGAGAAGTGAATTTGTCAATTACTTCAAACGAGAGGGTATGAATGTAGCGGTTGATCAAGTTTTAACGGTTAGTGGTTCTCAGCAAGGGATTGATTTAGTAGCGAGGACGTTTATTGGTGCAGGTGATGTTGTTTATGTTGAAGCACCTACTTATGCTGGAGCTATTGATATTTTTTTGAGTCGTGGAGCAAAAATCATAACAGTTCCAGTGAATGAGGAAGGATTAAGATTGGATTTATTAACAAAACTATGTGATCAACATCCACCAAAGTTAATTTATACAGTTCCAACCTTTCAAAATCCTACAGGGGCTGTGATGAGTATGCCTAAGCGAAAGCATTTACTAGAAATTGCAGAGGCATACCATACAATTATTCTGGAGGATGACACATTTAGTGATATGTATTTTACAGAAAAGCCTCCGAAGTCGATATATTCATTGGATACTGCGGGACATGTCATTCACTCTAAAACATTTAGCAAAGTGTTAGCACCGTCATGTCGGATTTCAGCCTTGATAGCTAAAGGCTCGTTTATGAATCGATTACTAGCAGCGAAATCTATAACGGATTTAGGGAGTCCGTTATTAACGCAGAGAGCGGTTTTGCCTTATTTAAAGTCTAATAGAATGGAAAAACAACTAGAAGAATTACGTTTGAATTTGAAAAAAAGGTGTGAATTAGTACAGACCATGTTAGAGAAATATGCGCCTCCAAATATTTCATGGACACACCCATCTGGAGGATTAAACATTTGGGTAACATTACCGAAATGGGTTGATACAGATGAACTATTGAAATTAGCTGTAAGAAAAAAACTTGCTTTTTTACCTGGGTCTGTAAGTTATGCGGGAGAGGCAAACTATAATGAACTAAGGATTTGTTTTGCTTTTTTGCATGATTCCTTGATTGAAGAAGGGATTATGATCCTTTGTGAATTAATTAGTCAATATTTAGAGAGCAGACCATTTTAGAGTGGAATTCCGATACACTAAAAACACATACTAATAACGTATTTTTGAATGAATAAATGTACAGTACTATTTTTGTAAGACTAGTTGTAATTGTCGATGTTTGCAATTATAATAATGTACAAAGTTAATAGTAGTGTTGAGATTTAGAGAATGATAATAAGGGCACTGAAAAAGTTTGATTTTTAACTTTTTCAGTGCCCTTTAAGCAATGTACGAACTTGTCTATTTTGAAAAGCTTGATACGAGTGGTTTTTCAGTATCAAGCGAGCAGCGAGTGAAGCAATTGATAGACTAATTAAAGGTACCGAACAAGTTGATTTATCCTTTTTTAGTGTCTTCCGCGTAGTCCTTGTCTCCGTGCTTTCTTTAAGCGCAATCATTTATAAATGGCGCAGAAATCTAATTAAGAAAGACGGAAGAGGATTTAGAGAAGAGCGACGTCCTTCTTATGTTTCACGTTTCACTTTCATCATAGATCAAGCCTTTTGTAATTGCTCAGCACGACTCATAAAAGAAAGGATGTGGATGCCTTGTTTGAAAATCAAAAAATCCTTCCTGCAGTTCGTAATATGAAAGATTTTGAAACGTTTTTAAAAAGTCACTATGATTATGGCGTGTTTTTGGAGCTCCATATGTCGCAAATTAAAGCGGTGTTTGAAATGGCGAAGATGAAAGAGAAAAAAATGTTTCTGCATGCGGACTTAGTACAAGGGTTGAAAAATGATGAATATGCAGCTGAATATTTATGTCAAGAAGTGGAACCGTATGGGCTCATATCCACTAAGGCTAGTGTCATATTAAAAGCTAGGCAAAAAGGGGTGAAAGCGATCCAACGTATTTTCATCCTAGACTCTAATGCGCTAAAGCGGAATATTATGTTAATACAGAAGGCACAGCCCGATTTTGTCGAAGTTCTTCCTGGTTTAATTCCGAAAGTGATTAAAGAGATTCACGTTAAGACAGCTCGCGACGTTTTTGCAGGTGGGCTTATTGATACGGTGGATGAAGTGGAAGAGGCATTGAATGCTGGAGCAAAGGCTGTAACAACATCTAATACGAGCTTATGGCGTCACTTTCATCGTTAGATATCTTTAAATGATTGCATATGTATGGTATACTTATTAATAAGTTAATAGAATCGGTTGGAGACAAGGAGAGACCACACTCACAATGGAAGAAATTCCTTTGTGTTTGTTGTGGTCTCTCCTTTTTTTGTTGAAAGAATGCGCGACTCGATTAAGAAAGAGCATGTTGCACAGGTTAAAATAAGAGGAGTGGTTTAAATGCGAGTAGAATTTTCTAGTAAGAAGCGCCAAGAAATGATTCGTACAATGGGGAATCAACAATATGATTTGCTTATAATTGGAGGAGGGATTACAGGTGCTGGTATTGCACTTGATGCTGCTACACGTGGACTGTCCGTTGCTTTAGTAGACATGCAAGACTTCGCAGCAGGAACATCAAGTCGTTCTACGAAACTTGTGCATGGAGGATTACGTTATTTAAAGAACTTTGAAATAGGACTCGTTGCAGAAGTGGGGAAAGAAAGGGAAATCGTCTATGAAAATGGTCCACATGTTACAACGCCAGAGTGGATGCTTCTTCCTATTCATAAGGGAGGAACATTTGGAAAATTGACAACGTCGGTTGGACTAAGAGCGTATGATTTCCTAGCCGGAGTGAAAAAGCAAGAACGGCGTAAAATGCTAACAACAAAAGAAACATTGCAAAAGGAACCGTTGCTCAAACAAGATGGTCTTCTTGGTGGAGGTTATTATGTTGAATATAAGACTGATGATGCTAGATTAACGATAGAAGTATTAAAGGAAGCGGTCGCATTTGGGGCACATGCGATTTCATATGCACAAGTATCGAGGTTACTGTATGATAATGGAAAGAACATTGGGGTCGAGGTCAAGGATTTGCTTCATTCTGATCATACTTTTCAAGTGAAAGCAAAGAAAACAATTAATGCTACAGGTCCGTGGGTAGATTTAATTAGAGAGATGGATCAATCAAAAAAAGGTAAAGTGTTACGATTAACAAAAGGAGTACATTTAGTTATTGATCAAGCTCGTTTTCCATTAAAACAAGCCGTTTATTTTGATACTTCAGATGGTCGTATGGTGTTTGCGATTCCTAGAGATGGAAAAGCATATGTCGGTACAACGGATACATTTTTTAATAAGGATGCAAGAAATCCACCTATGACAAATGAAGATCGAGAATACATCATTCAAGCGATTAATGGAATGTTTCCTACCGTAAATATAACAGCCGAAGATATAGAATCAAGCTGGGCAGGGGTAAGACCTCTTATTTATGAAGAAGGCAAAGATCCTTCTGAGATTTCACGTAAGGATGAGGTGTGGCATTCTGAATCAGGTTTAATGACGATCGCAGGTGGAAAGCTAACAGGTTATCGAAAGATGGCAGAAACAGTAGTGGATCAAGCAATAAAAGACTTGGATCAAGATTATCCACCATCAAATACGAAGAAGCTTCCGATTTCTGGCGGACATGTCGGTGGTTCTAAAGGTTTTGAGGAATTTGCCAAGGAAGCGATTCAGTATGCTCAAAATGAAGGATTGACGAAGCAGCAAGCAAGATATTTAGTTCAATTATTCGGTTCAAACGTGACAACAGTGATTGATCTGAAGAGAACTCTCAAAAATGAAGAGCGTTTTGGTTTACCAGATGAATTATTTCTTGCTCTCCATTATGCTATGAATCATGAAATGGTCGTAAAACCGGAGGATTTCTTTATTAGACGTACGGGGCTGCTCTATTTTAATTTGCGCTTAGTTGAACAATGGAAAGAGGGTGTGATTGAGTGTATGGCTCATTCGTTACAATGGACACGAGATCAAAAGGAAAGCTATACGCTAGAGCTGACGAATCATATTCATCAAGCTGTTACACCAATGAAAGAATAATTGGATAAACGAGGGTGGGACAAAAGTATTTTAAGAAATGAGAAGCCGAACAAATCTACTATGCGTTATAAATGTTCGAATTCTCAGATGAACACTTTTGTTATGTTCCAACACCTTAACGCGAGACGCATTTCGTTTATTGTGAAAAATTAGCTATTTTTATAGTGGCTCTGAATGATGGATTATTCTCATAGTGAAATGGAGCGGAAGCCACTCGACTCCTGCGGGAAATAGAGGCTCGGCACCTCCCCGCGGAAAGCGAGGAAGTCACTGAAAAAGTGATATCGCACTTTTTCAGTGGCCTCGAAAGCGAGTGGCTGGAGCGCAATTGAACGAACCTGTGGCGGCTACATATTCCGTAAAATGGAGAGCGCCAAAATCATGAAAGCCGGTGAAATTTTACGACAAGTAAAATTCACCGGCTTTTCATTTCAGAGGAGGTATTGTCCCAACCTCGTTCTTAGGTTACTGACTTCTCTTAGAAAATAAGAATATAAAGAAAGCCAACCACTCCAGCCAAGCTCGCATAAAAGAGCATCGGTAAAATGGTTAATCGAATAATGGTTCCTTCTTTACCGATTAATCCTACAACGGAAGCTGCTGCGACTACATTTAGTACACAAATCATATTTCCAGCATTAGCGCCTAATACTTGAAGAGCAAGAATTCGTTCAGGAGGCAGTGCTAATTGATCCGCAACTGAAAATTGTAAAAGGGAAAACATCATATTACTGAATGTAGCGCTTCCTGAAATAAATGAGCCAAGTGCACCAATAAAAGGAGCTACTAGTGGCCAACTATTACCTAAATAATATGCAGCTTGATTAGCAAGTTCTATCGGCATACTAACCAACTCGGCATTATTGACTCCCGAATTAATAAAAATTCTTACCATAGGAACAGCAGTAAAAAGTGTAACAGCACTTCCAATTAACATGCCACTGGATTGTTTAACGGCTCGAACCATCATCAACCGATTCATTTGATGAAGAAAGAATGTCAGAATTACAACGATAAGAAAAATCGTACCAGGTAAATAGAGTGGCGAGAATGTTGCACTAATAGATGTCCCAAGAATATTCGACCAGCCTATAACAACTCCTTCAAGCCAAGATTTAAAAGGGAATACTTCAAGTCTTGTTAGAACGAGTAGGAATCCGAGAGCTAAATAAGGAATCCAAGCTAACCACAAAGGAAGTGACCTCGAGTGGCCTTCCTCTGTTTTTAATACAATGGAACCGAGCCACTCTTTATTCCAATGTTCTTTTTTATCAAAATCCCAATCTTCTTCTGGGAGAAACCAGCCTTTTTTTATGGCTAATAAGACAATGAACAATCCAATAAGCCCACCAAAGATAGAAGGGAATTCAGGACCAACAAACGTCGCAACTAATAATGCAGGAAATGTAAAACTAATACCTGCAAACAAAGCAAACTTCCACACTTTAAGTCCTTCTAGCCAGGATCGATTCTTTCCAAAAAAGCGGGTTAACATCATCACTAATACAAGTGGCATTAACGTACCGATGATAACGTCAATTTGCATGACCTGTGAAGCGATTATTCGCAAATAACTAGAGAGAAGCTTCGGTTATATAACTGTTAGTGATCGCGGCCAACTGTGAGCCCTCTTGTAACCCTTGACCGACACCTACAATTACAGGCGTTCCAACAGCACCAAAAGAAACAGGACTACTATCAGCGATTAGAGCAAGTGAAACAGCTGCCAATGGAGGGAAACCCAGTGCAACAAGAAGAGGAGCGCCAATTGCGGCAGGAGTACCAAATCCGGCTGCGCCTTCAATGAAGGCTCCGAATAGCCAAGCAATTAATATAAGCTGAATCCTGCGATCTTGACTAATGCCAAAAAAACTATTTCGAATCGCATCAATGGCTTTGCTTTCTTTAAGAGTATTAAGTAGTAAAATAGCTCCGAAAATAATGTATAAGATCGATATGCCGATTAAAACCCCTTCAATGGCTGATGCTACAAGTTGCACGAAAGGAACTTTCCAATAAAAATAAGCAATTAAAGCGGTAAAAAGTAAACTAATTGGCATAGCTTTTATTGCAGGCATTCTCAATACAATTAATAATAATAATACGATGGCAATTGGAGATAGTGCTATTAAAGTAGTCATTTTTCATCACCTTTCAGTTAACATCATCGCCTGTTACATATAGTATACTATGATTTGCTCAATATTTCACAAACTTATTTGAGAAAAAATGGCTAAATGGTGACAAAGCAAGACTATTTTTGTTTACTCAATTTTAATGATGATTGGAAAGGATACTAAGTGACTAGCATCCTTTATAACGGATCATGAGTTGTGTAATAGTTGAATTAATTGTACATAATCATCTTCTAACCCGATATCAAATCGTTTACCAGTTAATTCGTAAGCGAGTATAGATGTATTGGTAAGAAGGGCTTTAAGAGCATCTGTTAATTGAATTTCACCAGAAAGATCAGGTTGTACAGTATCTAAATGCTTAAAAATAGTAGGTTGTAAAACGTAACGCCCAACTATTGCTAAATTTGTTGAGATTGGTGAACGCGGCTTTTCTACTAAATGATTAATTTGATGTAGCTGGTGTTGTAAAGGCTGACTCATTACAACTCCATATTGGCGTAGGCGTTCTTTTGGTACTTGCATGACACCTATAACAGGTGCTTGTTTTTCAACATACGTATCGGTAAGGGCTTTTAAAGCAGGTTGATCACTAATGATTAAGTCATCTGGTAATAAAACGGCAAAGGGTTCATCTTGAACAAACCGTTTAGCGAGTGATAGCGCATGTCCTAATCCCTTCGCCTCTTGTTGTCTGATATATTCAAGGTGAACGTTTGGTAATATCAATTTATTTATCAGGTGTGATTTTTGTTGTGTTTGTAAAAAAGTTTCAAGCTCTAACGAACGATCAAAATAGTCAATAATCGTATGCTTGTTTCTTGAGACAATCATTAAGATTTCTTCAATACCGCTATTTATTGCTTCCTCTACAACATATTGAATAGCAGGCTTAGATTTAATAGGAAACATTTCTTTAGGGATAACTTTGGTGACTGGGAGGCTTCTCGTTCCATAGCCTGCTGCTGGGATGACTGCTTTTTTTATTTTCAATGATATCCTCTCCCATTGTGGTCATCGTTAAAAGTAGTTTATTCTCATTCAAATAACAAGTAAGTTGTCCGACTGAAAACAGGCTTTTTTGTATGAAAGCGTTTAATAAATAGACGTTTGAGGAATTTTTATTAGATCCACTCGTTTTCCTCACTAATAGACATACGCACCATAAGATATACAAATTAGAGATACAGAGGAGTGTGATGGGGATGAATGTCTGTGTCATTGGCGCAGGCTATGTTGGATTAACGACTTCAGCCGTATTAGCCTCACAAGGGCATAACGTCCAATGTGTAGAAAAGGATCAAGAAAAAGTAGAACGATTAAAGAGTGGACATGTACCCATTTATGAACCAGGTTTAGATGCAATGGTTCAATCAAACGTGAATAACAAGCAATTAATTTTTGTACCTGAAATGAGGGAAGCTGTTAAACAAAGTGAGATTATTTTTATTGCAGTAGGCACTCCTTCACTAGAAGATGGACGAACAAATTTAAGATACATTGAACAAGTGTTACAAGAGCTTGCTACGATCATTACTTCTTATAAAGTAATCGTTTCAAAAAGCACAGTACCGATCGGAACAAATGAATGGATGGAAAAGAAGCTTTTGCAAGAAGGGTTAAAGCAGGGACAATTTGACCTTATTTCAAACCCAGAATTTCTTAGAGAGGGTACGGCGATAGCAGATATGTTATCCCCTGATAAAATCGTACTTGGAGTAAAAGATGCATCGAATGTGTCACTGATGAAGCAACTTTATCATTTTAGTCCTGCACCCTATATTATTACTTCATTTAATGGAGCCGAATTAATTAAATATGCTTCTAATGCATTTTTAGCCGTGAAAATATCGTTTATGAATGAGATGGCTCTATTAAGCGAGCATTTTGATATTAATGTTCAAGACATCTCAGAAGGTTTGAAAACAGATCCAAGAATTGGTCCTTTGTTTTTACAGGCAGGATTAGGATATGGGGGTTCCTGTTTACCAAAAGATGTTTCATCATTAATAAAGCAAGGAGAAGAAGTGGGATATGTCCCTCAACTAGTAGAAACAGCTCAACGTGTCAATGAACAGATGGTAGAGGTATATATCGATAAAATCAAACAAATTTTGGTTGATCCAAAACATAAGAAAGTAGCAGTTTGGGGTGCTTCATTTAAGCCTAATACGGATGATACACGTCATTCACGTGCTATACAACTAATTAAGAGATTGGTGGAACTAAAAAGTCATGTTCAAGTGTACGATCCTGTTGTAAAGCTAGAATGGAATGAAGTAACTGAATATAACGATCTTTATCAAGCAGTGCATGGTGTAGATCTTCTTATAGTAGCAACAGAGTGGGAAGAATTTACTAAGGCTGATTGGAATTTGGTGAAAGAAAAAATGGACGGTTCAATGATCATAGATGCCCGCAATGTTCTAAAGTGTTCTGATTTAGAAAAGTATGAGTTACAGCTTGTTGGTATTGGGAGAGGATAAAAGTTTCAGAAACTGAATAAAATGGATGGAACATTTAACTGTTTGGCCAAGTGTATTTGTCACCGTTGCAGAAGATTGTCAACAGGGAGTCAACAAATTGCCTCTATGATGAAGGAGTTATCAAGTGATGCAGAAGTATAGGCAAATGGCGCTTCAGAACTATCTGAAAATATGAATGTTTACTGAACTCATTCATACAATCGGAATATTACCAGTCAAATTACTCGTATGTCGCAATCGGTACAAGGTATGTTGACGATTTCTAATCAAATGGGCTCTTCTTTTGAAATGTTGCTTCTGTTTCAGAAGAGTCTATAGCGGGTATAGAAGAAGTATTAGCAACAACTCAGCAATCAAATGCTTCGATGGATGAGGTTTCAAAAAGTGTGAAGAAATTAAATGAGGAAGTAGTGAATTTAAATAAGTTAATCCAGTAATTTAAACTTTCATAACTAATTAGGACTGGGTCTTCACTGGCATAGTTGATAAGTGAAAGTGAAGAAGAGTGATTATTACCGCTTTCAAAAAAATAAAGCATTGTAAAATAGAAAGGGGGATTGTCATGAACAGTATAGTGACAAAAGGTAGGTCAGTTGAGGAAGCGATTGATATCGGCTTACAAATGCTAAATGCCAAAGAAAATCAAGTTGATATTGAGATTATACAAACTGGATCTGATGGGTTTGTTAGTATGAAAAAGAAGAAAGCCGTTGTTAAGTTGTCCATACGTCAACCTATTAAAGCTGAAGTCATTGATCCCCTTATAGAAATGGAAGGATTCTTAAAGCAAATCCAAAATGAAAGCGCAATCATAAATAAAGATATTCAACGTCAACAATTAAATAAAGAAGATATAAATGCTTCACTACTTACTAGTAACCGAGTAGAACCAGTGGTGTGGGTGGAGAATGGTCAGCTATGTGTTCATGATAGTATCGGTTGCTATGCAAGTGTATCGCTAAGTGAAGAAATGATACTCATAAAAAATGGTGAACGTGTAACTGAAAAGAAGGTGTTCGTATCTGAACAGGATGCGCTTGATGTACAAATCATTCACGAAAATGAGCAAGTAGATACAGAGTGGTCCTTTATCGTAGATGAGCAAAAATTAAGTGCAAAGTTAATCGTACGCCCAGGTTATAAAATCCATCGAAAACTAGAAGATGCTTCTCCGAATAAACATATTCATTTACAAATCAACGAGAAAAAAGAAATAACAAATTCTTTAACCTTTGATCAAATCATTCGCGAATTAGAAACGTTGAAAATCGTTTATGGTATCAAATATAAAGAAATTTCAAAGGCCGTTCAATCAATGGTTCCTAGCGAATATGAAGTGGCTGTAGGAAAAGAGTCAAAAGATGGCCAAGATGGCACATTTCAAGTCAAGGTTGAAACAGAAACAAAGAAACGGTTTGTGGAAGATGATCAAGGAAATATTGATTACCGTCAATCAATGAAAATTCCTACAGTGAAAGGAGGACAAGTCATTGGGATTGTTCATCCGCCAACTGAAGGGTTCAATGGAAGAAATATATTTAATGAAGTGATTCAAGCCAAGAAAGGTCAATCCGTGAACATGAAATTAGGAGAAGGAGTTGAATGCTTAGCAAATGGAAATGTAATCGCATTAGGTGAAGGTAGACCTCAAATTGACAAATACGATCTATCTGTGAAGGTAACTGTTTATCCAAAACTTACGTATCAAGAAGATATCACGATTCGCACAGGGAATGTCACATTTGATGGTGACGTAGAAATATTAGGTCATGTAGTAGAAAAAATGAAGGTTAAAGCAGGTGGAGATATTTACATTTATAAGACGGTGACTGAAGCGCAACTCATTTCACATAAATCTATTACAGTAAGAGGAAATGTAATGAATTCCGAACTCTCTGTTGGAAAGAACAGTAAGATAGCAGGTGAGTTAGGTCTTTTGTTAAAAGTGATATTAGAGCAGGTTAATAGAATGATTGATTTATTAAAGCAGTTATCAGTGTCTCCATCGTTTCAATCAATTGATTTGAAGGCAAGTGGGATTCAACCCATTGTCATTATGCTGTTAGAAAAGAAATTTACTAGATTAAGAGCAGTAATCGGTACGTATATGAAAAAGGTTTACAACGATTACCAGTATATTGAGGATCGCAAATGGGGCGAAATATCAAATGAACTTCGGAGAAATTTTTTAACGTTAACAAATAAGAAAGTGACGATTTCAGATTTACAACAATTAACACAACGTATGGAAAATGTTATTTCAAATACAATCATAGCTGAAAAGGATCAAACAATGACGATTTCAGATGCTATCAATAGTCATTTATTTAGTAATGGAGCTATTTATGTTATTGGTAAGGGATGTGTTAATACAAAAATATATGCGAACGGAACAGTTAACATTTTCGGAAAGTTTAGAGGAGGTTCGATTTATTCAGAAGAGGGAGTAGAGGTAAAAGAGTTAGGCACATATGCAGGTACAAGAACAGTCGTTACTGTACCAAAAGATAAACAAATAAAAGTAGGAACTGCCTATGAGGGAACGATTTTAAAGATTGGAGATTATATATTTAGAGTGACTGATAAGCAATCAGACTTTATCGCTAGCTTTAATGGTGAGAAAGTCATTTTAGACTATAAGTAATTTTTTATATTTTTGATTCGATTGGAATGATTTTGTTTAATAGGAAATCGGACACCGAAAAGTTTGGTTTTTAACTTTTTCGGTGTCTTTAATAGAATAGGAGTTACCCCTCGTGTTTTACTGTATCTTATTAGCTTGAGCAACTACTTGTAAAACTTAGATAAAATCAAAAATAAACAAACATATATACAAAATAAAACAAAGATGTTATACTTTATTCAGAAGTAAAAACAACTATTCGGAGGTAATTATGGTACGAAATCTTTGGAATGAAGCAAATGCAAAATCTTTGAAGCCAGGATTAGATGAACTTGTATATCGTTCTAATTTAATTGGTTCTGACCGAGCTGTTTGCAACTGGGGTGGCGGTAATACGTCAATGAAGACGACGGTTAAGGATTTTCGTGGGCGTGATGTCGAGGTTATGTGGGTTAAAGGTAGCGGTTCTGATTTAGCAACAATGAAAGCGAAGAATTTCACTGGTTTAAACCTTGAAGATATCCGTCCTTTAATCGAGCGTGATGAAATGTCTGATGAAGAAATGGTTGCTTATTTAACACATTGTATGATTGATCATACACATCCACGTGCATCGATTGAGACGTTATTACATGCTTTTTTACCATTTAAACATGTAGATCACACGCATCCTGATGCGATTATTAGTCTATGCTGTGCTCATAATGGGCAAGAGTTAGCAAAAGAGATATTTGGAGATCGGTTTGTATGGGTTCCATATGTAAGACCAGGATTTACTTTATCAAAAATGATTGCAGAAGGTGTGAAGCAAAATTCGAATGCAGAACTTGTTTTAATGGAGAAGCATGGTTTAGTCGTTTGGGGAGATACAGCTAAGGAAAGCTATGATAAGACCATTTCTGTCATTAATGAAGCAGAGGCATTTATTCATAAGCAAGCACAAGGGAAGAAGCCATTTGGTGGCCAGAAATATCAATCATTAACGAGTGAAGAGCAGCAAGAGTTGTTAGCGCAAGTAATGCCAGTCATTCGTGGTGCAGTTAGTGATGAGAAGAAGATGCTTTTAACGCATGATACAGGTGATGCGATTGTAGAGTTCGTAAATAGCTATGAGGCCGCGGAACTATCACAAGTAGGAGCAGCTTGCCCTGATCATCTCGTTCATACGAAAATGAAACCATTGTTTGTTGATTGGGACCCATCATCGAAAAATGTGGAAAATTTGATTGAAGCAATTAAATCTGGTATTGAAACATTTAAGAGTGACTATCAAAACTATTTCAATGAAAATAAAAATGAAGGCGATGTTATGTTTGAGCCAGCACCACGAGTAATATTAATTCCTGGAATCGGCATGGTGAATACAGGGAAAAACGTCACAATGGCTAACGTAAGTGGAGACCTTTATCACCGTGCGATTTCGGTGATGAAAGGAACGACTGCATTAGGAACATTTGTCTCTTTAAATGAAAACGAATCTTATAACATCGAGTATTGGCCATTAGAGCTTTATAAACTATCATTGGCACCAGCAGAAGCAGAGTTTTCTAGACAGGTAGCATTTGTGACAGGTGGAGCTGGTGGAATCGGAAGTGAAACATGCCGTCAGTTTGTTGAACAAGGAGCACATGTCGTTGTAGCAGACTTAAACCTTGAAGGTGCGGAAAAAGTTGCGTCAGAGATTAATGAACAGTATGGTGACAAACGAGCTCTAGCTGTTAAAATGGATGTAACGAGTGAAGAGCAAGTACAAGCAGCTTTAAAACAAGCAACTCTTGTATATGGTGGTATCGATATCATCGTTAATAATGCGGGACTAGCTACTTCTAGCCCTATTGAAGAAACAACATTAAAAGAGTGGAATTTAAATATGGATGTTCTCGGTACAGGCTATTTCCTTGTAGCTCGTGAAGCATTTAAGGTGATGAAAGAGCAAGGAATTGGCGGAAGTATGGTCTTTATCGGTTCGAAAAACTCAGTCTATGCTGGAAAAAATGCATCTGCTTATAGCTCTGTAAAAGCATTAGAGGTTCATTTAGCTAGATGTATTGCGGCTGAAGGGGGCGAATACGGTATTCGCGTGAACTCTGTATTACCAGATGCAGTCTTGCAAGGCTCAGCCATTTGGGGTTCTAGCTGGCGTGAAGAACGTGCTGCTGCTTATGGAATCGAACCAGATCAGTTGGAAGAACATTATCGTAAGCGTACTACATTACTTGTTAATATTTATCCAAAGGATATTGCTGAATCGATTCTTTTCTTCTCATCATCAAAAGCAGCTAAGACAACAGGTTGTATGATTACTGTTGATGGCGGAGTACCAGCAGCCTTTACTCGATAAATAAAAGAATAGTAGATGACCTGCCTCCATATATAACCGAAGGGGGCACGGAAAAAGTTTGATCGTAAACTTTTTCCGTGGCTTCTTAACTGGAGGAGGGTCATCGTCTTTCACTATGGACTAATCACGGGTGAAGCGTTTACATTTGGAGGGATAACATGAATCAAAGTTGTCTAGCGGTTGATATTGGAGCCTCTAGCGGAAGAGTGATGCTTGGCCAATTGGCTAATGATCAACTCCAGTTAGATGAGATTCATCGTTTTAATAATAAAATGGTGGAAAAAAAAGGCCACTTTTGTTGGGATATTGATACGCTTTTTTTGGAAGTCAAAGCTGGATTAAAGAAATGTCGCGAGTTTGAAAATAAACCAGTAAGTATTGGAATTGATACGTGGGCGGTTGACTTTGTCCTTTTAGATGAAAACGACCAGCTTATAACAGATGCTGTTGCCTATCGTGATCCGCGTACCGATGGGATGATGGAAGAAGTTACAGAGATTATAAAAAAGGAACGGCTCTATTTAGATACTGGTATCCAATTTCAAAAGTTTAATACGATCTATCAATTGTATGCATTAAAGAAGCAGCAGCCTGAGCTGTTAGAAAAAGCGAAAACGTTTTTAATGATTCCAGATTATTTTCATTTTTTACTAACGGGTAAAAAGGCTAATGAGTATACAAATGCAACAACGACACAACTAGTGAATGCTTTTACGAAAAAATGGGACAAAGAATTAATTGATGCCTTAGGGTTACCTTTCGATATCTTTCAGCCAATCATTCTTCCGAAAGAAAAGCTCGGATCATTGAAGGAAGAATTAGTCGAAGAGCTTGGGTTTTCTTTAGATGTTTATGTGCCTGCAACACATGATACTGGTTCGGCGGTATTGGCTGTGCCAGAAAACAATGAAACGATTTACATTAGCTCTGGAACTTGGTCATTAATTGGGATTGAGAATTCGTTTCCTATTTGCATTACGAAAGCATTAGATTATAATTTTACAAATGAAGGTGGAGTGGATTATCGCTTTAGGTTTTTAAAGAACATTATGGGGCTTTGGATGATACAAGAAGTGAAACGCTTGTACGATGATGCGTATTCGTTTGCTAAGCTTGTCCAGTTATCTAAACAGCACAGTTCGTTTACTTCAATTGTTAATGTTGATGATCAACGTTTTTTAAAGCCAGACGATATGATAAAAGAAATACAAGCATATTGTAAAGAGACAAACCAGCAGGTCCCTCATGAACCTGGTGAAGTAGCTAAGTGTGTATTCGATAGCTTAGCTGAGAGCTATCAAAAGGCAATTGTGGAGATTGAAGAAATGATCGAAAAAGAATATGAAACGATTCATGTTATCGGTGGAGGAAGTCAGAATGAGCAATTAAATCAGTTGATTGCTGACAAAACAAAAAAGATTGTATGTGCAGGACCTGTTGAAGCAACGGCAATTGGGAATGTGGTAGCTCAATTAATGGCTTTAAGAGAATTAAATGAAATCGCAGATGCACGCAAGGTCATTGCGAATTCATTCGAGTTAAAGCGTTATCATGCAATGACTAGTGTCGAGGAGGGAATGGAATGAGTAGCAATCAAGCATTTGAAAGTGCAAAACAGGAATACGAGCAATGGGGTATTAACATTGATGAAGTATTTAAAACGTTAAAAAATATCCCGATTTCGATTCATTGTTGGCAAGGTGATGATGTTGGTGGTTTTGAAGTGAACCGTGGTGAATTGTCTGGTGGGATTGACGTTACAGGTGATTATCCTGGTAAAGCACGAACACCTGAAGAGCTTCGTGCTGATATTGAAAAGGCGCTTTCTTTGATCCCAGGTAAACATCGCATCAATCTTCATGCGATTTATGCTGAAACCGATGGTCAGGTAGTCGAACGAGATAAGCTTGAGCCGAAGCATTTTGAGAAATGGGTCACGTGGGCAAAAGAACATAGGTTAGGACTTGATTTTAATCCGACGTTGTTTTCACATGAAAAAGCCGCAGACGGTCTTACATTAGCTCATCCTGATCCAGAAATTCGTCAATATTGGATTGATCATTGTAAGGCGAGCCGGAAAATTGGTGAATACTTCGGCCGAGAATTAGGCACTCCTTGTTTAACGAACATTTGGATTCCAGATGGCTACAAAGATACGCCAAGTGACCGTTTAACTCCTAGACGTCGTTTAATGGAAGCACTTGACGAAATCTTTGCTGAAGAAATAGACAAAAATTATTTAGTCGATGCTGTTGAGAGTAAATTATTTGGGATCGGTTCAGAAGCATATGTTGTTGGCTCACATGAATTTTATTTGAGCTACGCGCTAAAAAATGATGTAAATTGTTTGTTAGATACAGGGCATTATCATCCAACTGAAATGGTTTCAAATAAAATATCAGCGATGTTACTGTTCTTTGACCAGCTTGCATTACACGTATCTCGACCAGTTCGATGGGATAGTGATCATGTCGTCACGTTTGATGATGAACTAAAAGAGATTGCCATGGAAATTGTTCGAAATGATGCGTTAGATAAAGTGATGATCGGTCTTGATTTCTTTGATGCAAGCATTAATCGCGTTGCAGCATGGACGATTGGTACACGAAATATGATCAAAGCATTGCTCTTTGCTTTGTTACTTCCTCATTGTCAATTAAAGGAACTGCAAGAAAATGGAGATTTCACGAGACGTTTAGCTCTGTTAGAGGAGTTTAAAACGTATCCATTTGGAGTTATATGGAATCAATATTGTCAGGAAATGAATGTACCTGCAAAGGAAAGTTGGTTGCAAGATGTACAGAAGTATGAAGAGCAAGTTCTATCAAAACGTTCGTAAGTGTAGATGCAGTCAGGCTCGTTTGCTTGTCTGCATTTCGCCTTTTTAACAAGGTATGAATGGAACGAAATGTATGAAGAGTGACGGCCGCTTAGTACGCACTTTACTGAACGCATCTCCTTGAAACGGCTAAGCATGATACTTAAAGAAAACCGCGTAGTGGTTGTCACGAGTAAACACGAATAACTAATATTTGTTAAAATAGAAATGATGTTAATAGAAATGAGGGATGAGGATGAAGGTTTCCTTATATATCACCTGTCTAGCAGATGTGTTTTATCCGAATGTAGGAAAGCATGTTGTTGAATTGTTAGAGCGAAATGGTTGTGAAGTCGATGTTCCTCAGCAACAAACATGTTGTGGGCAGCCTGCTTATAATAGTGGTTATCATAAAGAAACGAGCGAGGTTGCTAAACATACGATTCGTACGTTTGAGGAAGCCGATTATGTTGTGATTCCTTCAGGATCGTGTGGTGCGATGATACATGAATACCCACATTTATTTAATGAAGAACCAGAATGGAAAATGCGTGCTGAATCATTAGCAAAGAAGACGTTTGAATTTACTCAATTTATTGTAAACGTGTTAGGAATAGAGGATTTGGGTGCTGTTTTTCCTAAGAAGGTAACGTATCATACATCTTGCCATATGACACGACTATTAGGGGTGAAGGATACACCTATAAAATTGCTAAATCGTGTCAAAGGACTTGAATTTACGTCGTTACCTAATAAAGAAACGTGCTGTGGCTTTGGTGGCACATTCTCTGTCAAAATGGTGCCAATCTCTGAACAAATGGTCAATGAAAAAATTGAACACATTGAAGAGACAGATGCGGAAGTATTAGTAGGAGCGGATTGTGGTTGTTTAATGAACATTGGTGGAAGAATTAACCGTCAAGGTAAACCAATCAAAGTGATGCATATTGCAGAAGTACTAAATACTCGCTCGTAAAGGAGGGGATTACAATGGCCATGAAAATCAGCGACGACCCATTTTTTGAGCGTGTTGATAAAGGGATTAATAATGACTTTATGCGCAAGGCGATGGTTTCTGCGCAAGATCGTTTAAAGGGTCGAAAATTAGCGGCACAAGAGGAGTTAGGGAACTGGGAGGACTGGCGTGAATTGTCTGAGGAAATCCGCCAGCATACACTTGAGCATTTGGATTATTATTTGGAACAGTTGGCAGATAATATTGTAAGTCGCGGTGGGAATGTTTTTTTTGCGGAGACAGCAGAAGATGCAAATGAGTATATATCAAATGTTGTAAAGGAAAAAGAGGCGAAAAAAATTATTAAATCGAAGTCGATGGTCACGGAAGAAATTAATATGAATGAAGCACTTGAGAATCTCGGCTGTGAAGTGATTGAATCTGATTTAGGTGAATACATTTTGCAAATTGATGACCATGATCCACCTTCACATATCGTTGCACCTGCGCTTCATAAGAATAAAGAGCAAATTCGTGATACGTTTCATGAAAAGCTACAATATACGAAATCATCGAAGCCTGAAGAGTTAGCTTTATTTGCCCGTGAGCAATTGAGACAAGATTTTATTCATGCTGACATTGGCATAACTGGCTGCAACTTTGCTGTGGCAGAATCAGGCGCGATTTCTCTTGTGACAAATGAAGGAAATGCTAGACTTGCAACGACATTACCGAAAACACAAATTACGGTAATGGGTATGGAGCGAATTGTTCCAACGTGGGAAGAGCTAGACATTTTGGTTAGTATGCTTTGTCGAAGCGCTGTTGGACAAAAGCTGACAAGCTATATTACAGGTTTAACAGGTCCAAAAGAAGAGGGAGATGTAGATGGGCCAGAGGAATTCCACCTTGTCGTCGTTGATAATGGACGTTCGAATATATTAGGGACAGAATTTCAGTCTGTCTTACAATGTATCCGTTGTGCTGCTTGTATAAACGTTTGCCCGATTTATCGTCATGTTGGAGGACATTCGTATGGTTCTATTTATCCTGGACCAATTGGAGCTGTTCTTTCACCATTATTAGGTGGTTACGACGATTACAAAGAGTTGCCCTATGCATCGAGCTTGTGTGCTGCTTGTACGGAGGCTTGTCCTGTTAAAATTCCGCTTCATGATTTGTTAATCAAGCACCGTCGTAATTTTGTTGAAGAGCAAAACAAAGGAGGATTTGGTGAAAAACTTGCGATGAGAGGGTTCTCATTAGCAGCAAGTAACCCAGCGATTTTTAATTCAGCTACAAAAACAGCTCCTTTAATGATGAGTCCTTTTACAAAGGAAGGGAAGATTTCCAAAGGACCAGGACCGATAAAACCGTGGACCGATATACGTGATTTTCCTGAACCGAGTAAACAATCATTTAAGAAATGGTTTAAAGAGCGGAAGAAAGGAGGACACGAATAATGGTTAAAGGCACTGTTCACCATAAAGAGCGCTTTTTAAACAATATTGCCAAAAGTCTTGGGAGAAATCGGATTCAACAGGAGGTAAATCGTCCGAAATGGCGTAAGCAGCCGCAGTATGATGTGTTCAAAGGAGAGAACCAGGATCAATTAGTTGAACGTTTAAAAGCTCACTGTGCACACATTCATACGGATGTGATTCAAATACAACAGCGACAATTAAACGAGAGTCTTAATGGAATTATTAACGAATTACAAGGAGAATCAATCGTTTACTGGGATGATCCACGATTTGATGAATATGGTTTAACGGATTATTTGAATGATGCTACGTCTTCTGTGCATAGATGGGACCCTGAGCTTGGTCAAAAAAATGTTCAAATTGCTGAGCAAGCTCACATAGGGATTACATTTTCTGATATTACGCTAGCTGAATCAGGAACGGTTGTATTATTAAGTGATCAAGGAAAAGGTCGATCTGTTAGCTTGTTACCGACGTATTATGTTGCGATTATTCCTAAAAGTACGATTGTACCAAGAATGACACAAGCAACTGAATTGCTGCACAATATGCAACAAGAAAAGGGATATGTTCCGTCGTGTGTGAACTTTATTTCTGGACCTAGTAATAGTGCTGATATTGAGATGAACTTAGTCGTAGGTGTTCATGGCCCCATTCGTGCATATTACATTATTGTTGAAGATCGTTAAAGGGCTGTCCCAAAAGGTGCTAAACATACCTTATGGGACAGCCTTTTTTTAAAAAGGATAAGAATGTATAAATTTTGAGGAAGGAAATGTGAAAAAAACCGAAGAAGTTAGCGCGATCATTCAAAGAAGGACGTTGGCTTCGCTCGTTACGGGTTGTGCTGAAAGAATCCCACTTTCAGCCAGCACAACTGAACACGTTGTAACGGCTCTGCACAACGCAATTAAGAAAAGTCGCTAACGCGTTTCAGCTTGTCGACAGTTTTTTTAATTAGTAGTCAGGGTGCGGCCCTCCCATCCCCTTCCGTTTTTTCTAGTGAAAAAAAGGGAATTTGCCTCCTTTAACAGAGACAGATGTCTGTTTTTTTCTATAATAAAATGGACAGGGGTGAATGGACAATGACGTCTAAAAAATTGGAATCGAGATGGTCTGGATTGAAAAGCTAGTACCAGTATTCGGGCGATGCGCCAGGCGATCAAAGAGATTGAAACTAATGTGGGATATCGTTGTTTTTAGGTTTTAGTGTTTGGGTTTGAGGGGGAGATTCCTCGCTTTTCTACATTTGGATAGAATGACGCTCGCCGATTTAAGGATAGTGATGTCGTTGAACAGATCGTTTAGCGCATTCTACGATACACAATGGACAAGGGTTTCGTGAATCGAGAGGTGGCATTTATAAATTCTACTCACGTTAAAGCAAATGCCAATAAGCGAAAGTTTGGCAAAAAGGTCGAGTGTCATCAACAAAAAAACAGACGAAATAACGTAGAAACGCCTTTGAGAATCATTTCTCAAAGGCGTTTTGTCTACAGTCTGAGACGCTAACGCGTTTTTCTTAAAGGAAATGACTAGAACGTTGTCGAATATACATATGAAGAACAAGGGTACCAAAAAAGTTTCATTTGAAACTTTTTTGGTACCCTTAACAAGAAGGGGTAGGCATGTATGTCAGAAACGATTGTTTCGTTAGAAAAAGTGAGTTGGAGACAAGAAAATCGTATGATTTTAAATGAAATCACATGGCTCGTTCAACGAAATCAACATTGGGTTATTCTAGGTTTAAATGGTTCTGGTAAAACGTCACTTTTAAACATGATTACAGGATACCTTTGGCCATCAAAAGGGAACGTTTGTGTATTAGGTCACGAGTATGGAAAAGTAAATATTCCAGAATTGCGTAAATCAATTGGTTGGGTTAGCGCATCATTAGATCAGCAAGTAGCCAATCGATTAGATGATGTATTAGATGTTGTTATTAGCGGAAAGTACGCTTCAATTGGGTTGTATGAAAAATCAACAATGGAAGATAAGTTAAGAGCAAGTGACATCGTTGAAACATTAGGAATTTCACATTTGAAGACTAGGTACTTTTATAAGCTATCTCAAGGGGA
The DNA here is from genome assembly GCF_000513115.1 of Halalkalibacter hemicellulosilyticusJCM 9152. Lineage (GTDB taxonomy): Bacteria > Bacillota > Bacilli > Bacillales > Bacillaceae_D > Halalkalibacter > Halalkalibacter hemicellulosilyticus. The sequence goes on from NZ_BAUU01000007.1 coordinate 127,376, forward strand.
GAAGAGGCGTGTGTTAATCGGCAGAGCATTAATGGCAAACCCAGACATATTAATATTAGATGAGCCTTGCAATGGATTGGATTTATATGCAAAAGAACAGCTCCTTTCAATGCTTAAGCAATTTGCCAATGATAAAGGAGGTCCGACGATGATTTATGTCACACATCATATCGAAGAAATGATTTCAGCATTTACACATGTATTATTATTACGCGATGGAAAGGTTGTTGCAGCTGGAGAAAAACGTGACGTGCTAACTAAAGCAACGTTAACTGAAGCATACAACCTATCAGTAGATATAACGTGGAAGCATGATCGACCTTGGGTACACGTGATCGATTAAGCAAATTATTCGACCAACAATGAATCAATTAGTACAATAATAATATGAGTGAGAAGAAATGAGGAGATGAGAATGTTTAATGATTCTTCGATGGATTGGAAAGATCTAGATCAAGATGAGTTTCGTATTCTTGTATATAAAACGATTTATGATTTAGAAAGGCAAAATGCTAGTCGACTGTTGCCACAATTTTTGCGTAATGTATACGAGGAGTACCGAATGGTGGAAATGGCTAAGCAAATTGGTATATATCCTTCAAGCTCATCGGTGACGGTGATTGCAGCTGAGCAACTAAAAATGCCTGTTGGTACGTATGAAGCTTTTTTGGATCAAGCGCATACGAGAATTGAATTATTGCTGCAAAAGGACAATGATGAACATGAACAATAAAAAAATGTCAATGGTATGACCAAACGAATCGATGATTTGGTTATACCTTTTTTATATTATTTGAACGGACAAGTTGCTCGGAACTAATCAAGGGAAATAGAAGTGGATTCAAGAAATAGCGCTGAGTGCTTTTCTTACATAATTAACTCTATTTCGTCAATACTAATGCTAGAAAGGAGTTGATGATGTTGGATAAAACAGACAAGCAACGTGTAGAGGAAATGGCAACCAAATCATATCAACCAAGTTATTATAAAAGTGAAAATGAAACTGAAAAGGGCATAGCTGTCACTCATGAGCAAGTTTCAGATACATTAACAGAGGGTACGATTGAAAATAAGAATGAAGCAAAATTAATTAAAAAGAAGGATAAATAACGAAGGGAGGATCTTATATGTTCCAAAAGCGTTCAAATAAAGGGTTAATTACGAGTTCGATCATTGGTGGTGTAGTAGGTGCTGCTAGTGTCATGATGTTTACAACTGATACGGGAAAGCAAGTTATGAACAGAGCGAAAAAAGCGTATCCATCTTTGTCACGTACTTTATTAGAGCTTGGAGAGGAATGGAAAGAAGAAGTTGATGACATCATGAATCAATCAAAAAGTAATTCGAATCGTTCTGATGTGAATGAAAAAAGTGATATTGGCTCTTTAATCGAGCAAGTTGTGGAAAGAGATGAAAAAGCAAATGAATAGAAGTGCTATAAAGAGTGAGATCGATTACATTGATCTCACTTTATATATATGACTGAATATGGCAATTTAACGAAAGGTAGGTTATCCATTTTTCCATCAAATGATCTATGATAAAATGGGATGAACACGCTCAGATGGATTTGAGTGTATTGGAATGATGGTTAAGGTGGGAGTTATCGTGGAATTTCATTGGAATGCTTTCGTTAATTCGTTAAATCGAATTGAATGGTATGATATCGGGATTGCTTTATTTATTTTCTTAGTTTTTTTGCTTTTTCGTAAATTATTTACAAAGTATATTTTCAGGTTAATACTAGCGTTGCTAAAAAAGACGCCAACCGCGGTGTTTTCGAATTTGCTACTTTCATTTGAGCAGCCATTAAGAGTGTTTTGGGCGGTTTTAGGTACATATTTAGCGCTCGTCTATTTGCCTTTTAATATTACAACGATTGAATTCGTTGCACATGTTTATCGCTCGATTATCATTATCTTAGTTGGCTGGGGATTATTTAATTACACGTCTTCACACTCTTTGTCCCTTATAAAAGCGATTAGCAAAATAGAAGATGATGAAGATAGTATGCTCATCCCGTTTATATCTAAGGTATTACAAGCAGGTGTCTTAGCACTAATTATCATCGTCGTTATTAGTGAGTGGGGCTTCGATATTAGTGGATTTATTGCAGGGCTCGGATTAGGAGGACTGGCCTTTGCATTAGCGGCTCAAGATACAGTTGGAAACTTTTTCGGTGGTGTCGTGATCATTACAGAGAAACCGTTTAAGAAAGGTGAATGGATTCAGACTCCGACCGTTGAAGGAATTGTTGAGGACATTACGTTTAGAAGTACACGTATTCGGACTTTTGCAGATTCTGTTATTACCGTTCCGAACTCAACATTAGCGAATGAACCGATTACGAATTGGTCACAAATGGGGAAACGTCGGATTACCTTTAATTTAGGGGTTACATATTCTACTTCTAGAGAAAAGCTCGAACGTTGTGTAAAAAAATTGAGCAACTTTTATACGATCATGAAGAGGTTGATAAGGAATTAATTATTGTTCGCTTTAATGAATTTAGCGATTCTAGCTTAGATATTTATATTTATTTTTTTACCAAATCAATCGTTTGGCTCGAATGGTTTGCCACGAAGGAAGACATCAACTTTAAAATAATGAGTATTTTGAAGGAGGAAGGGGTCTCAGTTGCTTTCCCCACACGAAGTATTTATATGGAAAAGCCGGATGACGTTCGTACGGAAGGATAGAGTTCACGTAAGAAAGTATGATGAGAGAGGTGGCTCTTATAGAAAGCATAAAATTCTAAAAAGTTTTATCAGGGACGTCTTCGGTGTCTCTCTTGTTACACGTTCCATTTCCAGAAATGCTCACTTCTTTGTCATCTATCCACTCCGTAAAAACGCCTTTGAGAATCATTTCTCAAAGGCGTTTTACGTTATTTCGTCTGTTACTAGTGGTAGACATTGATTTCATCTTCCCGTCCTCGACAATGTATAAGATATCACTTTGGAAATGAAATTATAGAAAAGGTAAGTGGATACCGTTAATGTTAAGTTCATTTCATAATTACAATGATTTAGTAAATGCTAAAAGATGAATGAATGTGAGACCACTAACGAAAGTAAAAATCAACTTTTTCAATGCCCTTGATTTTTATTAGTGATGGTTTTTACTTGTTGCTCGCCTGATACCGGAAACCGACTCGTATGAAGTCTACTTAAGAACGTCGAAAAAAATAAAAACCAAACTTATTCAACGTCTTTGTGAATATTAGTCGTATAGGAGTCATGTCATCATGAGAAATTTAACCGCTACGTATAAAATATCGATTGTTGTTGCTCTTGTTTTTGTGTTGTGGGGGGCTTTTTTTCCGAATCAATTAGAACGAATTATGAATGATGCGCAAGCTTTTTTTCTTCATGCTTTTGGTTGGTTTTACAATTTAACCGCTTCGTTTTTTTTAATTTTTGCTCTTGCATTAATTTTTAGTCGATACGGTAAAATCAAGTTAGGAAAAGATACTGATAAGCCTGAGTTTAGTCGACCTACATGGTTTGCGATGTTATTTAGTGCGGGTATGGGGATTGGTTTATTATTTTATGGTGTTTCCGAGCCGATTTCTCACTTTGCAGCACCACCAATGGGTGAAGGAGGAACACAAGATGCTGCACTATTAAGTTTAAGGTATACGTATTTGCATTGGGGCTTTCATGCGTGGGCTATTTATGCAGTTGTTGCTCTGTCTTTAGCTTTTTTTAAGTTTCGTAAGGATGCGCCTGGATTAATGAGTGCGACGTTAAGACCTGTTTTTGGAAATCACGTGAGGGGACCGCTTGGGTATACAGTAGATATATTTGCTGTATTTGCGACCTTGTTTGGAGTATGTGCATCTTTAGGGCTAGGGGCGCAACAGATTAATGCTGGACTTAATTATTTAATGGACATTCCTGTTTCGTTTACGATTCAACTAATTATTATTGGAGTTATTACCGTGTTATTTATTATTTCTGCTAGTACAGGTATTAAAAAAGGAATTCGCTATTTAAGTAATACGAACATGGTGCTTGCTGTTTTGTTATTAATGATCATGGTTATTGTTGGACCTACCTTGTTTTTGCTAAATTTATTTACCCATACTTTAGGTGAGTATGTGCAATATTTACCGCAAATGGGTTTACGTCTCTCACCTTTCAATGAGGAACGAGCAGCGTGGACTCAAGGATGGACTATTTTTTATTGGGCTTGGTGGATTTCGTGGTCTCCTTTTGTAGGGATGTTTATCGCGCGTGTATCAAGAGGGCGTACCGTACGTGAGTTTACGATTGCAGTCCTAATTGTACCGACACTTGTATGTGCATTTTGGTTTGCCATGTTTGGAGGTACGGGTATTTACTTGGACTTAATTGAGGGTTTTGATGTGTCAAGTAAAAGCTTGGAGACGGCTTTATTCTTTGTATATGAACAGCTGCCAGGCGGGGGATTACTTTCCATCGTAACGGTGCTTTTAATTACGACTTTCTTTATTACATCCGCAGACTCTGCGACATTTGTTTTAGGTATGCAAACAACAGACGGGCAAATTGAGCCACCGACTTTTATCAAAATTTCGTGGGGGATTATTTTAGCCGCTTCTGCTGTCGTTCTTATGGCTACTGGAGGATTAAATGCCCTTCAAACAGCAATCATTGTAAGCGCCTTTCCACTCACGATTATTTTGTTAATTATGAGTGTTGGTATGCTACGTGCCTTCAGGTTGGAAGTAGAACCGAAACGTAAAAAAACCAAGCACAAACATTAATTACATTGTGAGAGACTATAAATGTGAATACGAACAAATATAACGAGGCATTCGAAAGGCTGTTGCGCTTCCTCTTCTGCTACATTCGTATATTGTTCGAATGAAAGCTAAAGAATGTATAAAGTTTTAATACCGCTGTAACGGCTCTGTGCAACGCTTCTAGAAAAGAAGCTACCGCATTTTCCTAAACAAAAATAATTAAAATCTTGTTTATTCACGTATAAACCTGGGAATGGATACATATATAAGAGAATAGTACAAGAATGGTTATTAATAATAGCCTATTTATAGAGGTGAATGAAAATGAGAGGGAAAATGATTGTTTCCATGGCTGTCCTACTAATGTTACTAACTGGCTGTGGACAAGTAGCGGGAGAAGTAAACCAACATGCAAATGCGGCCGTTAAGATAAATTATGATTCTGTTGAAAGGGAAATAGCTGAGCGGCATGAATCTGAATCTGTAACGTTCGATTGGATAGAAAAAGGCTATAGTGGCATCTTTGCTCCGACCAATGACCGGCTTGGTGAAACATTTGAAGAGATCACTGAACGTGAAGGAGAGCCAATTGAAACGGGTTATTATGAAGGTGGAGTATATTTGCAATTTGAACGAGTAACGTTTTTTATAAATCCTGAAACGCAAAGAAGCGTAGCGATTGCTTTGCAAATTGAAGAGGAAGCATTAACAGAAAAAGAGTTGAAAAAAGCTCTTGGAACACCTGATATAAGTGAAATGAATCAGATGGATGGGTATTGGATGTTTAGCTATGATCTAGATGATTATGAGTTAATGTTTGAAGCAAAATCTAAAGATGATGTCATAGAGTTTGTTTGGTTACGAGAAGTATTATAGGAAATAAACTCATGTGACTAAATGAGTGTCAAAGATTATAAGAGCCTTATCGAGGCTCTTTTCTTGTTATGAGCGTAAATGTAGTGTGTTACTAGAGGTCTGTTCATAAATGTATACTTTTTTAAGGGTTATGATTGCATTTTTGATAGTAAATCATTATCATTATGAAGAGATTGTTATTACAGGAGGATTTGAAAATGAAAATGATGGACGCAAATGAGATTATTCAATTTATCTCACAAAGTGAAAAGAAAACACCTGTTAAGGTACATATTAAAGGTCAATTAGATTCAATTGATTTTGGGGCAGACACGAAGGCTTTCGTAACGGGGAATGTTGGGGTTTTATTCGGTGAATGGAGCCAAATTGAATCTGCTTTAAAAGAAAATGAACAACTTATAGAAGATGTAGTCGTTGAAAATGATCGCCGTAATTCTGCGATTCCACTTCTTGACATGAAAAACATTCATGCTCGTATTGAGCCAGGTGCTATTATCCGAGACCAAGTAGAAATTGGCAAAAATGCTGTTATCATGATGGGAGCAAGCATTAATATCGGTTCTGTGATTGGTGAAGGTACGATGATCGATATGAATGTAGTCATGGGTGGACGAGCTACTGTGGGGAACAATTGTCATATTGGGGCTGGCTCTGTGTTAGCAGGAGTAATTGAACCACCTTCTGCCAAGCCTGTAGTTGTTGAAGATGATGTAGTTGTTGGTGCTAATTGTGTCATTTTAGAGGGAGTAACAGTTGGGAAAGGTGCTGTTGTTGCAGCTGGAGCAATCGTAACAGAAGATGTCCCACCAAATACAGTTGTTGCAGGGACGCCAGCTCGTGTTATTAAGGAAATCGACGAAAAGACTAAAGGGAAGACTGAAATTAAGCAAGAGCTTCGACGCTTGAATGAAGATGATTAAGATGGTTGTGATGAAAGTAGCTTTGTCGAATTCGACAAAGCTCTTTTCATACAGGTACAAAATTTTAGTAACACAATGCTATTTAGAAAGAAGGGTATATAGTTGTCTACGAATTGGATAGAACGAGATCAACAGGCGATCATGTCAACGTATGGACGCCTTCCAATCGTCATTAACCGTGGTGAAGGAAACTATGTTTATGACGAAGAAAACAAAAAATATTTAGATTTATTTACTGGACTAGCTGTAAATATTTTAGGGCATTCTCATCCAACCGTTTTAAAGGCTTTACAAGAACAAGCGGGGCGTTTTATGCACATTTCTAATTATTTTTATAATAAGCCTGCCATTACATTAGCTGAAAATTTAATTGAATTATCGATAGAAGGGAAAGTTTTCTTCACTAATTCAGGAGCGGAGGCGACTGAAGCAGCTTTGAAGCTTATTCATAAATGGTCAAAGAAGCAAAATTTTGAGAGGAATGGTGTAGTTGTTCTGAAAAGAAGCTTCCACGGGAGAACGTTAGGTGCTCTGAAGCTCACTAGGCAGCAAGGTGTATATCAAGATTTTCCTGTTACTTCAATGCCTGTATACGAAGTAGAGCCAAATGATTGTGAGGCGTTATCAAACGTTTTTGAAACAGAACGACCAGCTGCTGTTATTGTCGAACCTGTACTAGGCTCAGGTGGAATTGTGACTTTAACGGCAGAATATTTACAGCATATTGAGCAACTGTGCAAGAAGCATCAAGCGCTTTGCTGTATGGATGAAATTCAAACAGGAGTAGGAAGAACGGGAACGTTCTTTGCTTATGTGCATGCAAGGATTACTCCTGATGTTATTCTATTTGCAAAAGGAATGGGTGGTGGTTTGCCACTAGGAGGAGTAATTGTGGCTGATCCTCATACGGACTTATTACAGCCTGGAGATCATGGAACGACCTTCGCTCCAGCTCCTTTAAGCTCAGCGCTTGGAAATGCGGTGATTGAAGTGTTAATCGACCAAGGCCAAATGGAGAAAGGGAAGAAGGTAGCTGATGAGCTCCATGATCAACTCCAGTCTTTAAAGGATCGAAACGATGAATCATTAATGACATTCGTGGGAAAGGAATGATGATAGGGATTGTTCTCTCATTATCTGCGTCTGAAGTGAAAACGATCCAAAAGAATTTATTAGGTAAAGGTTTAATGGTTGATGTCACTCAGCAAACGATTATACGATTATTACCACCGATGACTTTAACGAAAGTAGAAGTGGAACATTTTATAAAAGAGTTTGAATACGAACTTCTACGTATAAGGGGAATGTGATGATGCTAAGTGAGCAAGAATTAATCCAAATTCGAAGAGAGTTACATCAAATACCTGAGCTTGGATTTCAAGAAATCAAAACACAAGCGTATTTGCTTGAAAGAATAAAGAGGTTGCCACAAAGTCACTTAACAGTTGAAACGTGGAAAACAGGTATTTTTGTTTATGTGAATGGTTTAAATAATGACAAAACGATTGCCTACCGTGCGGATATGGATGGATTACCGATTGAAGAGCAGACTAGTTATGATTTTAAGTCAAAACATTCAGGACAGATGCATGCGTGTGGACATGACTTTCATATGACCATTGCTTTCGGTGTTTTAGCTCATGCTGCATTTGAGCAACCTTCAAGTAATTTATTATTCATTTTCCAGCCGGCAGAAGAAGGTCCTGGCGCTGCTCAAGATATGCTCAAACTACCACAATTAACGAAATGGAAGCCTGATTCAATTGTTGCTTTGCATATAGCTCCAGAATATCCAGTTGGCTCGATTGCCATAAAGCCCGGTCTATTATTTGCTAATACATCAGAGTTATTTATTACATTAAAAGGGAAAGGTGGACACGCTGCTTATCCGCATTCGGCTAATGATATGGTTGTTTCAGCTAGTCATTTAGTGACGCAGTTGCAATCAATTGTCGCACGTAATGTCGATCCACTTGACGCTGGGGTTGTCACTATTGGAGTCATTAAAGGGGGAACGAAGCAAAATATTATCGCTGAACAAGCCGTAATTGAAGGTACTATTCGGACACGCTCGATTGAAACGATGACACGTATCAAACAGCGAATAGAGAATCTTGTTCAAGGAATTGAAACTGGCTTTGAATGCGAAGCTACGATTAATTATGGGGCGAACTATTGCCAAGTTTACAATGATCCGAAAGTAACGGAACCATTTATAGAATGGTTAAAAACAAAAGAAGACATTAATGTTATTATCTGTTCAGAAGCGATGACGGGTGAAGACTTTGGTTATTTCTTAGAGGAAATTCCTGGATTCATGTTTTGGTTAGGCGTTGATACACCTTATGGTTTACACGATGCTAAGCTTGAACCAAATGAAAAGGCTATTCCTTTTGCTGTAAAGGCGATTATCGACTTTTTGTATAGAAGATGAATGAAGCTTGGATGTAGGGTAATTGAATAGCTTTCCATAAACGGGGGATAGTAATGATGATCAATTCAAAACTATTCTGGAGGGATAGCTATGGCGAAAATAGGTGTAGAACAGTCATTAACAGATGTTCAACAAGAATTGCAAGCAAAGGGATATGATGTAGTACCTTTGAAACAAGAACAGGATGCGGCTGGCTGTGATTGTTGTGTCATTACCGGTCAGGATCAAAATATGATGGGGATTCAGGATGCTGTTACACAAGGTTCTGTTATAAATGCTCATGGGTTAACAGCTCAAGAGATTTGCCAACAAATTGAGCAACGAGTGAATCAATAGTACGATAATGAGGATGGGCTATAAATAGCTTTAAATAATGAAAAAGATGAATTTGAGTTCGCTCAAATTCATCTTTTTCTATTTTGCGAGTAAGTTCTTCTACTACCTTAGTAGTTGGGCAGTGAATTTACTTACATTCACTGCCATTAGCGCAAGACCCATTCGTTTTCTACTGACGATTTTCCTCTTACAGAAAATCGAGTGAAACGCAAATTAGCCTGCAAATACCCATACAAGTTAATGGTTCTTTTCGATATAAACTTGATGTGGAAATGGAATTTCGATGTTGTTCGCATCAAGTGCTTCTTTAATGGCTTTTCGTAATTTTCTTTCCACTGCCCATTGAAGCATGTTTTCTGTTTTGGCGATTATACGAATAACAACATCTGAATCACCGAGCCCTTGTACTCCGATGACATCAGGTCCTTCTACGATCGTCTCATCTTCATTTGCTACCTTGTCGCAAGCAGATTGCATGATGGCAATCGCTTCATCAATATTCTCATCGTAAGAAATGCTAATATCAACTAACGCTCTCATATTTCCACGTGAATGATTGCTGACACTTCCGATTTCACGGTTAGGTATGTAATGAAGAGTTCCATCAAATCCTCTCATTTGCGTATTACGAAGTCCAACCTCTTCAACAATACCATCTATTCCACCTGCTGTCACATAATCTCCTACGTCAATTTGCTTTTCTAACAGGATAAAAAATCCTGTGACGACATCACTAACAAGTCCTTGAGCACCAAAACCAATCGCTAAACCGATAACACCAGCACCGGCAATTAATCCAGTAGCATCAAGACCAAAAATACTAATAATGATTGTGATGAAAATGAAAATGAGTACATATGAAAAAGCATTGACACTTAGTTTTTCTAACGTTTTGACTCTGCCGACACTCATGTCCTTTTCCGATTGCATTTTCGTAAACGCACTCGTAATTAGTCGCTTACCAATTGAGCGAGCGATTAGAAAGGCTAGAATTGCTAAAACCATTTGACCTAATATTGTTAGAATACCAAGTAAAAATCCTTCTTCCGTTAGTTGATTCAACCACTGTTCCATTAAAATCTCCTCCCATATTAACTATAACCGATTCTTATCATATTAAACGTTAGGTTCTGCGTCAATTAATCACCAATAAATAGACCAATCGATATATATAAATAATGAGGTGATGATTAATGAAAATCGTTGATAAAAGGAATGCTCTCTTACGAAGCCAAACAAGTTCGTACCGGAGAAGGCCAAGAAGTACAATTCGTAACATAGCGATTCATCATAGTGCAACAACTTCCGGTAGTGCAGAAGCCTTTGCAAGGTATCACGTTAATGAGCTAGGTTGGCCCGGTATTGGTTACCATTATGTCGTAGATCGTAATGGTCAGATTAGCCATTGTCATGATATCGAGGTTGTTAGCTACCATGTTGGTAATAGCAATAGATATGCGATTGGGATATGCATGGTAGGTGACTTTCGGACACAAACATTAACTAAGGAGCAACGGCAAGCAACACTTCGACTTACACGGAAATTAATGGATGACTTAGCCATTTCAGTAGATAATGTTTGGGGACATGATGAATTTCCTGGATATGCTTGGAAACCATGTCCGTCAATTAATATGCAAAACTTTCGAAATCGTCTTACTAGAAGAGGTGGTTCATACGAGGAAATAGAAGTAGATAAAAGTTTCACAAATGATCAGCAACAACGAACGATTCTTTCTATAGGAGATCAAGGGAGCGATGTAAAGGAAATACAGCAACGATTAGATGAACTAGGCTTTAATCCAGGCCCTCTTGATGGTATATATGGTTCACAAACAGAGGATGCGGTTATTCGTTTCCAGCGGACTGCTGCCATTAAAGTTGATGGAGTTGTCGGTCCACAAACGAGGGAACAATTAGATCGCTTTGAACATAAGGATGAACGAGAACTTGCTTCGCCCACTGATGAACCAGATGAAAATAGTACTATGTATGAAGAAGAATCAAGAAGGCTGCTAAGACTGTTACGACCTATGATGAGAGGTGAGGATGTTCGAGAGGTGCAAGAGAAAGTAGGGGCTGTACCAGATGGGTTATACGGTCCAGAAACAGAGAGGAGAGTACAAGCATTTCAAAGAGATCAAAACATTCTTGTGGATGGGATCGTTGGACCGCAGACGTGGAGAGCCTTAGACCGCATTAGTGAGAATGGAGTTGGTTATGAGCGATTGTTATCTATTCAATCACCGTATATGAGAGGGCAAGATATTAGAAGAGTTCAGAGAGAGTTAGGTATAACGGCCGATGGTTTATTTGGACCTCAAACTGAGACAGCCGTTCGAGATTTTCAAAGAGCTGAAGGTATAACGGTGGATGGGATTGTCGGTCCGCAAACGTGGGCTAGATTGTTTCAATAATAGGAAAAAAAGCTCGTTACGTAAGGTACACCTTTCGTAACGAGCTTTTCATTGTGAAGATTATACTTCCATAATAATTGGTAAAATCATTGGCTTTCGCTTTGTTCGTTCATATAAAAACGGACCAAGTAAATCTGTAATTTCATTTTTTATTTCAGACCATTGTGATGTTTTACGCTCCATTACGTCGTTCAGGTGATTCGATAGAAGCTTTTGAGCTTCGTGAATTAAGTCGCCAGATTCACGCATGTATACGAATCCACGTGAAATTAAGTCAGGACCAGCAGTCACCTTAAATTCTTTCATGTTGAGGCTAACGACGACTACTACTAAGCCTTCCTCTGATAAGATTCGGCGATCACGTAAAACGATATTACCAATGTCACCAATTCCATTACCGTCAACGTACACAGAGCCAGAAGGAACCTTCCCGACAACACCTGCTTCTTCAGGGTGAAGTGCTAACACATCTCCATTGTCCATAATGAAACAATTTTTTTCGGGTATTCCACAATCCTGTGCTAATTGAATATGCATTTTTAGCATGCGGTATTCTCCATGTATAGGCATAAAATATTGTGGTTTCATCAGTCTAAGCATTAATTTCTGTTCTTCTTGACCGCCGTGACCAGATGTGTGTATATCATTTAATGAACCGTGAATGACGTCAGCGCCTGCACGATAAAGTTGATTGATCGTTTTACTCACACTTAACGTATTTCCTGGAATTGGTGATGATGAAAAGACTACGGTATCTCCAGGAATGATCTGAATTTGACGGTGTGTTCCGTTAGCAATTCGTGATAATGCGGCCATAGGCTCACCTTGACTCCCTGTACATAGAATAGTTACTTGATTATCAGGAAGTTTGTTTAGTTGAGATGGCTCAATAAATGTATTTTTCGGTGCTTGAATATAGCCTAATTCTTGTCCGATCGTTAAGGCGGATTCCATGCTGCGCCCGAATACAGCAATTTTGCGTCCATATTTCACTGCCGACTCTACAACTTGCTGAAGCCGGTGAATATTCGATGCAAATGTGGCAAAGATGACTCTTCCTTCAACTTTACGGAAAATATTGTCGATGCTTTCGCCAACTTTTCGCTCAGACATAGTAAATTCAGGTATTTCACTATTTGTACTATCTGACAATAAGCATAGTACGCCTTCTTCACCAATTCTGGCCATTTTTGTTAAGTTAGCAGGTTCACCAACTGGAGTGAAATCAAACTTGAAATCTCCCGTGTGTACAACATTACCAGGAGGAGTCTTCACGACAATCCCGTATGCATCAGGAATACTATGGGTCGTGCGAAAGAAGGATACTGACGTTTTCGTGAATTTGACGATTTGATCCTCATGAATTTCATGTAGCTTCGTTCTTCTTAGAAGTCCATGTTCTTCTAATTTCCCTTTCAGAAGTCCAAGAGCTAATTTGCCACCGTATACCGGGATATTGACAGATCGTAATAAATAAGGAATACCACCGATGTGATCCTCGTGTCCATGCGTAATAAAAAGCCCTTTAATTTTGTCCTCATTTTTAACTAAATACGTATAATCTGGAATAACATAATCAATACCGAGAAGCTCGTCCTCTGGAAACTTAATTCCGGCATCAATTAAAATAATTTCATCTTGAAATTGAACAGCATACGTATTTTTGCCGATTTCTCCGAGTCCACCTAATGCAAATACGGCTGTTTGGTTGTTTTTAACTTGTTTCATAAATTATACATTCTCCACTTTGTAATCTTCTTTTTGTTGTTCATATTCTAAGTATGGACCAGAGATCGGAGTAATAAACTCGATATTATACTGGCGAGAAGCTAATTTTAACCGAACTTCTGCTTCACTTTCTGCTTCAATAAAGAGAGATTCCGTAAACTCTCGTACTGGAACCTCAGAAAAATTATTTTGATAATACACTTTAAAAATCATTTAGCTACCTCTCCTTAATAATGGTTATAGGTTCATTATAAAGTAAATACTTCCTAATTTCATGTTTTTCTTTTTTTTATTTTTCGATTAAGAAGAGTCAATGATTCACAAATAGTCGTTTTTTCTTTCGTGTCATTAACGTTGAACTTCAAAATATCGTTTCTTTGGGAGTAGGTTCTTACATTTGTTTACGATTCGCTTTCTCCATTTTTTTAGCATATGATCCCGCCTTTCTTCACAAATAGTGTCCTTTTCTGTAGTATGTGTCAGTTTATAACAGTTTGTTCGAGGGAATTTTTGTAAAGAAATGAAAACGAGGCAACATTAAAATGCTCTAAAAAGTCGCGTTGTCGTTTTAGAGCATCATTAAACCTAACTTATACTATATTCCCTTTGGAAGTGGACGTTTTAATTTGTCTGAGAAGTCTTCAATTCGATCATAAAACATAATACCCTCAAGGTGATCTAATTCATGTTGAAAAACAATGGCAATAAATCCTCTTAATCGTAATGTTACTTCTTCTCCTTCTAAGGTAGTTGCTTTAACGGTTATTCTTGAATGGCGTGGAACGTTGCCTGGAATATCACGATCGACTGATAAGCAGCCCTCTCCTCCTTCTAAATGATTTTCTTCAACTGAATGACTTATCACCTTTGGATTTACGAGACCCATGCTATATAAACGATCTTGTTCATCCGTTGCATGAATAGCAAACATTCGCTTTGAAACACCGACCTGTGGAGCAGCTAGTCCAACACCAGGGCGAAGATCGTATTTTTCAGCTAATTCGGGGTCTTGACTATTAATAACAAAGTCAAGCATTTCCTGTAACAACGACTTATCCTCTTCATTTAAAGGTAAAGAAACCTCTTTTGCTTTTTGGCGCAATATAGGATTTCCTTCTCGAATGATATCCTTCATTGTAATCATTTATGTATCACTCCTTATTAACTTAAACACTTATGGTAATAATGGGTAAGCATTCTTTATTGTATTCTTATGTTAACGTGAAATAAGGAAAAAGCAAAGGTTTGATGTGATAAAAATTTTCAAGAAACGAATTGAAGGATGTGCACAATTATAGCAAGTAATTGTGCACATCCTTATGATCGAGGGAACTGAAAAAAGTTTGATTTTCAACTTTTTTCAGTTCCCTTTAAGCAATGAGCGAAACCGTAGCCTGTTTTGAATAGCTTGAAACGATTGGATTTTTCGTATCAAGCGAGCAACGAGTGAAGCCATTGCTCCTCAAATGAAAGGCACTGAAAAAGTCGATTTGTCCTTTTTCAGTGGCCTCATGATTAGGGGATGAATATAGGAGAAATTAACCTCCGAATTTTGATGCGCCGACAATAATTAAGAGGATGAAAAGAACTACGATCAACGCAAAGCCCTTTCCAGCACCTCCGTAGTGGCCAGGACCATATTGCATTGGAGCTACTTGAGTACCGTAACCATATCCACATGGGTCATAGCAATATTGTTGACCAGCGTCAGCACCGTAACCGTATCCAAACATGAGACATTCCTCCTTTATAAGCGTATCGCAACTATTGCGATTCACTAATTACTGTATGCAAGATCGAAATAAGCGGTTGGACTTTTGCCCAATTATGATCGTTTAATTTAATTAATTGTACTGGCTCATATTCATTGTACTTCCTTCATATAATAGCAACGTTTACATTTACATGGGCAAAAAAGATGTGTATTGTTAAGCTAGATATTAAAGTGAGAAGGAGGGGTGTTTTGTGAAATACATACAATATTTACTCATAATTGGACTAGCATGTTTCGTCCTTACAGCTTGTGGTGGAAATCCGGCACAAGACGTATATGAACACTTAGAGACAGCTGTTGAATTAGAACGACCATTTGAAGAACAACAACAATCTCTCTATCAAGCTGAGGAAAGAGAAAATGAATTGTTTGATGAAGTCATAACCTTAGGGACGTCTGAATTAGACGAAATTGAACCGCTTATTGAAGAGGCGCTTGAATCGATAGAGACTAGATTATCGATGATAGAAATTGAAGAGGAGAGCATTGAAGCAAGTTTTCATGAATTCAGTGAAATTGAGCAATATGAAAATCAGTTTAATGAAACCGAATTGGAAGAGCTATTTTCTTCATTATTAGAAACGATGAACACTCGCTATGAAGCTTACCATTCATTAAATGAAGTGTACAAAGAAGCAGCACAAGCTGACCAAGATTTATTCGAAGCATTTCTGGATGAAGATTTAACACTTGAACGATTGCAGGAGCTTGTCGATCAAGTAAATGATTATTATGAAGCTGTAGATCAACAAACGCAGTCTTTTAATCGAGCGACCGATTTATACAATGAGAGCAAAAGAAAATTCTATGAAGCATCAGATTTAAACATAACCTATGAATAAGTAAGACAAACGCGCTACAATTGCCTTCTAGGAGAAAACATCCCATAGAAGGCTTTTTTTATTGAACGAAAGAGCAGTATGCTAAACGGAACCTTATTTTGTTTAAAGAAGGAAATACGCCATTTAACGCGCGAAGTGGAATGTCAATTTCGCTAATTCGCAAAAAGAAAAGCACAGCACAAATGTTTAAATACGGAATTAGGTTCAATTAAGTTCAGATGAAAGGTGGTATCGGGTGTCGTCGGCTCTGATTAAACGTACAACTTTCAAAAAATTTAACCGTTTGTCAAGACTGCTACCGTGTGTTTCTTAATTAACAAATTCTTGAGCTGGATGGAACGATGGAAGACTCTGTTTGAAACTGTATTATAAAAAAACAGATTGATCTATAACACAGTTTTAAAAATATAAGGGTTATTTGTATGGAAAGGAATTGTTAAATGATACAATGATACAAAAGGATTGACGAATTTATACAAAGTAGGTTAGACTTATTTTCGAAGATGACTATTGTATTAGTTATTGAAAAGTTCGACTAATACAGTCGCAGTTGTCGATAATCATTTCAGTGCTTTAAGGCTTTGACATAAAAAAGATCTACTTGAAACTGTTATGGATATAGGTAGATTGGGTACTATATGCTAGAGAATGGTCAATAGTCTTGAAATTAAATGAAACATTTTA
Organism: Halalkalibacter hemicellulosilyticusJCM 9152; assembly: GCF_000513115.1. Taxonomy (GTDB): domain Bacteria; phylum Bacillota; class Bacilli; order Bacillales; family Bacillaceae_D; genus Halalkalibacter; species Halalkalibacter hemicellulosilyticus. The sequence goes on from NZ_BAUU01000007.1 coordinate 144,116, forward strand.
AGAACGACAGGACAGTTTTTTTATTTTTAAGGAAGAGGTGAAGGTGGAAATGAGTACAAAAACGTTAGAACAAGTTGAAAGTCAATTTGAAACGTTTCAAATTTTGGATGAAAACGGAAAAGTTGTAAATGAAGAAGCGATGCCTGAGCTAAGTGATGAACAACTTCAAGAGTTAATGAAAAGAATGGTTTATACACGAATTTGGGATCAACGAGCGATCTCATTAAATCGCCAAGGTCGTCTTGGATTCTATGCGCCTGTAGCTGGACAAGAGGCTTCAATGCTTGGTTCACAATTTGCGTTAGACAAAGAGGATTGGATCTTACCAGGGTATCGTGATGTTCCACAAATTGTATTCCAAGGACTACCGTTATATCAAGCGTTTTTATGGTCACGTGGACATTATGAAGGCGGACAAATGCCTGATGGATTAAATGTATTGTTCCCGCAAATTATTATTGGTGCTCAAATTATTCAAACTGCTGGCGTTGCACTTGGGCTTAAGCGTAAAGGGAAAGAAAATATCGCATTAACATATACAGGTGACGGTGGTGCGTCACAAGGTGACTTCTACGAAGGAATGAACTTCGCTGGTGCATATAATGCTCCTGCTGTATTTATTGTTCAGAATAACCGTTTTGCGATTTCAGTTCCTGTTGAGAAGCAATCAGCTGCAAAAACAATCGCTCAAAAAGCAGTTGCTGCTGGTATCGAAGGTATTCAAGTCGATGGTATGGATGTATTAGCTGTTTATAAAGCGACAAATGATGCTCGTAAGCGTGCATTAGCTGGAGAAGGTCCTACATTAATTGAAACATTAACTTACCGTTACGGCCCTCATACGATGGCTGGGGATGACCCAACTCGCTATCGTTCTTCAGATTTAGATGATGAGTGGACAAAGAAGGATCCTCTTGTTCGTTTCCGTAAATTCTTAGAAGAAAAAGGACTTTGGGACGAAGAGAAAGAGAATGAAGTTGTTGAACAAGCAAAAGCAGACGTGAAAGAAGCGATAAAGAAAGCTGATGCTGCTCCTAAGCAAAAGGTAACGGATTTAATTGGCTTTATGTTCGAGGATTTACCAGCAAATCTTCGTGAGCAAATGGAACAATACACAGCAAAGGAGTCGAAGTAACCAATGGCGCAAATGACGATGATTCAAGCAATTACGGATGCAATGCGTAATGAGCTTAAAAATAATGAAGATGTACTTGTGTTTGGGGAAGACGTTGGTCAAAACGGTGGTGTATTCCGTGCGACTGAAGGTCTGCAAAAGGAATTTGGGGAAGATCGTGTGTTCGATACACCACTTGCAGAGTCTGGTATTGGTGGCTTAGCAATTGGTTTTGGTTTAACGGGTTTCCGTCCAGTGATGGAAATTCAATTCTTCGGATTTTTGTTCGAAGTTTTTGATTCAGTTGCAGGTCAAATGAATCGTATGCGCTATCGTACAGGAGGTAAGCTAACGTCTCCAATTACGGTTCGTTCTCCATTTGGTGGTGGAGTTAAAACACCTGAAATGCACGCTGATAGCTTAGAAGGACTTGTAGCACAAACACCGGGTTTGAAAGTTGTTATTCCTTCAACACCATATGATGCAAAAGGTCTACTTATTTCAGCGATTCGTGATAATGATCCTGTTGTGTATCTTGAGCATATGAAGCTTTACCGTTCATTCCGCGGAGAAGTTCCTGAAGAAGAATATACGATTCCACTTGGAAAAGCGGATATTAAACGTGAAGGTAAAGACTTAACCATTGTTACATATGGTGCGATGGTACACTCATCATTAAAAGCAGCTGAGGAACTTGAGAAAGAGGGATTTGATGTGGAGGTTATTGACTTGATGACCATTAGCCCTCTTGATATCGATACAATTATTGCATCAGTTGAGAAGACCAATCGAGCAATTGTTGTTCAAGAAGCTCAAAAGCAAGCTGGGATTGCAGCGAATGTTGTGGCAGAAATTACAGAACGTGCAATCTTAAGCCTTGAAGCGCCTGTGAAGCGTGTAACAGCACCTGATACTGTGTATCCTTTTGCTGCAGCTGAAGATGTTTGGTTACCAGACTACAAAGATATTGTTGAAACAGCAAAAGAAATTATTAACTTTTAATGTATGAATGAAAAGAAGGAAAGATTTTTGTCTTTCCTTTTTACCGAATCGTTAAGAAACAAAGGAGGCACATAAGGTGGCATATCAGTTCAAATTACCAGATATTGGTGAAGGTATTCACGAAGGTGAAATTGTTAAGTGGTTTGTAAAGGAAGGCGATGAAATTAAGGAAGATGACATTCTTCTTGAAGTTCAAAATGATAAAGCAGTAGTAGAAATTCCATCTCCTGTTGATGGAAAGGTTCTTGAAGTAAAAGTTGAAGAAGGAACAGTTTCAATCGTAGGTGATGTTCTTCTAACAATTGATGCTGGAGATGCAAATCCTGCAGAGGAAGAAGAGCCAGCAGAAGAGACAAAAGAAGAACCGACTGCAAAGAAGCAAGAGAAATCAGAAGAGTCAGCTAAGAAGGAATCAGATGATTCTACGGAAAGCACTCGTGTGATTGCAATGCCTTCTGTTCGAAAATATGCTCGGGACAATGACGTAACGATTGCGAATGTGTCAGGTACTGGTAAAAATGGTCGAGTGCTAAAAGAAGACATTGATGCTTTCTTAAATGGCGATCAAGCAGCTCCAGCAGTTGGAGAAGAGAAAGAAGAGAAAACGGCAAAAGCATCAGCTAAACCGACTTCAATTCCTGTTGGTGAGCTAGAGGAACGAGTTCCTTTAAAAGGTGTGCGTAAAGCAATAGCGAAAGCGATGGTTAATTCTAAGCACACTGCGCCACATGTTACTCATATGGATGAGGTTGAAGTATCAGGACTAGTTGCTCATCGTAAGCAATACAAAGAGATTGCTGCAGAGCAAGGTACGAAGCTTACCTATTTACCGTATGTAGTGAAGGCTTTAACTTCTGCATTACGCAAGTTCCCAACTCTTAATGCTTCAATCGATGATGCAAATGAAGAGATTGTTTATAAGAAGTATTTCAATATTGGGATTGCGGCAGATACGGAGCATGGACTATTTGTCCCTGTCATTAAAGACGCAGATCGTAAATCCATTTTCGCATTAGCTGATGAGATTAATGAGCTTGCGGCTAAAGCTCGTGATGCAAAATTAAGCGGTGATGAAATGAAGGGCGGATGCGCGACGATTTCAAATGTAGGCTCTGCGCGTGGCTTATGGTTTACACCAGTTATCAATCACCCAGAAGTTGCCATTTTAGGTATTGGTCGAATTGAAGAGAAGCCTGTAGTAAAGGACGGCGAAATTGTTGCTGCCCCTGTTCTTGCTCTCTCTATCAGTTACGATCACCGTCTAATTGATGGAGTAACAGCACAGAATGCACTTAATCATGTGAAACGCTTGTTAAATGATCCACAATTACTATTAATGGAGGGGTAAGAGATGGTTGTAGGAGATTTCGCGAACGAAGTAGATACACTAGTCATTGGTTCAGGTCCTGGGGGATATGTTGCTGCTATTCGCGCAGCGCAGTTAGGACAAAAAGTAACAATTGTTGAGAAAGGTGATATTGGTGGTGTCTGCTTAAACGTAGGTTGTATCCCATCAAAAGCGCTTATTTCAGCAGGGCATCGCTATCACCAAGCAAAAGCTTCTGAAGAAATGGGAATCGTTGCTGAAAATGTTTCCATTAATTTCGAAAAGGTTCAAGAGTGGAAAGCTTCCGTTGTTAAGAAATTAACAGGGGGAGTAGAGGGCCTGTTAAAAGGGAACAAGGTTGAGATTGTTAAAGGTGAAGCATATTTTGCGTCGGAGAACTCTGTACGTATTATGGATGAGTCAAGTGCTCAAACATATAATTTCAAAAATTGTATTATTGCAACTGGTTCTCGCCCGATCGAAATTCCAGCATTTAAATATACAAAGCGAGTTATTAACTCAACTGGTGCTCTTGCTCTTAAAGAAGTACCAAAGAAAATGGTTGTCATTGGTGGAGGTTATATTGGGATCGAACTAACAGGTGCGTTCTCTAATATGGGCACAGAGGTTGTTGTTCTTGAGGGGACGAAGCAAATTCTTGGTGGATTTGAGAAGCAAATGGCTAAGCTTGTTGAACGTCGTCTTAAGAAGAATAATGTTGATTTCAAATTTGAAGCGATGGCTCAAAGTGTAGAAGAAACAGAAGATGGTGTGAAAGTAACAGCTGAAGTAAATGGCAAAGAAGAAGTATTCGAAGCGGATTATTGCCTCGTCACTGTTGGACGTAGACCAAATACAGATGAGCTTGGCCTTGAGCAAATCGGAGTTGAAATGACAGATCGTGGAATTGTTAAGGTTGATAAGCAATTACGCACAAATGTATCTAACATCTTTGCAATTGGTGACATTGTAGACGGCCCTCCTCTTGCCCATAAAGCATCTTATGAAGGTAAGATTGCAGCTGAGGCTATTGCAGGTGAAAAGTCGGAAATTGACTATTTAGCGATTCCAGCGGTTGTCTTCTCGGAGCCTGAATTAGCAAGTGTCGGATATGATGAAGAAGGTGCAAAAGAAGCAGGCTTTGATGTTACTGCAGCGAAATTCCCATTTGCAGCTAATGGACGTGCGTTATCATTAAATGATGCTGACGGTTTCATGAAGCTTGTAACACGTAAAGAAGATGGACTCGTCATTGGAGCTCAAATTGCCGGGCCGAATGCTTCTGATATGATTTCAGAGCTTGGTTTAGCAATCGAAACAGGAATGACAGCAGAAGATATCGCATTAACTATCCATGCTCACCCAACATTAGGTGAGATTACAATGGAAGCAGCGGAAGTTGCACTTGGTACACCGATTCACATTGTGAAGTAAAAATTAAAAAAGAGAACGGGACAAAAGCGGTTAGTGCTTTTGTCCTGTTCTCTTTTGTTTGTGGTAAGACTGATAGAAATAGGGTATTCCAAAAGATGAGTGTTTCTCTTTCGGAATGTCCTATTTTTCCTCTGATTAGGATAGCCATTTAAGGTGTCTCCTCCTCTAAAAATAAATCAAACAGCTCTTGAAGAATCTCTTCTTCTGTAAGGACTCCTTCCATCCTTAGGTGTTCATTTTCGCCAGTTACTACAATCATCGTTGGAAATTCATTGATTTCAAAATATTTAATCACATCTCGCTCATTAAGATCAACAATAATAAATGAGAGCATTTCATCTTCGAAATGTTGTTGTAATGTTAAGAATGCATCATAATATGTATGTTCATCCTGCATGGACGTAGAGTCCGAAAATAGGACAGTGACCATTTCATCATCTGGATGATTTAAAGGGTTTTCTTCGGTGGAGGCGACGGAAACACAAGCAGTTAAAATAAACATAGAGCTTATCAGAAAGACCATGAAGTACTTGTCCAACGCAGTTCACTTCCTTTGCATACTGACTAGCATTGTTTCTCCATTTTAGCATGCAAGGTCGTTCTTAATAGCTAAGTAACAAAAATGTAATGAAATAGAAATATTTTGCATAAATTCAGGAAAAGAGTAAATTAATCAGTTAAAGATGGTTTGTTAAAGATGTAAGAGGGATAACTCTTTTCTTCAATTGATACACGTCTTTCATCACTTGTAATTTGAGTTAAATCTTTCATCACTCTTTGAAGAGATAATAGTTCACGACATACTTGATGTACAAATAAATCTTCATGCTTGTGCTCGTTTAAAAGTTGCTTTAATTGTTCTAAACATATGTAATGTTCTGTCGTAACTTGGTGATAAGGATCCTTTAATATCGATGAAAATGAATCAATTGCTCGCCGTAACACCTCTTGATCTTCATTTGATAAATGGTGGTTAACTCGAGTATGAGCTAATTTACCCAAATGAAAAAGAATAAAATGTAAATAATCCATTTTTTTTTGCAAATAGCTAAATGAACGTCTCTCTAATTCTGTTGATCGACGATATACCCACTCGTCTATTTGAAAATGAATAAATTGATAAGCTTTTATTAGATCATCTTGTAGTAATCGATAATGTAATGTTTTGTTTTGTTCATTTTGGTTGAAGTGATCGTCCATAATGGCATGAATACAATGAGCCGTTTGTGAAAATAAATAATTGACTTTGTTAGACAGAATTGGCCCGAACTGTGGTGGTAAAATAAGAAAATTAATAAGTGTAGATACGATTATACCGATAGAAGTACCAGTAATTCGTTGAGCGAAATCTGAAACCAAATCTAGTGAAGTAGCTGGTATCATGGCAACGGCTGTTAGTGTGGCGACAAGAGTCCCTGTATCCAGCTTTAGCTTCATGCAAGTCATAATCGTCAATATTGAAACGACTCCGTACGTGATGGGTGTTGGTCCTAGCATCATTGTTAGGAAAATAGCAAACATCGCTCCTATAGCAGCGGCAGGTAATCGAATCAACCCTTTTTTAATTGAATCAGCTGCTGTCGGTTCAATCGTCACAATCGCTGTTACAACAGCAAAAGTCGGTGGGATATTAATGAAGTGACAAATGGTCGCCGTAATGAAGACAGACAAGCCTGTTTTTAATACGCGTCTACCAATCCATCCTTTCATAATCATCCTCCCAATAAGTGGTCACTGAAAAAGTACAAATCGACTTTTTCAGTACCTTTCATTTGATTAGCAATGTCTTCACCCGTTGCTCGCTTGATACGAAAAACCCACTCATATCAAGCTTTTCAAAAAGGTAACTATTAACTCATTGCTTAAATGTCACCAAAAAAGGTAAAAATCAAACTTTTTCAGTGCGCTTCCAATAAGCCTTTTTTAGTATTTATGACAAAAAGTGATATTTATAGTATGTCATAAATAAATTCCTGTTATACTTATTGAGGTGAAGGAGTGAAAGGAAATGAGGAATCCATATTGGGTACTAATCTTCTGTTTGTGCTTGCTTGTTGGATGCGAACAAACAGTAGATGAGAAGATTGATGACAATCAATTAGACGGAATAGATGAGCAACATCAAATAACAAATGAAGAAGATGAACAAATAGATGAGGGTGTGCAAGGTGTGAAAGAAGATGATGATGAACGTGTAGAAAACGTTGAGACAGAGGAAGTTGAAGAGCTTAACTATTACCGCGTAAATGAAGAGAATTGGAGTATAGAACCGATTGATGAAGGGAATGAACAAGTTGTCTTATTAACGATTGATGATGCTCCTGATAAACATTCACTGGAAATGGCAGAAACGTTACATACGCTAGGTGTTAATGCGATTTTCTTTGTGAATGGTCATCTTCTTAATGAAGAGGGAAAGGTAGTGATCGAACGTTTACATAAGATGGGCTTTGAAATCGGGAATCATACGATGAATCACCCGAACATGAGTGAATTATCAGAAGAAGAACAACGCTTCGAAATAATTGAACTTAACGATATGCTTTATGAGATTACAGGTGAATATCCGCGTTTTTATCGTGCGCCATTTGGTGTTAATACAGATGTCTCGAATGAATTAATGGAAGAGCTAGAAATGACGAGGATGAACTGGACGTATGGATATGATTGGGAAACGGATTACTTAGATCCTGAACCGTTGGCTGATATTATGGTCAATGCGCCAGAATTACAAAATGGGGCGAATTTACTTATGCACGATCGCCAATGGACGGCTGATGCGTTGGAGAAAATTGTACATGGGCTTCAGGCAAAAGGATATGAAGTGGTTGATCCGAAGCTTATTAAGGTGGAATAGGAAATTCTCTACTTGTTAATCAATTGAGAGCAAGGTAAAATAGTCGTCATATGACAATTTAGGGGGAATCTTAGGCGTGTTAAAGTCAAGATGGTTACTCTCTGCATGTTTCATTCTTTTAGTAGGTTGCCAAATGAATCATGAGCCTATAGAAGAACAAGAGATGGATGGAAATAAGGCAGCTGAGACAAAGCAACAAGATGTTAAAGAAAAAGATGATGTAGAGGAAGGGTCAACAGAAGTGGATGATTCGCTGCAACTTTTATCTATGGAGCGGCGAGATGATCAACGATATTTTATGTTGGATGATTTATTAGACATAACTGGTGGAGAATATGATTTTGATGACGTGCATCGTACTGTTGAAATAACAATAAACAATGACTCCTTTTATTTAATAGATGAAGTTCCAGTATTAGAGCGTAATGGGCAATATGTCGTAACCGATGAAATTTATTTAACGATAGTGGAGGAGGAAGATGATTATTCTATTTTACTTCCTGTTGCATTTATTGAGAAAGGGTTAGATATTCCCGTTCATATAGCGGGAGAAACGATAGAATTTCATTGGTATGGTCCAACAGAACGAGTAGGAGGTCCACCTGAAGATTTTGATATGTCTGATTGGGATGTAGATGAAATGGTTGACTATCTCTCTTTTCTCGAAAGTCCAATTCAGGGAGCTCAAGTGAGTCGTCAACCTAGTCATTTACCAGGTGCACCGCGAGATTATCGCAACGGTTTTCATGAAGGAATAGACTGGTATGGTTATGCGACAGGTGAAGCGATTACGCCAGATACTCCTATCTATGCGATGGGGGAAGGGGTTGTCGTTCGAGTTGATCATGACTTTAAGGAATATTCATCTCCTGAGGAGCGTAATGAAGATTTAGCTTACACGGTTGAAATACAAGATACTCCGGCATACATTTTTGATCGATTGCGTGGTATGCAAGTATGGGTTGAATATCCAGGTGGTGTCATGAATCGATTTGCTCATTTATCTGGAATTCCTGAAGATTTGCAAGTGGGCGACACTGTTGATGCTGATACAATTATCGGTTATGTAGGAAATTCAGGTACAAGCTTCTCTGTTAATGGCGATGAAATGGGTGGTCTTCATTTACATCAAGATCTACTCATATATGGCGAATTATTTTGGGAACCTTTTACGTTAGATGAGACATCAACGATATTACAACGAATTTGGGAATAAATGATATATGCATGCGTATGAGCTATTGTTGCTTATGCAGCCTTTTTAGATTAGCAATCTAAAGTTACCTCAAACTGTAGACAAAGCGCCTTTGAGAAATAATTCTCAAGGGCGCTTTAACATTATTTTGTCTATTTTCTGTTATGGGAGAGTGTTCCTTTAGTACAAGTGTGCTTCTTTTTTGACATCATGACCGATACACTTGAGTCTTGTTTTCATACATATGATAGAGAAGCAACTATAGGTGAGGGTACTGAAAAAGTGAAAATCAACTTTTTCAGACTCCCTATGTGCTATAGAGGACAGTCTGTAGTAATCTAAATGGCTTTTTACGTTCACTGAATCGCTTTATGCTCTTTAATCACTCGCAACGTGTTGAAGCTTTCGTCTTCGGGTCCTTGAACAGGTAAGCCATTAGAAAGGTTTTCTGTAATGTACTGCAAATTGTCAGTTGTAATAATTTCTCCTGGAATTAATATAGGTATTCCAGGAGGGTATACCATAATAAATTCGGCAATAATACGTCCAGCTGATTTTGAAAATGGCACAATTTCTGTGTCAGCATAGAAAGCATCACGTGGTGATAGTGATAAAGTCGGTATATCCGGTACTGATACAGGTTTATGATCTCGGTTCGGTTGTATTTCTTTTTCTGAAGCTAATTGTCTTAAAGCATCAACAAGCTTATTTATTTTCTCTTTCGTATCACCGAGTGTAATAATACACAAAATGTTGTACAAATCAGAAAGCTCGACTTCTATTGAATAATTCTTGCGTAACCAAAGCTCAACTTCATGCCCGCTAATACCTAGCTGCCTAACAGAAATGATCAATTTCGTAGGGTCCATATCATAGGTAGCACGAGTGCCGAGGATGTCTTTACCGACACAAGTAAGGCCATGTATATTATTTATTTCTTTGCGTGCATCATTTGCAAGTCGAATGGCTTCCTCTAGTAATGCTTCGCCTTTTGTTGCAAGCTGCATACGAGCTGTATCAAGAGAAGAAAGCAAAAGGTAAGACGTGGATGTCGTTGTGAGCATACTGATGATAGCTTGTACTCTTTTTGGAGAGACGAGACCTTCTTTTACATTTAAGATTGAGCTCTGTGTCATTGATCCACCAAGCTTATGTACACTTGTAGCTGCCATATCGGCCCCTGCTTGCATAGCTGATAATGGTAAATCAGGATGGAAATGAATATGAACACCATGGGCCTCATCAACGAGAACAGGGATTTGATAAGAATGAGCTATTTCTACAATTTGCTTTAAATTACCTGAGATTCCGAAATAAGTTGGATTAATCACTAGTAGCCCTTTTGCATCAGGGTGTGCATGTATAGCCTTTTCTACTGAATTAACCGTTATACCGTGTGAAATCCCGAGATTTTCATCTATCTCTGGATGTATAAAGATCGGGGTTGCACCAGAAAAAATAATGGCAGACATAATCGATTTATGTACGTTGCGCGGGACAATAATTTTATCCCCTGGCCCACATACAGCCATAATCATCGTCATAATGGCTCCACTCGTCCCTTGTACGGAAAAAAAAGTGAAGTCAGCTCCAAAAGCTTCTGCTGCTAACTCTTGTGCTTCTTTAATGATTCCATTTGGGTGGTGTAAATCATCTAATGGTGCAATATTAATTAAGTCTATTGCAAGCGCATTTTCGCCAATAAATTGTCTGAATTCAGGGTCCATTCCTGCTCCTTGTTTATGGCCGGGAATGTGAAATTGGATTGGTTGCTTTTCTGCGTGTTGACGAACACCAGTGAACAACGGTGTAAGATGTTGTCGAGACAACGGGTTCACCTCTTTTGTATAATAATCATCGCTAAAACAAAATGAGTATATCAGAAATAAGCTATAATTCCTAATGTTTTTTAAGTGGAGAGTTCCTCGTTGAATAGGATAGGAAAATTAGCGATAATAAACAAGGAAAGGAAGTGAGTGAGATGGATCGATCTTTACCGATTTCTTTAGACTGGAGTTCGGAAGAAGTGGTTGATGTTATCCAATTTTTTGAATGTATTGAATTAACGTATAAGCAGCCAATCAACCGAGAAACGATTCTACATAAATATCGCCGTTTTAAAGAAATCGTTCCAAGTAAAAGCGAAGAGAAGACGTTATGTAAGCAATATGATGAAGAATTCAATATTTCGACATATCAAGTTGTAAAACGAGCAAGAGAAAGTAAAGATCAAATGATTAAAAGTGAGCGTCAAAAGTAAGAAAGTGTTCCAAAGGGGCGTACAGGCCTTTTGGAACACATAAGTAGTTCAAATGATGTAATAGCAGTTTCGCGAGTTTCAGATGGTGGACAGTGATGCTCTATTCGTTTGCACTCATCGCTAATTGATATAAAGGTAATAATTCTTCATATGTATGTTTTGTATACTCAACTAGCTTCTCTTTGTCTTGTACAACCTCATCATTAGGTGTTAAATGCTTACCGACTAAGAACTCTGCTTTTTTCACATCCCTAAAACGAATAAGAGATTGCTTTAATTCTTCTTCAGAAAAGCTAGCTAATGGTTTGGCGTCTTTTTTCATATGATCTAATGAAACAACTATGTCGTTTGAAAGCGTAGAAAATAAGTCTAATTCATTTAGAAAACGATTAGCGATGGCTGATTTTGCTGGTAGTTCGTAAATGAACGCTAACCAGATAAATAGATGATCATCAAATAATCCCAATTGGAAATGGGGATGTTTTTTATAGCCGCGTTTGTTGTCAGCGATTGCCAACCATGTATCGTTTGGTGGATTTACTTTTCTTCTAGCATGTTTAGCGATATGTAAATACATTTCATTACCAATCATCATCGATAAATCAGTTGTTAATTGTGACCCAATGTCCTGGAATTTGGGTTGAATTTGATTTTGGATGGCAGTCATTCGCTCACCTAATCCTTCTAATTGAAAAACGCGAAAGTCTTTCTTTGTAAAGCCGTTCATATTTATACCTCACTTTTCTTGTTGTGAATTTCCTTTAGTCATTGCTCAAAAATAAAATAGTAATGACTGATTTCCTTTATATTATCATATTTTCACGCTATGTCGAAAAGATGTGCTTTATGAAAATTTTCCCCTATTTCTCATTTCTTTTGTCGCTGCTCTTGATTTTTTCTGAAAATTCACTTAAAATAATAACTATAAATAACTGAAAATTTAGTTAACTATTGCAGACAGTTATTCGAGCCATTGAAAAAAGGGAGTGTAGCAAATGGAACAAGTAATGAATACGTTGAAACGAAAAGACGGAAGAGATAGAATCCCTGTGTTGCGTCTCGAAATAGATTATGAGCTTGTTACCTTACATGATGCAATGGCAACAGAAAATTTAGATGAAATGAAGGCTGCTAAAAGCAGGTTAAGAAGGCTTCATGCAGAATTAGTAGAATATGGATTTTTCCACTAAACGTACTGAGATGTGCAAAGGAAGTTAGACTTCAAGCGCATCTCTTTCTCATTTTTCGCAAACCTAGTAAATCGTACTGCCTCATACTTGATTCAATATGGTCATTCACGTCATAATGGTAGTAAGTCAAAAAAGGTTTATTTCAACAATGAGGAGGTACGATGTGATGTCAAATGATTGGTGTGAAATTGAAAAGGTAGCAAAATCATGGATCTATGAAGCGGCCCAAATCATAAAGGATTCGTTTGCTTCGTCCATACATATTGAAACGAAATCAAATCCCAATGATCTTGTAACAGAAGTGGACAAGGCAATAGAATCGTTTTTTTATCATAAAATTAAGGAAGCGTTTCCGGAACATTTTTTCTTGGAGAAGAGGGGGTTGCGGAAGAATTACAATCATTAAAAGGTACAGTTTGGTTAATTGATCCAATTGATGGGACGATGAATTTTGTTCATCAGAAGTACAATTTTGCGATTTCAATAGGAGTCTATCAAGATGGTATAGGTATGGTTGGTTTAATTTATGATGTGATGGCAGATGAATTGTTTCATGCTGTTCGAGAGAAGGGGGCTTTTTTAAATGAAGAACCACTTGTTCCTGTTAAAGAAAGGCCTGTTGAAGAAGCGATTATTGGAATTAATGCTCGGTGGTTAATTGAGGGAAGAAACCCTTATCGAAATCCTTTATCAGCACTTGTACGCGATGTACGTGGTACTCGTTCAATTGGGTCGGCTGCGATTGAACTAGCTTATTTAGCAGCTGATCGATTAGATGGCTATATAAGTGTGAAATTATCTCCGTGGGATTATGCAGCAGGGTTAGTTTTACTTGAAGAAGTTGGCTGCAGAGCTTCAAATTTTCAAGGAGACCGCTTAAGCTTATTAGAGCCAGGCACATTTATTGCAGGAAAGCCTCATGTGCATAAAGAAATTATTTCTTTATATTTAGGTGAGGATCATTAATTTGAATCGCAAAAGAACCTGATGTAGCCTATGCATCAGGTTCTTTATTTTCGCGTTCGTTTAATTTTTTCTTTAGCGTAAATCCTAATCTCATTGCTAAAAAAATACCGATAATTGATAAAATAAAAATGAGCATACTCTTTTCTGCGACTGCTACACCAATGCTCATGATACAAATGACCGTAATAACAGCTAATAATAGGAATAAGACATTTTCTTTCTTCATTAGTGCCCCCTTATATATGCGTATTCACTAATATAGTGTACCTTTTTCTAATAGAAAGAAAAAGACTTGAATGTGTCAAAACGCGTAAAAATATTTTAGGGAAGAGGCTGGGAAAAAAGTATTTTCATAAGTGAGATACCGAACAAATCAAGAGTGGAGCACATGCACCGCTCCTGAAATATACTTCGCTTTCCGCGGGAAGCTGGTGAGCCTCCTCGTGCTAC